>NZ_JBVHVE010000017.1:0-215260 GCF_055564995.1 Streptomyces sp. NPDC028907
ACAGGTACGCCTCGACCTCGTCGGCGATCCGCCGGAACTCGGCGAAGTCCAGCTGCCGCGGGTACGCCGACCAGCCGGCGATGATCACCTTCGGCCGGTGCTCCTTCGCGAGGCGCTCCAGCTCCGCCATGTCGACCAGACCGGACTCGGCGTCCACGTGATACGGCACCACGTTGAACTGCTTGCCCGAGAAGTTGATCTTCATGCCGTGGGTGAGGTGGCCGCCGTGGGCCAGGTCCAGGCCGAGGATGGTGTCGCCGGGCTGGGCGAGCGCGAACAGGGCGGCCTGGTTGGCGGAGGCGCCGGAGTGGGGCTGGACGTTGGCGTACTCGGCGCCGAACAGCTCCTTGACCCGGTCGATGGCGATCTGCTCGGCGACGTCGACGTGCTCGCAACCGCCGTAGTAGCGGCGGCCCGGGTAGCCCTCGGCGTACTTGTTCGTCAGAACCGAACCCTGCGCCTCCAACACCGCGACCGGCGCGAAGTTCTCGGAGGCGATCATCTCCAGGGTCGACTGCTGACGGTCCAGCTCCGCGTCGAGCGCGGCGGCGACCTCGGGGTCGAGTTCGTGCAGGGGCTGGTCGAACAGGGTCATCGGCGGTCTCCTTGGGTGTGGGCACAGTGCGCGGCGTAGGCGTCGGGGGTCAGCGCGCCGGCGATGTTCTCGACCCGCAGCCGGAACAGCCAGCCGCCGGTGTAGGGGGCGGTGTTGACGACGCCGGGGTCGTCGGCCAGAGCGGGGTTGACTTCGAGGACGCGGCCCGAGGCGGGGGCGTACAGGCCGCTGACGGCGGTCCGTGACTCGATCCGCCCGCAGCTCTCCCCCGCCTCGACCCAGGTTCCGACGTCGGGCAGTCGCAGCTGGACGACGTCACCGAGGGCTTTCGCCGCGAACGCGGTGATGCCGACGGTGGCGTTGCCCTCGTCCACGACCAGCCACTCGTGGTCCCAGGTGTAACGCAGGTGCCGCGGAATGCTCGCGGGGGTCTCCGCCGCGGATCCCGGGGAGAGTCGGGGCGCGGAGGTCATGACACGACGGCCGCTGCGGCGGGGACGAGGGTGCGGCGGAGCCGGTTGAAGAACTTCGGCTGGTTGAGGGAGAGCACGGCGACGGGGGTGCCCTCGCGGCGGTAGAGGACCGTGAAGGTGCGGCTGGCGACGTCGCCCTCGACGACCTCGGGCTCGGCGCCCGGGGCGACGTATCCGGCGACCTGGATGCGGGTCCGGTACTGGTCGGACCAGAAGTACGGCGGGGTGAGCGATGCCTCGGCCGACACACCGGTCAGCAGGGTGCGGGCGGCGGTCCTCGCCTGCTCGGTGGCGTTGCTCCAGTGCTCGATGCGGGCGTGCCGTCCGGTGAACGGGTGGGGGCAGCGGGCGACGTCACCGACGGCGACCACGCCCGGTACGCCGGTCGAGCAGCCGGAGTCGCACACCACGCCGTCGTCGACCCGCACACCGGAACCGGCGAGCCAGTCGGTGTTGGGCCGCACGCCCACGCCGGCCACGACGATGTCGGCGGGCAGCACCCGCCCGTCCGCCAGCCGTACGCCCGTGACCCGGCCCTCGCCGAGCAGTTCCGCCACGCCGGTTCCGCACAGCAGCCGAACGCCGTGATCGCTGTGCAACGAGGAGACCACCAGCCCCATCTCGCGCCCGAGTTGACGCTCCAGCGGCACGGGGAGCGCCTCGACGACGGTGACGTGGAGCCCGAGCCCGTGTGCGGTGGAGGCCACCTCGGCGCCGATGAACCCGGCGCCGATGACGACGACCCGGGGCATGCCGTCGAGCAGTTCGGCGCGCAGGGCCTGGGCGTCCTCCAGGGTGCGCAGGGTGTGGACGCCCGCCAGCCCCTCGGTGCCGGGGAGGGTGCGGGGGGTGGCGCCGGTCGCGATGACGACGCCGTCTGTGCGCACGTGCCGTCCTGAGGCGAGGGTGACGGTGCGGGCGACGGGGTCGAGCCGCACGGCGCGCTCGCCGAGCAGCCACTGCGCGTCCAGGACCTCGTACTCGTCCGCGTCGCCGAGCGCGAGCCCGTCGGCGTCGATGTCGCCCTTGAGGAATTCCTTGGACAGCGGGGGCCGGTCGTAGGGGGTGTGGCGCTCCTCCCCCACGACGACGATCTCGCCGTCATAGCCCTCTGCGCGCAGCGCCCGGACCGTGCTCAGGCCTGCCAGCGACGCTCCGACGACGGTGATGCTCCTCATGCCGGCTCCATACGGGGAGTTGTTGTCTCGCATAACACAACGACATTCGCTATGCGCAACATGCTTTCCGCGTGATGCGGTGTTGTCAAGGGAGATGTCGCATATCAATTTCCGACTACGCACGAGGTTGCGCACAGCGCAACAGCCCCGTCGCAGGGGATCGGGCGGGCGGTACCGGGTGTGGCGTCAGTGCGTGGGACGCACGTCGAGCTTGTTCTGCAGCCAGGTGTGGAACTCGCCGATGTGATGCTCGCTGGGCACCAGCACACCGCCCTTGGCGTACGCCTTCGAGCTCATCGCCGGCTGGGTGCGCTCACAGGCGTCGAAGTCCTGCTGGTTGACCCGGTGGAACAGCTCCACCGAACGGTCCACGTCCTTGCCGCTCTCCACGACGTGCGGCAGGTACAGCCAGTCGCACTCGACGACCGTGCGGTCGGCTGCCATCGGGTACATCCGGTGGAAGATCACGTGGTCGGGGACGAGGTTGACGAAGACCTGCGGCCGGACGGTGATCGCGTAGTAGCGGCGATCCTGGTTCTCGGCGACGCCCGGGATGCGGTCGAGGCCCTCGGAGCCGTCGACGGTGAAGCCCTGGACCTCCTCGCCGAACTCGGCGCCGTGGCCCACGTAGTACTGGGCGGCGTAGCCATCGGCGAACTCCGGGAGCACCTCGGTGAGTTCGGGGTGGATCGTGGCGCAGTGGTAGCACTCCATGAAGTTCTCGATGATGAGCTTCCAGTTCGCCTTCACGTCGTAGGTGATACGGCGCCCCAGCCCGAGGTCGTCGATGCCGTAGCGCTCGATCGACTCCAGGTCGCCCAGCCGCTCGACGACCGCGCCCTGCACATCCGTCTCGAAGGACGGCGGCTCGTCGGCGAGACACACCCACACATAGCCGAGCCACTCCCGCACATGGACGTTGATCAGGCCGTACTCGGTCCGGTCGATGTCCGGCATGGACGTCAGGTTCGGGGCGGCGACCAGCTTGCCGTCCAGGCCGTAGGTCCAGGCGTGGTACGGACACTGGAAGGCCCGCTTCACCTCACCGGACTCCTCGGTGCACAGCTTGGCACCGCGGTGCCGGCAGATGTTGAGGAAGGCCTTGATCGAGCCGTCCCGCGAGCGGGAGATCAGCACGCTCTCGCGGCCCACCTGGTAGGTACGGAAGGCGCCGGGCTTGTCCAGCTCGGCGGCGCGCGCCACGCAGAACCACATGGCCTCGAAGACCCGCTCCTGCTCCTGGGCGAAGACCTCGGGGTCGGTGTAGTACTCACCGGACAGCGTGGGGATCAGGCTGGGCGGCAGGTTCGTGATGGTCATCGTGTCACCTTCGGAAAAATACGGACGTTCGGAGAATGTCGGGGGTTCGGAGAAGGTCAGACGCGCGGCAGACGGAGCCGGGCGAGTGGCCGGGGGTGTGCGGCACCAGGAGGTCGGCGCCGGCCACGGTCAGGCCCTCCTGCCGCAAGACCTCTGGGAGCCGCCGTCCGGTTCGAAGGTGCCGGAGGTGACGAGGC
Source organism: Streptomyces sp. NPDC028907 (assembly GCF_055564995.1). Classification (NCBI taxonomy): domain Bacteria; kingdom Bacillati; phylum Actinomycetota; class Actinomycetes; order Kitasatosporales; family Streptomycetaceae; genus Streptomyces; species Streptomyces sp. NPDC028907. The sequence continues at coordinate 3,725 of NZ_JBVHVE010000017.1, forward strand.
GTTCGACGCGCGCGGTCACAGGACCACCACCGAGCGCAGGACGTCGCCGTGGTGCATCCCGGCGAACGCGGCCTCCACGTCGTCCAGGCCGATCGTCTCGGTGACGAACTCGCCCAGGTCGAAGCGGCCTTGGAGGTAGAGGTCGATCAGGACGGGGAAGTCCCGGGAGGGCAGGCAGTCGCCGTACCAGGAAGGCTTCAGCGCGCCGCCGCGGCCGAAGACGTCCAGCAGGGGCAGGTCGAGGGTCGGCTCAGGGGTGGGGACGCCGACCAGGACGGCGGTGCCGGCGAGGTCACGGGCGTAGAAGGCCTGCTTGAAGGTCTCGGGGCGGCCCACCGCGTCCACGACGACGTCGGCGCCGTGACCGCCGGTCAGCTCGCGGATCGCCTCGACCGCGTCGGTCCGGGAGGAGTCGACGGTGTCGGTGGCACCGAACTGCTCGGCCCACTTCAGCTTTCGCTCGTCGACGTCCACGGCGATGATCCGGCTCGCACCGGCGACCTTGGCGCCCGCGATCGCCGCCATGCCGACGCCGCCGCAGCCGATCACCGCGATCGAGTCACCGCGGCCCACGCCGCCGGTGTTGACCGCGGCACCGAACCCGGCCATCACCCCGCAGCCGAGCAGACCGGCCGCGGCGGGCGAGGCCGCCGGGTCGACCTTGGTGCACTGACCTGCGGCGACGAGGGTCTTCTCGGCGAAGGCGCCGATGCCGAGGGCCGGGGAGAGCGGGGTGCCGTCGGCGAGGGTCATCGGCCGCGTGGCGTTGCGGGTCGCGAAGCAGTACCACGGCCTTCCCTTGCCGCAGGCCCGGCAAGTGCCGCAGACGGCACGCCAGTTGAGGACGACGAAGTCGCCGGGCGCGACATCGGCGACTCCTTCGCCGACCGACTCCACGACACCGGCCGCCTCGTGGCCGAGCAGGAACGGGAACGCGTCGTCGATCCCGCCCTGCCGGTAGTGCAGGTCGGTGTGGCAGACACCGCAGGCCTGCACCCGCACCAGCGCCTCGCCGGGGCCCGGGTTCGGCACCAGGATGGTCTCCACCGAGACCGGTGCGCCCTTCTGGTGGGCCACGACGGCGCGTACCTCGTGTGTCACGGTCGATCTCCTCGTAGAGGGGACGGGCCGAACGCGATCTCCGGGATCTTCGGCCTGATGTTCTGAGGGAGGGAGGGAACTTCACCCGAACCCGGGTGAGACCTGGAGGCCGAGCCACCACCTGAGTTGTGCATTACGCAACTCTGTTCGCTATAAGCAACGACCGACCAAACTGTCTCCCTGCGGACACCCACTGTCAAGGGGGCCGGCCGAGCGAAGTCGCCATCCCGGCGGAAAACGGACGCCCGATACCGCCGGGGCCACCCGCCAGGAGGGGGGAGGCGCACCGCGGTCTTCCGTTGACCGAGCGGCCCGTGCAACCATGCGGGCGGCCCGATCCGGTCACCCGAACCGCCTTCCGCGGCCCCCTTCAACCCTGCCGAACACCGTGCGTATAGTTGCGCCATGAGCAACTACACCGCAGATAGCGAAACGGCGGGTCCCGCGGTGAACGGGGTGCAGTCCGTCGACCGCGCCGTCAGCGTCCTGGAGATCCTCGCCCGGCGCGGCGAGGCGGGCGTCAGCGAGGTGGCCGCCGAGATAGAGGTGCACAAGTCCACCGCGTTCCGTCTGCTCGGGGCCCTGGAAGCACGCGGCCTGGTCGAGCAGACCGCCGAGCGGGGCAAGTACCGGCTCGGCTTCGGGATCGTGCGCCTGGCCGGCGCGGTCACGGGCCGGCTCGACATCACCCAGCAGGGCCGGCCGGTGTGCGAACGGCTGAGCGAGGAGATCGGCGAGACCGTCAACATCGCCGTCCTGCAGGAGCACTTCGCGGTCAACCTGGATCAGGTACGCGGCCCCGGCGCAGTCGGCACCCACAACTGGGTCGGCAAGCTCACCCCCGTGTACGCGACGTCGAGCGGCAAGATCCTGCTGGCCCACCTGACCCGGAAGGAACGCGCCCGCGTGCTCGCGGAGTCGGAGGTGCGGAAGCTGACGCCGCACACCCTGACGGCCGGGACGAAGCTGGAGAAGGACCTCGCCGAGTCGCGGATACGCGGATACGCGGTGGCGCTGGAGGAGCTGGAGATCGGGCTGCACGCCGTCGCGGCGCCGATCCGGTCCCGCGAGGGCGAGGTCATCGCCGCGCTCAGCGCCTCCGGCCCCACCTACCGCTTGACCGAGGAACGCATCCGCGAGGTCGCACCTTTGCTGATCAGCGGCGCGGACGAAATCAGCCGAAGGATGGGCTATCTGGGCTGAGGCCTCACGTCCGCCGCGCGGTCTCCACAGGGCGCTCGGTCCGGCCGCGGTCCTCGGGCGCGCTCAGCGCGTGGACGACCGCGCCGGCGCCGCCGCCTCGACACCCCAGCGGGCCGTCACACGTACCGCGTCGGCCGTGGAGGCGACGTCGTGCACGCGCAGGCACCAGACGCCCTGCGCGGCGGCGAGCACGGAGACGGCGGCGGTCGCGGCATCGCGCTGCCGCGCCGGGCGCGGTCGTCCCGTCTCCCGATCCGCCAGCAGGCTGCCCAGAAACGACTTGCGTGACGCGCCCACGAGCACGGGGTGGCCCAGGCCCCTGACGTCCCCGAGGCGCCCCAGGAGCTCCCAGTTGTGGTCGGGCGTCTTCGCGAAGCCCAGCCCGGGGTCGACGACCAGACAGCCGCGCGGTATCCCCGCCTCCAGCGCGGCGTCGATCCTCAGGCGCAGTTCACCGAGCACATCGGTGACGACGTCGTCGTAGACGGCGTTCGCCTGCATGCCAGCGGAGTGTCCACGCCAGTGCATGAGGATGTACGGCGCCCCCGCCCGCGCCATCAGCGGCAGCATCGCGGGGTCGGCGAGACCCCCTGAGACGTCGTTGACCAGCCGCGCACCCGCGTCCAGCGCGCGTGCGGCGACCTCGGCGCGCATCGTGTCGACGCTCACGACCGCGCCCGCCGCCGCGAGTTCCCGGACGACGGGCAGAACGCGTCGCACCTCCTCCTCGACCGGCGGGCGTGCCGCGCCGGGGCGGGTCGACTCACCACCCACGTCCACGATGTCCGCGCCCTGTTCGAGCAGGGCGATCCCGTGCGCCACAGCCGCGTCGGCGGCGAACGACAGCCCGCCGTCGGAGAACGAGTCCGGCGTCACGTTCACGACACCCATGACCAGGGTCCGGCCGGGGCGTGGCAGGCCGTGCGGGTGGAGTACGGGTGTTCCCGGGGCGAGTGGAGCAGTGGCGGTCACGGGCGTCCGACCTTCGATGCGTTTGACGGAACATGCTGCGCAAAGCCCTGTGGGAGCTCCTGAGCGGAGCTCCCACAGGGGCCGGCGGGGTGCGGGCCCGCCGGGCTTCCTCAGAGGTACTCGGTCGCCGCGTCCAGCAGCCAGTCCGCCAGATAGCCGGCGAACGTCGCGCGGACCAGGATCCAGAATCCGGCCCCGGGTTCGTCCCGGGCGACCAGCACGACCTGGGTGCGGCCCAGGGTCGTCTGAGCGCAGCGGCCGGCTCCGAAGACCCGCGGATGCAGGTCCAACGAACAGCCGTGGGCCAGCAGGTCATGGGCGCGGGGGCCCGTGACGAGGAGCGTGGTGCGCTGTGCGGAGACGTCGGTGACGGAGACGTGCTCCTCCCCCGCCGCCTCCCGGATCCGGCTCTCCAGATCCCGTTCACTGCCCGGCGGTCCCACCAGCAGCCATTCGTCCGGGCCGAGCCACAGCGCGGTCAGCTCCCCCGCGCGCACGACGGTGTTCGGCTGGAGCGGCAGTTGCAGGTCCAGTGCCAGCCCGACGGCCTCCGCCGCCGCTCCCTTGGCGTCCAGACGCACGTTCAGCTGGGCCAGGAAGGGCAGTTCGGCCAGCCGGATGGCACCCCCGGACGCGCGGGTGGCGGCGGCCAGGTGGTCCGCGGCCTGCGAGAGCGGGCTGCGGAGCGGGGCGTTAAGGGCGGTCTCAGCCATCGCGGCGGGCTCCCTCGGGGTCGTAGAGGACAGGGCTGGCGACGGTCACCGGCACCAGTTGGTCGCCGACGGGGGCGTACAGCCGTTCGCCGATACGATCCCGGCCGCCCCTGATCAGGGCGAGCGCGAACGTCCGGCCGAGGGCGGCGCTGCGATAGCTGGAGGTGACATGGCCGAGCATGGGGACGGGCGGAGCCGGCAGCACACGGTCGGCGATCAGGTGGGTGCCCTCCCGGAGGAGGGTGCCCGGATCCTCGGGGAGCAGTCCGACCAGGTGTTTGCGGTCCGGGCGGGACGTGTCCGCGCGGGCGTAGGACCGCTTGCCGACGAAGTCCGGCTTCTTCTTCGACACCACCCAGCTCATCCCGAGGTCCTGCGGGGTCACCGTGCCGTCGGTGTCCTGGCCGATGATCGGGTATCCCTTCTCGGCCCGCAGGACGTGCATGGTCTCCGTGCCGTACGGGGTGATGCCGTACGGCGCGCCGGCCTCGTACACGGCCTCCCACAAGGCGAGGCCCTGCCACGGTGACACGTTGATCTCGAAGGCGAGTTCGCCGGAGAAGCTGATCCGGCAGACCCGGGCCTCGATGCCCGCGACGGTCGTCTCCCGCCAGGCCATGAACGGGAAGTCGTCGTTGGCCACGGCCAGTCGGGGCGCGAGCGAGGCGAGGACCGCACGGGACTTCGGACCGACGAGCGCGACCGTCGCCCACTGCTCGGTCACGGAGGTGCAGTGCACCTTGAGCTCGGGCCACTCCGTCTGGTGCCACTCCTCCATCCAGTCGAGTACGGCGGCGGCGTTGCCCGTCGTCGTGGTGACGAGGAAGCGCTCCGGGGCGACCCGGATGACCGTGCCGTCGTCGAAGACCATGCCGTCCGGGCGGCACATGACGCCGTAGCGGATCATGCCGACCTTCAGGGTGCTCATCATGTTGGTGTAGAGCCGGTCGAGGAAGACGCCGGCGTCCGGGCCCTGGACGTCGATCTTGCCGAGCGTGGAGGCGTCCATGAAGCCGACGCTCTCGCGCGTGGCGGCGCACTCGCGCAGTACGGCGGCTTCCATGTCCTCGCCGCCTCGCGGGTAGTACCAGGGGCGCTTCCACTGGCCGACGTTCTCGAACAGGGCGCCGTGCGCGACATGCCACTCGTGGATGGCGGTCGTGCGGACCGGGTCGCTCAGCGCGCCGCGGTCGCGGCCCGCGAGGGCGGCGAAGGACACCGGCGTGTACGGCGGGCGGAACGTGGTCGTGCCGAGCGCCGAGATGTCCGTGCCGAGCAGTTCGGCGACGACGCCGCCGGCCAGCGTGCCGGAGGTCTTGCCCTGGTCGTTGGCGGTGCCGGCCGTCGTGTAGCGCTTGGTGTGCTCGACCGAGACCAGGCCGGCGCCGGTCGCGCGGGCCAGGTCGGCGACGGTGACATCGCGTTGGAGGTCTACGAAACGGGGGGCGTCGTCCGTGCCACCCGGGACGACGTACACGTGCATCGGCGCGGTCGGACGCGGCTGCGCGGCCACCTCCGGGAGGCGGGGCGTGTCGGCCGGGTAGCCCTCGGCCTCGACGGCGCGGGCACCGGCGCCCGCGCCCTGGGCCAGGACCGCGGCCTGGTCGAGGACGCCGCTCGCGCTGCCCGCGACCTCGACGGCCTGACGGCAGGTGTCGGGGACGAATGAGCCAAGCGTCTCGTCGTGGCGCAGCTTGCCGCCGGACTGGCTGAACAGGTGCGCCACCGGGTTCCAGCCGCCGGAGACCAGCAGCAGGTCGGCGGCGAACTCGCGCCGCCCCGCGGACTCTCCGTAGGGTGCGACGGTCACGGCGGCCAGGCGGGCCTCGCCCTCCGTACCGGTGACGGCGTGCCCGGCCAGCACCTCGATGCCGGCCGCCCTCGCGTGCTCGGCCCACTCCCCCGGTTCGGGGCGGGTGTCGACGATCGCCGTGATGGCGAGGCCGGCCGAGGCGAGGTCCAGGGCCGCCCCGTACGCGCTGTCGTTGGTCGTGAAGACGACCGCGTGACGGCCGGGCAGGACGCCGTGGCGGTTGACGTGGGTGCGGGCCGCGGAGGCAAGCATCACGCCGGGGCGGTCGTTGTCGGGGAAGGCCAGCGAGCGCTCGTGGGCGCCGGTGGCGAGGACGACCCGGCGGGCGCGGATGCGCCAGACGCGTTCGCGGGAGACCTTCTCGGGGGCGGCGGCGCCGAGGTGGTTGGTACGGCGTTCGACGGCGAGGAGGTGGTTGTCGTCGTAGTAGCCGAAGACGGTGGTGCGGGGCAGGACACGGACCTCTGGGGCGGCGGCGAGCAGCTCCGTCACCTCCCGTACCCAGTCGAGGTGTTCGGCCGTGCCGAGGAGGCTGCCGCCGGGTTCCGGCTGGTCGTCGGCGAGGATGACGCGGGCGCCGCTCCTGGCTGCCGCCGCGGCTGCCGCGAGGCCGGCCGGGCCGGCGCCGACGATCAGCAGGTCGCAGTGGGCGTGTACGGCGTCGTAGCGGGCGGGGTCCGGGTCGGTGGCGAGGCGGCCCTGCCCGGGGAGGCTGGTCGCGACCAGGCCGTCGTAGAGCTCGACGGTCGTCGCGGGGAGCATGGGCTCCGGGAAGGGCTCCTCGATCTGGACGACCGCGTTGGGCTCTTCGACGCCGGCGGAGAAGATGCCTCGGGGGCGGCCGAGCTTGATGCTGGTGCCGGCCTGGATGACGCCGTTGGCGAGGAGAGCGGAGGCGAGGGTGTCGCCTCGGTAGCCCTGGTACTCGGTGCCGTCGAAGGTGAAGGTGAGGGAGGTGTCGCGGTCGATTCGGCCGCGGGTGGGGTGGCGGAACGGGTTGGTCTCGCGCCCTGCACCCCCTCGGAGGTTGTCGTTCAGCTGCGGGTGGGTGGGGGCTGGTCGCGCAGTTCCCCGCGCCCCTTCTGGGGCCGGCGCCCCAGACCCCGCTGAAGACACCGGCCTCGGCTCAAGAGTCGCCGGGCGCTCCTCGCCCGACCTGTACACCGTCAGGATCTCGTTCGTCGACGTGTCCCGTACCGCGTTGAACCAGCGGCGGCAGCCCGCCGTGTGGCTCCACCGCTCGGCGAAGGGGCCCTTGGGGTTGTCGCGGAAGAAGAGGTAGCGGGCCCACTCCTCGTCGGAGAGGGACGCGGGGGCCTCCGGGTAGGGCACGTGGGCCTGGCCGCCGTAGTGGAACTCGGCCTCGTCGCGGGGCCCGCACCACGGGCAGGGGATGAGCAGCATGGTTCGGCTCCCTAGTGGGCCACCGCGGCAGCGCCGTGCTCGTCGACGAGCGCGCCGGTGGTGAAACGGTCGAGCGAGAAGGGGGCGTTGAGGGCGTGCGGAGTGTCGTGGGCGATGGTGTGGGCGTAGACCCATCCGACGCCCGGGGTGGCCTTGAAACCGCCCGTTCCCCAGCCGCAGTTGAGGTAGAGGTTGTCGACGGGGCTGAGCCCGATGATCGGTGAGGCGTCGGGGCTGGTGTCGACGATGCCGCCCCAGGTGCGCAGCACATGGGCGCGGGCGAAGACCGGGAACAGCTCCAGGGCCGCCGCCATCTGCTCCTCGATGATGTGGAAGGCGCCGCGCTGGGTGTAGGAGTTGTACGCGTCGATGCCCGCGCCCATCACCAGCTCGCCCTTGTGGGCCTGGCTGACGTACACGTGGACGGCGTTGGACATGACGACCGTGGGGTGCACCGGCTCCAGCAGCTCGGAGACCAGGGCCTGCAACGGGTGGCTCTGGATGGGGAGCTCGATGCCCGCCATGGCCGCGAGGACCGAGGTGTGGCCCGCCGAGCAGAGCGCCACCTTGCCCGCCGCGATGGGGCCGCGGGTGGTCTGGACGCCGACGACCCGATTGGCGACCACGTCGAGGCCGGTGACCTCGCAGTTCTGGATGATGTCGATACCCGCGGCGTCCGCGGAGCGGGCCAGGCCCCAGGCGACGTGGTCGTGCTTGGCGATGCCCGCGCGCGGCTGGTAGGTGGCGCCCAGGACCGGGTAGCGCACGTCCTGCGAGATGTTGACGATCGGGCAGACTTCCTTGACGCCGTCCGCGTCGAGCCACTCCGCGTCCACGCCGTTGAGGCGGTTCGCCTCGACGCGGCGGACGCTGTCGCGGACGTCCTGGAGACTGTGCGCGAGGTTCAGCACGCCGCGCTGGGAGAAGAGGATCGGGTAGTCGAGCTCCTCCGCCAGGCCCTCCCAGAGTTTGAGGGCGTGCTCGTAGATGCCGGCGCTCTCGTCCCACAGGTAGTTGGAGCGGATGATCGTGGTGTTGCGGGCCATGTTGCCGCCCGCGAGCCAGCCCTTCTCCAGCACCGCGACATTGGTGATGCCATGGTTCTTCGCCAGGTAGTGGGCGGTGGCGAGGCCGTGTCCGCCGCCGCCGACGATCACTACGTCGTACGACCGCCTGGGATCGGGCGTACGCCACAGGAAGTCGGGGTGGTCGGGGAGGTCGGCGCCGGGGGTGCGGGGGCTCATCGGACATCTCCGTTCAGCACGTTCATACGGTGTTCGCGTTCCTCTCGGCGGCCTCCACGACGTTGGCGAGCAACATCGCTCGGGTCATGGGGCCCACGCCGCCGGGCATCGGGGCGAGCCATCCGGCCACCTGCGCGGCGTCCGGGTGGATGTCGCCGACCAGGCCGTCGTCGGTGCGGGTGATGCCGACGTCCAGGACCGCGGCGCCGGGACGCAGCATGTCCTTGGTGACCAGAGCGGGTACGCCGGCGGCCGCGATGACGATGTCGGCCTCGCGTACGTGCCAGGCCAGGCCCTTGGTGCCGGTGTGGCAGAGGGTCACGGTGGCGTTCTCCGAGCGGCGGGTGAGGAGGAGGCCGATGGGGCGTCCGACCGTGATGCCGCGGCCGATCACGCACACCCGCGCGCCGGCGAGGGGCACCTCGTGGCGGCGGAGCAGTTCGACGATGCCGCGCGGGGTGCACGGCAGCGGGGCCTCGACTCCGAGGACGAGCCGGCCGAGGTTGACGGGGTGCAGGCCGTCGGCGTCCTTGGCCGGGTCCATGCGTTCCAGTACGGCGTTGGCGTCCAGGTGGCGCGGGAGCGGGAGCTGGACGATGTAGCCGGTGCACGCCGGGTCGGCGTTGAGCTCGTCGATCGTCTCCTCGACCTGCTGCTGGGAGGCGTCAGCGGGCAGGTCCCGGCGGATGGACGCGATGCCCACCTGGGCGCAGTCGCGGTGTTTTCCGGCGACGTAGGCGCGGCTGCCGGGATCGTCGCCGACCAGGACGGTGCCGAGGCCGGGCGGGCGGCCTCCGTCCGCCGTCAACTTGGCGACACGATCGGCAAGTTCGCGGCGAATGGCGGCCGCCGTCGCCTTCCCGTCAAGCAGCTGTGCGCTCACCGGCGGTACTCCTTCCAACAGGCCAGAGGTGGAGCGCCCTTCAGGGGCGCGGGGAACTGCGTGACCAGCCACAACACACCTGCACTCGCCGGACGACCCACCGAGGCACACGCTTCGCCGCCCTCACCCACGAAGACGGGACATCGTCGGGTCGAACAAGGGCTCTTCGGCCACGACCGCCGCGACGCGCCGGTCGAAGTAGCCGATCTGCACGGGCGTGCCGGGAGTGGTGAGCTCCGCCGGGAGCCACGCGTAGGCGATGCCCTTGCCGATGGTGTAGCCGTAGGCGGCGCTGGTGACGTAGCCGACCGGGCGGTCGCCGTCGTAAACAGGCTCCTTGCCGAGGACGACGGAGTGCGCGTCGTCGATGGTGAGGCAGGTCAGCCTGCGCCGCACGTCGTCCTTGCGGCGCTCCAGTGCGGCCTTGCCGATGAAGTCGCCCTTGTCGAGCTTGACGGCGAAGCCGACGCCGGCCTCGTAGGGGTCGTGCTCGTAGGTCATGTCGGTGCCGAAGGAGCGGTAGCCCTTCTCCAGGCGGAGGCTGTTGAAGGCGCCGCGGCCGGCGATGACGCCGCCCAGGGGCCTCGCCGCCTGCCACAGCGTGTCCCACAGCTTCTGGCCCTGGTCGGCGGTGGTGTAGAGCTCCCAGCCGAGTTCGCCGACGTACGACAGCCGCATCGCCGTGACCGGGACGCTGCCGATGTAGGCGCGCTTGGCGCGGAAATACTTCAGGCCGTCGTTCGAGAAGTCCTCGTCCGTCAGCGGCTGGAGGACCTTGCGGGCCAGCGGGCCCCACAGGCCGACGCAGCAGGTGCCGGGGGTGATGTCGCGGACCTGGACGGTGCCGTCGGCGGGGAGGTGGCGGGTGAACCAGTCGAGGTCCAGGTTGCCGTTGGCGCCGACCTGGAAGAGGTCGTGGGCGAGGCGGGCGACGGTGATGTCGCTGCGGATGCCGCCGTCGTGGTCGAGCAGGAGGGTGTACGTCACCGAGCCGACGGACTTGGCGACCTTGCCGGTGCACAGCCGCTCCAGAAACTCGGCGGAGCCGAGGCCGCTCACCTCCAGGCGCTTGAGGGCCGTCATGTCGTACATCGCGACGGTCTCGCGGGTGGTCTGCGCCTCGGCACCGACGATGGGCGACCAGAACTGGGCGGCCCAGTCGTTCGGGGTGGGGATGTTGCGGCCCTCGACGAGCTTCGCGTTGGCCTCGTACCACTGCGGGCGCTCCCAGCCGCTCGCCTCCAGGAAGAAGGCGCCGTGCTCCTGCTGGCGGGTGTGGAAGGGGCTGGTGCGGATCGGGCGCGGGTCGCCGGACGGCTGGAGGGGGTGGAGGATGTCGTAGACCTCGACGAAGTTCTGGCAGTCGCGGGCCAGGACGTACTCCGGGGACAGCTGGTGCGGCTCGAAGCGGTTGACGTCGCACTCGTGCAGGTCGAAGGACGAGCAGTGCCCGTCGACCAGCCATTCGGCCATGGCCCGGCCGACGCCCGCGGAGTGGGTGACCCAGACGGCCTCGGCGACCCAGAAGCCCTTGACGTCCTGCGACTCGCCGAGGAGCGGGAAGTTGTCGGTGGTGAAGGAGAACAGGCCGTTGATGCCTTCCTCGATCTTCGCCTCGCGCGTCGAGGGGAGCAGGGACTGGGTCTCGCTCCAGGCGGGCTCGAAGTCCTCCTCGGTGAACTTCAGGACGGACGGCATCTCGGCTGCCTCGTCGAAGGCACGGATGTCGTCCGCGGAGATCGGCATGGGGCGGTGGCCGTAGTACCCGATGCCGATGCCGTCGAAGCGGTCGCGGTAGTAGAGGTCGGCGTCCTGGTGGCGCAGGATCGGGCGGACCGCCTCCTCGGTCTGGCCGGCGAGGGCCGGGACGGGGCCGGTCCAGGCAAGTTGGTGGGCCAGCGGGGTCAGCGGCAGGTTCATGCCGGCCATGCGGGCGATCTTGGGGCCCCAGATGCCGGCGCAGCACACGACGATGTCGGCGGGGATCTCGCCCTGGTCGGTCAGGACGCCGGTCACCTCGCCGTCGGCCTTCAGGACGTCGAGGACCTCGTGGCGGGGCAGGAAGCGCACACCGCGTTCGGTGGCCCGGCGGATCTGCGCCTCGACGGCGAGGACCGCCTTGGCGAGGCCGTCGGTCGGCACCAGGAGGCCGCCGAGCACCTTGTCACGGTCGACCAGCGGGTGCTTCTCGACGCACTCGTCGGTGGTCAGGATCCGTGACTCGATGCCCCAGGCGGTGATCCAGCCGTGCCGGCGGTGCAGTTCGGCGAGGCGCTCCGGTGTGGTCGCCACTTCGAGGCCGCCGACCTGGAGGAAGCAGGGCTTGCCGTCGACGTCGAGGGAGCAGAACTTCTCGACGGTGTAGCGGGCCAGCTCCGTCATGGTCTTCGAGGAGTTCGTCTGGAAGACCAGGCCGGGGGCGTGCGAGGTCGAGCCCCCGGTGGCCGGGAGCGGCCCCTGGTCGACCACGGTCACCTCGGTCCACCCCAGCGCCGAGATCTCGTCCGCGAGAGCCGCGCCGACGACTCCCGCTCCGATGATGACCACACGCGGTCCCGCCATCGCCGCACCTCCGGTTGAGTTGCTTTCTGCGCAACGTGATTCAGGTTGCGCAACTCAATGTGCCTGCCGTGCAGGTGGGTGTCAAGAGGTCCGGTGACGTCGGAGAACGGCCTGGAAAAACAGGAATGCCCGGTGGGCGGTGCGCGTCCGTACGCACCGCCCACCGGGCATTCGAGAAGGGCCTACTTGATCCAGGCCTCCACCTTGTCGCGGTTGGCCTCGACCCACTTCTTCGCCGCGGCCTCGGGGGTCATCTTGTCCACCGCGATGTACTTGGCCACGGCGTTCTGGTCGTCGTTGGTCCAGGTGAAGTTCTTCACCAGGTCATAGGCGGGGCTGCCGGACTTGGCGAACTTCGCGCTGACGATCTTGTCCAGCTTGTACACGGGGTAGTCGCAGTTCACCTTCTCGGCGTCGGCGTCGCAGCCCGTCTTGTACTCGGGCAGCTTGACCTTCTTCAGCGGCACCTCGGACATGAACCACTGCGGCTCGTAGAAGTAGCCGATCACCCATTCCTTGTCCTTCTCCGCCTTGCGGAAGGCCTGGATGAGGGCGGTCTCGCTGCCCGCGTACACGACCTTGAAGTCCAGCTTCAGGTTCTTCACCAGGGCCTCGTCATTGGTGACGAACGACGGGTCGCCGTCGAGGAGTTGCCCCTTGCCACCGGACTCGGACGTCTTGAACTCGGCCGCGTACTTGTCGAGGTTGTTCCAGTCGAGGATGTCCGGGTGCTCCTTGGCCAGCCACGGCGGCACGTACCAGCCGATGAGACCTTGGTTGCCGGTCGGACCGGCGTCCACGGCGGTCTTCTGGTCGGTGATGTACTTCTTCTTCAGGTCGTCATGCCCCCAGTTCTCCACGACGGCGTCGACCTCACCCGTCCCGAAGCCCTGCCAGGCGATCTCTTCCTTCAGATCCTTCTTGGTGACCTTGCAGCCGAGGTCCTGCTCCGCGACGTACGCGATCACCGCCGCGTTGGCCTCGTACCCCACCCACGGGTTGACCGCGAGGTTGAAGGTGCCGCACTTGCCGGAGCCGCCCGAGCCGCCGGCGTCCGAGGAGCTGTCACCGACCTTCGCGCCGCCGCAGGCGGTCAGGGTGAGGCCGAGGACCGCTATGCCGGCCGCGCCGACTCTCCACTGTCTTGCTTGCCTTGCCATGGTCAGTGAACTCCTTACGCGCTGGTACGCCGCGCCGCTGCCTGAGTGATCCGGTCGAACATGACGCCGAGAAGGACGATGGCGAGCCCCGCGGCGAGCCCCTTCCCGAACAGTTGCCCCTGCGAGAAGCCGGCCACGACGTCGTAGCCGAGGGCGCCCGCTCCTACCAGGCCGCCCACCACAACCATCGACAGCACGTAGATCAGGCCCTGGTTGGTCGCGAGAGTCAGGGCGCCGCGTGCCATCGGCAGTTGGACCTTGGTGATGATCTGCCAGGTGTTGCACCCGGCGGAGGTGGCCGCCTCCACGGTCGTCGCGGGCACGTTCCGCACCCCGTCCGCGATGATCTTCATGGCGACGGGGGCCGCGTAGACGATGGCCGCGACGATCGCCGTGAAGCGGGTCGCGCCGAACAGCGCGAGGAACGGCACCAGATAGACGAACGGCGGCATGACCTGTGCCGCGTCCAGACTGGGCCGCAGCATCCGGTCCACCAGCGCGCTGCGCCCCATCCACACGCCGAAGACGATGCCGAGCAGCATCACGAGCACCGTGGCGACGAGGGTCGACGCCAGCGTCGTCATGCCGTCGGACCACACTCCGGTGGCGACCAGCAGGCCCACGCACACCGTCGTGGTGATGCCGGCGCGCGGTCCGCCGAGGACGACACCGAGCGCGATCAGCACGGCGCCGACGAGCCACCACGGGGAGTCGGTGAGCAGGGACTGGAACGGGTTGAGCAGCCCGTTGGTGATCACGTCGCGGATGGCGTTGGTCAGGCCCGAGAGGTTGTCCTGCACCCAGGTCGTCGCGGTGTCGGCGGCGCTCGCGATGGAGCTTCCAAGCCCGCCCTCGCCGGGGAACTCCGCCGCCCATAGGTAGGTGTGCGACAGGTAGATCAGGACGGCCGTCAATGCCGCGCCCGCGCCCAGCAGCGGCCGCCGCCAGGCGAGGTAGCGGTTCTTCGAGCGCCGGGCCTCCTCCTCGCGCGCGCTGGCCGCGGTCGTGACCCGGTCGAGGACGATCGCCATGACGACGATGGACAGGCCCGCGTTGAAGGCCGTACCGACGTCGAGCGACTGGAGGGCCTGGACGACGGTCTTGCCGAGGCCGGGCGCGTCGATGAGGGCCGCGATGGTCACCATGGCCAGGGCGGCCATGATGGTCTGGTTGACGCCCATCACCACGGTTCGCTTGGACATCGGCAGCAGGACCTTCAGCAGCGACTGCCGGCGCGTCGCCCCCAGTGAGTCGGCCGCCTCGACCGTCGTCTCCGGAACGGTGCGGATGGCGTGCGCGGTGATGCGGATCGCCGGGGGTGCCGCGTAGATCACCGTGGCGATGGTGGCGGAGGCTCCGCCGATGAGGAAGAACAGCGTCAGCGGGGCCAGGTAGACGAAGGTCGGCATCGTCTGCATGAAGTCCAGGAAGGGCGTGATGATCCGGTTGAACCGGTCGGACAGCCCCGCCCAGACGCCCAGCGGGATCGCGAACAGCAGCGCCACGAACACGGCGGAGACGGTGAGCGCCAGCGTGTCCATGCTCTCCTGCCACAGGCCCTGGAGCCCGAGGAAGGTGAAGCCGGCCACCGCGAGCAGTGCGACCCGCCAGTTGCCCACGGCCCAGGAGACATAGCCGGCGATGCCGACGACACCGAGCCAGCCGATCTGCGGGACGGGCCGGTCGGCGGACGGCTGGGAGATCAGCTCCTGGACGAAGGTCACCAGGGAGTCGATGACCAGGCGGATCTCGTTGAAGAAGTAGAGGAAGAGCGGGTTGGAGTTGCGGTTCGCGCCGATGGAGTCGTTGACGTCGTTGATCCAGCGGTGCAGGTCGGTCAGGTCGGCCGCCGCCAGGGCGAGGGTCTGCTTGCCGCGCAGGACGACGAACAGCACCAGCCAGACGACCAGGATGGCGCCGACCACCATGGACCGGCTGACCTTGCGCGGCTCCTCGGCCGGGGCAGCCGGCTCGGCCGCCTGTGTCTTCTCGGGTTTCTCGACGGCGACGGTCATCACGCGCCGCCTTCCCGCCCGGCGACCACCGCGAGGATCTCCTCGTCGCCGACGATGCCGAGCAGCTCGCCGTTCTCGACGACCTTGACCGGCTTGTCGGCCGCGAGCACCGCCCGGGTGGCCTCCTTCACCACGACGTCCGGCCCCAGCTCTGGGCCGTCCAGGGCGTCGCCATCCTCCGGCGGGCGCATGATCCAGCGCAGGGTGAGCACGTCGCCGCGCGGCACGTCCTTGACGAACTCGCGGACGTAGTCATCCGCCGGGGCTCCTACGAGTTCGTCGCCGGTGCCGCACTGGACCATCTTGCCGTCGCGCATGATCAGGATGCGGTCGCCCAGCTTGAGGGCCTCGGAGAGGTCGTGGGTGATGAACACCATGGTCTTGCCGACCTCGTGGTGCAGGCGGATGACCTCGTTCTGCATGTCACGGCGGATCAGCGGGTCGAGCGCCGAGAACGGCTCGTCGAAGAAGAGTACGTCCGGGTCGCCGGCCAGCGCCCGGGCGAGGCCCACGCGCTGCTGCATACCGCCGGACAGCTGGTCGGGGTAGGACCTCTCGTAGCCCGCGAGGCCGACCAGCTCGACGACCTCCTGGGCCCGCTTGGTGCGCTCGGCCCGGCTCATGCCCCGGATCTCCAGCCCGAACGCCACGTTGTCCACGACGCGGCGGTGGGGCAGCAGACCGAAGTGCTGGAAGACCATGGAGAACTTGCGGCGCCGCAGATCACGCAGGCGGGCCGCGTCGGCCTGGCGGATGTCCTCGCCCTCGAAGACGATCTCACCTGCGGTGGGTTCGATCAGCCGGGTCAGACATCGCACCAGGGTGGACTTGCCGGAGCCGGACAGGCCCATGACGACGAAGACCTCGCCGGGCGAGACGTCGAAGTGGACGTCGCGTACGGCGGCGGTGCATCCGGTGCGGTCCATGAGCTCGCGGCGGGTGAGGCCGCACAGCTCCTCGGAGTCCGGTACCTGGTCGGCCTTCGGCCCGAACACCTTCCACAGCCTGCGCACGGAGATGACCGGGGTGGAGCCCGAGTCCTGGGGCGTGCCGCGCCGCTGCGGCACCTCGGTCTGTGTGGTCACGTTCGACCTTCTTTCGGCGTTCAGCCGCGGAACCAGTGCTGCGGCCGGGGTTGGATGTTCTGCCAGATGTGTTTGGGCTCTCGGTACTCGTTCAGGCCGGTCGGTCCCAGCTCCCGGCCCACGCCCGAGAGCCCGAAGCCACCCCATTCCGCTTGCGGCACGTAGGGGTGGTAGTCGTTGATCCACACCGTGCCGTGGCGCAGCCGCCGGGCGACCCGCTGGGCCCGGCCCGCGTCCTGCGTCCAGACGGCTCCGGCGAGTCCGTACTCGGTGTCGTTGGCGATGCGGACGGCGTCGTCCTCGTCGGTGAAGCGCTCGACGGTCAGCACGGGCCCGAAGGACTCCTCGTGCACCACGCGCATGTCCTGCGTGCACTCGTCGAGCACGGTCGGCGGGTAGTAGTGGCCGCCTGCCAGCGCGGGATCGTCGGACCGTGCGCCGCCGCAGCGCAGCAGGGCGCCCTCGGCGATCCCCGCGGCGACGTACGCCTCGACCTTCGCCAGGTGCTGTGCGGAGATCAGCGCGCCGGTCTCGGCGTCGGCGTCGAAGGGGCCGCCGAGCCGGATCCGCCGGGCCCGGCGCACCACCTCGTCGACGAACCGGTCGTGCAGGGAGCCCTCGACGATGAGCCGGGCGCCGGCCGAGCAGACCTGCCCCGAGTGCAGGAACACGGCCGTGAGAGCGAAGTCGACGGCCGTCTCGAAGTCGGCGTCGGCGAAGACTACGTTGGGGTTCTTGCCACCCAGCTCCAGCGCGACCTTCTTCACGCTCGCGGCGGCGGTGGCCATGATCCGCTTGCCGGTCTCCAGCCCCCCGGTGAAGGACACCATGTCCACGGCCGGGTGCTCGGAGAGCGGCGCGCCCACCTCGGGCCCGGTGCCGAGGACGAGGTTGGCGACGCCGGCCGGGATCCCGGCCTCCTCCAGTGCCCTCATCAGCAGGATGGAGGTGGAGGGGGTCAGCTCGCTGGGCTTGAGGACGATCGCGTTGCCGGCGAGCAGCGCCGGGGCGACCTTCCAACCGGCCTGCAGCAGCGGGTAGTTCCAGGGGGTGATGAGCCCGCACACTCCGACCGGCTCGTAGACCACACGGCTGACGGCGTCGTCCCGGCCGGTGTCGATCGCGCGCCCGGCGTCGGTGCCCGCGAGGCCACCGTAGTAGCGGAAGCAGGAGACGACGTCGGCGATGTCGTACTCGCTCTCCACCAGCCGCTTCCCGGTGTCCAGGGACTCGGCGCGGGCGAAGTCCTTGGCGTCGCGCTCCAGGATGTCGGCGGTACGCAGCAGCAGTGCGCCGCGTTCGCGCTCGGGGGTGTCCGGCCAGTGCCCCGCGTCGAAGGCGCGGCGGGCCGCGGCTATCGCGGCCTCGGTGTCGGGGCGGGTCGCCTCCGATACGGTCGCCGCGAGCGTGCCGTCAGCCGGACACCGGATGTCCCGGTGTCCACCGGCGACCGGATCCCGCCATTGGCCATCCACATACAGGTCTGCCACGCGACGAGCCTTTCAATGGAAATTCGTTGCGCATCGTGCACCCGATTGCTTGTGGTGGAACACAGTGTCGAATGGACAGACCGGCGTCAAGGGGTTGGCCGATGACGATTTCACCATGCCCGCCTTTACTCGCCCACCCTTGACCACAGGCGATGTCGAGCCGACCATGTTGCGTATCGCTCACCTTGTTGTGCAATACGCACCGACGGAGGCCGCACATGTCCCCTCGCCCGCAACCTGGCCGTGAGTACGTCCTCACCCTCTCCTGTCCCGACAGCGCGGGACTGGTTCACGCCGTGAGCGGCTTTCTCGTCCGGAACTCCGGCAACATCCTGGAAAGCCAGCAGTTCGACGACCGACTTCAGGGCCGCTTCTTCATGCGGGTCCATTTCGACGTCTCCGATCCGGACGTCACGGCGGAGAATCTGCGCTCCCGATTCGGCCCCGTCGCCCAGGCATACGGCATCTCCTGGGCCCTGAACGGCGCGGCCACGCCGACCCGGACACTGATCATGGTGTCGAAGTTCGGCCACTGTCTGAACGACCTGCTGTTCCGCAGGCGCACCGGCGCGCTCAACATCGAGATCCCGGCGATCGTCTCCAACCACCGGGACTTCGAGAAGCTCGCGGAGACGTACGGCATCCCCTTCCACCACATCCCGGTGACCAGGGACAGCAAGCCCGAGGCCGAGGCACGCCTGATGGAGCTCGTGCGCGAGCTGGACGTCGACCTGGTGGTACTGGCCCGCTACATGCAGATCCTCTCCGACGACCTGTGCAAGCAGCTGGAGGGCCGGGCCATCAACATCCACCACTCCTTCCTCCCCAGCTTCAAGGGCGCACGCCCCTACGACCAGGCCTATCAGCGCGGGGTCAAGCTGGTCGGCGCGACGGCGCACTATGTGACGTCGGACCTGGACGAGGGGCAGATCATCGAGCAGGACGTGGTCCGTGTCGACCACTCGCTCGACCCCGGCGACCTGGTCACGGTCGGACGGGACGTCGAGGCCCAGGTCCTCGCGCACGCGGTGAAGTGGCACAGCGAGAGCCGCGTGATGGTGGAGGGCAACCGCACGGTGGTCTTCCGCTGAGCCGTGACCACAGTGGGGCGGGACCGGATTCCGGTCCCGCCCTTGTCGTGCACGGCTGGAGGGGGTGTCGCGCCCTCAGCCGCCCAGCCGGTCCAGCAGCGCTCGGCGCCACCGCTCCGTCTCGGCGATCTGGTTGAACGTGAACAGGTGCAGCCCGGCCACCCCCGCCGAGGGTGCGGCGAGGGCCCGCTCCGCGCGGGACAGCAGCCGCTCGGGCGCATACCCACCGGGGGCCGCGAACCGCAGGAACCACGAGGCGTGCCTGGTCAGGAAGCGCGTCGACTCCCCCACCCCGATCTTCGTGGCCATCGCCAGCAGCTTCGCCCGCTGTACGGGCCCCGCGACACCCACATGGACCGGCATGGCGACGCCCCGGCGCCGTATACGAACGAGCCACTCCCCCAGCACCCGGGGGTCGAAGCACAGGTTGCTCACGATGTACGTGGCGTGCTCACGCTTGTCCCACATCGCCTGGACGGTGACGTCGTCGTGGATGAGCGGATGGCTCTCGGGGTATCCGGTGACGCCGACACGGGCGAAGGGACTGCCCAGCTCGCCCAGCCTGAGCAGCACCGGCAGGGCCCCGTCGTAGACCCCGGCCGGCGGGTCGGAGTCACCGGCCGGGACGAAGACGTCGTCCACGCCGGCCTCGCGGAGCCGGCCGGTGACCTCCTTCAGGTGCACGTCGTCCCGCAGCAGCCGCGCCGGCACGTGCGGGACGACCCGGTAGCCGTGCCCCGCGAGCCGGCCGGCGAGTTCGAGGGTCGGCTCCAGCCCCTTGACCGGCGACGCCGTCACGGTGACGACGACGTCGCGCGGCACATGGGCGAGGACCTTGTCCTCGGTCGCCTTCGCGGGCAGCACCTCGTAGCGGACGCTGCTCAGCAGCGCCCTGATCCCTGTGGCGCCCAACTCCTACTCCGCCTGCTTCTGGACGTCGCGGTGACGGTAGTAGGCGGCCTTCGACGGCGCGAGCGGCTCCTTGCCGAGGATCAGGTCGGCGGCCTTCTCGGCGACCATCATCACCGGGGCGTAGATGTTGCCGTTGGTGACGTACGGCATGACGGAGGCGTCCACCACACGCAGCCCTTCGACGCCGTGCACCCGCATGCTGGTGGGGTCGACGACGGACATCTCGTCGGTACCCATCTTGCAGGTGCAGGAGGGATGCAGGGCCGTCTCACCGTCCTTGGCCACCCACGCGAGGATCTCCTCGTCGGTCTCCACGGAGGGCCCGGGCGAGATCTCCCCGTCGTTGTAGGGGGCGAGCGCGGGCTGGTTGAGGAGCTTGCGGGCCACCCGGATCGCCTCGACCCACTCGCGGCGGTCCTGCTCGGTGGAGAGGTAGTTGAAGCGCAGGGCCGGATGCTCGCGCGGGTCCTTGCTCTTGATCTTCACCGAGCCGACGGCGTCGGAGTACATGGGCCCGACGTGCACCTGGTAGCCGTGGCCGCCGGCCGGCACGGAGCCGTCGTAGCGGACCGCGATGGGCAGGAAGTGGAACATCAGGTTGGGGTAGTCCACGTCCTCGTTGCTGCGTGCGAAGCCGCCGGCCTCGAAGTGGTTGGTCGCGGCCGGCCCCTTCCGGAACAGCCACTGCAGGCCGATGAAGGGGGCCCGCCACTTCGCCAGGTACGGCTGCATGGAGACCGGCTGCTTGCAGCCGTACTGGATGTACACCTCCAGGTGGTCCTGCATGTTCTCGCCGACGCCGGGAAGGTCGTGCACGACGTCGATGCCCAGCGCCCGCAGTTCCTCGGCGTTGCCGACGCCCGAGAGCTGAAGCAGCTGCGGGGAGTTGATGGCGCCGCCGCACAGGATGACCTCGTTGGCGCGGAC
Source organism: Streptomyces sp. NPDC028907 (assembly GCF_055564995.1). NCBI lineage: Bacteria > Bacillati > Actinomycetota > Actinomycetes > Kitasatosporales > Streptomycetaceae > Streptomyces > Streptomyces sp. NPDC028907. Next base: position 24,300 of record NZ_JBVHVE010000017.1, read on the forward strand.
CTGCTGGAGCGCGCCCCGGCCGCGCTGGTACTCGACACCCACGGCGCGCTTGCCCTCGAAGAGCACGCGGCTGACGAGCGCGCGGGTCTTCACGGTGAGGTTGGGCCGCTTCATCGCGGGCTTGAGGTACGCCTTCGAGGCCGAGAGCCGACGTCCGCGGTGCACATTCCGGTCGAACTGCGCGAAGCCTTCCTGCCGATAGCCGTTGACGTCCTCCGTGGGCGCGTAGCCCGCTTCCTGCGTGGCTTTGAGGAAGGCACCGAAGAGAGGGTTGGTCGCCGGGCCGCGCTCCAGGACCAGGGGGCCGTCGTGGCCGCGGAACTCGTCGTCCGGGCCGGCCGCCAGACAGTTCTCCATGCGCCGGAAGTACGGCAGACAGTGCGCGTAGTCCCATGCCTCCATACCCGGGTCGGCCGCCCAGCGCTCGTAGTCCATGGGGTTGCCGCGCTGGAAGATCATGCCGTTGATACTGCTGGAGCCACCCAGCACCTTGCCGCGCGCGTGGTACACGCGTCGGCCGCCCATGTGCGGCTCAGGCTCGGACTCGTACTTCCAGTCGTAGAACCGACTGCCGATGGGATAGGTCAGCGCCGCGGGCATATGGATGAAGACATCCCACGGATAGTCCGACCGGCCCGCCTCCAGGACCAGCACCCGGTTGGCCGGGTCCGCGGAGAGCCTGTTCGCCAGTGCGCTGCCGGCCGAACCGCCACCGACGATGACGAAGTCGTACTGCACAGGAGCCATGGTGCCTCGTCTCGCTCGCGCCGTAGATATGCGAGGCATGCTAGACGGGTAGCGTCATGCGCACCAGGTTGCGAACAGCGCAACTTCAGGATCTTGATTGCGACGACGTTACTTGCAGTGATGTTGTTTACTACGCGTATAGTTTCACTGTGAGCAACTACAGTCCTGACACAGAAACGTCGAATTCACATGCCGGCGGCGTGCAGTCCGTGGACCGCGCCATCAGCGTCCTGGAGATCCTCGCTCAGCGTGGCGAGGCAGGCGTGAGCGAGGTGGCGGGCGAGATCGAGGTGCACAAGTCGACCGCCTTCCGGCTGCTCGGCGCCCTGGAGGCGCGCGGACTGGTGGAGCAGGCCGGCGAGCGCGGCAAGTACCGGCTCGGCTTCGGCATCGTCCGCCTGGCCGGAGCCGTCACCGGCCGTATCGACATCACCCAGCAGGGCCGCCCCATCTGTGAGCGCCTCGCGGAGGAGATCGGCGAGACGGTCAACATCGCCGTCATGCAGGAGCACTACGCGATCAACCTGTACCAGGTGCGCGGACCGGGAGCCATCACCGCGCACAACTGGGTCGGTCAGCTGACTCCCCTGCACGCGACGTCCAGCGGCAAGATCCTTCTGGCCCACATGCCCGCCAAGGAGCGCGCCGCGCTGCTGGCCTCCGCCGGCATGAAGAAGGTCACCCCGCGCACCATCACCGCGAAGACGAAGCTCGAGAAGAACCTCACCGAGGCGCGGGAGCGGGGCTACTCCTACACCCTCGAGGAGCTGGAGGTCGGTCTGCACGCGATGGCCGCCCCGGTGCGCAACCGGGACGGCGAGGTCATCGCGGCGCTCAGCGCCTCCGGGCCCGGTTACCGCTTGACCGAGGAGCGCATGCACGAGGTGTCCCCGGTACTGGTCAAGGGCGCCGAGGAGATCAGCCACCGGATGGGCTATCTGGGCTGAATCACCCCTGAGGGGCGCCCAGACGCTCGTTCACCCAGTCGTGGAAGGCGCCGATGTGGTGCTCGCTGGGCACGAGTACGCCCCCCTTGGCGTACATCCGGGAGCTCATTCCGGGCTGCGTACGCTCACAGGCGTCGAAGTCCTGCTGGTTGACCCGGTGGAAGAGTTCCACGGACCGGCTGACGTCCTTTCCGCTCCCGACGACGTGCGGGAGGTACAGCCAGTCGCACTCGACGATCGTGCGGTCCACGGACACCGGGTACATCCGGTGGAAGATCACGTGGTCGGGCACGAGGTTGATGAACACCTGGGGCCTGACGGTGATCGCGTAGTAGCGGCGGTCCTGGTCGTCGGCGACCCCCGGTATGCGGTCCAGCCCTTCGGAGCCGTCGACGGTGAAGCCCTGGACCTCGTCTCCGAACTCCGCGCCGTGGCCCACGTAGTACTGGGCGGCGTAGCCGTCGGCGAACTCCGGGAGCACCTCGGTGAGTTCGGGGTGGATCGTGGCGCAGTGGTAGCACTCCATGAAGTTCTCGATGATGAGCTTCCAGTTCGCCTTCACGTCGTACGTGATCCGCTTGCCGACGGAGAGGTTGTCGATGTCGTAGCGCTCGATCGACTCGACGTCGCCGAGGCGGGCGACGATCTCACCGATGACTTCCTCCTCGAAGGAGGGCGGGTTCTCCGCGAGACAGACCCAGACATAGCCCAGCCATTCGCGCACGGCCACGCTCACCAGTCCGTACTCGGTACGGCCCACGTCGGGCATCTTGGTGAGGTTGGGCGCCGCGACGAGCTTGCCGTTCAGGTCGTACGTCCAGGCGTGGTAGGGGCACTGGAAGGCCCGCTTGACCTCGCCGGTCTCCTCGGTGCAGAGCTTGGCTCCACGGTGCCGGCACACATTGAAGTAGGCGCGGATGCCGTTGTCCCGCCCCCGGGTGACGAGGATGCTCTCGCGGCCCACGTCGACGGTGCGGAAGGCGCCGGGCTTGGCCAGCTCCGCGGCCCGCGCGACACAGAACCACATGGTCTCGAATATGTGCTCCTGCTCCTGGGCGAAGAACTCCGGGTCCGTGTAGGAGGAGCCGGGAAGAGTGGCGATCAGACTGTCCGGCAGGCTGGTCGAGGTCACGGTGCACTCCTCGGGAACGTCGTGGAGGGGTCTTTCACGCGCCGGGAGGAACGACTCCGGACGGCGTTGTGTATGGAGCAACGCTGCGTGCCATGTGAAACCGCAGCATGGGATCCCGCTGGGGCGGTGTCAAGATGCGAGCGGTGTCAGGATGCGGTGGCGGCGAGTTGCTTGCGCCAGCGCATGAACAACCGCGGCTGGTTCATCCCGAGCACGGCGACCGGGTCCCCGGCCCGCCGGTAGACGGCCAGGACGTCGCGGTCGTCCGCGCCGCCGGCCTCGATGGTGACGCTGTCCGCGCCGGCCGCGTGACCGGCGAACTGGATCTTCACGCCGTACTGGTCGGACCAGAAGTACGGTGGCCTGGGCATTCCCGGCTCCACCGCACCGCCCGCCAGCAGTGCGGCGATCGCGGCGTCGGGCCGTTCCCGTGCTCCCGTCCAGTGCTCGATGCGGCGATGGAAACCCGCGCGCGGGTCGTACCAGTTGGCGCAGTCGCCGACCGCGACCACACCGGCGAGGCTGGTGCGGCCGTCGGCGCCGCACTTGACGCCGTTGTCGAGAGCGATGCCGGAGCCTTCCAGCCACTCGACGTTCGGGCGTGCTCCCACGCCGACCACCACGATGTCGGCGGGGATGCCTCGGCCGTCCTCCAGCAGGACGGCGTCGACGCGGGTCTCCCCGCTCAGCCCCTTGACGCCCACGCCGCACTCCAGCCGTACGCCGTGGTCGGCGTGCAGGGCGGAGACGATGGCGCCCATGGTCTCGCCGAGCGGACCGGCGAGCGGCGTCGGGGCGGCCTCGACGACGGTCACGTCGAGCCCCAGGGCTTGAGCGGTGGAGGCGACCTCGGCCCCGATGAAGCCACCGCCGATCACCACCAACCGTCCGCCGCGGGCCAGCTCGTCCCGCAGGGCGCGGGCGTCGTCCAGGGTGCGCAGCGTGTGCACTCCGGCCAGGCCCTCGGAGCCGGGCAGGGTGCGAGCGGCGGCGCCCGTCGCGATGACCACGCCGTCGGCCCGCACCTCCTGCCCGTCGGAGAGTCGCAGAGTGCGGGCCGCGTGGTCGAGTCCGGTGGCGCGGACTCCGAGCAGCCAGTCCGCCCGAAGGTCCTCGCCGTCGGTCTCCAGGGCGAGTTCGGCCTCGCCGAGGGTGCCGGCCAGGAACTCCTTGGACAGCGGGGGCCTGTCGTACGGGCGGTGGAGCTCGTCCCCGACGACGACCAGCCGGCCGTCGTAGCCCTGCCCCCGCAGTGAGCGCGCCGCCGACAGTCCGGCCAGCGAGGCGCCGACCACGGCGACGCTCCTCACGCGGGACCCCCGGCGAGCCGGGCGGCGATGCAGGGCGGAAGGTTGGGCGCGTCCGTCGACACCTGCACGTAGATCACGCCGCCCTCGACGACGACCTCGTGCGTCCGGACCGGAAGCTTGGCCGGCGGGGCGTCGACCGCGCCGGTCCTCAGGTCGAACTTGGAAGCATGCAGCGGGCATTCCACCTCGCAGCCCTCCAGCCAGCCGTCGGCGAGCGACGCGTCCTGGTGGGTGCACGTGTCGTCGATGGCGAAGAGCTCGCCGTCGTCGGTGTGGAACACGGAGACCGGCGGATCGATGTCGAGCCGGTGGGCCTCGCCTCGGGGGAGCTCCTCGAGACGGCACGCGGGAATCATCATGACACCTCGGTGCGTATAACGAAACGGATTGCGGTAAGCGCAACATCAGTCTGGAGTCGTCCCGAACCGCTGTCAAGGCATTCAAAGGGCGCTCTGAGTCTGATTTTTGCGTTGCGCCATGAAGAACTTCATTCATATAGAACAACAACAGCCCGCCCCGTCGGCTCGCGGTGACCGCGGGCCGGGGGCGGGCGTACGAGAGGCGCCGACGGGCGTCAGAAGCCGCGGTCGAGCCACTCCTGAAGGTGCGGGGCCTCGGCGGCGACAGTGGTCGTGTCCCCGTGCCCGGTGTGCACGACGGTCTCTGCGGGCAACGTCAGCAGCCGGTTCCGGATCGACTCGACGATGGTCGGGAAATGGCTGTACGACCGCCCTGTCGCCCCGGGTCCGCCGGCGAACAGCGTGTCGCCGCTGAAGAGCGCCGTCAGGGCCGGTGCGTACAGGCAGACCGCCCCGGGGGCGTGGCCGGGCGTGTGCAGCACGGTCAGCTCGATGCCGGCCACCGGGATGCCCTGGCCGTCGGTCAGTTCGGCGTCCGGCACCCGGTCGGGGTGGGTCTGCTTCCACAGCGGCAGGTCGTCCGGGTGGAGCAGGACCGGGGCGCCCGTGCGTGCCGCGAGTTCGGGCGCGGCGTCGATGTGGTCGTTGTGCGCGTGGGTGCACACGATCGCGATGAGGCGCCGGTCGCCGACGGCCGCGGCGATGGCGTCGGCGTCGTGCGCCGCGTCGACGACGATCACCTCGCTGTCGTCGCCGACGATCCACACGTTGTTGTCGACGTCCCAGGTGCCGCCGTCCAGGGAGAACGTCCCCGAGGTGACGAGTCGTTCGATGCGGACGGCCATCAGAGGACCACCACCGAGCGAAGCACGTCGCCGTGGTGCATCCGCTCGAACGCCTTCTCCACCTCGTCCAGCGCGATCGTCTCCGTGACGAAGGCGTCCAGGTCCAGCCGGCCCTGCAGATAGAGGTCGATGAGCATCGGGAAGTCCCGGCTCGGCAGGCAGTCGCCGTACCAGGACGACTTCAGGGAGCCACCACGGCCGAAGACGTCCAGCAGGGGCAGCTCCAGCTTCATCTCCGGGGTGGGCACACCGACCAGGACGACCGTGCCGGCCAGGTCGCGGGCGTAGAAGGCCTGCTTGTACGTCTCCGGGCGGCCCACCGCCTCGATCACCACGTCCGCGCCGAACCCGCCGGTCAGCTCGCGGATCGCCGCGACGGGGTCGGTCTCGCGGGAGTTGACGGTGTGGGTCGCGCCCAGCTTCGAGGCGGTCTCCAGCTTGCGGTCGTCGATGTCGACCGCGATGACCTTCGCGGCGCCCGCCAGGTTCGCTCCGGCGATCGCCGCGGCGCCTACCCCGCCGCAGCCGATGACGGCGACCGAGTCGCCCCGGCCGACGCCCCCGGTGTTGATGGCCGCGCCGATCCCCGCCATCACGCCGCACCCCAGCAGACCGGCCGCGGCGGCCGACGCGGTCGGGTCGACCTTGGTGCACTGACCGGCCGCGACCAACGTCTTCTCCGCGAAGGCGCCGATCCCCAGGGCCGGCGACAGCTCGGTGCCGTCCAGCAGGGTCATCTTCTGCTTGGCGTTGTGGGTGTTGAAGCAGTACCACGCCTCCCCACGCTGACAGGCGCGGCACTGGCCGCACACCGCACGCCAGTTGAGGATCACGAAGTCACCGGGCGCGACGTCGGTGACGCCCTCCCCCACCGACTCCACGATGCCGGCGGCCTCGTGCCCCAGCAGGAACGGGAAGTCGTCGTTGATGCCGCCCTCGCGATAGTGCAGATCGGTGTGGCAGACCCCGCAGGCCTCGATCCTCACCAGCGCCTCACCCGGACCCGGGTCAGGCACGACGATCGTTTCCAGGCTGACGGGGGCGCCCTTGCCCCGCGCGACGACAGCACGGACCTGGTGCGTCATGGCCACTCCTCGGCTGGTCGAGACTTGAATCAGATGTTGCTCATTACGGCACTCATCTCACGTGCCGCAACACAGCATCGTTGAGTGCCGACCGGGGGTCAAGCAGCGCGACGAGGTTCCCTCGGCCGACAGGGATCGCGGCCGGAGCAGCACGAACGCCCGGCGGGCCGTGGCCGACCATGTCGGTGCCACGACCTCGCCGGGCGCGGGTACGACGCTCTCAGGGAGCGGAGGTGGAGGGGGACTGCGTGGGTTGTGCGGACTGCCGGGACCCGTCGGCCTCCGTGTCGCCGGAAGGCGCACAGGGACCGATGCGGAGTTCGAAGTCGCCGTCGTACTTCTCATGGCCGGCGATGACGGCCGATTCGACGGCTTCCTTGCCGATGCGCCCCCGGATGATGAGCGGATCCTGGCGCAGGTCCCGGTTGAGGGCGACACACAGGCCGACCATCACCACGGTGAAGGGGGCCGCCGCGAGAATGGTGAGGTTCTGCAGGCCGGTGAGCGCGTCGCCCTTGCCGCCGCCGATGAGCAGCATGATCGCGGCGACCGCTCCGGTCAGCACGCCCCAGAGGATGACGACACCCCGGGTCGGTTCCAGGGATCCGCGCTGCGAGAGCGTGCCCATCACGATCGAGGCGGCGTCGGCGCCGGAGACGAAGAAGATGCCGACGAGGATCATCACCACCACGCTGGTGACCGTGGCGACCGGGTACTGCTGGAGCACGTCGAAGAGCTGCCCCTGGGCGGTCGCGGCGTCGCTGAGCCGCTTCTCGTCCTGGAGATGCATCGCCGAGCCGCCGAAGACGGCGAACCACAGCAGGCTGACGGTGCTGGGCACGAGGATGACCCCGCCCACGAACTGCCGGATCGTCCGGCCACGGCTGATGCGCGCGATGAACATGCCGACGAAGGGCGTCCAGGAGATCCACCAGGCCCAGTAGAAGACCGTCCAGCCGGCCAGCCAGTCGGCGACGCCCTCACCGCTGGACGCCTCGGTGCGCCCGGCCATCTGCGCCAGGTCACCGAGGAACGCGCCGATGGAGGTGGGCAGCAGGTCGAGGATGAAGATGGTCGGTCCGACCAGGAACACGAAGACCGCCAGGGTCACCGCCAGCACCATGTTGATGTTCGACAGCCACTGGATGCCCTTCTCGATCCCGGACACCGCCGAGGCGACGAACGCCACGGTCAGCACCGCGATCACGACGACCAGCAGGCCGGTGCCGACAGATCCCAGCCAGCCCAGTCCGGTGAAGCCGCTGCCGATCTGGAGGGCGCCGAGCCCCAGGGAGGCCGCGGAACCGAAGAGGGTGGCGAAGATGGCGAGGATGTCGATGACCTTGCCGCCCCAGCCGTTCGCCCGCCGCTCACCGATCAGCGGGGTGAACACGGCGCTGATCAGCTGCCGGCGACCACGCCGGAAGGTGCTGTAGGCGATGGCCAGACCCACGACCGCGTACATCGCCCACGGGTGGAGCGTCCAGTGGAAGAGGGTGGTGGCCATGGCGGTTCCCATGGCCTCGTTGGCATCGGCAGGGTCGGTGCCCGGTGGCGGCGTGACGAAGTGCGACAGCGGTTCGCTCACGCCGTAGAACATCAGGCCGATGCCCATGCCCGCGCTGAACATCATGGCTATCCACGAGACCGTGCGGAACTCCGGCTGCTCACCCTCCTTGCCGAGGGTGATCCGCCCGTAACGGCTCATCGCCAGCCACAGGGCGAAGACCACGAAGCCGGAGGCGGCGAGGACGAAGGCCCAGCCGCCGTTTCGGATGGTCCCGTCAAGGAGCTTCCCGGACACGCTCTCCAGCGTGTCGGTCGCGGTGGCTCCCCACACGACGAAGGCGAGGGTGAGGGCGGCGGCGACTCCGAAGACGACCAGATCGGTGCGGGGGCCGGCGGCTGCCGCCGGGCTTCCCGGGGGATCCGCGACGACGGGTCGGCTTCGACTCCCGTCCCTTTCATGGGTATTGCTCATCAGCTCGTCCCTTCCACAGACGGCGGTGAAGTCTTTGTCGCGGACGACGGCGGGGGAACTCGTCGGTGATTCCGCCTGACCGGCCGGCACGCCGGAGCGGATGGGAGGACGACGAGAGAAGGGGAGGCGGAGGGGCCGCCACGGTGGCGTCGTTGCGAATAATGCATCGGCATTCACTATGGGAAACAACCCTCTGGGTGTCGGGGAGGGCTGTCAAGGGGTTCGCACGGAGTTGCGGTACCGCAACCCGGTGATCGTCGGCGCACGCGGGAAACCCGGCCCGGCGTCACCGTCAGCAACCGCGGCGCGCCTTTCGCAGCGGGCCGCCTGAAGCGGTTCGGTCGGTCCAGAACGTGCGGATACCGACGGCGAGTTGTGCCGTGCCGCGGTCGGCGTCGAACGTGGCCCGGGGAGCGTGGTCGTACAGGGGGCCGCTCATCGGTCACCGCCTCCGGAAGAGGACCTCCGGAGGGGGGTGGTTCACTCCCGCTGGTGGCTATGCGTCGGCGGACACCGGCTCCAGCCGGACGACGACGGACTTCGACGTGGGGGTGTTGCTGACGGCCGCCGTGGAGTCCAGGGGTACGAGGACGTTGGTCTCGGGGAAGTAGGCGGCGCAGCAGCCCCGGGGCGTCGGGTAGGACACGGCCCGGAAGGAGGGCGCCCTGCGCTCCACGCCGTCGCCGTACTCGCTGACGATGTCGACCATGTCCCCGTCGGCCAGCCCTCGCTCGGCGAGGTCGTCGGGGTGCAGGAAGAGAACCCGGCGGCCTTGGCGGATGCCGCGGTAGCGGTCGTCGAGGCCGTAGATGGTGGTGTTGTACTGGTCGTGGGAGCGGAGCGTCTGGAGCAGCAGCCGGCCGGGCGGGACCTTGGGACTCTCCAGCGGGTTGGCGGTGAAGTTGGCCCGGCCGGTGACGGTGGTGAACCGGCGCTCGTCGCGGGGCGGGTGGGGCAGGGCGAAACCGCCCCGCTGCCGCACCCGGGCGTTGAAGTCCTCGAAGCCGGGGATCACGCGTTCGATACGGTCGCGGATGCGGTCGTAGTCCGACTCGAACTCCTCCCACGGCACCCGCGGGCCCGCTTCCCCGAGGGTGGCCCGTGCCATCCGGCAGATGATCGCGGGCTCGCTCAGCAGGTGCCCGGACGCGGGCGCGAGGCGCCCTCGCGACAGGTGGACCATGCCCATGGAGTCCTCCACCGTGACCTGTTGGGGCCCGCCCGGCCGCAGGTCGGCCTCGGTCCGGCCCAGGCACGGGAGGATCAGGGCCTGCTCCCCGGCGATGACATGCGACCGATTGAGCTTGGTGGAGATCTGCACCGTGAGCCGGCACCTGCGCAGCGCCTGCTCGGTCAGGTCGGTGTCGGGGGCCGCGGCGACGAAGTTGCCGCCCAGCGCGACGAAGACCCGTACGTCGCCGTCGCGCATGGCGCGGATGGTGTCGACGGCGTCGTGGCCGTGGTGCCGCGGCGGCGTGAAGGCGAACTCGGCGCCGAGCCGGTCCAGGAAGGCGGCGTCCGGCTTCTCGTAGATGCCCATCGTGCGGTCACCCTGCACGTTGGAGTGGCCGCGCACCGGGCAGAGGCCGGCGCCGGGGCGGCCGATGTTGCCACGCAGCAGGAGGAAGTTGACCACGTCGCGGATGGTGGGCACGGAGTGCTTGTGCTGTGTGAGTCCCATCGCCCAGCAGACGACGATCTTCTCGGCGGCCAGCACCTGGTCGAACGCTTCCCGGATCTCCGCCTCGGGCAGTCCGGTGGCCTGGAGGATCTCGTCCCACGACGCCTTGCGGGCGTGCTCGGCGAACTCCTCGAAGCCATGCGTGTACCGCTCGATGAAGGAGGCGTCCACAGTGCCGGGCGTCTCGTCCTCCGCCTCCAGCAGCATGCGGTTGAACGCCTGGAACAGCGCCTGGTCGCCGCCCAGCCTGATCTGGAGGAACTGGTCCGCCAGCTTGGTTCCGCCACCGATGACGCCGGAGGGCTTCTGGGGGTTCTTGAACCGGAGCAGCCCTGCCTCGGGCAGCGGGTTGACGGCGATGACGCGGGCACCCTGCTGCTTGGCCCTCTCCAGCGCGGAGAGCATCCGGGGGTGGTTGGTGCCGGGGTTCTGGCCCACCACGAGGATGAGATCGGCCTCGTAGAGGTCCTCCAGGCTGACGCTGCCCTTGCCGATGCCGATGGTCTCCACCAGGGCCGAGCCGCTGGACTCGTGACACATGTTGGAGCAGTCCGGCAGGTTGTTGGTGCCGAATGCGCGCACGAAGAGCTGGTAGAGGAACGCGGCCTCGTTGCTCGCCCGTCCGGAGGTGTAGAAGGCGGCCTGGTCCGGACTGTCGAGCGTGCCCAGTTCGCGGGCGATCACGGCGAACGCGTCGTCCCAGGAAATCGGCCGGTAGCGGTCGGCGCCGGCCGGGCGGTACATGGGGTGGGTGAGACGTCCCTGCTGTCCGAGCCAGTAGTCGCTGCGCGCAAGCAGGTCCTCCAGGGTGTGCTCGGCGAAGAAGTCCGGGGTCACCCGGCGCACGGTGGCCTCCTCGGCCACGGCCTTGGCCCCGTTCTCACAGAACTCCGCCTTGTGCCGGTGTTCCGGTTCCGGCCAGGCACAGCCCGGACAGTCGAAGCCCTCCTTCTGGTTGACCCGGAGCAGAGTGAGGAGGCTGCGACGGGCCCCCATCTGTTCGCCGGCGTGCCGCAACGAGGACGTGACCGCGGGGAGGCCGGCGGCGTACTCCTTCGGCGGGCCGACCCGCAGTCGGGCGTCGCCGGGGTCCTCGGCAGGGGGCTTGCGAGTCATCGGTAGCGCTACTCCGCGGTGATAGGGGAATCAGAGCCATTGCATCGCCGGGTCCCAGGGCCGCCGTTCGGGGAGCCGCCCCGCTGGGGACAGACCTGTCGATAGGTTGCCGATTACGCAACAGTATCTCGATGCGCAACAGCCTTAAGGAAGCCCGACCCGCAGCCCCCTGTCAAGGCCGCCGCCCTGTCGATTCGAGGCGATGACCGGCTCCCCCCGAGGGCAATTCAGCAGCTGCGGCTCGGGGGGAGCGCCCCCTCACGCGCCGAGAGCGGCGCGCACAGCCTTCGCCTTCTCCTCGGTGAACACCCCGCTGCCGAGGAGGGACAGGACCGAAAGCACGCCGCCACTGGGGCCCCAGCCACCTTCGTCGATGACCCGGAAGTTGACCCACCAGGCCGGCGAGGGCTCGCCGTCCATCACCGCCACGTCTATCGCCATGGCGTCGACCCCTCGGGGCCGAGTCCGCGAGGAGTCGGCCGCCGATGGCCATCATGTCCGGCTCGCGCTCCACGAAGTGGACCTGGAACCCGACCCTGGCGGGCGGCGCGAACTGACCGACCTCGGGCACGAGCACCGCGTCCGTCAAGGTCTCGGCCAGGGTACGGCGCTGCTCCAGGCTCAGACGCCCCTTGGGGGAGTTCACCGTGATGATGGTCATGCACGGCTCCTATAACAGTCGTTATAGCGATCCTGTGCGAGACCTATAACGACCGCCATAAGCGCCGAGACTTTGCATCAGGCGTAGAACCACTCCCCCACACTGGTGCCGCGCCGCACGACGGCTCCTCCGCCGGCGTAGAGCGCACGTACGGACGACGCGGCTCCGCGCTCGCCCAGAACCTGTCCCGCAGCGCCGCGGTCCGCCGGCAACCACGCGGGATGAACGCGATCGTGTCGTGTGCCGCCACCGGCTGGTCGGATCATCCACCGCCCGCCCGGACCGGCTCCGCACGCCGGTGTTCATGGGCTTCGGCGAGGAGGAGATAACTACCGGCGGTCCAGGTGTAGGCACGATCCCTCAGCCCCGCGCCGGTCAGGGCGTCGAAGTTCTCCGCGAAGCCGGAGGTCTCGCACAACGCGCGGAACCGGGCGCTGATCTCGTCCGCGAGCCCGCGGTGACCGGCGCGGCGCAGGCCGTCCTCGACGAGGACGGTCGACGGCGCCCAGATCGGACCGCGCCAGTAGCCGTCGGACAGGTAGTGCGGTGAGGTGGGCAGTTCGGTGGCCAGGCCGTGCGGGGTCAGGTGGGCCTCGATCCGGGCGGCCAGTACGTCGCTGACACGTTCCGGCAGGTGTGCACCCAGCGCGATGGGCATCAGGTCCAGCAGGCTGGCGCTGCTCCACGTGTCCCCGGTGCCGACCGAGCGGGCGACGAACCGGTCGCCGGACCACAGCTCGTCGAGCATCGCCGCCTGTGTCGAGGCGGCCGTCCGTCGCCAGCGGCCGGCGTCTGCGTCGAGCCCCAATTCCTGTGCGAGGTCGGCGAGTTCATGTAGTTGCAGAGTCAGGAAGGCGGCGAGGTCGGCGGTGACGATCAGGCGTTCGGGGTCGAAGGTGGTGGCGTTGTCCCAGCCGCTGTCGTTGCCGTGCTGGTAGTGGGGCAGGGTGGCTCCGGGCGTGCGGCGGGCGGTGAGCCAGAAGTCCGTCCAGCGGGCCAACCTGCCGTATCCCTCGGCCAGTTGTGCCGGTGAGAGGGGTGCGCGGAGGCGTCGACGCAGGTGGCCGAAGGCCCAGCCGTGGATGGGCGGTTTGACGAAGTTGTGCAGTACCTCGGAGTGGGTGACCGAGTCGGGCAGGGCGCCAGACTCGTCCTGGTGGTCGAAGGGCAGCGAGAACTGGTCCCAGGCCAGGTCCGGCTGCCCGGGGGCCAGGGCGAGGGCGTTGAAGCAGTGGTCCCAGCTCCATACCTTGTCCATCCAGTGCTTGGACATCAGCACCGCGGGCCGGGTCACGAAACCCTTCGGCCGGACGGTCGCCGACCACAGCACATAGGCGGCGAGTTCGGCCGCGGGCGTGGCCGGCGAGCGCCAGGGCGCGACGGTGTCGGTGAAGGCGGCGAAGGCGGCACGGGCGGTTTCCGCGACCCGGTCGAAGGTCGCGGTGACGTCGTAGGGGCGGCGCGCGGTCTCGTACTCCTCGACCGCGACCTCCCACACCCCGCCGCCGTCGGTGCCGACCGTGACACCGCGGTCACCGCCCCCGAGTGCCTGTGCGCCGGTCGTCTCGGTCACGGATCCGGACAGTACGGTGAGCCGGTAGCGTCGCCCTGTCTCGTACGAGGTGAACACATACGCCGCGGTGCCGGGTTCAGCGTAGAAGTACGTGCCGCTGAACGGGGTGAGCGCGCGCGCGGCCGCGAAGACGCCGATGCCCAGACCGCTCCCCCGCAGACGTACGGTGTCCGGCGACTCGTAGGCGAGGTCGACCCGCCCGGCCGGGCCGACCCAGCTGAGCAGGGACGGGGTCGCCTGAACGGTCGTTTCGACGCGCCGGCCGGTCGCCGCGTCCAGGGGGACCAGACGCAGGACGGCGTGCATACCGGTCTGGTGCGAGACCAGGTGGAGATCCTCCGCGTACGTCTTCTCCGCCACCACGGGCGAGATGTCGAACCAGGAGCCGTACGTGCTGAACGGAATGTCGCGGACGGAGAAGGCCGGGCCGGATCGGGCGGCGGTCATGAAGGGCTACTCGTTTCTTCAACGGGAGGAAGGAGACAGGACGGTGACGGTACGTCGGTCAGTCCTTGACGGCGCCGGCGGTGACGCCTGCCGCGACGTAGCGCTGGGCCAGGACGAGGATGACCGCGGCCGGCAGCGAGGCCACGACGGCGGTGGCCATGATGGCGTTCCACTCCTGGTTGTTGTTGCCGATGTAGTGGTAGATGCCGAGGGTGATCGGCTCGTGGGCGCCGCCGTTGACGAGGGTGCCGGCGAAGACGAAGTCGGACCAGGACCACAGGAACGCGAACAGCGACACCGTGACGATCGAGTTGCGGCTCAACGGCAGCACGATCGACCGGAAGGCGCGCCAGGTTCCGGCACCGTCCATGGTCGCGGCCTGGAGCAGTTCGCCGGGGATGCCGGACATGAACGCCGTGAAGATCAGCACCGCGAACGGGACGGCCAGGGTGGAGTCGGCGACGATCAGGCCGGGGACCGACTGGAGCAGGCCGAGCTGGAGGTAGATGGCGTAGAAGCCCATCGCCATGATGATGCCGGGGATCATCTGGGCGGCCAGGAGAACGAAGTTCAGGACGCCGCCGCCACGCGGGCGCAGCTTGGCCAGCGCGTAGCCGGCCGGTGCGGCCAGGGCCACGGTCAGGACGACGGTGCCCAGTCCGATGAGGAGGCTGGTGCCGAGGTAGGGCAACTGCTCGTCCAGTACCGTGCGGTAGCCGTCCAGGGTGCCGTGGGCGGGGAACAGGTCCGGTGGGCTCTTGCGCATGTCCTGTTCGGGCGTGAGGGACACGTTGAACATCCAGTAGACCGGGAAGAGCATGATCGCGGTCAGCAGGACACCGGTGGCGGTCTTCCACCCCGTACGGCTGGTGCGTCGGTTCAGGACCGGCTGCGGACTCGTCATGACAGCGCCTGCTTTCTCTGCACCCGGAGGTAGACCAGGCCGAAGGCCAGGGCGGCGACGACGAGGAGGTTGCCGACGGCGGCGCCGGGGCCGAAGGCGGGCACCAGGTTGCCGAAGCCGAGTTGGTAGGACCAGGTGGCGAAGGTGGTGGAGGAGTCCGCCGGGCCGCCCTTGGTCATGATCCAGATGATGTCGAAGACCTTGAGCGTGTAGATCAGACCGAGGAGCAGGGTGATCGCGGAGACCGGGCGCAGCAGCGGGAACGTGATGCGCCGGAAGCGCTGCCAGGCGTTCGCCCCGTCGAGGGCGGCCGCCTCGTACAGGCTCGTGGGGATCGACTGCAGGCCGCTGTGGAGCACGACAAGGTTGAACGGTACGCCGATCCAGGTGTTCGCGATGATCACCGAGGTCAGCGACCAGTCAGGTGAGGTCAGCCAGTTCACCGGGTCGATCCCGACCACACCCAGGGCGGCGTTGACGATCCCGGAGTCGCTGTTGAGCATCCACGACCACGTCGACGCCGACACGATCAGCGGCAGCAGCCACGGCACCAGGAACAGCGCCCGCAGCGTCGCCGACAGCCGGAAGTGCTGGTGGAAGAAGACCGCGAGCGCGAGGCCGATGCCGTACTGCAGCACCAGGCACACCACGGTGAACACCACCGTGTGCAGCAGGGCCGGGGTGAAGGTGGGGTCGTCGAGGACCTTCCGGTAGTTCTCCAGTCCGGTGAAGGGCGCGTCGCCCTGGACGAAGGAGCGGACCGTGTAGTTGCGCAGGCTCAGGTCGATGTTGCGGTACAGCGGATAGGCGTAGAACAGGACGAGGTAGAGGGTCACCGGCGCCAGGAAGGCCCAGGCTGCCCACTGCGGAGAGGTCGGACGGCGCCGTGCTCGCGCGGGGGCGGGGTGCGGGGCGGCGGTGGCCACCCCGTTCCCGGCGCGCGCGGGCCGGCGGTCCGACAGCTGTGTCGTGTGCTTCATCTGTGGCCCGGGATCCCTGGCTACTTGGCGGCGGACTGGGCCTTGGCCAGCGCGTCCTCGGGCGAGGCGGCCCCGCTGAGGGCGGACTGCACGGCCTTCCACAACTGCTCGGAGATCTTCGGGTACTTGGTGCCCAGGTCGTCGCTGGTGCGTCCCTTGGCCGCCTTGACCGCGTCCACCCACGGCTTCAGCTCGGCGTTCGCCGCCACCTGCTTGTCCTGCACCTCGCCGGTGGGAGCCACGTACGACAAGGTGGTGTCGGTGTCGTACAGGTTCTGGCTGCTGGTCAGGCAGGACACCAGCTTCTGGGAGGTGGCGTAGCGGCCGGTGTCGCCCTGGACGGGGACGGTGACGAACTCGCCGCCGGTCGGGGCGGCGGCGCTGCCGCCGTCCGCGCCGGGTATGGGCAGGACGCCGTAGTCGAAGCCGGCCTTCTTCGCGTTCGCGAGCTGCCAGGTGCCGTTCTCCGCGAAGGCGTAGTCACCGGTGGCGAACTCCTGCCAGCTGGTGGTCTGGGTGTTGTTGATGACGGAGTTCGGGGCGTAGCCCTTGTGCAGCCAGTCCTTCCACAGGGACAACGCGGCGACGGACTGGGCGGAGTCGAGTTCGGTCAGCCTGGCGCCCGATCCCCAGAACCACGGCAGGAACTGGAAGCTTCCCTCCTCCGTCCCGATCGCCGAGAACGTGACGCCCTTCTTCCCCGCCTTCTTCACCTTCGCCAGTGCCGCCGTCAGCGACTTCCAGTCCTTGACCGTGGCGATGTCCACCCCGGCTTCCTTCAGTACTTCCTTGTTGTAGTAGAGGGCGAGAGTGTTGGCGCCGATCGGCGTGCCGTACGTCTTCCCGCCCGACTCGCCGGCCGCGAGGAGATTCGGGTCCACCTTCGAGGTGTCCAGCTTGTTGTCGTCGGTCGTGGTGAGCACCCCGGCCTCGGCCAGGGTCGACACCACCGGGTTGTCGACGATGAGAACGTCCGCGGAGTTGTCCTGCTGCGCGGCCAGCAGCGCCTTGTTGGCCAGGTCACTGGTGTCGAACGCGGTTCGCTTGACCTTCACCCCCGCCTTGGTGCCGCAGTCGTCCAGCAGCTTCGCCCAGGCCGAGCTCTTGTCGAACTGGGGATACGGGTCCCAGATGGTGTACGTGCCGCTGTCCTCGGCCTTTGCGCCGGCAGCGCCCGAGCCGGAGGAACAGGCGGTGCCGACGACGGCGACAACGGTGGTCAGGGCCGCGGCGGTCAGGCGGCGCCGTCTGGAGAAGTTGTTCATCGTGAGTTCCTCTGATTCCGGCATGCGGGTGCCGAGGGCACGGGTTGCTGAGGGTGGGCTCGCCGAACTACGGCGGTGCTTCGAACGTTCGGCGGAGTGAAGTGGGGAGCCTGGTTTTCGGCGGGGCGTGGTGAGGGTCAGGACGTCGTGCCGGGCCCGGTGTCCGTGGTGGGCGTGACTCCAGCGGGCCCGGTACTGGCCCGCAACGAGATCGGCGGCGCGAGCAGGTGGTGCCGGGCGGGCGCCTCAGGATGGTCGAGCCGTTCGACGAGCAGGTCGACGGCACGCCGGCCCATCTCCTCCGCCGGCACGTCGGCCGCGGTGAGCTGCGGGGTCACCGTCTCCGCCCACCGGCTCGCCACCACTCCGGTGACGGAGAAGTCGCGCGGCACATGGCGGTCCGCCCTGGCCAGACCGCGGTAGATGCCGCCCAGGGCCGCCTCGTTCAGCGTGACCAGGGCCGTGGTGGCCGGGTCGTCGCGCAGAATCCGCTCCACGCACGCCTGGCCGGATGCTGCGTCGTCCCCACAGCAGTACGTCCGGACCGTAAGCCCCCGCTCGGCCGCCGCCTTCGTGAATCCGTCCAGGCCGCGGTGCGCGGATTCGTAACCGGCCCGCAGCAGTTGCTCGGGACGGTTGACGAAGGCGACCCGGCGGTGGCCGAGATCCGCCAGGTGGTGGACGCACGCCGCCGCCAGCGCGGTGTGGTCCAGGCCCACCCACCAACTGTCCTCGGGATGAGCCGTACGGCCGATGGCTACGGACGGGAAGCCCAGCGCGGCCAGATGGTCGACCCGGTCGTCCTCCAGCCTGATCTCCATCAGGATCGCCCCGTCGACCCGCCGCTCCCCCAGCAATCGCTGGAACGAACGGTCACTGTCCACCCCGCTCGGCGACAGCAGCACGTCATAGTCGTACGCCGCCGCTGCCTCCACGACACTGCCGATGAAATCCAGCTGCATCCCGGTGTAGTGGTTGCCGGCCGGCGGGAAGACCAGGCCGATGGTGCTGGTCCGGCCGTTGGCCAGGGCGCGGGCGCTGGCGCTGGGCCGGTAGCCCAGTTCGTCGACGACCTGCTGGATCTTGCGGCGCGTGTCCTCGGAAACGGGGCGCTTGCCGCTCAGCGCGTAGGACACGGTGCTCCGTGAGACACCGGCCCTGCGGGCGATCTCACCGATGTTCACGGCTACTCCTTGCTCGAACCGGTTCGACACCCCGGATACAGAAGCGTCTGTCGGTCGTGCGGATATGGGGATGGGCGAGTGGCGACCTGGCTTGTCGAACCGGTTCGCGTGAAGCGACGGTAGGAACTGCCCGCACCTCTGTCAACACCCTCGGCCCATTCCATGGACGCCGACGAGGATGCCCGAGACCTTGCGTCCAGGGGATTGCTGGCCGGGTTTCTCCAGTGCTAGCTTCGCCGAACCGGTTCGATGAAGTGATCCTTCCGGCGGCGAAGGGCCGATTCCTCGCCTGCCCGGCAGCACAGGGGTCGCCATTCCTGTTCGCCTCGGTATTGCCCTTGCCGCTGACGCCCGGGATCGAACCGGTTCGAGTTGCCCGCCTCAGAGTCTCCCGCACTCAGAACGGCACGTGGACGAGGAGCCGACCGAGGTGGGCCGACAACGACACCGCACTCGAGGATTGAGGACGCAATCCATGCCATCCGCTGACAGATCCGCCCGGCGCCGAGCCCCGGCCGCCCTGGCCGTCGCTCTCGGCGCGGGCCTGCTGACCGCCCCCGCCGTCCCCGCGCGGGCAGCGGAGCCGCCCCAGCCCGCCGCCCGCTACACCTTCGACCAGGACGACCTCACCTCCGGCACGATCACCGACATTTCCGGCAACGGCCTGACGGCGACCCTGGTGAACGGCTCCACCGCCCAGTCCGTGGCAGGCGCTGACGGAGGAAAGGCGTTGGCCCTGCCCGGCGGGGCGCACACCTCCGACGGCGCATACGTCCGGCTGCCCCGCGAAGTCCTCAGCGACGCGACCGACCTGACGGTCTCCGCCCGCGTGAAGTGGAGCGGCGACAAGTCGCCGTGGCAGCGGATCTTCGACCTGGGCACCAACACGACCAAATACCTCTTCAGTACCCCGTACAACAGCAACGGGCTGTTCCAGACGTCCGTGACCACCGGCGGCGGCGGAGCGGAGACACAGGTCCGCGGCTACGCGATGCTTCCTTCGGACGCGTGGCGGACGGTCACCGTCACCCTCGACACCGCCGCCGGCCGGCTCACCACCTACCTCGACGGGGTGGCGATCTCCTCCGCCGCGACCGGTATCAGGGCCAAGGAACTGCTGGACGGTTCGGCCACGGCCGCCGGATACATCGGCAAGTCCTTCTGGCCCGACCCGCTGCTCAAGGGCGCGGTCGACGACTTCACGGTGTGGCATTCGGCGCTGAGCGCGGAGCAGGTGGCCGGTACGGTCGGGACCGTGCCCACCCTCCAGGAACTCTCGCGGACGTCGTTCGACGTCCGAACCACGACGGGGACCGCCCCTTCCCTCCCGGCCGCCGTCCGCTCCTCCTTCTCCGACGGCTACGACCGCGACACGTCCATCACCTGGGATGCCGTACCGGCCGAGAAGTACGCGAAGCCGGGGACGTTCGCCGTGTCGGGGACGGCGGCCGGACGGACCGTGAAAGCGACCGTCACCGTGGTCCGCGAGGGGCAACTCACGGTCGACCTCGGCTCGGACACCGGCGCGTTCCACGGCGGCGCCTCCGGCACTCTCTACGGCGTGTACGGGCCGGACGTCCCCACCAACAACCTCATCGAGGGCATGGGCCTGCGCACGGTCTCCACGAAGGCGCAGGACGGCCCGCAGCACCCCGGTGCCGACGCGCTGGAGGTGGTCAAGCCGCTCGCCGACTCCACCGACGGCGATGTCTACATCTACATGACCGACATCCACCGCGGCTTCCCGTACCAGTGGCCGGGCGATACCCCCGCGGAGAAGCTCAAGCTCTACAAGGAGAAGATCGCCGAGCAGGTCGATCAGGTCCTGCGGCTGCCGGAGGAGTACCAGGACAACATCGTCTTCGTGCCGTTCAACGAGCCCGAGGGCAACATGTTCGGCACCGGTGAGTGGAGCTACAACAAGGTCAGCTGGCTGAGCGACCCCGACGACTTCCTCGCCGCCTGGGACGACGCCTACAAGCTCATCAAGGGCAGGATGCCCGACGCCCGGATCGCCGGCCCCAACACCAGCGTCCTCTACGACCAGGTCAAGGGCTTCCTCACGCACACCCTGGCCGCCGGCACCCTCCCCCAGGTGATCACCTGGCACGAGCTGAGCCATCCGGAGGCGGTGCGCGAGAGCGTCGCCAAGTACCGGGCGTGGGAGAAGGACCTGTTCAAGGGGACCGACCGCGAGGGCACCCAACTCCCCATCAACATCAACGAGTACGCCTTCAACTACCACACCTCCGTCCCCGGCCAGATGATCCAGTGGGTGTCCGCGATCGAGGAGTCCAAGGTGGACGCCGACATCGCCTACTGGAACATCGACGGCAACCTCTCCGACTCGGCGGTCCAGTCGGGCCGAGGCAACGGCCAGTGGTGGCTGCTCAACTCGTACGCCTCGATGAGCGGCCACACGGTGAAGGTGACGCCGCCGTTCCCCGGCGAGAACTACACCATGCAGGGTGTCGCCACGCTCGACGCCGAGAAGAAGCAGTCCCGGCTGATCTTCGGCGGTTCGACCGGCAAGGGCCACATCACCTTCGCGGGTGTCCCCAAGAAGGTCTTCGGGGACCGCGTGCACGCCTGGGTGCGCGAGATCGACTGGAGCGGACAGGTCGGCGACAACTCCGGACCGAAGCTGCTCACGGAGACGAACCTGGAGGTCAGTGAAGACGGCGAGGTCGTCGTCGACTTCGGCGAGGGCGCGCTGCCGGCACTGAAGGAGTCATCGGCCTACGAGATCGTCCTCAGCCCGGCCGGGAAGGCGAAGAGCACGCAGGCCCCGCCGGTGCGCTGGCAGGGCTCCTACGAGGCGGAGGACGCCGCCCACACCGGATCCGGCTACTCGAAGAACGGCCCCGAGGGCTCGCCGCGCGACGTGTCGAAGTTCTACACCTCCGGCGGCTACGACGTGGGCGGCCTGCGCACCGGCTCCGACGTCACGCTCGACTTCACCGTCGACGTGCCCGAGGACGGCACCTACGACCTCAGTGTCTTCGCCAACTCCCTCAACACCTTCGACAAGGTGAAGGAGCAGGGCCCCACCAACGTCTTCCTGCGCGTGGACGGCAAGGCGGACAGCGAGCAGGAGCTGTACCTTCCGCTCGGCTACAAGTGGGTGGTGTGGGACCACACCGACACCAGCGTGAAGCTCACCAAGGGCAAGCACACTCTGACGCTCGCCGCGAAGAGCCTCGACGGCAAGCGCGCCACGAAGGGTGACGCCATCGTCGACCGCGTCACCCTGTCCCTGCCGGACGCCTCAGCCAAGACCCAGGCGTACGAGGGCGAACTGGCCTGGCTGGGCGGCGGTGCACGGCCGGTCTACGACCTGGCGAAGCGGGCGGCGACCGGCTCGGGCGCAGCCCGTCTCGCCAAGGGTCAGACCGCCACGTTCTGGGTCTACTCGCCCGCCGATCGCGAGGCCACCCTCAGCGTCGGCGCACTCGGCGGTACGGGCGCCCGGCTCTCCGTCAACGGGCACGAGGTCCTGCGCCTGGCGAAGGACAGGAGCAGCGTGGCGGTCTCCCTCTCGGGCGGCGTCAACAAGGTGACACTCACCGGAGGTTCGTCCACCACACTCGTCGATCGACTCACGGTCACGCCCACGGAGGGCGCCCTCCCAGCCCGTACCTACGGGGCGCAGGACGCCGGACTCGCGGGCTCGGCCGCCCTGGCCCCGCTCTCCCTGGCCACCGGCGGTACGGCGATCACCGGCATCGGCGGCGCCCCTGGCAACGGCAACACCGCGACGTTCACCGTGGCCGCGGACCGGGCCGGCCTGTACGCGCTGCGTATCCGCTACTCCAACCCCGAGCAGGCCGAGGCCACCCACTACAACCCGGATCCGCTCGGCCGCCACGCCGACATCACGGTCAACGGGGGTGAGACGCGGCGCGTCGGCTTCCCGCACACCTTCCACCAGAACAACTTCTGGGAGCTGACCGTCCCGGTCCAGCTGAGGAAGGGACAGAACACGATCGCCTTCCGCTCCGAGGAGCTGCCGAACTTCGACGGCACCACCTACGCCTCGGACACCTTCCCCGGCGTACCGCTCCGCTCCCGCTACGCACCACTGATCGACCGGATCATCGTCGCCCCTTACGCGCGCGAGGTGCCCTTGCCCTGATCACGACGACCGCCTTGCGGCACGCGCCGCCCACTGTTCCCGCGCGGTGGGCGGCAGCGCCGGGTCCTCGGCGGCCACGACCTACGTCAGAGCAGCGGGAGGGTCAGTCGGTCATGGCGTCGCGGACCAGCGCGGTGTCCACGAACTGTTCGAAGCGGACGATCAGGCCGCCGCGCACGACGAAGTGGTGGGCGACCCGGACGTCGATGTCCTTGCCGGTGGCCTTGTTCGCCGCCGTATAGCGGGCGAGGACGACGACGTTCTCACCGTCGACTACATAGGTGTCGTCGTGGGCGGTCCAGCCGTCCCACTCCTTGCCCAGCCGTTCCATGACGTTGCCGGTGACCCCGTCGGGGGCGGTAGGTGCCGGCGAGGGGGAAGCCGGCCATCTCCGTGCACTCCACGTCCGGGGCGAGGGTGGCGCGCAGGGCTTCCAGGTCGCCGGCCGCGGAGGCCAGGTACTGGCGGCGTACGACGTCGGCGGGAGCGGTGGACGCTGCGAAGTCCGTCATGTCAGCCCCACTTCATTTCACCCTTGGCGACCTCGGCACCGATCTGGGCGGCGATGAGCATGCCGTTGTCGGGGTAGCGGGCGACGAGCGCCTCGGTCAGCGCGGCGCCGTCGGCGGCCTTGCCGAGCTCCTCCTCGAAAGCGAGCAGGTAGTCGCGGGTTGCGGAGATCGCGGAGGCGTTCGCCGGGGCGTTGGGCAGGCGGTGGCCGGGGACGACCAGTTCCGGCTGGAGGGCGGCCATCTCGTCCAGCAGCGTGACCCAGGCGGCCCGGGCGTCGGGGGTGGGGGTGTCGGCGACCCATACGTGTTCCTGCTGGAAGAGCAGGACACCGCCGAGGAGGGCGCGGTGCTCGGCCTGCCACAGGTAGTGGCGGTCGGGCAGTCCGGCCGGTCCGCCCCTGAGCTCGAAGCGGTGGCCCTCAAGGACGAGGTCGCCGGTCAGGGGCTCCAGCTCGACCAGGCGCGAGGGCAGGTTCGGGCCGAGCGCCGCCCACGCCTTGAGCTTGCCCTCGTAGGAGTGCTTGATGTGCTCGATGACGACCGGGGTGGCGACGAACTTCGCCTCGGGGAAGGCGTCGGCGAGCACCTCGGCGCCGAAGTAGAAGTCGGGGTCGCCGTGGCTGACGAGGACGGTGGTCAGCTTCTTGCACGAGTCGAGGATCTCGGCGGCCAGGCGGTGGCCGTCGGCGCGGGTGAAGGCGGCATCGACCAGCAGCGCCTCGCTCTCGCCCGTGACGACTGTTGGGGGCTCCTTGCGTGAAAGCCCAGGCGGCGGGCGATGGTCGCCGCCGGTTCGTCGGTGTGGGCGAGCAGACGCTGGGCTTCGCCGCCGACGCCGCGCGTGCGGCGTGGCCAGGCCGCGTTCTCTCATGCTTTGCCGGGTGTGCTGCCGGCTGACATACTGGCGCGCTGCGGAAACAGCGGAGCATACGGGGGCGTGATGGGCCAGGCGGTGACCGCAGCCATGCTGCAGGTGGCGGATGTGCACAAGTCGTACGGTCGAGGCGCCAGCGCCGTTCATGCCCTGCGTGGCGTTTCCTTCGAGGTCCCTCAAGGGGAACTCGTCGCTCTCAAGGGACGCTCGGGCTCGGGCAAGACCACTTTGCTCAACATCGTGGGTGGTCTGGACGAACCGGACAGCGGGGGCGTCACCGTCGACGGGCTGCGCCTTCAGGACCAGGGCGAGGACGCCCTCCTCGCGCTGCGCCGGGAGCGCATCGGCTTCGTCTTCCAGTCGTTCGGGCTCATCCCCATTCTCACGGCTGCCGAAAACGTGGGCGTACCACTGCGGTTGCGCAGAGCGGACCCGCGCGAGCGGCAGGAACGCGTCGAACTGCTGCTGTCCCTGGTGGGGCTCGCGGACCATGCCGCGCAGCGCCCGGGTGAGTTGTCGGGCGGGCAGCGCCAGCGGGTCGCCATCGCCCGCGCCCTGGCCAACAGTCCGTCGATTCTCATCGCCGACGAGCCGACCGGCCAGTTGGACGCGGAGACCGGGCACTCCGTGATGGAGCTGCTGCGCGCGGTCGTCCGCAGCGAGCGGATCACGGCTCTCGTGGCCACCCATGACACGACACTTCTCGACCTCGCCGATCGTGTGCTGGAGCTGAAGGACGGCCAGATCGCCGAATCCTAGCCCCGGTTCGTGTCAGGGCCCCGGCTGTTCCCCGGCCGAGCCCTGGCCGTGACGGTCGTTGCGGGCGTCGTCCGGGCGGACGGCGATGTGGTCGGGTTCCAGTTCCAGAGCGACGCGGTCGCGCATCCCCAGGGCCCGGGTGTACTCGGCGGGGAGTTGGAGGCGGCCGGCCCGGTCGAGCATGGCGTATTCGCGGGCGACCAGGTTCTCCTGGCCGGTGACGGAGTCGACTTCGCTGTGGCGCAGGACCTCCGTCGCCGTGCGCCCGTCCCGGATGGCGACCGTACGGCGGACCTCCGCGGCGACGGCCTGATCGTGCGTGACGATCACGATGGTGGTCCCCAACTCCTCGTTGGCGGTGCGGAACGCGGCGAAGACCTGCTCGGCGGTGTGGGAGTCGAGTTCGCCGGTGGGCTCATCGGCGAGCAGGACCGCGGGATCGTTGGCGAGGGCGACGGCGAGGGCGACGCGCTGCTGCTGGCCGCCGGACATCTGGTGCGGCCGACGGTCGCGGCATTCGGCTACGTCCAGCAGGTCGAGGAGTTCCATGGCGCGGTCGGCCCAGGTCCGGCGCCGGCCTCGGGCGCGAGCCAACTGCAGGGGCAGGGCGACGTTCTGGGCGGCGGTGAGATAGGGCAGGAGATTGTGGGAGGTCTGCTGCCGGACGAAGCCGACGGTCCCGCGACGGTAGGCGAGTCGTTCCTTGGCGGACATCGTGACCAGGTCGTGGTCGCCGACACGGGTCGCGCCGGCGGTGGGTCTGTCCAGTCCGGCCAGGATGTTCATGAGGGTGGACTTGCCACTGCCGGAGGCGCCGACCAGGGCGATGAGCTCGCCCTTGCGGACGAGGAGATCGAGGCCCTGCAGTGCCTGGACCTCCACGCCGTCGGCGGAGAAGATCCGTACCAGCCGGTCGCAGGTGATCAGGGCGTCGTGCCCGTACGCAGCAGCGGCGCCCCGCGCGGCGAGGGCACGGTCGGCGAGTTCGTGGAAGGTCGGGCTGCTGGTCATCGGCTGCTCCTGGGCGGTCGGTGGGGCACGGGCCGGTGCCGGATGCGGCTTGGTCTCGGGGCTCTGCTCACTGTCTAGTCGTCACCCAGCCTCAGTTCACGCACCGAGCCACGGCGGCTGGTCCACCAGGCCTGGCCGGCGGGCACACCGATGGCCAGGAACAGCACGGTGAGCGCCGGAACGGCGAGCGAGAGCGGATCCGTGCGCAGCACGACCCCCTCGAAAGCGGACGGGGAGGCCAGGGCGATGGTCGTGAGGTCGATGCCGGGCGACAGCAGGTGAATGCCGACCCAGCCGGTCAGCATGCCGCCGGCCGCGGCCAGGAACGCCTGCGGGAGGGCCGTGAGGATCAGAAGTCGGCGGCCCTGGGCCCGGGTCATGCCCATCGTGCGCAACCGGGCGAGCAAGGCGCCGCGTTCGGGCGCGGTGCGCAGCACGGTCAGCACGAGCGCGAGGACCGCGTACCCGGCGCCCGCGGCGACCGCGACACCGTACAGGCGTTCCGCGCCGGACTGCAGCGGTGATTCGACGTGCCGCGTGCGTTCCTCGGCACGCAGTTGGACGGCCGCCTGCGTGCCTTCCGCCACCGAGCGCAGCGCCCGGCCGTTCAGGGCGTCACCGGTCAGCAGCAGGGTCGTCGTACGCGCCGCGCCGCGGGGAAGGCCGGCCCGGTCCACGATCAGGAAGTCGTCACCGAGCGCTGCCGGGGTGCGGTCTCGGACCAGGACGACCCGGACAGTGACGGAGGTGCCGTCCGGAAGCAGGACGGAGTAGGGGCCGGTGCCGTACTCGTCGGCCACGCGAGGTGAGGCCAGCGCGGGCAGGGGCCGGTCGGCGCCACCCGTCGTACCGGCGGCCGCCTGCCGGAGGCTCGCCGCGTCGAACGGCCCCAGTCCCGTGTGGTGCGACAGGCGCGCATAAGCGTCAGGGGCCACACCGGCCAGCGCTACCGGCCGGCTGCCCAGTGGGGGCTTCGCCTCGTCGGTGACGCTTGCTTCCGTCATGTCCCGTACGCCGGGCAGCCGGCGTACTCGGTCGGGCAGGGCACGAGGGAGTTCACCGGTGGTGCTCTCGATGCGGCCGTCAGCACCGACCTGGAGGAGCGCGGCCTGGTCGCGGGCCGCCGTGACCCCGGCCAGGACCGAGCCGCCGAACGCGGCCATGGTCAGGGCGCTGAGCAGGGCGAGCAGGGGCAGCACGGCGAAGCCGGGGGCTCGGGCCACATGGGCCAGCGACAGCGGAATCACCAGGCCGCGCAGGCGCGTGGCCGCCTTGCTCAGCGCACGGAGCGGCAAGGGGTGGAGGCGTGCCAGCAGCAGAGCCGCGACCATCCCGGTCAACAGTGGGGCGGCGGCCACCAGACCGGTGCTGCCGGATCCCTGTCGGCGCAGTGCGGCGACCGCAACCGACGCGATCACCAGGGCGGTCAGTTCCGCCACCGTACGGCGCCGCGACGGCCGGGCGGTGGTGACGTCCTCCCGCCCGTCGTGCATCCGTACCGTGCGGTGCGTCACCACGGCGCGCAGCGGGAGCGCCCCACAGGCGAGCAGGGTGACGGCGAGGGCGGCGACGAGGGCGGGTGCGGTGCGGGCATCGGGCAGGACGAGCAGTGCGGCGGTCAGTCCGAGGGCGCCGGCCGGCACGGCCACCACCGCCGTCTCCGCCAGCAGCCGAAGGGCCAGGCCGGGCAGTGAGGCGCCGCGGGCCCGCAGCAGGGCCAGCTCCGCCTGCCGGCGATCGGCTGCCACGCCGGCGGCCATGGCCAGGACGATCAGGGCGAGGCTGCCGGTGCCGACGGCGGCGAGGAGAAGCAACGAGTCGATCCCCGACCGTAGTCGGGCATGGTTGGCGAGTACCTCGTCGAGATGCGTCTGGGCATCCAGGTCCCCGTCGACGACCTCCCGCATCCGCTGCAGTCCAGGTCCCGTCTCCAGGGCGGCTACGGCGGACGCCAGACGGTCGAGATCGTGGCCGCGCAGGGTGGCGACGTCGGGGGCCACATGCCAGTACCGCTGCGGGACGCCCGGGGTGCCCAGGAGGGCCGGGCCGGCGTCGGCGGCGAGAAGCAGGCCGCCGAGCCAGTGGACGTCCGTCGGCGAAAGCTCGGGCTCGCGGCTCAGCGAGGGGGTGCGCAGCACCGGCAGTGCCGACCAGTAGGCGCCCTCGGGGGCGCGCGGGACGACGATTCCGGTGACCCGGACGGCGAGCGGGGCGCGCTCCGAGCCTGGTACGTGGATCACCGAGCCCACCCGGATGTGGAGCGTGCGGGCGGTGTCCACGGTGACGGCGGCCTCGACCCGCTCGGTCGCCGCGGTCACCGGTGCGCCCGTGGTGCGCGGCAATCGGCCCGCGCTGAGCCGGGCGTGGGAGGCCAGGTCCTGCTGGGCGGCGAGCAGCAGTTGGGCGGGCAGGCCGGCGGGCCGGGGAAGCCAGGGATCGGACGCCTCCAGGGGGACGGTGGTGCGTACGCCGTACGACGACTGCGCGGGGTCGGGAACCAGCGGCGCCTGGGCGGTGGCGAGAACCTTGGCCCGCGCCGCGGTCAGCGGGCCGACGCGCAGGGCGGCCTCCATCTCCTCGACCGTGTCCATCCAGGGCAGCGGGACCTGCACCTGCACGCTCGTCCGGTCGGGTTGGGCCTGTGCGACCGCCCGGCGCAGCCCCGCGTCCCCGTACCGGTCGACGGCACGCGGGTACGCGGCGGCCAGCGCCGCGGTGACGGCCACCAGGAGCGCGAGGGCCACTGACGTACCGGCGAAGGCCCGCAGCCGGGTCCGCAACCCGGCGTGTACGTGCGGTGGCACCGCCTTCGTCCCCCCGTCGTTCGGGGGCACCGGCTGCGTGGTCACTGTGTCACCTCGTCCCTGAGAGCCATCACGGGCTTCGCCCGCCGAAGGGCGAGGGCCACGGTCACGAGGGCGGGGCCCGCCGCGAGGGCCGCCAGCAGGGCGGTCAGACGCAGGAGCGGGAGTTCGACCAGGACCGGCGGGAGCGGTCGGGTGGCCTGCCCGGTCAGGACGACGAGAGGGACCAGCGCGTGCGTCAGTACCGTGCCCAGGATGGTGCCGACCAGCAGCGCCAGGGCCACCAGTACACCGTGCTCCACGGCGACCAGCCGGGCCAGCCTGCGGCGCGGTGTGCCCAGGGCGCGCAGTACGGCGAACTCACCGTCCCTGGTGCGCATCGCCCCTGCCGCGCTCACCGCGAAGCCGAGCGCGGCGAAGAGCACCGTCACCGCCGCCGCCGCGATCAGCGCTGCTTCCGGGGCGGCTCCGAACGGGTCGTCGCGCAGCTGAGCCGCTATCTCGTCGCGCACCGTCACCTGCTCCGGATCGATGTCGGGCAGGGCGCGCGCGGCCGCCGCGGTCGCGCCGGGCGCGGCCGTGCTCAGCCACCACTCGGTCGGCTGCAGGCTCGTTCCGTAGCGGGCCTGCAGCACCCGGTTGACGGCCCGGAGATCGACCAGCAGGGCCCCGCCGTCGTGCGTGGTGGCTTCCGTCGTGGGCAGGGCGCTCGCGGTGCGGACGATGCGTACGGGCAGGGAACGGCCGTCGAACTGCACCTCCACACGCTGGCCTTGGCGCGCACCGGACGCGGCGAGGAACTGGTCTGTGGCGACCGCGGCGATCTCGGGCGCCGCGGGCTGGGCGACCTTCAGCCGGACTTCCAGCGGCAGGGCGGGCGGCGAGAGGCCGGGCATCTGGTACCCGGTGCTGTACGTCATGGTGACGGGTGCCGTCGACGAGATCCGGGGGCGGGTCGGCCGGGCGTCGTCGTCGGGTGGGGCGGCGGCCGCGTCGGCCTGGACCGCGGTCGTCCACCTCTTCGGCAGGGTCAGCTGCCGGACGGCACCGTCGCCGGCTGTCGCCGTGAGCGCGCCGAGGACCAGGCGGTGCCGGTGGGGACGGTCGGTCGGCTGCGGCGTACTCAGGTGGAGCCCGGTCAAC
The DNA here is from genome assembly GCF_055564995.1 of Streptomyces sp. NPDC028907. Lineage (NCBI taxonomy): Bacteria > Bacillati > Actinomycetota > Actinomycetes > Kitasatosporales > Streptomycetaceae > Streptomyces > Streptomyces sp. NPDC028907. Next base: position 53,755 of record NZ_JBVHVE010000017.1, read on the forward strand.
GCCAGCGGGCCCCGGGCGCCGTTCAGATCGGGGGCCAGCCGGTGCGGGCGGCCGTCGGCGGCGAGGCTGCCGGACGGTATCTCGTAGGGGGTACCGTGCCTGTCCCGCACCGTGAGCGTGACGTCCGCCTCCGACCCTGGCGTGCTGCTGTGCAGGGCAGCGGTCAGCGTGAGCCGGGTGGTGCCCTTCGGTACCTCGATGCCCGCGGGTGCCCCGCGCGGCGCGAGCCCGGCGAGCAGCGGACCGTCCGTCAGATCGCGGCGCGCCAGTACCGTCCCGGCGGCCTCCGTCGTGTTCAGGGCCACGACGGTCGCCTCGCGGCTCCCGGAGAGCGACATCGTGTCACGGACGGCGGGGGCGACCGCGTCCACGTGTGGGAGGTCCGCGTAGACATCTGTACGGCCCACACCGCCGCCCCCAAAGGACAGGACGCGCACCTCGGCACCCGCGCGGAAGTCGGCCTGGTCGGCCTGGGACCGGTGCCAGGACGCGTCCTGCCCGATCGCCACCATCCCCAGTGCCACGGAGATGACCAGGAGCAGTACCGGACCCGCTCCCCGCATCGGTCGGCGACTGAACTGCCAGCCGACCATGGCCGCGGTCAGTCCGGGATCGCGGGTCAGAAGCCGCTCGCCGACACGCGCCAGCAAGGGCAGCAGCCGCAGCACCAGAACCGTTCCGGCGAGCAGCACCAGAGCGGGTGCCACCACGAGAAGCGGGTCGACGCCGAGGACCCCCTCACGGTCGGCGGTGACGGCACCGGACTTCTGGCTGCCGAGCAGCCAGAAAGCGACACCGGCCACAGCGAGCAACCCGACATCCGCCCCGGCACGCAGCGGTGCGGGCAGCGTGCCGGCCCGCCCCGCGAACGTGCCCGCGAAGGTCGCCCGCCAGGCCGGGACAGCCACGGCCAGCGCGCACAGCGCGGCCACGCCCGCGGCGACCGCCCACACCTCGAGTCGGCCCCCGGCCGGCACGTCGACGCGCGCCCCGGTCCGGCCCAGCGCACCCTGCCCGGCCAGCAGCCGCGTCAACGGCCCCGACAACAGCGGCGCCACCACCACCGCCGGCGCGGAGATCAGCAGGGCCTCCAGCGCGGCCATGCCCGCCAGCCGTGCCCGGGTGGCGCCGCGCGCACGCAGCAACCGGGTCTCCGCCATGCGCTCGGAGTCGAGCAACCGTGCGACGAGCAACAGGGCGCAGGCCGCGAGCAGTCCGAGCTGACCGGCGACGATCAGCATGCCGGCACGCGTGACGAGCAGGGAGCGTTCGATGCGGTCCAGTACCTCGGGCAACGCGGTGTCCGCTGTGGTCGCGGTGCTGAGCGCCGGGCGCTCGCGCAGCACCGCGGTCCCGGAGCGGGCAGCCTCGCGCAGCGGTCCGATCCGCTCCGTCGTCAGCGAGGAGTAGTCGGCCGAGACCAGCCAGCCCGACGCGCCGACACTCACGCGGCCCGACGCCGGCACGCCTGGCGCGGTGAGCAGGGGACCGTACGTCGTGAAATTCGACGCCTGCACGCCGCGGCCGCCCAGGTCGTCCAACTGCCAGTAGGGTGCCCGGACGTCCACCGGCCGGTACACGCCGGTGATCAGCACGCGCACCGCCGGGCCGTCCAGCCGGTCGGTGACGGTCAGCCGGGAGCCGGGCGCCACACCGAGTCGCCGGGCTGCGCTCTGCGGCAGTGCGACCTCGACGGGCCCGGCGGTCACCGCCTCATGGGGCAGGCGCCCGGCGACGGTCCGCACCTGTGTGCGGTCCAGGGCGGCGAAGTAAGTGAGGTTGGGGTTCTCGTCCCGCTCGGAGGGCGGCTTCAGCGCCGGCGGCAGAGCGTAAGGCCCGGACCGCAGCAGGGTGCGCACGCGCACGGGCAGCCCGGCGAAGACGGTGCGGGCCCCCGCCCGCACGGCGTCGTCGGCCGCCTGCCGCTGGTCGGCCGGCGCGTCGGCTTTGACCACCAGAGCGGCCTCGGCGGCGGTGCGCTGCTCGGCGAGCGACCGCCGCAGCGCCGCATCGCCTATCGCGCCCGAGTAGGCGGTGAGCGCGGCCAGCACGGCCGTGGTCAGCAGCACGGTCAGCAGTACGGCACCGAGAAGCGCGCGATACGCCCACGCTCGCAGCACGACTAATCGCAACACGCCCGCAGGCACCGCTCGTTCCCTCACCAAACCCCCCGTTTTCAACCACACGGACCGGAACGCGATGCGGCGTCGGTGGCGTGCGGGTGCAAGAGGGCATTGTAGGACTGACTTTGGTTGCCTTGTGATCGAATATGGGCGATCGATCACTGCTGACGACCGCGCCCCGATCGGAGCGCGCCGCCGCCTGACAGACCTACGGATGGCTGTTGCTGCCCCTGGGGCCGCTACGTCGGTGGCGGCTGGCCGCGCGGGATCCCGATCGCCGGCTCAGAAGGCCGGTGCGGACTGCGCGGCGGTCTGGCTCTGGCGCCGTGCTCCGAGTACGGCGTCACACAGCCGTTCCTGAGCCATCGCCAGGCAGGCGTACACCGCTCCTTGTGCCGTCGACAGACCGATCAGATGGGGCACCGTTCTGGTCTCCGGGACCGCCGGAAGGCTCTGCTCCAGTCGCCTGCGCACCTCGGGAAGCACTTCACCGACGAGCGGACGCAGGCGGCCCACGAAATAGACCGACTCCGGGTCCAGCGTCACCGCGACGACGCTCACAGCGGTCACGATCGCCGTGGTGAAGGCCTCCAGCACCCCGGCGCGCGCTGCCTCGTCATGCGGTTCCTGCCAGAGATCCTCGACGCGCTCCAGGTGGAGCCCCCTCTCACGGGCGAACCGGAGGAGACCTCGGGTGCTCAACAACTCGTCGAGAATCTCGTCGCCGACCCCGGAGGAGAGCACACCGATGTCGCCGAAGGTGGGCGTACTCCCGCGAGCGAGCTCGTGATTCGTGCAGCTGGCGAAGTTGAGCATGGTGCTGACGCTGAAGAGCGCGGCGTTGGTGATGGTGGCGTCGTTCGTGAGGATCCCGAGCAGAGACGCGTTGGCATCGCTGTCGAGGAGTACGGGGGCCTCGACCAGGTCCGCGATGGCTCGATGGAGGTCGGAGCCCGCGAAAATCTTCATCGACTCGGCGGGGCCGAAGATCTCCGTGCCGTCGCGGACCCGTCCCGGCACCGCGGCGACGATCTGGCGCAGGGGGCCCTGCGCGGCCGCGGCGGCCTGCTCGATCAGGTCGACCAGCCATCGTGCCGCGTCCCCGACCTCCTGGTGATCGGCTGTGGGAACGGTCGTACGACGGATCTCTCGCCCCCTCAGGTCGGTCACCAGCACACCAGTGGTCTGCACACCGAAGCTGACCCCGACGACATGCCCGGTCGTGCCGGGTAGGTCCAGATAGGTGGACCGACGGCCGCGGCCGGTGACGTCGTCCACCCCGCCGTCGACGACGAAGCCGTCGGCCCGCAGCTCCTCCACCGCTCTGGACACCGTGGCCTTGCTCAAGCCCGTCAACTCGATCAGCTGGTTCCGTGTCAGGGGCGCGTGGGAGAGGAGCACGTCGAGGACCGACGCCTTGTTGTAGTCGCGAGAGGTTGGGTTGGTGGTCACGTGATGACCATAGCGAGCCCGGTACGCCGATCGCGCCGCGACCGGATTGGGCATGGTGATCGCGGGCTTCGACGCGGTGAGGCGAGGGTGTTGTCCTCGGTCCGTCACTCTCACCCGAGCGGGCGGGAGGGGGTCCTTGCCTGGGTCATTCGTCTTGCCGGAAGGTTCTCGGCTCATCTGTCATGCACTCCGAAGGGTCCCCGGAGCACTCCATGGCAGTGCGCCGTTCCGCGGCGCAGGCCAGGAGGCCGGGGGTCGATGACCAACTGACTGTCGGCAGCGAGCATCGATCAGACGGCGGACCCCTGTGCGGTCAGCCGCCACGGCGTTATTGACGTCGCCGGGCGGATCGCCTTGCATGCAGGACGACTTGACCGCGTGGCGGGGAGCGTACCACTTGCGATCAGCGCCTCTCCGCGGTCGTACGGCGTCTGCGGGGCAGCAGCTCGCTTGCTCATGACGCTGGCCGCCCACCTGCGCAATGTCTAGATTGAGCAGCGATGGGCAAATTCGAACCTCCATGGATCACCGCAGACTCGGCACGTCCTAACAGCAACCTGCCCAGCTGATCCCCGAGCGGCATTCCAAAACCTTCTAGTTTCAGGTTGGAACTGGAACAAAGAATGGTATGGTCTGGCGCAGCAGCGAGCACTTCCGACACCCCCACAGATCAGCGCGTCGTCGAACGGCGGCCGGGATCCCGGGTTTCGACGCACCTCGAAAGGCCTGACTCACGTGCGTTCAGAGCGGCTGACGGCACTGGCAGGAGAGAGAGCAGCGATATGAAGTTCACCCCCTACTGGCTCGACACCGCTCCCAAGGGTCCGGACCGATCCCGGACCGAGATCGGCGGACGCGTCGACGTGGCGATCATCGGAGCCGGCCTGACCGGCCTCTCAGCGGCACTGCATCTGGCGCGCAGGGGCGCCAACGTGCATGTCTTCGAGAAGGAGACGGTCGGATTCGGCGCTTCGGGGCGCAACGGCGGTATGGCCACCCTCGGCATGTCGATCGGATTTCGCTCCGCGATCTCCCGCTACGGCTTCGACACCGCCAAGCAGTATCTGCTGGCCTACCACGACGCGGTCGACACCATCGAGAACCTCGTCAAGGAAGAGGGCATCGACTGCGACTTCGCCCGCACGGGCAAGCTGAATCTGGCGTCCAAGCCGGCGCACTTCGACGGTCTGCGCAAGACCCACGAGATCATGTCCGGCCGGCTCGGGATCGAGACCCGTCTGATTTCCAAGAGCGACCTCCACACCGAGATCGGCTCGGACGTCTACCACGGCGGGATGGTCGACGCCAGGAGCGCCGGGCTGCACGTCGGCAAGTTCACCAAGGGGCTCGCCGAGGCTGCCGCCCGGCTCGGCGTCACCATCCACGAGAAGGCGCCGGTCGAGCAGGTCAAGCGACTGGGCGGCACGAAGCACCAGCTGGTCACCGCGCGCGGCACGGTCCAGGCCGACCAGGTGCTCGTCGCGACCAGCGGCCACACCCGTCGGCCGTTCCGCTGGCAGCAGGTCAGGATCGCGCCCGTCGGCAGCTTCATCATCGTGACCGAGCCGCTGGGCGAGGACGTATGCGACATGCTGCTGCCGAACCGGCGAATGGCGTCGACGTCCCTGAACCTGCTGAACTACTTCCGCATCACCCCGGACCACCGGCTGCTCTTCGGCGGCCGCGCCCGGTTCGCCATGTCCAACCAGCAGTCGGACGCGAAGAGCGGACGCATCCTGCACAAGGCGATGACCGAGGTCTTCCCTCAGCTCACCCAGACACGCGTCGACTACTGCTGGGGCGGCCTGGTCGACATGAGCATGGACCGCATGGTGCACGCCGGTGAACAGGACGGGCTGTTCTACTCGCTCGGCTACTCCGGCCACGGCGTCCAGATGGCGACGCACATGGGCAAGCAGATGGCCGAGTACATGAACGGGGACACGAGCGCCAACCCCTGGAGCGACCTGCCCTTCAAGCGGATCCCTGGCCACTTCGGCCCGCCCTGGTTCCTGCCCTTCGCGGGCGGTTTCTACAAGTTCCTCGACGTCATCAAGTAGGCGCAGGATCAAGATGCTGAGCACATGTGTGGAGCACCGTGAGGTCCTCCCTGCCGCCCCGCCACGAGCAGCGGGCACGTCGAAGGTGGCGGATCGATGACCGCCGCCGTCGCGCCCCTGGTCGTGCGGCTCGCCGAGATCGCGCCCGGTCTGCGAGTGGAGACCGGGCCCGGGGCGACGGGCCCGTACGCCTACGACGCCTCCAACTACCGTGTGCTGCCGCAAGCCGTGGCCTACCCGCGCGCCGCCGACGACGTGGTCGCGGTGGTGCGCGCCTGCCGGGAGGCGGGCATTCCGGTCACGGCCCGGGGTGGTGGCACCAGCATGGCCGGCAACGCGGTCGGGCGCGGTGTGGTCCTGGACTTCTCGCGGTACATGAACCGGATCCTCGACATCGACGTCGAGGCGCGTACCGCGCGGGTCGAGGCCGGTGTCGTCCTCGACGCGCTGCGCAGTGCGACCGCGCTGCACGGGCTCGACTTCGGGCCCGACCCGTCCTCGCACAGCCGCTGCACCCTCGGCGGCATGATCGGCAACGACGCGTGCGGAAACCGGTCGGTGCGTGACGGTCGGACCAGCGGGCATGTGGAGGCCCTGGAGATCGTGACGGCTGACGGCGTGCGGGCCGTCGCCGACCGCTCCGGGCTGCGTGCGGCCGATCCGGGCGACGCGGAAGCTGTGCGGCGCGTCGCCGGTCTGGAGACGGACCTGAGGCGTCTGGTCAAGGAGAACCTGGCGTCGATCCGCACCGAGCTGGGCCGTATTCCGCGTCAGGTCTCCGGTTATCAACTGCATCACCTGCTGCCCGAGAACGGGTTCGACCTGGCTCGTGCTCTGGTGGGCACCGAAGGCACCTGTGCGGTCGTCACCGCCGCGACGCTCCGCTTGGTGGCGACCGCACAGGCATCCACGCTGCTGGCCCTCGGCTACGACGACGTGGTCGAGGCGGCCGAGGACGTGCCGGAGATCCTGCGCTGGTCGCCCAGCGCGGTCGAAGGCATGGACGAGGCGATCGTGGCCACGATGCGCGCCCGCCGCGGAGCCGACTCCGTCACCGGACTGCCCGATGGGCGGGCCTGGCTGTATGTCGAGCTCGAAGGTGACGACCAGGCCGCGGTGAACGACCGAGCCGGTGACCTGCTTGATGTACTCAAGGCGCGAGGGCGGATGACCGGCGGCCGGGTCGTCGAGACCCCTGCTGAGCGGCGTTCACTGTGGCGGGTACGTGAGGACGGGGCGGGGCTGGCGGCCCGGCTCGTCGACGGTGGGGAGTCCTGGCCGGGTTGGGAGGACGCGGCCGTCGCGCCCGAGCACCTGGCCGCCTACCTGCGAGACTTCCGCAAGCTGCTGGCCTCGCACGAGCTGACCGGCGTGCTGTACGGCCACTTCGGTGCGGGCTGCGTCCACGTGCGCATCGACTTCGATCTGGCCACCGAGGCCGGACAGGCGGTCATGCGCCGCTTCCTCACCGAGGCGGCAGCGCTGGTCGTCGACCACGGCGGCACGCTGTCGGGCGAGCATGGCGACGGGCGGGCCCGCAGCGAACTGCTGGCGGTCATGTACAGCCACCGCATGATCGCCGCGTTCACCGCCTTCAAGCAGGTTTTCGACCCCGGTGGTCTGCTGAATCCCGGCGTGATCGTCGACCCCGCACCGCTGGACGCGGACCTCGCCCTGCGTGAACTGCCTGTCGTGGAAACGACGTTCGGCTTCCCACATGACGAGGACGGTTTCGCCGGCGCCGTACGCCGCTGTGTCGGTGTGGGGCGCTGTCGCAGCGATGTGGGCGGGGTCATGTGTCCGAGCTACCGGGCCACGGGCGAGGAGAACGCCTCCACCCGCGGCCGGGCCCGCATGCTTCAGGAAATGGTCCGCGGCGAAGCGATCGCGGACGGCTGGCGCTCCACCGAGGTGAAGGACGCCCTCGATCTGTGCCTGTCGTGCAAGGCATGCTCCAGCGACTGCCCGGTCGGTGTTGACATGGCCACCTATAAGGCGGAGTTCCTCCACCAGCACTACAAGCACCGCCTGCGCCCGCGCTCCCATTACTCGCTGGGCTGGCTTCCCCTGACGTCGGCCCTGGCCGGATACGTCGCACGCCCCATCAACGCCGTGTTGCGCGGACCGCTGGGCAAACTCCTCGCCCGCCTCGGCGGCGTGACCACCAACCGCAGGATCCCCGCCTTCGCCTCTCGGCGCTCGCTGCGCAGGACCCTGCGCGCGGCCAGGACGGCAGAGCCCACCGAGGCCGTGCTCTTCGTGGACAGCTTCACCCGCGCCTTCCGCCCCGAGATCGCGGGAGCGGCCAGCCGGGTCCTGGCCGACGCGGGCATCCCCTGCACTACGAACGACGACCTTTGCTGCGGGCTGACCTGGGTCAGCACCGGCCAGCTGTCCGTCGCCCGCCGGATCATGGCCCGTACCGTCCACGCCCTCGACAACGGCGACGACCGACCCGTCATCGTGGCCGAACCCAGCTGCGCCGCCGCTCTCAAGCGCGACGTGCCCGAGCTCCTCGGCACCAGTGCCGCCCGGCGCGTCGCCGACCGCGTCCATACACTCACCGGAGCCCTCGCCGACCTCGCCGACCAGGACTGGCGCCCGCCTCCGTTGCCCGAGAGCGTCGTGCTCCAGACGCACTGCCACGAGTACGCCACCTTCAAGGCCCGCCGCCCCGCCGACCTGCTGCGCCGACTGGGCGTGGGCAGCGTCGAGGAGGCCGAGGGCTGCTGCGGACTGGCCGGCAACTTCGGCTTCGAGGCCGAGCACTACGACACCTCGATCGCCGTAGCCGAGCTGGCCCTCAAACCCCGACTGGACAACCTCGACGGCCGGACCGTGGTCGCCGACGGCTTCAGCTGCGCCACCCAGATCGATCACCTGGCCGGTGACCGGGACATCCGCGCCGTGCATCTGGCGGAGCTCCTCGACCCTGCTTCCGATCCACCGCAGAAGAGGGCTCATGACCGAGATGCCGGACGCTGACGCGCGCCCGGGTTCCGACCGGCTGAAGACCGTGATCAGGTTCGGTCCTCTTCCTGGAGGCCGTGGCCCGGCACCGACCCGTGACCGGCCGAGAGCCGTCGAGGATCGTCCGCGTGCCGGAGCGGGCGATGCGGCGGACCGTGGCTGCGCTCGACCAGGCAGGTTGGCTGCGTGTGCATCGCGGCGAAGCGACCCGCTGGGAGATCGGCGTACGGATGCTTGCCGTATGGCCCGCGGCCCTGCGGAGCGCCAGTCCGCTCCCCGCCGCGGGTGAGCCGATGGCACGGCTCCGCGACTTGCTGAACGGGACGATCCACCTCGCGGTGCCGAACCTTCCTGGCCCTCGGAGCGAGACCTCGCCACCGCACGCCACGGCGACCGGCCACGCGATCCTCGCCCATATGCCGAGGTCGGAGGCCGAAGGGCCGCTGCGCAGCCAGAGTTCCTCCGCGGGTTGGGCCGCATGCTGCCGTCCCGTCGGCATGTCGGCACTTGTCTGCCGATCACCTCGTGGAGCTTCCCGCTGGCCATGGCCCCGCCGCACAGCCCGGCGCCGAGGTCCCCGGCCGGCTGACCCGCACAGTGCGCCGATGCCGTCGTAGGCACCTCGATGGAGCTCGGGGCGACGCGCCCCTCATCGTCTTCGACGACGCCGACTCGCCAGACGCATGAGCGCGCTCGTGGTGGGCCCCGGAACCCTCAGCGGTGTCGACATCGGCACGCTGATCGACGCCACCGGACACGTCAAGGTCGAGAGACCCGTGGCCGACGTGAGACGACGGCGCCCGGCCCCTGAGGGCTTCTGCCCACCCGAACGCCCTTGCCACGCACAGGAGTTGACCCCACAGGTCATGCACTCCCCCGCAGTCCTTCGTTGGGCCCGAACCCGGCACGGATCGGCCGAAGTACCGCCGAGATCCTCCCGCGGATCCGGCCCAAAAATTTTTCTAGTTTCAGGTTGGAACTGGAACGAATGATGGTATGTTCTCAGCCACAGCAGCGAGCAAACCTCGAAGAAACCAGACTGAAGGTGTGCCTGCAGATGACTTCGACGCTTAGCCGGGCAGTCGCCAACTACCCCAACCGGTTCGATCCGGGGGTACTGAGCGAACTCCCCGAACACCTCCAGGAGACGATCCAGCGTCGCGACAAGGTGCTGGGCCCTGGCTACACACTGATCTACAAGGAGCCGGTCGAGTTCGTCTCCGGTCACGGGGCCCACCTGATCGACCGGGACGGCAACGACTACCTCGACGCCTACAACAACGTTCCGTGCGTCGGACACGCCCACCCCCACGTGGCCGAGGCGGTCGCCCGCCAGATGACCGCGGTCAACACCAACACCCGCTACGTCCAGGAAGCCCTGGTCGACTACGCGGAGCGGCTCCTTTCGACGTTCCCCGCGGAGCTGTCGAAGCTGAGCATCGCGTGCAGCGGGTCGGAGGCGAACGACCTGGCGGCGCGGGTGGCGCGGTTCCACACGGGCGGCGAGGGAATCATCGTCACCCGCTGGGCCTACCACGGCATCACCCGGGAGGTAGCGAGCTTCTCGCCGCACCTGGGCGTGGGATCGCCGCTGGGCCCGAACGTCCGGCTCATCGATGCCCCGGACCCGCGCCTCGCCGCGCCGGGCACCACGCTCGCCGAACACATGCGCCGGCAGGTGCGCGGCGCGATCGACGACCTGGAACGCCACGGCTACCGGCTCGCCGCGCTGATCACCGACTGCGCCTACACCAGCGACGGCATCTTCACGGACCCCGTCGACTACATGCAGGCCGTCGTGGAGGAGGTCCACGCCGCCGGCGGTGTCTACATCGCGGACGAGGTCCAGTCCGGGTTCGCCCGGCTCGGGGAGTCGATGTGGGGATTCAGCCGGCACGGCGTGCTGCCGGACATCGTCACCATGGGCAAGCCCATGGGCAACGGAATGCCCATCTCGGGTGTGGTCTTCCGCCCCGAGGTCAGCGAGGAGTTCGGACGCAACGTCCGCTACTTCAACACCTTCGGCGGCAGCTCGATCCCCGTGGCCGCCGGCGCCGCGGTACTGGACGTCCTGGAGAAGGAGAACGTGCAGCAGCGCGTCCTGCAGAACGGCAACGCTCTGCGCGCGGGACTGCGGGAAATCACCAAGGACTCCCCCTACGTCTCCGAAGTCCGCGGCGCCGGTCTGTACGTCGGCGTGGAGATCGTGAAGGACCGGGAGACCCTTGAGCCGGACCGCTTGCTGACCGAAGACGTCATCAATGACATGCGCGATCGCCGCATCCTCATCAACGGCACGGGCAAGTCGGCGAGCACCCTGAAGATCCGCCCTCCGCTGGCCTTCGACTCCGCCGATGTGACCCGATTCCTGGAGACCTTCGCCGAGGTCGCGAAAAACCGTCTCTAGCAGGCTGGCCCGAAGGGATTTACCGTGAACACCTCACCGGCTACCGACTTCGCACAACGGCTCTTCGAGGAGAGCGGCCTGACCTCGTCCCACGAGCCCATCGATGTAGTCCTGGTGAGTATTTTCCTCGAGAAGTACTACCGCCTCAACGGACGTCTCGGTCGACTGGCGACCGAGAAGGACGACACCTTCAGGCTCCGGACCGACGCGAGCGACTACCTCGTGAAGGTCTCACCGCCGGACGAGGCGGAGGCAGTCGTCCATTTCCAGACCGCCGCGATGCGCTACCTCGAACGTTCCGCGCCGCATCTGCCGGTCCAGCGAGTGAAGCTGACCACCGGCGGGGACGACAGCGTGCCCATCCGGCTCAGCGACGGCAGGACCCGGATCCTGCGGGTGTTCGACTTCGTCGCGGGTCCGGTCCTGGCACAGACGAGCCCGGACACGGAACAGCTCGCCCAGGCGGGCGAGATGCTGGGGCGGCTCGACGAGGCGCTGAAGGCGTTCTCGCACCCGGCTGACGGACGCGGACTGGTGTGGGACATCCGCCACTTCCACCAGCTGACCAGGCTGGTCCAGCACACAACGAATCCCGAGCACCGTCGCCTGGCCCGCGAGGTCTTCTGGCTCTACGACGAAGCCGTGGTGCCGAGGCTGAATGATCTCGAAACGCAGGTGATCCATGGCGATTTCAGCCCCTACAACATCGTGGTGGATCCGAAGAGCGACGACCGCTTCGTCACCGGCGTCATCGACTTCGGCGACACGGTACGCAGCGCCGTGATCTTCGACCCCGCCGTGCCCATGGCGAACCTGCTCGGCAGGACTCCGGACCAGCCCTGGCGGGACGCCTGCGCCTTCGTCGCCGGCTACCAACGAAAGCGGCCGATCAAGACATCGGAGCTCCCCCTGCTCCCGGTTGCCGCCCTGGCCCGACTCACACTGCGCGCGCTCCTCACGAACTGGCGAGCGGAGCGCGCCCCCGAACGGCGCGAGTACCTCCTCGGCCACGCCAAGGACGACTGGGTCAACATCGAGCGCGCCTTGGCCGTAAGCGTCGACGACGTCATCGCACAACTCAGGGAAGCCCGTCATGGGCATGCCTGAAAAGGCCGGCCACCCCATCCAGTTTCCGCAGAGAAAGTTGGGAATTCCATCATGAGCAAGATCCCGTCATTGCAATTCCGTCCGAAATACGTGTCGTTCGACTGCTACGGCACGCTGATCAACTACCAGATCACCCCCATCACGCGTGAGCTCGTCGGGGACCAGATCCCCGCCGAGAAGTGGGACCAGTTCGTCAAGGAGTTCCGCGGCTACCGCTACGACCAGGTCCGTGGCACGTACTACTCCTACGAGCAGGTGCTGCACGATTCCTTCGAGCGGGTCTGCAAGCGGTGGGGCCTGAAGGTCGCACCCGACGCCGGCAAGCGGTTCGCCGACGGCGTCCGCGGCTGGGGCCCCCACGCCGACGTGCCCGAGCCGCTGAAGAAGATGGGCGAGAAGTACAAGCTCGTCATTCTCTCCAACGCGGACGACTCCTTCCTCGAGGAGAGCGTGCCGCGGCTGGGGGCGGACTTCCACGCGGTGTACACCGCGGAGCAGGCCGGCTTCTACAAGCCCCGGTACGCGGCGTTCGAGTACATGCTGGATCAGCTCGACGCCTCTCCCGAGGACTTCGTGCACGTCTCCTCGCACACCCGCTACGACCTGATGCCGATGCACGACATGGGCTTCCGCAACCTGATCCTGCTGGACCGCGGCTACGACCCCGTCACCCACGGCTATGACTACGTCACGGTCAAGTCCCTCGACGACCTCAACACCATGCTCGGCATCTGACACGTAGCCCACTTCAGTCCCGCACGGCACCGCCGCATGAGGCGTCGGTCGACAATTCGCGCTGCCGTGCGGGATGCAATTCCAGCCCGCCCCGCGCATCTCCCCCAAAGCACTGCGGGCACGACGGTAGTCAAATCGACAAACCATCGCACATTTCCCCGTTCTTCTCTTTCTTCCCCGGGTCTCGCTCGGCGGGCCCCTGGGCCCCATGTGCGTTTCCCTCCGCCGATTATTGGCGCCCAAATCCCCCCTCATCGGGACCCGTACGTCCCCGCATATCGGATTCCCCGTATTCCCCAGCGATCTCCAGGAGGCCCGCCATGGAAGGCAACCGGATAGGACGCAGAACCGTACTCCGCACCGCAGGCGCCCTGGCCGCAGCCACTACGGTGGCCGGCTGCGGCACCCTCATGGGCAACGGCGAGAGCCGCGGCTCGTCGGGCGGAGGCAAGAAACGGATCGTCGTCAGCAACAGTGGCGGTGCCTACAACGATGCTCTGACCAAGGCGGTCTACGAGCCGTTCACCAAGGAGACCGGCATCACGGTCACGACGGTGAACTACCAGTCGGCGCAGGTCATCGCGCAGGTCAAGCAGGGCCGTCCGCAGGTCGACCTGATGGACAACTCGCTGCTGGTCTTCCAGAAGATGGCGCGCCTGGACTGTCTGGAGGTCGTGGACCACGACCGGCTCAAGAGCGTGAAGGGCGCCGGGATCGCGGAGCACCAGCTGCCGGAGCACGCGGTCGGCAAGAACGTGTGGTGCAGCCTGATGGCGTACCGCACGGACAGCCTGAAGCGCGCTCCGAAGACTTGGGCGGACTTCTGGAACACCGACTCCTTCCCCGGCGCGCGCTCGCTCCAGAGCGCGGAGGTCGACATCCCGGAGCTGGAGTTCGCGCTGCTGGCCGACGGTGTGCCGCTGGACAAGCTGTACCCACTGGATGTGGACCGGGCCTTCAAGGCGATGTCGCGGATCCGCGGCGGCGTCAAGAAGTTCTGGAACACCGGCGCTCTGCCGGCCGTCCTGATCGGCCGCAAGGAGGTCGTCGCGACGAGCCTGTACGGCGGCCGTGCCGACGAGCTGATCAAGCAGGGCCTGCCCGTCACCTACCAGTGGAACGGCGCACGCCGGCTCACCAATGGCTGGGGGATCCCGAAGGGCGCGGACAACACGGACGCGGCCTACAAATTGATCGACTTCTCGCTGCGCCCCGAAGTGCAGGCAGCGTTCGCCAAGCTCTACCCCGGTGGCCCGGTCGTCCCCGGCGCCATCAAGCTGCTCTCGGACGACGTACTGGCCACGTTGCCGACCTCCCCGCAGAACCTGAAGGTCGGGTTCGACGCCGACGTCGCCTGGTGGGACGAGAACCGTGACGCCGTCACCAAGCGCTGGCAGGAGTGGGCGGATGCCTGAGCGGACCAACACGATCAACACCGGGACGCTGTCGGCTGACGATCTCGCCGCCGCCCTGGCCCCGCGGTCCGGCTCGCCGACCGGCAGGTCACTGTCGGTGGCAGGCCTGCGGAAGTCATACGGCGGGACGACGGTGGTCGACGGTGTGGACATGGAGATCGCGGCGGGTGAGTTCGTCACCTTCCTCGGCTCGTCCGGTTCAGGTAAGACGACGACGCTGATGATGCTGGCCGGGTTCACCGAGCCCGACTCCGGCACCATCACCGTCGACGGCCGGGACATCACCGGGCTCAACCCGGGCAAACGCGATTTCGGTTTCGTCTTCCAGCAGTACCTGCTCTTCCCGCACATGACGGTCGCCGAGAATGTCGCATTCCCGCTGCAGTTGCGCGGCGTGGAGAAGGCGGAGGTCCGCCGCCGGGTCGGTGAAACCCTGGAGGCGGCGGGTCTGTCGAAGTTCGCCGGCCGCAAGCCCCGTGAGCTCTCCGGTGGCCAGCAGCAGCGCGTCGCCCTGTGCCGCGTGCTGGTCTACCGGCCGCCGATCGTCCTGATGGACGAGCCGCTGGGCGCGCTGGACAAGAAGCTCCGCGACCAGATGCAGACCGAGATCAAGTCCATCCAGCGCGAACTCGGCCTGACCGTCATCTATGTGACGCACGACCAGGAGGAAGCGCTGGTCCTTTCGGACCGGATCGCCATCATGAAGGACGGGCGCATCGAGCAGTTCGACACACCCCGTGGCCTGTTCGAGCGTCCCCGCACTCCCTTCGTCGCGGACTTCCTCGGCTCCGCAAACTTCCTGTCCGGCAAGGTCGAGGAGACGACCGAGGACGCTTGCACCCCGGTTCGGCTGGACACCGGCGGTGTCCTGAAGGCCCGCGCCCACCCGTACGCACCGGGGCAGAGGGTGCGCGCGGCGGTCCGGCCGGGCAAGCTCCGCCTGGTCGCCCCCGAAGAGAGCTGTTGTACGGGCACGGTCGAGACGGCCGTCTACGTCGGTTCGCTGACCCGGATCACCGTCCGTCTGGACGGTGCCGCGCCTGGTACGGCGCCGTTGCGGATCGAGACGGCTCACAACCCGCCACGTCCGGGCGAGCGGGTCTGTGTCACCGCGGACCGTGAGGACGTCAGTGTCTTCGACGCGACGGACGGGGGGTGAGCCCATGGCCGGCACCGCTCTCGCACCCGGCAAGGTGCGCGTGAAAACCTCCGCCGTCCCCGGGCACCGCTCCCGTATCGCATTGGTCAACGCCGTCCCCGTCACGGTGTTCCTGCTGGTGCTGTTCGTCTACCCGATCATCGGGGTCCTCTCCCTGAGCCTGGACGGAGACTCCGGCGGGTTCACCCTGCACTGGTACATCGACGCTCTCAGCGGCTCGAACCTCTCCGTGCTGGTCTCCACCCTGCGCATCTCCGCGGAGACCGCCGTGCTCAGCCTGCTGGTGGGGTTCGTGCTGGCGCACGCCATCGCCCGCATGCGGCCCGTGTTCGCGGCCCTGGCGATGCTGATCGTGGTCGTGCCGCACTTCATCAGTGCCCTGGTGCGCACCTACGGCTGGATCATCATGCTCGGCGAGCACGGCCTGATCAACATGCTGGCCACCTCGGTGCACGTGCCGGGCGCTCCGTACGACCTGCTCTACAACGAGACCGGCGTCGTCATCGGCACCACCTCGGTGATGCTCCCCTACACCGTTCTCGTCCTCCAAGGCGTGATGCGCGGCGTCGACCGCCGGCTGCTGGCCGCCGCCGCCGGGTTCGGTGCCTCCCGCCTGACCGTCTTCCGCCGGATCTACCTGCCGCTGGTCACGCCCGGGATCGGCACCGCCGGCCTGCTGAGCTTCATCCTGTGCCTGGGCTACTACATCACCCCCGCCCTGATGGGTGGGAGCAAGCAGACCGTGGTCGCCGCGCTGATCGACCAGCAGGTGATGAAGCAGGACCAGTGGAACTCCGCCGCCGCCTTCGGCGTCATCCTGCTCCTGCTCACCTTCGCCGGCCTGGGTGTCCTCGGCCTGGCCAGACTCCGCCGCAAGAAGACGGCCGCACGAGGAGGAGGTGGCAGCTCATGATGGAACTGCCCGCCACCCGAGCCGGAGACATCGGCCGCGCCCTGAGCGCCACCGCGATCCTGCTCTTCCTGGCCATGCCCATCGTGATCATCCTGGTCACCTCCTTCGGCGCCGACGGTATCGGCACGTTCCCGCCGAAGGAGTACAGCACCCGCTGGTATCAGCAGATGGCCGCACCCGGCGGCAACTGGGCCACCTCCATCGCCCTGTCCAGCCTGGTCGCCGCACTGACCACGGTGTTCTCCCTGATCCTGGGTGTCACCGCCGCCACCGCGCTGGCCCGCGGCCGCCTGCCCCTGCACGCAGCCGTCTACGGCCTGGTCCTGGCGCCGATGCTCATCCCGCAGGTGGTCATCGCACTCGGACTGTTCCTGTTCTTCGAACCCGCCGGCATGCTCGGCAGCCCTCTGGCCATCGCCCTGGGTCACACCGTGCTGGCCGCACCCGTCGCGATCCTCATCATGATCTCCACGCTGAAGGGCATCGACGAACGCCTCGAAGACGCCGCCGCGAGCATGGGCGCCGGCCGGCTCACCATCGCCCGGCGCGTCACCTTCCCCCTGGCCACACCCGGCCTCATCGCCGCAGCCGTGTTCTCCTTCATCACCAGCTTCGACGAGTTCTTCATCGCCCAGTTCCTGTCCACCCCAGACACCCGAACCCTGCCGGTCCTCGTCTTCAACGCCCTGCAGTTCGACGTCGACCCGACCGTCACCGCCGTCAGCGCCGTCCTCATCGCCCTCGCGATCCTCGCCCTCGCCCTGGTCGCCCTCGTCCGCAAACTCGGCGGCCAACGCAACCAGCAGGGCGGCGGCCTCCTGCCGACCGAACCCCTCACCTGATCCGCCAGCCCTTCCTGTTCCACGTCCGCCTCCGCGGCGGCCGCCTCTTCGAACGGAGATCTCCGTGCGCGAAATCGTCACCTTCGACGCCTACGGCACACTCGTCGACTTCAAGCTCAACGCCCCCACGGCGGAGCTGCTGAAGGACCGTATCGCCAAGGTCGGCGTCGACACCCAGGAGTTCCTCGACACCTTCAACATCATGCGCTTCCAGGCCGTGGTGGAGCCCTACCGCCCCTACGCGGAGGTGCTGCGCTCCAGCCTGAGGAACTCCATGCGCCGGCACGGCCTGCGCTACCAGGACTCCGACGGCGACGCCATCGTCGCCCTCATCCCGACCTTCGGCCCCTTCCCCGAGGTCCCTGACGCGCTGCGCCGCCTGAAGAACCGCTACGAGATCGCGATCATCTCCAACACCCAGGATGCCTTCATCGCGAAGAACATCGAGATCATGGGCGTCGAGTTCGACCACGTCATCACCGCGGAGCAGGCCGGCGCGTACAAGCCGGACAACCAGGCCTTCGAGTGCGCCTTCCAGAAGATCGGCGCCAAGCCGGAAGAGATCATCCACGTCGCCATGGGCTGGGAGTACGACATCATCCCGGGCCACGACCTGGGCTTCAAGCGCCTGGTGTGGATCAACCGCCGCAACCAGCCCGGCTCCCCCGCGTACGACTACGAGGAGCTCCCGGACCTGAGCAAGCTGCCCGAACTGCTGGGCTGCTGAACCGCAAACACGACGGCACCCTCCGTTGCCCCCCTCGCGGATGCGGTGCCCACCACCGGACGTGAACCACGTCCGTCGAGGAAGCCCGGGGTCCGACCCTCCCCCCGGCCCCGGGCTTCCCCCCACCAGGCATCACCGGCGAATGGTCGGCCGGCACTCAACTCGCGGCGGACTACGGCAATGCCGGCCGACTCCCGCGCGGGTCATGTATCCGCACGAACTCCCGGCGCCCCCGTCCATCGGCAAGCGTCACGGCCAGCGGCCACACGTCCGCAGCACTGCCTGTATCCAGCTTTCAAGGAGAACCAGACATGACCACGACCGTCGTCCGTGACGTTCCCAAGCAGTTGTTCATCGGCGGTAGTTGGCAGGACGCCGAGTTCGGCCGGACTCTCTCCGTGGACAATCCGGCCACCGGCGAGGAACTGTGCCAGGTCGCCGACGCCTCCCCGGGCGACGGACGTCGTGCCGCCGAGGCCGCGGTCGCCGCGCAAACAGCCTGGGCCGCAACCCCTCCCCGCGTCCGCAGCGAGATCCTGCGCCGCGCCTACGACATCATCATCGCCCGCACCGAAGACCTCGCCCTGCTGATGACCCTGGAAATGGGCAAGCCCCTGGCCGAGGCGCGTGCCGAAGTCGCCTACGGCGCCGAGTTCTTCCGCTGGTTCTCCGAAGAGGCCGTCCGCATCGACGGCGGCATGATGACCGCCCCCGACGGCAGGAACCGCCTCCTGGTCACCCGCCAGCCGGTCGGCCCCTGCCTGCTGATCACGCCCTGGAACTTCCCCCTCGCCATGGGCACCCGCAAGATCGGCCCGGCGATAGCCGCCGGCTGCACCATGGTCCTCAAGCCCGCCCCCCAGACCCCGCTGACCACCCTGGCCCTCGCCGCCATCCTCACCGAAGCCGGCCTGCCCGACGGCGTCCTCAACATCGTCACCACCACCGATGCCGCCGGCGTCGTCGAACCCCTGCTGCGCGGCGGGCAGATCCGCAAACTGTCCTTCACCGGCTCCACCCAGGTCGGCCGGATCCTGCTGGCCCAGTGCGCCGACACCGTCATCCGCACCTCCATGGAACTGGGCGGCAACGCGCCCCTGATCGTCTTCGACGACGCCGACCTCGACGTGGCCGTCGAAGGCACCATGGTCGCCAAGATGCGCAACATGGGCGAATCCTGCTGCGCCGCCAACCGCATCTACGTCCACACCTCCGTCGCCGACGAGTTCGCCCAGCGCCTCGCCGCCCGCATGGCCGCCCTGACCGTTGGCGACGGCACCCAGCCCGGCACCGACGTCGGCCCGCTCATCGACACCGCCGGCCAGAGCAAGGCACACGACGTCGTGCAGGACGCCGTCAAGCACGGCGCCACCGTGCTCACCGGCGGCGAACTCCCCGACGGCCCCGGCTGCTTCTACCCGCCCACCGTCCTCACCGGCGTCACCACCGACGCCGCCATCATGGACACCGAGGTCTTCGGCCCGGTTGCCGCCATCCTCACCTTCGACACCGAGGACGAGGCCGTCGCCGCCGCCAACAACAGCGACTTCGGCCTGGCCGCCTACCTGTTCACCCAGAACCTCGACCGCGCCCTACGCGTCAGCGAACGCCTCGAGAGCGGCATGATCGGCCTCAACACCGGACTCGTCTCCAACCCCGCCGCCCCCTTCGGCGGCGTCAAGCAGTCCGGCCTGGGCCGCGAAGGCGGACGCGTCGGCATCGGCGAGTTCCTGGAGTACAAGTACATCGCCGTCCCCGTGGCATAAGGACGCGGGGGGAGCGCCTCCGGGTCGTGCGCGCGGCGCACCATGCCACCCATCACCGAACGGATCAGAGTCATGGCCGACGCCCCCGTACGCTCTGTGCCGCAGCCCGTCGCATCCGCGTCCGCCGGCCCCGTCCGCGGTCCGGCAAGGGGGCGACTGACGGGGGTCGGCCTGATCGTGTGCGGCATGTTCGCCCAGCAGTTCGGCGCGGCCGTGGCGGCGCTGCTCTTCCCACGGGCCGGCGTCCTGGGAGTGGTCTCACTGCGGCTGGGCGTCTCGGCCCTGGTTCTGCTGGCCGTGTGCCGACCGTCGGTGCGCGGTCACGGGCGCCAGGGCTGGGCCGTCGTCCTCGGTTTCGGGGTGGCGCTGGCCGGGATGAACGTACTGATCTACCAGGCCATCGCACGCATCCCGCTGGGTGCCGCGGTCACCCTGGAGGTGCTGGGCCCTCTGGTGCTGGCGGTGGTAGCCGGACGCCGGGCCAGCAACTGGCTGTGGGCCGGGCTGGCCCTGGCAGGTGTGGCACTGCTGGGACGCGGCGGATTCGGCGGGCTGAACCCCGCGGGTGCCGCGTTCGCCTTGGGCGCGGCCACGACATGGGCGGCGTACATCCTGCTGTCCGCCCGCGCGGGCAGCCACTTCCCCCGGGTCGACGGGCTGGCCCTGGCCATGACGGTGGGCGCCCTGCTCATCCTGCCGCTGGGCGTCGCGGAGTCGGGTGGGGCCCTGCTGGAACCAGTGACGTTGGCGCTGGGGGCGGCGGTCGCCCTGCTGTCGTCCGTGCTTCCCTACAGCCTGGAGCTGCTGTCCCTGCGCCGGCTGCCACCGACGGCGTTCGCGGTGCTGATGAGTCTGGCACCGGCGGTCGCCGCCCTGGCCGGGTACGTCGTCCTGGACCAGGAACTCGGGGTGGTCGAGGCGGTGGCCATCGCCCTGGTCGTCATCGCCAGTGCGGGAGCGGTGCGTGCCTCGGCGGACCCGTCCCACGGCTCCGGGGAGCGTGCTGCCGGCCGGGAGCGGTGATGCGTGCATGCCTGCACATGCCGGTCCGGGATGGCCGGGGCCGGAGTTCGCCCCTGCTGACCCCCATTCATAAGCGCCCGGTCTGACCGTGACCCCTGTCATCGAGGCGTCGTTCCAACGCCGGCCCGATCCCGCCGCCTACCGGCGCACCAGGGAGGACTCCATCCCGATCGGCCCGCACCCCTACGGGCCTGCCCCGCGCATCGAGGCCGGGGCACGGTTCGGTGCCATCCTCGCCGCCGCCGACCGCCGCCTCGCGCAGGCCGTGGTCACCCTGCGTGAGCCGGCTGAGACGAACGGATTCGTCAACGCCCACCCGATGGCCCACCACCGCTGGCTGCCGTCGATCGAGAAGGGCAAGCGCCTCACGCTCGACGAGCTGATCGAGTCGGGGGCGGCCTCCTTCGCGGGTGGTCAGCCGTGGGTCGGCGACGCCGAGCTGGAGCTGTTCGCCTCGCCCACCGAGGAACTGGCCCGACTGGAGATCCACGAGCCGATCGCCGCTTACTACCGGCAGGTCGGCGTCGTCTGGGACGGCGGCCGACTCCTTGAGTCCGGCACCTCGGGCGCCTCCGGCGACGAGTAGCGGCACGGGGCAGGTCATCTGGAGCGAGTAGTCGCTCCACGGTCCAGCAGCGGACGCCGACGAAGTCAGCGCCGAAAGCCTGCTGGACCAGTGGGACGACTCGGGCTGGTGAGGATCAGTGTCCGGCGACGACGCCCGACAGTTCGTTCGTGCTCTTCGGCAGTGTCACGGACGTGACCTTCTCGCCCGACTCGATGTCGACGGCGTGCAGCTTGCGCTTGCCCGGCTCGGAGACGTACGCCATGTGGTCGCGGACGAAGAGGGTGGGCCGGGCCTGCTGCCAGTCCAGCGGCTCCTGCCACTCGCCCACGACGGGGATCTTCTTCTCCACCTTGCCCGTTTCCGGGTCGATCATGTGGAGGGTGCCGTTCGTGCCGAGGATGAGGGCCTCGCCGTGGGGTCCGCGGCCGAGCGAGCGGAAGGAGTAGCTGGTGCCCAGGTCGACCAGGCGCAACTTCGCGGTCTCGGTGTCGATGAGAGAGATGCGGGTCGGTCGCTCCAGTTCGGCCTCCGGGTCGGTCTTGTAGTCGCCCAGGAGGATCGGGGAGGCGTCGCTGCCCCGCTGGTTGCCGATGCGGCCGTAGTCGTCCGGGGCTTCGACCTTGGTGAACTTGCCGTCCTTGTAGATCAGGACGCCGTCCTCGCAGCCGACAGCGACGGCTTCACCCTTGGCTGCGGCCTCGCCGTGGACGCCAGGGCAGTTCTCGGCGCGCCCGATCTCCTTGTTGTTCTTGTCCAGGACGAGGGCGCCGGTGCGCTTCTCCTCGGTGCCGAGGGTGGTGAGGAGTTCGCCGTTGCTCAGTTCGATGGCGACGCCGTGATGTGGCTCGGCGGAGGTGTAGGTGCGGCCTTCGGGCTTCTTGCCGCCGTCCAGGTCGCCGGAGTCGAAGACGTTGACCTCACCCGTGCCATCGGTGAACAGAATCGTCTTGCCGCCGTGCAGGACGACGTGTCCGGGCTTGGCGCCCTTGTACTCGATGCCGGTGAAGGTCTGCTCGGCGGCGTCGAAGACACGGAACCCGGCGTCGGTGGACACGACGACGTGGGAGTCGTCGCCGGCGGGGTTGAGTCGGTTGAAGCCGGGCAGCTCGATCGTCCTGGCCAGCTTCAGGCTCTCGCCGTCGAGGACGTAGAGCCCGCCGTCGAACGTGGCGACCAGCGGGTCCTTGACCGCTACGGCATCGGGGCTCGGCGCGGCCTTGGGCTTCGCGTCGGACGAAGAGTTGTTGTCCCCTCCGCAGGCGGTCAGGACCGCGGAAGCCGCCAGGGCGACGGCCGTGCTGGTGAAGGCTCTGCCGCGTATCGACCTGTTCATTCGGGTGTGTTCCTTTCCGGGCCGCGCGAGCGCGGCATCGTGTGTGAGGGTGCTGAAGTGGCCGCAGGGCCGGTCGTGACGTGAGGGGTCGGATTCACGCGCCGGTCAGGCCGCCGGTCATGGCGGTGGTGTTGGCGCGCATCATCTGCAGGTAGGTGCCGGCGCCCTTGCCCTTCTCGGTCAGCGACTCGGAGTAGAGCTCGACCACGCGCACACCGGCGCCGATCTCCGTGCGCAGGACCTCGGCCAGCCGCTTCGGCTGGGAGGAGTCGGCGAAGACGGTCCGCACTCCGGCGTCCCGCATGGCCTGGGTGAGTGAGCGCAGGTCGGAAGAGCTGGGAGAGGCCAGCGTCGTTCCGCTCGGGATCACCGCGCCGATCACGCGGAAGCCGAAGCGGTCGGCGAGGTAGCCGAAGACGTGGTGGTTGGTCACCAACGCACGCTGCTTCTCGGGTATACGGGCGAAGGCATTCTCCATCCAGATGGAGAGATCGGCGAGTTGGTCGTCGTAGCGGTCGGCGTGGTCGCGGATCGCCTTCTCTTCGACACCGTCCACGTGCTCGACCACCTGATCGGCGATCAGACCGGCTGCCTTGCGGACGCGGTCGGGGTCGGTCCAGAAGTGCGGGTCGGGCTGCCCGGCTTCCTCCTCCGGGCCCCCGTCGTCGTGTGCCTGGAAGGTGAGGGGGTCAACCGCCTTGCCGGCCTCGAAGGTCGCCACCCCTGCCTCGCGGGCCGCCGCCACGTGCCGCAGGACGTTCTCCTCCAGGCCCAGCCCGTTGAAGATCACGAGGTCGGCACGCTCCAGTTCGGCGGCCTGCACGGCCGACAGACCGAAGGAGTGCGGGTCGGCGTTCGGTTTCATCAGTACGGTCACGTCGGCTTCGTCGCCGACGATCTCCTGGGTGATGTCGCCCAGGATGTTGGTCGTCACCACGACCCGGGGCCGCTCATCGCCGTTCGTGCAGGCGGTCACCGCGGTGGCGGAGACAAGGGTGAGCAGGGCCGGCAGGGATGCGCGCAGGCACCGCATGCCTCGCGGCTGTCCCGTCATCGTCCGGTCTCCACCATCAGGGCCGGCTCGATGTCCAGGTCGAAGGTGCGCGCGACGCGCAGGTTGTCGTTGTAGTCGATCTCGTACACGCGTCTGCCTTCGGGGTCGTTGAGATATGCGCGGCTGCGGTCGACCTCGATGACCGCTCCCGCGGTCCCGTCGGTGCCGGCGCCGGGGACGTGCGTCAGGAGGGGCTTTGTCGCGGAGACATGCTTGCCGGTGGTGATGTCGTAGCCGTGCAGCGCTCCGTCGGCCTGGAGCACGATGAGGACGGATCCCTCCCCCGCGGTGTTGGCGGCCAGGACGGTGCCGCTGGTTTTCACCCGTGTCCACCTGCGGTCGGAGACGTCGAGCACCCACACCGCGCGGTGCCCGGCTTGCGCGGTGAGCGTGTCGCTGCCGGGCCGGTGCCGGAAGGCCGTGCCGCGTTCCTTCTCGGGTACGCCGCCGCCGTACGGGATCTTCTCGGCCGTGAGGGCGCCGTCGGCCGAGCGGACGAGCAGGGCTCCGTCGGCGCATCCGATGACGACTCCGCGCCGGGTGACGGCGTCGCCCCGCGGGCTCTCGCACCGTGCGTCGGGCGACGCGACCTGCCGGCCCTCGCGGTCGTACACCGTGAGCTTCGCGGATTGACCGCCGTCGTCCGTGAAGCTGATCAGACGCTCCGCGTACGGCACGACAACTCCCGCATGTGTCCCGGGCAGTGCGCGGGCCGAGCCGATCTCGCCCTTCTCCAGTTCGGTCCGGCGGTAGAGCGATGCCCGGCCGTCGTCGTCGGTCACCACGGTCACGGCGGCGTCGCTGCGGACGCGCGCGTCCGGACCTGCGGCCAGTCTGCCTACGTCACGTATCTGCGCGCGGTAGTAGTGCACGTGGTCGCCGTGGTCCACCATCCAGGCACCGCTGTCGAGGACACTCGTGTCACGCGCGGTGTGGAGGTAGGCGAACCGGCCGTCCGTGGTGAGGCGGGTGGGGTCCGTCCCCCGCGCCACCTCGTGCGTCTTTCCGCTGATCAGGTCGAGTATCAGGGACTTGGAGGCCCTCGGGTCGCTGAGCACCAGTCGGGACTGCTGCTCGGCCTTCTCCTGCGCCCCTTCGACGTATCCGTGCGGAGCGGAGGTCGAGGGAGCCGCCCTCGGAGTGGACGTGGCGGTCTCCTGCCCGGCGCAACTGGTGGCGAGCAGTGCGGCGGCGGCGAGTGCGACCGGCGCCCAGAGGGTGATGTGTCTGCGAACGAACAAAGGGGATCGCCTCACGCTTCTTTCAGTCGGTTGCCGCGGCACGCGCATCGCCTGGGCGGGAGCGCCGGTGGTGGCGCAGACCGGATGCCAGGTGGGAGAGGAAGAACAGGACCACGGCGAGGGCGGAGACGGTCGCGCCGGCCGCGGTGCTCAGATGCCAGGACAACAGCAGGCCGCCAAAGGTGGCGGTGACGCCGAGCAGCGCCGCGAGGGCCATGAGGCCCCGCACACTGCGGGCCCAGGGCAGCGCGGCCGCCGGAGGGGCGATGAGCAGGCCCAGGACCAGCAGCGTCCCCACAATGTGGAAGGAGGCGACGATGGCCAGGGCGAGCAGGCCGAGCAGCACGGCATGAGCCAGGCGGGGGCGCAGACCGAGCGTGCGGGCCTTGCGCGGGTCGAAGGCCAGGGCGAGGAAGGCTCGGTGGCCGAGGACCGAGACGACCAGGGCCAGCGCCAACGCCCCGCCCAGCAGCACGAGGTCCTGTTCACGGACGGCGAGGACGTCGCCGAAGAGGAACCCGGTCAGGTCGACCGCGAAGGACTGTGACCGCGACACGATGATCACGCCCAAGGACAGCATGCCCACGAAGAGCAGGCCGATGCCGGTGTCCTGCGACAACCTCGGCGTTCGACCGAGGGCGGCGACGCCGGCGGTCATGACGGCAGCACTCAACAGGGCACCCACGAGCAGGTTGCCGCCGAAGAGTGCGGCGAGCGCCACTCCGGGCAGCAGTCCGTGGGACATGGCGTCGCCGAGGAAGGCCATCCCTCTGAGCACCACCCAGGTGCCGGCCAGCGCACAGATCGCAGACACCAGCATCCCGCCCCACAGGGCCCGTTGCACAAAGGTCACCTCGAAGGGACCCGTCAACCACTCCATGTAAACACACTACAATGAAAATCATGTTCAACAAATCGGCATCTCCCGTGGCTCGCACCAACGACAGAACGCCCCGCGTCCGCCTCACCGACCTCTGCGCCGGCTACTCGGGCCGCCCGGTACTGCACCAACTCGACGTCCAGATAAGGGCGTCGGCCACCACGGCGCTCGTCGGCCCGAACGGCAGCGGGAAGTCCACCCTGCTCGGCGTCCTGGCCGGAGTGATCCACCCCACATCGGGCGAGCTCCGCCACGCGGGCAACCGGCCGCCTGCGTTCGTCCCGCAGCGCGGCGCCGTCGGAGACGCACTGCCGCTGACGGTCAGGCAGACGGTGGAGATGGGACGCTGGGGCGAACGCGGGCCCTGGCGTCGGCTCACACGGCAGGACCACGCCACCGTGGACACGGCCATGGAGCGGCTGGGCATCACCGACCTCGCCACGCACCAACTCGGGGAGCTGTCCGGTGGGCAGCGGCAGCGCACGTTGATCGCCCAGGGACTCGCCCAGGAGTCGGATCTGCTGTTGCTGGACGAGCCGACCACGGGGCTCGACCCCGAGGCGCGGGAGCGAATCGCCACGGTGCTGACAGAGCTGGCAACCGACGGGGTGACCGTCGTACACGCGACGCATGATCTCGAAGCCGCGCGCTCGGCGGACGTCTGCCTCCTGCTCCACGACGGCCGCCTCGTCGGACAGGGGCATCCCGAGCAGCTCCTCACGGCCTCGATGCTCGCCCGAATCTGGCAACCGGCATGACGCACGTCTCGTCCATCGAGATCTCGGCTACGAGTCAGCCGCGTTCTCCAGCGCCGCATTCGACCGGCGTCAAGCCGTCATCGACTCCACTCGCCGCACGACCTCGCGACAGAACTTCCCGACCCCGTGCGGATCGTCGATGAACTGGTTCGGCTTGATGCAGAACGTGGTGAATCCCTGTTCCAGTTGCTCGGGGATCGAGGCCAGCGCCGCACCGAGGTCCGCCGGTGCCCGATCGTCGGGGAACACCGCCTGAGTGCCGCCGACCATCTCCAGATCCGCGGCGTCCCGTCCGGCCTCGGCCATGGCCTCCTTCAGCGTCTGAAGGTCCATTGGCGTGGGCCGGCCCAGCGGGTGGAATCCATGCCCGTAGCGCACCAGTCGACGAAGCACGGGGCTGCTCAGCCGCTGTCCACCGAACCACAGCCGGGGGCCCTCGGGGCGGTACGCCTTGGGTTCGAAGTACACGTCCCGGAAGGGGTAGTGCTCGCCGTCATGGGACAAGGGCGATGCTCCCCACGCCTTCGCCCACACGCTCAGGTGCTCGTCCAGCAGCTTGCCGCGCTGGGCGAACGGCACGCCCAGGGCGGCGTACTCGTCCCTGCTCCAGCTGACCGTGGGCTGCACCACCAGCCGCCCCTCGCTGATCAGGTCGAGGGTGCCCAGTTCCCGGGCCATGAGCAGCGGATGCCGCAGCGGGGCAAGGACGGCTGCGGCAGCGAGCCGTAGCCGTTGGGTGACCGAGGCAATGGCTGCGAGCAGCAACAGCGAGTTCGGCCACGGCGTGTACGGGTCCTGGTTGCCGGGGAGGGCGTAGTCGCGGGGGTTGCCCATGATTCCGGCGGCGGCCGCGTCGGGGCCGAGGAGGATGTGTTCGCTGACCATGACCGCGTCGAAACCGGCGTCCTCGGCCTCACGGGCCCACCGGACGGCGGCGGGCAGATCGGCCCGGCCACCGGTCAGGGTCCAGTTCTCACTCAGGACGAGCAGCATGCGGGGAGAGCCAGGCATTCTCGGATCCTTTCCAGAGACGGTCCGTTCACCGCCCGAGGGCGACGCGTCCGTCGAGCACCGTGAGGTCCACCACAAAATTGACGGCTGAGGACGGGAGAGGTGCGTCAACGGGCTGCGCGTGGCGCGTAGTACGCCAGCGCCGCACCGGCGACCAGGGCGGTGCCCTGGGCCATCTGCTGCCAGAAGGTCGGTACGTCGAGCAGGGTCAGGCCGTTCTGCAGGGCCCCGAGAAAGAGCACGCCGAGCAGGACGCCGAGGACCGAGCCGGTGCCGCCGGTGAGGGCGACGCCGCCCAGGAGGACGGCGGTGAGCACGGCCAGTTCGAAGCCGGCGCCCGAGGTACCGGCGACCACGCTGTCCAGGACCGACGCCTTGATGGCCCCGGCCAGGGCGGCCGCCACCCCTGTGGTCACGAACAGGACGAACGGGGTGCGGCGGATGTTGATGCCGGAGAGGTGGGCGGCCTCCCGGTTGACACCGATCGCGAAGACGTACCGTCCGCCGGGGGTGAGCGACAGGAACAACGCTCCCGCCACCAGGACGAGCCCGGCGATGACGACCGGGGTGGCGAGGCCGGCGAACCGGGACCCGCCGAGCCAGGCGAAGCCGCTGCCGAAGCCGCTCAGCGGCAGCGGGAACAGCTGCTGCGCCAGTCCCCGTACGGCGGTCAGCATGCCGAGCGTCACGATGAACGGCGACAGCCCCAGGTAACAGCACAAGACGCCGTTCACCGCGCCCACCACGGCTCCGGCGACGAGTGCGCCGAGTACGGCTACCACCGGCGACTGGCCGCCCGCCGCGAGCCGGCCTGCGACGAGCCCGCCCAGGGCGAGCGTGGAGCCGACCGACAGGTCGAGATATCCGCTGATCACCAGCAGGGCCAGGGGCACGGCGACGATGGCGAGCGTCGCGGCGTCGGTGGCGATGCCCGAGAGGTTGGCCGGGTCGAGGAAGCTGCCCGTGGACAGTTGGAAGACCAGGACCATCGCGGCGAGCACGGCGATCAGCGGATGCTGCCTGATCGTGGTCAGGCTTCCCGCGGCGAGGACGCGCGGGCGAGTGAGGACGCGGTCAGCGGCGGTCATGCTGCTCCCCCGGTGGGCGTGGTGTCGGATTCGGCGTCGTGCACGGCCGCCAGCAGGGCCTGTTCGGTGAGGTCGCGGCCGGCCAGTTCACCGACGACGCGGCCGCCGGCGACGATCAGGCAGCGGTCGGCGAGCGCGACGATCTCCTCCGGGTCGCTGGAGGCGAACAGCACGGCCGTGCCCCGCTCATCGGCCAGAGCGGACACGACCCGGTAGATCTCCTGACGGGCGCCCACGTCGACGCCCTGGGTCGGCTCGTCCAGCAGCAGGACATCGATGCGCCGGACATCGTTGATCCACCGGCCGAGAACGAGTTTCTGCTGGTTGCCGCCGGAGAACGCGTCCGCGGGCGCCCCGGGCCGTGCGGGGCGCAGTCCGACCGCCGTGGCCAGCGCCTCGAAGGCGCGGCGCTCGGCACCCAGCGCGCGTGCGCCGTATCGGGCAAGGGAACGGACGGACGGCAGCAGGGTGTTGTCCTGTGCGCTGAGGGAGGGGAACAGTCCCTGGAGGCGCCGGTCCGCCGGTACGAGCGCGATGCCGGCGGCGAGCGCATGGGTGGGCCGGCTCGGAGCCAGGCTCCGGTCCCCGACCCGGATCGTTCCGCCGAGGGCACGCCGCCTGCCGAACAGGGTCTCCAGGATGCGTGTACGCCCGGAGCCGATGAGCCCGTACAGGCCGACGCGTTCTCCCTCGGCGACCGTGAGACTGACGGGTCCGAAGCCTTGGCCGCGCAGACCGTCGGCGGTAAGCCGAGGCAAGCCGGTGGACGGGGTCTCGGGCGCTCGCGTGCGCTCCTGTGCGCGGGCCTGCTTCTGCCCGGCCCGCGGCGCCGCGACCACCTGCTTCGGCTGCGGTGCCGCACCCTCCGTCGGCCGGCCCGCGATCGCCTCGACCAGCTCACGTCGCGTGCGGCCGGCGGTCGCCGAGTGGTGGGCCACCCGCCCGTCGCGCAGGATGGTCACCGCGTCCGCGAGACGCTCCACCTCGGACAGCAGGTGGGTGACGTAGACGATGGCCAGTCCTTGGGTGCGCAGGTCCTCGACCCGTTCGGCCAGGGCGTCGCTCTCGGCGGTGGACAGGGCGGCGGTCGGCTCGTCGAGCACCAGGACGGACGCGCTGCGGCTGAGCGCCTTGGCGATCTCCACCAACTGCCGCTGTCCCATGGGCAGGTCGCTGACCCGGTCCCGGGGAGAACAGCGGGCGGCGACCCGCTGGAGGAGTCCTGCGGCGACCTCTTCCTGGGCGCGCCGGTTCACGGTCCCGTACCGGGTCCATTCCTGGCCGAGGAAGATGTTCTCCGTCACGGTGAGCGCGTCGACCACGCTGAGTGTCTGGTAGATGATCGCCACGCCGGCGGCGATCGACTCCCGCGGGGTGAGACGGCTGTACGACTCTCCGCCCACCTCGATCGTGCCCGAGTCGGGCGGGTAGGCGCCGCCCAGGCACTTGATGAGCGTGGACTTGCCGGCGCCGTTGTGGCCGAGCAGGGCGTGGACCTGACCCATCGGCACGGTCAGGTCCACGCCGTCCAGGGCCCGGACTCCCCCGAAGGACTTGGTCAGTTGGCGGATCCTGAGGTTGGTCACCGTCATGGCCGTGCCTCAGGCGTTCTGGGCGAGCAGGTCGTCGATGCGGGCGGTGTCGGCGTGCTGGACCAGTGCGATGGGCACCTGGGCGCTCGGCTTCGCCTGGCCCGCGGCGACCGCGCGTGGCACGTCGACGATGGCGGTGGCGACGTCCTTCGGCGCCAGGGCGGCCGACGCGCGGTAGAAGGTGCCCTGCTTGACGGCGAGAAGGGAGGGCGCCGCGCCGTCCTGCCCACCGACGAAGGTCTTCGCGTCGTCCTTGGCCCGGCCCGCCTGCTGGAGGGCCTTGAATCCGCCGTACGCTGCCGCGTCCGTGACGCCGAGAATCAGGTTGAGGTCGGGGTGCTTGGCGAGGATCGCCTTCGCCTTCGACAGACCGGTGTCAGGGTCGATGGCCTGCTCCCGGGCGACCACGTCGACGCCGGGGGCGAGCTTGGTGAAGGCGTCGATCATGCCCTTGGTGCGTTCGCGGCCCAGCTCGATCGTACTGTCGGTGAGGAAGGCGATCTTGCCCTTGCCGCCGAGGTGTTCCTCGGCCCACTTGGCCGCGGCCTCGCCGAGCAGAGTGCCGCCCTTGCGGAAGCTGAACTGGATGTCGGCGCTCTGGTGCTCCAAGGAGCCACCGTAGGTGACCCAGATCAGGCCCGCGTCCAGCGCCGCCTTCGCGATCGGTTCGGCGGCCTCGAACACCATCGGGAAGGACACGATGGCCGGCACCTTGCGGGCGACCCACGTATTGAGGTTGGTCGCCTGGGTGTCGGCGTTGGCGTTGTCACTCGTGGTCAGCAGGGAGATCCCGTGCCGCTTCGCCCCGGCGGTGGACAGCTTCACCAGCGTCGAGTACAGCGGGAGCTGGGTGAACGGATAGTCCAGCCCGATCTTCGTCAGGCGTGTGGCGCCCGATGCCGAGGGCTTCGCGGCGGTCTGCGAGCTCGACGGAGCCGAACAACCGGCGGCGGTCAGCGCGCCCGCGGTGAGAGCGGCGCCGGACAGAGCGAGGAACTGTCTGCGGGAGGCGGACGCGGCAGCGGCGTTACTGGATGGGATCATGGCAGGGCTCTCCGAGAGCTGGGCCCGCTCGGCGGGGCGGGCGTCTGGTCGTGCCGAACAGGAAAGACCCGCCGGGCCCACGCCGCCATCCGTAGAAATACCGACCGCGAACGTGGGCACCGGAGACGAGGTGCTCGCGTGGCAGAGCGGGGCGAGTGCCTTGTCGCGTGACGCCGCCCGCCGCCGCGGTCGGGTCCCGAATCTCCGCCGCCCGGCCGGGCCGGTGCACCCGGCCACGCTCCGAAGTGCTGGCATACCGGCTCGGCTTGGACGGCAGCCTCGGAGCATGGACGGGACTCGTGCGACGGACCGGACCCGCACCAGCTCCACGCAGGACGCGCCGGTCATGTCCGGCTGCGGCTCGTCGGACCTTCGGCACCACTTCCGTCGCCGCTGCGTCCGCTGTCACTCGACGAGCGTTCACAACCCGGTCGACGACCGGGCCGGGCACTGGTGCGCAGCAACCCGAACGGCGCCGCCGCCAGGCGCTGCACGGTGGTGGCCCGTGGATCGCCGAACACCGGGGAACCCGAGAACGCCGGCTACGGCGGCCTGTTCCGGCGGGACACCCGCCCGCCCAGGATCAGCCGTCGATGATGATGCCCTGGACAGGACACATGTCCGCCGTCTCCTCGACGCTCGGCGGTCACAAGGTCGGACGCGCCAGGAGATCCGCAGGTTGTCCGGCTTGCGGAAGGCGAAGCCGTCGGGCTGGTCATGGCCGATGATCTGGGGGTCGGGAAGGCGTTCCAGCAGGGCGCGTACGGCGATGGCGGTCTGGACGCGTGCCAGGTGAAGGCCGAGACAGGCGTGCTCGCCGAAGGAGAACGCCAGGCTGCGGCGGACGTTCGGGCGGTGGATGTCGTACGTCAGTGGGTCGGTGAAGGTGTCGGGGTCACGGTTGGCGGCGAGCACGGAGACTCCCACGAACTCGCCCTCGGGGATGGTCTCCTCGCAGATCGACGGCAGCTCCTGCCGCACGGCGCTGCGGTACCACGGGGTCGTGACGAACTCGGCGGCCATCGACTCGGACGTCTCGGCGGTGTAGCCGATCCCCGCGACCTGTACGTGGGCGCCGCTCAGCGGATCGATGGCGAGCAGGGTCGCCACGTCGAGCGGCAAGGCCTGGGCGAGTTCGCGCAGCGCCTGGGTGCAGGCGGAGACGGTGTCGCGCTCGCGGGTGAGCATGCCGATGCGGGTCGCCGCCGCGATCTGGTGGTGGATGTGCATACGAGCTTCCGAGAGCGGCTCGGGACCATGACGGCCGGGTGGCGCCGACGATAGGAGCGCCGCCTGCTCCGGGCAAGATGTTCACCGCCGTTTGACGCCATAGATCCGGGCCTCGTGCCAATCGGTAGTTGTACGGATGGTGGAGCGGGCCGTGAGGCTCTTTCCTGTTCGGCACGCCCACGGCAGCCCGACGCCCCTCTCTGGCGGGTACGTCCCCGGAGAGCCCGCCATGATCACATACCGTTCACCACCGATCCCCCGACCTAGGATCCCGCCGACCTGCCGGAGCGATCAGAGCATCGCGGCAGCAGACGCCCCTGCCCGTGGCGTCGGCGGCAGGAGGCCCGCTGACTCATCCCCCCGCCCCGGGCGTCGCCCCGCTCTTCCCCCCAACCAGTCCCATCCCTTGAGAGGGGTCCGCCATGAGTGACACCGCGCCCACCCTGATCCTGACGGGCGGTCAGGTCCTCACCGTCGACCGCGACTTCAGCGTCGCCGAAGGGGTGGCCGTGCGCGGCCGGGACATCGTCGCCGTCGGCGGCGACGCCGAGGTCCGCGCTCTGGCCGGACCTGGCACCCGCGTCGTCGAACTGAACGGCCGGACCGTCCTGCCCGGCATCAACGACTCGCACCTCCACGGCGCCGCGTACGGGATGACGAAACCGCCCTTCGCCCTTGACGTCGGCCACCCGGCGGTGGGTTCGATCGCCGACATCGCCGCGCTCGTGGGCGGAGCGGTGTGCGCCGCCCCGCCCGGAGAGTGGATCGTCGGACTCGGCTGGGACCCCGGCTATCTGAAGGAGTGCCTCGCCGACGCCAACCGCTTCCCGCACCGCCGCGACCTCGACGCGGTGGCCCCCGACCACCCGGTCTGCCTGACGGACTTCTCCTCGCACACGGTGTGGCTCAACACCGCCGCCCTGCGCCGCTGCGGCATCGACGCGGACACCGTGCCACCACCCGGCGGTGTCATCGACACCGACCCCGGCAAAGAGCCCACCGGCATCCTGCGTGAGGCCGCCCAGCAGCTCGCCCTGGCCGCCCTGCCCTCCCCCACCATCGCCCAGCGCCGCCAGGCCATCCAAAGCGTGATCCGTGAACTGCACTCCCGCGGCATCACCAGTTACACCGAGCCCGGCCTCGGCCCCGGCGGTGCTCAGACCTTCTTCGGCGGCCTGAGCACCGACAACCTGACCGCATACACCGAACTCGCCGCCGAGGGCGAGCTCCACGCCCGGGTCAGCGTGCTGCTGCTCCCGGCCCCCATGGGCGGTTCCGCCGAGGAACTGCGCCAGGGGCTGGGCGAGCTGGCGCTCACGGCGCCGACGGACCCGCGGCTGCTCCGGGCCATCGGCGTCAAGATCTTCGCCGACGGCATCCCGCCGAACCGTACGTCCTGGATGAACGAGCCCTACCCCGAGGGCGGCCACGGCTCTTTGTGCGTGCACGGCGAGACACCCGCCCTCCAGGTCGAGGAACTGCAGGAGATGATCCACGTCGCCCACACGGCCGGCTTCCAACTCGGCGTGCACGTCACCGGCGACCGCGGCATCGACACGGTCGTGGACGCCTTCGTCGCCGCGAACCTCGCAGTGCCCCGGCCCGACGCCCGGCACTACGTCATCCACGGCACCTTCGTCGGCGCCGACAGCCTGGACAAGCTCGCCGCG
This sequence comes from Streptomyces sp. NPDC028907, assembly GCF_055564995.1. Classification (NCBI taxonomy): domain Bacteria; kingdom Bacillati; phylum Actinomycetota; class Actinomycetes; order Kitasatosporales; family Streptomycetaceae; genus Streptomyces; species Streptomyces sp. NPDC028907. The sequence continues at coordinate 87,923 of NZ_JBVHVE010000017.1, forward strand.
CACGGCTACGGCATCAACATGAACCCCACCATCATGTGGACCACCGCGGATCTGATGGACGGGGTCGTGGGGCCGGAGCTCTCGGCACGCCAGTGGCCGGTCCGCTCGGCCGTCGAGGCAGGCGTCATGTTCTGCGCCAGCTCGGACGCACCGATCACCGAGCCCGACTGGCGGCAGGGCGTGGCCCAGATGATGCTCCGCGAGTCCAAGGCCAGCGGCAGGGTCTACGGCCCCGAACAGCGCGTACCACTCGCCGAGGCGCTGCGCGCCTACACGGCCAACGCGGCCTGGCAGGACTTCGCCGACGACTTCAAGGGCACGATCGAACCCGGCAAGGTGGCGGACCTGTGCGTCCTCGACCGCCCACTGTTGTCCGTCGACGCGCACGACATCACCGAGGTGCAAGTGGACCTCACCACGTTCGACGGCCGGGTGGTCTTCGAACGCTGAGCTCGTTCCCCTGCCCCCGGGCCCCCGAGCGACCCCTCTGACTCACTTCTCCTCTTCCGGTCAGCTGACGAACCCTGTGTCAAGGGCGCTTGGCGGCGCGGAAGCGTGACCGCGGCAGTATCGACGCGCGCAACTCGGTGAATGGGCTCAGGAGTTGAGCGGCGCGGCATTGGTATGGGTCCACAGCTGCCCCGCCGACGTCAAGGCGGCTTTTGATGATGAAGGCAACAGGCCCTGTCCAACACAATCGGGAGTAGGGTCGTGCAAAGAACGACTGCACGAGAACCTTGAGACGGGAGACGGCCCGTGAATGAAGCAGCTTTGCAGCGCCTGATCGACGAGGCGGAACTTCGGAATCTTATTCAGACGCTGGCGCGAGCACTTGACGAAAAGGATTTCGATGCCTTGCCCGCGCTGTACACCGAGGACGGTTCGATCGAGCTCGGCGGGCAGATTCATCGCGGTCGGCAGGCACTCATCGACGCTCCCCAACGGGCCCTGGGAGGCAACTATGAGGCGACGTACCACCACATGGGGCAGATTTACGTCGACGTCGACGGGGATGAAGCAACGACCCTCGCCTACATCGTCGCGTACCACATCCCGAAAACGGCGGAGCCGATGAAGCACCAGGACGGCGTCGGCAAGCTCTACGCCGACGCCCGTCGAACCGAGGACGGCTGGCGATTCACGCGGGTCCGTCTCGACGTTCTTTTCCTTCAAGGGGATCCCTTGACTATTGACGTCTAGAACCGACTCGAAAAGAAATTCTGTCTGGTAGCAGGCAGCTGTTCGGCGGCTATTCGTGCCGATGTAATCTCGGACGAGTTGTGGGAGTTCGCTCCAGCACCGCTCGGCGTGATCGGACCGCGGGTCTTCAGCCGCAACCAGCGGCCCCCTCGTACTCTCCGTCCAGGCCCCCACCGCCGCCGACGGGGCGGCCGAGGCGAAGCTGGTCACCGCCCTCCTCAAGCAGGCCGTGCGATGACGTCGAGGTCGCGTGGCCGCTGGTCGAGGGCGCCTGCCACATGTCCCTTGGCGCGCTGCTGGCCGGGCACCGCCCCCCGAGAGGCGGTGCCCGGCCCTGATCCATCGTCAGGACTGCGTGTGGGCCACGTGATCACCCTTATGAGGAACCTGCCGTGCCGAACCTCTCGTTCGAACCGCTCAGGGGCAGCCCGGCCAGCAGTGCGCGCCGGCTGGCTCTGACGTGCTCACGCATCACGTGCTCGGCGCTGTCGCCGTCCTTCTCCAGGATCAGCTCCAGGACGAGGTGGTGTTCACGGTCCGACTGCAGGGCGCGGCCCGGCTGGCTCAGCGACGTGTTCACCAGCCGGGAGTAGGCCAACTGGTTCATCAGCATCCGGTAGTGGGCCTCCAACTTACTGTTGTCGGCGCCCGAGATGAGCAGGTCGTGGAACTCCTGGACCAACTCCGCGTACCGCTCCCGGTCGTCCCGCGCCACCGCCTCGTCGGCCTCGCGCAGATTCCGCTCCAGCAGATCGATCTCCGCGACGCGGCCGCGCCGGGCGAGCAGACGGGCGGCCGCGCCCTCCAGGAGTTCCTTCATCTCGAAGAGTTCCGTGATCTCACGGCGGGAGGGGGTGGTGACGAACGTCCCGACGCGGGGCCGGATCTCGACCAGCCCCTCGGTCTGGAGCTGCTTGAGGGCTTCGCGGACCGGCGTACGACTGACCCCGAACTCCTCCGCGAGGGCGAGCTCGGAGAGCGGAGCCCCGGGCTCGATGTCGCCCTTGATGATCCGCCGACGCATTTCGGCGATCACCCTGGCCTGCATCGACCCTCCCCCGGCCGCCGGCCGGGGGGACCCCCACTTCGGTTCGCTCTTCGCGCCACTCACCGAACTCTCCTCCGTCTCCCGAGCCACCCGCCGGTCATCCCAGCGGTGCCAGCGCGCCGCCGTCGAAGAACTTACCCGCGCTGTAGACCATCGGATGACGCTCGGACACGACGGCGTGCACCACCCGGCAGATGAACACGGTGTGGGTGCTGGCCTGCAGCCGCTCGCGGATCTCGACCTCCATCTGCGCGCTGCTCCGAGCGATCAGCGGACTGCCGAACGGGCCGCTCTCCCACTCCACTTTCTCAAACTTGTCCGTTGCCTTGCTCGCGAACGTACCGACGACGTCCAGCTGGTCCGTGGACAGGATGTTGATCGCGAGGTGGCTCGCGCTGAACAGACAGTCGTGGGTGGACGAGGTGCGCTGGACGCACACCATCACGGTGGCGGGGTCGAGCGAGATGCTCGAGAACGCGTTGACGGCCAATCCCCTGGGGGTCTCCCCGTCCATCGCGGTCACGACCGTGACGCCGGTGACGAACTGCCGGTTGACCTGCTTCATCAGGTCGAGGTCGGGCTTCGAGGCGAGCGGGGTCATGGAGGAGCTCCTTGTCATCTTGATCGTCAGTCCTGTCCCACCCGGATGACGCCCAGCGCCGCGAGCAGCGCCCGGGGATCCCACGTCACGTGCTCCTCGACGATCCTGTCGCTCTCGAAGCGGGCGAAGGTGGCGCCGCTGACCTCGACCCGCCGTTTGGTGGCGGGGACGCCCAGGAGCGAGTTCCGGTGGGTTCCGGTGCTGTGCCAGCGGATCGCGGCCCGGTCTCCCTCGATCACGATGTCGTCGATGGTCGTCACCAGGTCCGGGAAGGCGGACCTGGTCGAGACGATCGAGGCCTTGAATGCCTCCAGGTCCTGCGGGTGCGGGTCCTGGCTGCGTCGGAGGTAGGCCGGGCTCAGCAGCTCGTCGAGGGCGTCGACGTGTCCCTCGCCCCAGGCCGCGGCCCACGTCTTCTCGATGAGTCCACGACGGGCGTCAGAGTTCGACACCGGTCTTCTCCTTTCTGTCTGCGTTCAGCTCCTTCCAGAAGGACACCGCCAGACCGGCGATGATCACGAGGAAGGGCAACGACGTCACGATGACGGTGTTCTGAAGGGCGTTCAGTCCGCCGGCAAGCATGAGGACGACGGCGGTGACACCGGTGAGGACGCCCCACAGGACGAGAACCGAGCGGCGCGGCGTGAGCGATCCGTCCGAGGTCATCATGGACAGCACATAGGTGTTGGCGTCCGCGCCGGAGACGAAGAACATCACGACCAGGATGATGGCGATCACCGAGGTGACCGCGGCGAGCGGATAGTGGTCGAGGGTCGCGAAGAACGCGCTGTTGATGTCGGCGGCGGTCTGCTTGGCGATGTCGCCCTTCTCGAACATGTCGATGTGGATCGCTGTGCCGCCGAAGACCGTGAACCAGGTGAAGAACACGACGCTGGGGACGACCAGGACGCCCATGATGAAGCCGCGGATGGTGCGGCCACGCGAGATCCGGGCCAGGAAGACACCGACGAAGGCGCCCCAGGAGACCCACCAGGCCATCATGAAGTAGGTCCACCACTGCATCCACTCAAGGCCGCCGAACGCGGTGCCCTGCAGGCTCATCCGGAAGAAGTCGGTGGCCCACTGGCCCACGGCCTCGATGTACAGGTTCGCGATGAACACGGTCGGCCCGACGACGAGCATGAAGACGAACAGCGCGATCGCCAGCACCGTGCTGCCCTGGCTGAGGAACTTGATGCCCTTGCTGACCCCGGTCACCGCCGAGAGCGTGAAGATCGAGGTGACGGCCGCGATGATGAGCACCTGGCTCACGTTGTTGACCGGCATCCCCCACAGCCTGCCGAGGCCGTTGTTGACCTGGAGGGCTCCCAGGCCGAGGGAGGTCGTGGTGCCGAAGAGCGTCGCGAAGACGGCGAGCACGTCGATCGTCTTGCCGATCGGCCCGTCCACGCGGTCGCCGAGCAGCGGCCGGAACATCTGGCTCACCAGGGTCCGCCGACCCTTGCGGTGGGTCGAGTACGCGATCGCCAGGCCGAAGACGGCGAAGATCGCCCACGCCTGCAGGCCCCAGTCGAAGTAGGAGTACTGCAGGGCGCGCACCGCCGCCGCCGGCGTGTTCGGCTCGGCGAGGCCGTGCGGTGGCGTCGCCAGGTGGGAGATCGGCTCGGCGACGCCGTAGGAGACAAGTCCGATCCCCATCACCGCGCTGAGGATCATGGCGAACCAGGTCGGCGTCGAGAACTCGGGGCGGTCGCCGTCCTTGCCCAGGCGGATGTCGCCGGCAGGGCTGAAGGCCAGGAACACCAGGAAGATCAGGATGCCGAGCGTGACCACCAGGTAGGACCAACCGAACGTGGCCGTCACCCAGTTCAGCGACTTGTTGGTGACTTTGTTCAGGTTGTCCGTGAAGAGCACCGCCCACGCTACGAAGACGGTGGAGATACCGAGCGCGGTCCAGAAAACGGAACCGAGCCGCCCGCCGCTGTCACGGCCGGCGTCGGTGCCGTCCGTGGTGCTTTCCCCACCGCTCCCCGACGACGTCGCGGGCGTCGTTTCCTCGCCCGTTCCAAGGTGACTGGACATGAAACTCCTTGGGTCCGGGGCCCGATGGCCATCCGGTCTGGCATACAAGCAGCAGTAAGGCACGTCACAGATGGAGCGTCAAGGGTTTGGGGCGCGGAATCACGTCCTGGCTTTACGGGTCGCTAATAACCGCAGGTAAAAAGACGATCAGCCGTCCGGATCGGAGGGGCGGCGCCCCTTGGAGGAACCCTTCCCCTCACCCACTTGACCGACCAAAGAGGCGACACCTATCGTCCTGTGCCATGCAAGAGCGCATGGATCACTTCGACGCGAGCATCGGTCTCCGCAAGCTCGTGGTCTACCGCGACGTCGTCCTGACCGAGGCGGGCGAGGCACCCGCGCAGCCCGCGCGGCGAGCCAGCGTCGCCGCGGTCATACGGAATCCGTGGACGGGCAGCGGCCCCTCGGCCGATCTGTCCAGGGAGCAGGTTCGCGTCGGCCCGGTGCTCGCCAGGTTGCTGACCGATCGGCTCATCGCTTCCCTGGGCGGTGTGGAGGAGATCGAGTCGTTCGGCAAGGCGGCCATCGTCGGTACGGCGGGCGAGATCGAGCACGCCGGGGCCCTCATCCACACCCCGTACTTCGGCAATCTGGTGCGGGAGTTCCTCGACGGCGAGTCGATCATCTGCTTCGCCGACACGCGCGCCGAAGCGGGGGAGACGCTGGTCGTCCCGCTCTGGCACAAGACAAAGGCCTCGACGCGCAGCCATTACCAGACCGTCAGTGCACGCGTCTCCGACGCCCCGCGCCCGGACGAGATCGTCGTCATCGCGGCCGCGTCGACCGGCCCGCGCCCGCACCCCCGTATCGGCGACCGACTGACCGATCCCGTCGTCACCACCGAAACCCTGGAGGTTGTCGCCTCATGAGCGTCCGCAAGATCGTGACCGTCGTCGAGGAGATCCGCACCGAGGGCGGCCGCGCGCTCGCCCGTCCCGCCCGCGTCGCCGTCGTCGCAGCGGTGATCGAGAACCCCTGGTCCGGTCAGGGCTTCGTGGAAGACCTCCATCCCGGCATCGAGGCGAACGCCTCCGACCTCGGCGCGCTGCTGGCCCCGGCGGTCCTCGACGCCCTGGAGGCACCCGCCGAGGCGTACGGCAAGGCGGCCATCGTCGGCCTGGACGGCGAGATCGAGCACGGCTCGGCGCTGATCCACACGCTCAAGTTCGGCGACCACTTCCGCAAGGCCGCCAACGCCACCACCCTGCTGCCCGCGGTCGAGAAGCGCGGGCCCGCCGGTGTGGTCTTCGACATCCCGCTGAAGCACATCACCGACGCCACGATCCGTTCGCACCACCAGACCGTGGAGGTCCGGATCAGCGACGCCCCCCACCCGAACGAGATCGTCATCGCGCTCGCCGCGGCCGCCCAGGGGCGCCCGCAGCAGCGTCTGGCGCCGCTCTCGACCGAGCAGTAGGTGCTCATGTGCAAGCCCACCGTGGTGCTGCTGCACGGCGTGGGGCTCGACCACACCATGTGGGAGCCCACCGCCGCGCTCCTGTCCGACCGCTTCACCGTGATCACGCCTGACCTGCCGGGCCACGGCTCCCGCCCGCCAGTGAGCGACGGGGTGACGCTCGCGGATCTGGCCGCCGGGGTGGTCGGTGAGATTCCGGCTGGTTCGCACCTGGTCGGATTCTCGCTGGGCGCGCTGGTCGCCCAGCACGTGGCGCTGCACCACCCCGAGCTGGTGGCCACACTGGTCTCGGTCAGTTCCGTGTGCGAGCGCACGGCCGAGGAGCGGGCGTCCGTACTCGACCGGCTGCGCACGGCGGAGGCCGACTTCGCTGCGAGTGCGGCCGCGTCCTTGAAGCGTTGGTATGCCGGCACCGACGTCGGCCCGGCCCTGGTGGCCCGCACCGAGGCCACCCTCCTCGCCAACGACGTCGGGTCCTTCCTCGACTGCTATCGCGTGTTCGCGATGGCGGACGCCGACATCGCGCCGCACCTGCCAGCCATCGACGTTCCCGCACTGGCCGTGACGGGCGAGAACGATCCCGGCTCCACCCCCGAGATGACCCACCGGCTCGCCGCGGCGCTCGGCGACTGCCGTGCGGTGGTCATCCCCCAGGCACGTCACATGCTGCCCGTCCAGTGCCCTGAGGCGTTCGCCGACTGCCTCACCACCTTCATCGGAGAGCGCGCACATGTCTGAACTCACCACGTTGGAGCACTTCATCGGCGGGGCATGGGTCGAGCCCGCGTCGGGCGAGTACTTCGAGAGCACCAACCCGGCCACCCGCGAGGTCCTCTACCGGGCCGCACGGGGCAACGCCACCGACATCGACCGAGCCGTGGCCGCCGCGAGGAAGGCCTTCGAGGACCCGCGCTGGCGCGACCTCAGCCAGACGCGGCGCGGACATCTGCTGCGCCGCCTCGGGGACCTCATCGCGGAGAACGCCGATGACCTGGCCCGCATGGAGACGCAGGACAACGGCAAGCTGCTGCGCGAGATGCGCGGTCAGCTGGCGACCCTGCCGGAGTACTACCACTACTACGCCGGACTGGCCGACAAGATCCACGGCGACTTCATCCCCACCTCCGACCGCCAGGTGCTGAACTACACGGCCCGGGAGCCCCTCGGTGTGGTCGGCGCGATCACGCCCTGGAACTCTCCGCTGACGCTGACCAGCAGCAAACTGGCGCCCGTGCTCTGCGCCGGCAACACCGTCGTGATCAAGCCCTCGGAGTACACCTCGGCCACCGTGCTCAGGCTCGCCGAGCTGGCCATCGAGGCGGGGTTCCCGCCGGGTGCGGTCAACGTCGTCACCGGGTTCGGCGCCGAGGCCGGGCAGGCCCTGGTCGATCACCGCGACCTCGCGAAGATCTCCTTCACCGGCAGCACCGCGACCGGGGCGCGTATCGCCGCCGCGACCGCGAGCCGGTTCATCGGCTCCACGCTCGAACTCGGCGGCAAGTCGCCCAACATCGTGTTCGAGGACGCGAACATCGCGAACGCCGCGATGGGCGTCGTCGCCGGCATCTTCGCCGCCGCCGGACAGACCTGCATCGCCGGCAGCCGGGTGTTCGCGCACCGGTCCGTCTATGACGAGCTGCTGGAGCGGGTCACCGAGCGCGCCCGGACCATCGTCATCGGCGACCCCTTGGACGAGAAGACCGAGCTGGGCCCGCTGGCATTCGAGGACCAGCGCGACAAGGTAGCCGGGTACGTCGACCTCGGACGCGGCGAAGGCGCCCGGGTACTGACCGGCGGGCGGGCCTCCGATGGCGGCCTCGGCGGCTACTTCTACGAGCCCACGGTCCTCGTGGACGTCCACAACGACATGCGGGTCGTACGCGAGGAGATCTTCGGCCCTGTGCTGGCGGTCATGCCGTTCGACACCGAGGAGGAGGTCGTGCGGCTGGCGAACGACACCGACTACGGTCTCGCGGCCGGTGTCTGGACGCAGAACCTCGCGCGGGCGCACCGGATGGCGGCGCGCCTGGACGCCGGGACCGTATGGGTCAACACCTACCGGGCCATGTCCCCGATGTCGCCGCGTCAGGGCTTCAAGACCAGCGGCGTGGGCGTCGAACACGGCACCGAGACGATTCTGGAATACACACGCCTGAAGAGCGTCTGGATCAACACGAGCGAGGAGCCCGTGGCCGACCCGTTCACGATGCGGAGCTGAGCCGGCATGCCACAGGTCGCCATCACCCTCGCCGAGGGCCGTAGCCCGAAGCAGATCCGGGACCTGATCCACGAAGTGCACGCCGCGGTCCTGCGCACCGTGGACACCCGGCCCGAGTACATCCGCGTCGTCGTCCACGAGGTCCCCAGGACGCACTGGGCCACCGGTGACGTCACCCTCACCGAAATGGACGCCGCACCAGCAGACAGGGAGCAGTCATGAGGTTTTCGTTGTTCGTGCACATGGAGCGCTGGGACGAGGAGGTCAGCCACCGCCAGCTCTTCGAGAACCTCTCCGAGCTGACTCTGATGGCCGAGGCCGGCGGGTTCGGCACCGTGTGGATCGGCGAACACCACGCGATGGAGTACACGATCTCCCCCAGCCCCATGCCGCTCCTCGCCCACCTCGCCGCGCAGACCTCGACCATCCGCCTGGGCGCGGGGACCATCATCGCCCCGTTCTGGAGCCCGCTCAGGGTCGCCGGTGAATGCGCACTGCTGGACGTCATCAGCAACGGCCGGATGGAGGTCGGACTCGCCCGGGGCGCCTACCAGTTCGAGTTCGACCGACTGGGGGGCGGGCTGCCGGCCGCCGACGGCGGAAAGCACCTGCGCGAACTCGTACCGGCCGTCCGGGCGCTCTGGCAGGGCGACTACGCCCACGACGGCGAGATCTGGCAGTTCCCGACCTCGACCAGTGTGCCCAAGCCGGTGCAACAGCCCACCCCGCCCATGTGGATCGCCGCCCGGGACCCCGCCTCCCACGACTTCGCCGTGGCCCAGGGCTGCAACGTCATGGTCACCCCGCTGATGAAGGGCGACGAGGAAGTCATCGACCTCAAGGGGAAGTTCGACACCGCCGTGGCGAACCACCCGGAGGTACCGCGCCCCGCCCTGATGGTGCTCCGGCACACCCACATCCACTCCCCCGACGACCCCGACGGCTGGCGCCCGGCCGCCGAGGCGATCAACCGCTTCTACCGGACCTTCGACGCCTGGTTCGGCAACAAGACCACTCCGACGAACGGTTTCCTGGAGCCCAGCCCGGAGTCGAAGTTCGAGGACCGGCCGGAATTCCGACCGGAGTCCCTGCACAGGACCGCGATGATCGGGACCCCGGCCGAAGTCATCGAGCGCCTGCGCACCTATGAGGAACTCGGCGTCGACGAGTACAGCTTCTGGATCGACAACAGCCTGCCGCACGAGGAGAAGCGCAAGTCCCTGGAGCTGTTCATCAAGGAAGTCGTACCCGCGTTCCAGTGACCCGAGGCAGTCCGGCCAAGCCGTTGCCCAGCACGAACCGCATCTCGGGGAACGTGATGCCGGTGACGTCAGGTCATCGAGCGCGGCGTGGCCGGCTCATGCGAAGAGGCGAGCTCGCCCGGCGCTTGGTGTCCCGTCCGTTGAAACTGGTTGTCACGTCGGGCTCCCCGTCGCCTCCTGCGCGGCACCGGCCTCGCGCAGCCGGTCCGGGAAGTGCGGCAGTTCGGTGTCGGTGTGGGTGTCGCCCCAGCCGATGCCGCCGGCGTCACCCTCGGCCGCGGCTGGGCGGACGTCTCGGAGCCGGCCTTGGTCGGAGTCGGAGAGCGAGGTGCGGCCGACCGCGACCTGGAGGTTCTTCGCGTCCGCGTCCTCGACGGGGGTGGGCAGCGGTCATGACGGCGTCTGCCGCGATCAGGCCGCCGCCGCATCCCCAGTACTGGCGGCCTGTGGCGAGGTCCTTTTCCTTGTTGAGCAGGGCGACCATGAAGGGGTCGTCGTTGGGCGCGTCGGTAGGAGCGAGTCGACGCAAACGGGCAGAGACATGGAGTCGACCTTCGAAGCGCCGCCGGATCAGGTAGGAAGCCGGCCCTTGCTGCGCATGGCGGCGCGAACACGTTCCTCGGCCAAACCGCGGCCCGCGATGTGCGGAGTGGTGGCGCGGCGCTGGGCTTCTTCGAGAACGGTGACGACGTTGGCGCGCAGCCGATTGGAGATCGTCTCGAAGATGGTGGGAGTTTCGGGCCGGAAGCCGGAGTAGCGGGCGTCCATGGCGAAGGCGGCGGCGACGACGCCGCCGGCGTTGGCGACGAAGTCGGGCAGCACGGCGATTCCGCGTTCCGCGAGGATGGACTGTGCCAGGGGCGAGGTGGGCAGGTTCGCGCCTTCCACCACCAGCTTGGCCTTGATCCGGTGTGCGGTGGTGTCGTCGATGACGTCCTGCAGCGCCGCCGGGACGAGGATGTCGCAGTCGACGGTGAGTTCCCGGCCAGGCGGGATGACGGCGCCCTGGTGGTGGCGGGTGACGAAGTCGTCGCCGTGCTCCTTCCTCGCCGCCTGCAGGCCATGCACGTCCAGTCCGGCGGGGTCGTGGAGGGCCCCCCTCGCGGTGGACACGGCGACGACGGTGGCACCGAGTTCGGCGAACCGCGAGGCGGCCGCGAGGCCGACGGCTCCGCATCCCTGGATGGCGACCCTGGCGCCGTTCAGGGGCAGTTGGAGGTACTGGGCGGCCGCGTCGGCGGCCTCGGCGACTCCGAAACCGGTGACACCGAGCTTGTCGTAGGCGACTCCGCCGAGGTGCTCCGGGGTGCCGACGGCCGCCCCACGGTCGCCGAGTTCGTCCTGGACGATGGCCGCGTCGTTCTCGGTCAGGCCCATGTCGAGGCCCATGACGTACTCGCGGGGCACCTCGTTGGACAGCGCGCGGGCGAAGGCGCGCAGGATCGCCTCCTTGTCGGGCGAGGCCGGGTCCGCGACGATGCCGGCCTTCGCTCCGCCGTAGAAGAGGTCGACGCCGGCCCACTTCCAGGTCATGACGCGGGCCAGCCGGGCCACTTCGCCGACGGAGACCGTGGGGCTCATCCGGGTGCCGCCCTTGCCGACGCCACGGGCCGTGTTGTCGATGACCAGGACGCCCTTCATGCCGGTGCGCCGGTGGGAGACGACGACGATCTTCTCGGGACCCCAGTCGTCGACGAGCGAGAGTGCGTCAGTCACGGATGTGTTCCTCCGGTAGAGCGCGGGCGATGAGTTGGGCGAGGTGGGTGCCGCCGCGGTCGGTCCGCTGGCTGATCTGGGTGCGGCAGCTGAAGCCGTCGGCCAGGACGACCGTCTCCGGTGTGGCGGCGCGTACGGCGGGCAGCAGAGTCTCCTCGCCTGCCGCGACGGACACGTCGTAGTGACCACGTTCAAAGCCGAAGTTCCCCGCCAGGCCGCAGCAGCCGGAATCCAGCACGCTGTTGTCGACCCCCATGGCCGCCAGCAGCGAACTGTCGGCGGTGAAGCCGCTCGTGGCGTGCTGGTGGCAGTGCGTCTGGCTGAGGGAGCGGGTCCCGTCGATCCGCGGTGGTTGCCAGCCGGGCGTGTGGCGGACGAGGAGTTCGGCGAGGGTGAGGGTGGATGCGGCGAGGGCACGTGCGTCGGTGTCGCCGTCCAGGAGTTCGGGCAGATCGGTCTTCAACGCGGCGGTACAGCTCGGTTCCAGGCCTACGACCGGAACGCCGGCGCGGGTGGCCGAGGCGAGCGTTCTGGTGGTGCGGCGTGCGATACGCCGGGCGACGCCGAGCTGTCCGGTGGTGATCCAGGTGAGGCCGCAGCACTGGGTGCCGTCCGGGACCTGGACCCGGTATCCGGCATGTTCCAGAACCGTCACGCCGGCCTTGAGGACGTCGGGCGTGAAGTGGTTGTTGAAGGAGTCCACCCACAGCACGACCGGGCCGCGGTGTCCGTCGCCCTGCGCAGTACGCGCGCGGAACCAGGTCAGGAAGGTTTCGTCGGCGAAGCGGGGGACGTCGCGTTCGGCGGCGATGCCTCCCAGTCGCTTGATCATCGGTGCGAGGCGGGACGCCGTGAGCGCGTTGACCAGCCGGGGCGTACGGGTGGCGAGCCAGGACAGCAGGGGCAGCCAGCCCATGGAGTAGTGGGAGGCGGGCCTGAGGCGTCCCTTGTAATGGTGGTGCAGGAACTCCGACTTGTACGTCGCCACGTCCACGCCGACCGGGCAGTCGGCGCTGCACCCCTTGCACGACAGGCACAGATCGAGCGCGTCCCGCACCTCGGTCGACCGCCAGCCGTCGGTGACGACCTCGCCCTGCGTCATCTCGTACAGCAGCCGGGCGCGGCCGCGGGTGGAGTCCTTCTCGTCCTGGGTGACGCGGTAGCTGGGGCACATGACGCCGCCGCGCGGGGTGGCCGTACGGCATTTGCCGACGCCGACGCAGCGGCGGGTGGCCTTGGCGAAGTCGCCGTCGTCGGCGTGGAAGGGGAAGACGGTGACAAGGGGAAGGGGGGTCCGGTGGGCGCTGATCCGCAGGTTGTCGTCGAGGGCCAGCGGGTCGACGATCATCCCGGGGTTCAGGCCGTTGTCGGGATCCCGGGCGCTCTTGAACCGCTCGAACAGGGCGATGACGTCGGGACCGTACATCAGGGGCAGCAGCTCGGAACGGGCCTGTCCGTCGCCGTGCTCGCCGGAGAGGGAGCCATCGTGGGCCGCGACGAGTTCGGCGGCTTCGGTCAGGAAGGCGCGGAATACGGCGGTGCCGTGTTCGGTGGTGAAGTCGAAGTCGATGCGGACATGGAGGCAGCCCGCGCCGAAGTGGCCGTATACGGCGCCCTGAAGCCGGTGGCGAGCGAGCAGGTCGGTGAACTGCCTCAGGTAGGAGCCGAGTCGGTCCGGCGGGACGGCCGCGTCCTCCCAACCGGGCCATGCCTCGGAGCCATCGGGCGTGCGGGTCGCCAGACCGGCCCCGTCCTCCCGGATCCGCCACAGCTGCCGGGCCCGTACGGGATCGGTGACGATCTCGTGGCCGCCGCACCCCGCTGCCGCCACGAGTTCCTCGGCCAGCCGGGGCAGTTCGTGCTCCTGCCCGCCGAGTTCGGCGAACAGCCACGCCTGGGTGCGGGGCAGGGTGTCGATCGTGCGACGGGTCTCCGGCCGGGTGACGATGTCGGTCAGGGACCGGTCGAGCCCTTCCAGTGCCAGCGGTTGGTGCTTGAGGAGGGCGGGGACGGCGTCGGCGGCGGCGATGGCGTCGGGGTAGCCGAGCACGACCAGGGCCCGGGCGGGCGGAGGTGCCACGAGCCGGACGGTGGCGGAGAGGATGACGGCGAGGGTCCCCTCGCTGCCCACCATGGCCCGGGCCAGGTTGAAGCGCCGTTCCGGCAGGAGATGTTCGAGTGCGTAGCCGGAGACCTGCCGGGGGAACCGGCCCAGCTTCGTGCGCAGGGTCGCCAGGTTCCGCTCGGTCAACTGGTGCAGGGCGGCGATGAGTTCGCCGCGTTCGCCGCCGGCGGCGACGGCCTCGTCGATCTCCGCCCGGGTCATCTCGCCGAGCCGCAGTACGGTGCCGCGGTAGGTGACCACTTCCAGTTCCAGCACGTTCTCCGCGGTGCGGCCCCAGGCGAGAGAGTGCGAGCCGCACGCGTTGTTGCCGATCATGCCGCCGAGGGTGCAGCGGCTGTGGGTGGAGGGGTCCGCGCCGAAGAGCAGGCCGTGTTCGCCGGCGGCCCTCTGCAGTTCGTCCAGGACGATGCCGGGCTGCACCGTCGCCGTGCGCGCGTCGGGGTCCAGCGCGAGCAGATGGTTGAAGTAGCGGGAGAAGTCCATGACCACGCCGGAACCGACGGCCTGGCCCGAGGTGCTGGTGCCCGCGCCGCGCGAGGTGATCGGCACGCCCAGGCGACGGCACACGGCGAGCGTGTTGAGGACGTGCCGGCGCTCGCGGGGGAAGACCACGGCCAGCGGGATCCGACGGTAGTTGGAGGCGTCGGCCGAGTACTGGGCCCGCCGTCCGGCGTCACCGTGCACCTCGCCGCAGTCGTCCTGGGCGAGTGCCTCGGTCACGGCGGTCGTGTCGAGACGTCCCTGGCGCTGCGCTGTCGTCGCCACCGTGGTTCGGTCCCTCACGCTCGCCGGCCTTGTCGCCCTCACGATCCGTGCCCGCGCCCCTCTCCCACAAGACCCAGCAGAACGACAGAAATCACCGGTGAGAGCAAACAATGCTTACGCTGGGGCCGCGTCCGACAGGAGGAACAGCATGCTCAAACCCCAGCATCTGCTCACCTTGAGGGCCGTCCTGCGCACGGGCTCGTTCGTCCTCGCGGCCCGTGAGCTCGGCTACACCGCCTCCGCGATCTCCCAGCAGGTCTCGGCCCTGGAGAAGGAGACCGGGCTGGTGCTGTTCGAGCGGGAGGCGCACGGTATCCGGGCGACCGCTGCGGCTCACCGGCTGGTCGACCTCAGCGTTCCGGTGCTGGCCGCCATGAACGACCTCGGCCACCAGGTGCACCAGCTCGCCACCGGCGCCACCGGCCGGCTGAGACTGGGCAGCTTCCCCACGGCCGGTGTCCGGCTCGTACCGCCCGCGCTGTCGGCTCTGACGGCGGCACACCCGCGGGCGGAGATCCAGCTGGAGGAGGGCGAGCCGGAGGAGCTCCTCGCCGCGGTGAACGACGGCGATCTGGATGTGGCGCTGGTCTACGAATACGGGCTCAGCCCTCAGCAGTGGCCCGACGGTATGACCCGCCACCACCTCGTGCGCGAGGATCTTGTCCTGCTCAGGGCCCGTGACAGCGGCCTGAGCGCACGTCTGACCGGGCTGTCCCGGGCCCGCTGGATCACCAGCGGGGAGAGAACCGCCGGTGCCCTTTCCCTCACCCGGCTGTGCGCGGCGGCCGGTTTCGCGGCCGAGGTCGCCTTCCGCAGCAACAACTACGACGTCGTACGGGAGTTGGTGGCCGCCGGTCTCGGCGTGGCCGTCGTGCCGGGGCTCGGTCATGCGCCCAGCGACACGGTGGAGGCGACCCGGCTTCCGCAGCGCTCGGCCTTCCGCCGCGTGCTGGCCCTGCACCGCGGGGAGAACAGCAATCCGCTGCTCGGCACGGCGATCCGCGCCCTGCGCGGTGCGGCACCGGTCGGGGATCCGTATGTGCACGCGGCCCAGGACGAACAGAAGGGGTAGGCGGCGCCGTCAGTACTCGGGCATGGCGAACCGTGCCATGTTGCCCATGCGGCGCCGGCCGTCGGCGAGTACGCGGGTCGCCTCCGCGAGGATCGCGCGGTCGACCGGCGGGAGTCGGTCGAGACGAACGACGTCGGTCGCGGTCCGGCCGGCGGTGGTCTGCTCCATCTGCCATGCGAGCCTGATGCCCTGAACGGCGTCGAAGGCGTCGGCGAGGGCGACAGCGTCGGTCTCGCTGAGCATGGCGGATCCCCCGGCCGCCAGGAGGCGTTGGTCCGTCGGCAGCGCTGTCGAGCCCACGCTGAGGGCGGCCCAGCGCGCGATGTTGGCGATCGGGACGAGGAACTGCGCCTTCAGATCGATCTTCTTCCTGCGCCACGGGGTGGCCCGGCCGCTCTGCGCGATCGATGCCGCCAGCAGCATGGACATCGTGCGCGGATGCATCCGGAGGTCCCCGAAGACCCGGGCGACTTCGGGCAGTCCGCGATCGCCGTGGATCGGGCGGCCGTCGACCAGCAGGCAGGTCATGATGACCGCTTCGTCGGCTTCGGGGGCGGTGATCCAGTCCCGGCCCGCCCGGGCCCAGTCCGCGTGGGTCCGCGCGAACTTCGCGTCGACCGGGCTGACCCCGTGCCGGTCGTGTGCGAGGCCGGCCTGCTCCAGCACTTCGGCGATCTGCAGGAACATGGGCCGGTACTCGGCGATCTCGGCGGCGTCGAGGGCGTTGTCGAACGAAGCCGCCGCGTCGATGTCCGACGACAGCAGGGCCTCCCGACGCCCGTTGCTGCCGAGCGAGAGCCAGGTGAACGCGTCGGGCCGCAGATGCGGATACTGCTCCGAGACGAGCTCGATGGTCCGGCGTACAGCGGAGTCGATGATGGCCGAGTGGACGGTGATGATTCGGCTCGGAGCCAGTCCCTTGGCCCTGAGGCCGGTCAGCATGCCCGGCACCGACCGGTAGCGGTCCTTGAGGTCGTCGACCGTCTCGGCCCGGTGGATCTGCTCGTGCAGGGAGGCTCCGGCGGTGGTCGACGAGACGACGAAGTCGCGTGCGGCGACGGCACCGTGGAGCTGGTCGGCGCGATCGGTGACGAGAACGACGTCGCCGTCGGACTCCAGCACGGTGATGAGGGCCTCGGCGGCGGAGGCGCCCAGCCGGATGGACGGTGCGTCGGCCCGCATCGCGGTACTCACCGCTGCGGTGACCGGCGACGCCGAGGCCACGGCCCGCCGGATCCCGGCATCGGTGAGGATGCCGTGGCCGCCGTTCTCCTGCCGGACTGCGACATAGGACAGCCCCGTCTCCTCCATCCGCGCCGCCGCCTGCGCGATGGTCATGGTCGGTTCGACCAGCAGGGGCGGCGCCACGATCAGGTCGTCGACGAGGGTGTAGCTCGGGATGGAGCCGTGCGCCATCATCCGACGGCTCATGTCGACTTCCCGCGCGAGCAGTTGGGCACCGTGACGCGTCGCGAACACCGGATCGACCAGGTCGGGGTCCAGGCGTACCACGACGGTCTCCCCGGACGCCTCGACGCGCGGGCCCACGGCCTCGCCGAGCAGGGTCGCCACGTACCCGAACATCTCGGTCGGGCCGAGGTGGTAGGCGGGCAGTTCCCGGATGCGGTCGGGGTTCGTCCAGACGGAGACCCGGCCGTGCCACACGACTTGGAGGCCACGCTCGGGCCGGGCGAAGGCGTCGAGGATCACTTCGCCCGTGCCGTAGGACGCCACCGTGGCACGCTCGGCCGCCCGGGCGAGGCGGTCCGCGTCGAGGGTGTCGAGCGGCGGGCACAGCCGCAGGAACTCCACCAGCGAGCGGACGTCCACCGGATGGGCGGGATTCATCATGGGCTCCTTGGATCGAACGGCCGACCGGTGAACGACGGTCGAGCGGCCCCGCGGGATCGCGCGGCCGCTCGGCCTCACCGGCACCGAGTGCTGCTGAGCGGGGCTGCTCCGTTCACGACGTGGCGACGGCCTCGTGTTCTTCCGTCCGCTGCTGGGCCAGAACCTGGCTGAGTTCCTCCGTCGGACCGCCCGACCGCACCGCCCAGACGAAACTGCCGACGGCGATGAGCGCCATCACGATCAGGTCGGTCGGAGCATCGATCGAGGGGCTTTCCATCGGGCCGTACTCGCCGAGGTACGAGACGAGCAGCATCGCGAGGAAGGTGCCGACGATCCAGACGCCGCTGCGCACATGCCGCCGGCCCTCGGCCGTGCTCACCGCGTAGAGCCCGGCCAGGAAGGCGGCGACGGCCAGGGTCATGGCGGTGAAGTACACGGGGAAGCTCCACCCGTCGGCGGCCTGCTTCTGATCACGGTTGAACAGCCAGCCACCCCCGACCGCGATGAAGATCCAGGTGACGCCGAACACCCCGGACGCCACCCAGCTGCCCACGGCCTTGCTCCACCCGTTCTGCACGCTGTTGTACGCGCCGTAGACCGGCAGGGCGAGGAACACGATCGTGAACAGGTTGATCAGGGAGACCCAGCCAGCGAAGTAGATGAGCATCAGGCTCGCGACAAATCCCGCGAGCGCCCAGAAGTACGCCCACTTGACGCGGACCGGGCGGTGCATGTCGGGCGCGGTGCGCCGGAGGACCATCATCACCGGGCCCCCCATGACGTAGGACAGCGTGAGCGCGACCGACACCTGCGAGACGAAGGAGTACCAACTCGGTGCCGGGAAGAAAAAGAAGAAGCCGAGCAGCGTGCACACCAGGAGTCCGACGATCGGTGTGCCGTACTTGTTGATCTTCTGCGCGCCCTTGGGCAGCTCACCGTTGACCGACATCGAGTACACCGAGCGAGCGCCGATCCCCAGCCACACCCAGCCGGTCGCCGCCGGGGACAGCGCCGCGTCGCTCAGCAGAACGGTCGCGAACCAGGCGAAGCCGGCTGCCGTGACGGCGTTGAGCAGCGGGGAGGACGCCCAGTCACTGGTCATCAGGCCGGTCCAGTCGCCGGGGGCGACCTGTGCGTCGTTCCAGTTGACGGCACCGAGGAAGCCGACCTGCAGAACGACGTAGATCACGAGTGGAATGAGCAGGCCGCCGACGATCATCGCGATCGGGATGTTGCGCTGCGGGTTGACCGCCTCACCGCCGAAGTCGAGGATCTGTCGCAGTCCCGAGTAGGCGAAGACGATGCCGCCACCCGCCAGGGCGCCGAAGATCGCTCCGGACCCCTGCGGCGCGAAGCCGCCGCCGATCGTGAAGTTGGCCGACGAGAAGGCCGTGAACATCAGTCCGGCGGTCACGACCGGGATGACGAGCTTCCACACCGTGACCCACTTGTTCGACTCGCTGAGCAGCTTGGCGCCCATCGAGTTGAGGAAGAAGAACACGAACAGCAGGCCGAACCCGACGAGGATGCCCGTCGGCCACGACAGCACCATCGTGCCGCCGCTCTCGGTGAGCCAGCCCAGTTCGGGCCAGTGGCCGCCGACGTAGGTGATGACCGCCTGCACTTCGATCACCGGCAGCGCCAGTGCGGCGATCAGATAGCCCCAGCCGTTGAAGAAGGAGAGGAAGGCGCCGTGGGTGAGCCGCGGGTAGCGGACCCCGGCGCCCGACCTCGGCAGCATCGTGCCGAGTTCCATCCAGGTGACGCCGATGACCGCGAAGAAGACCGCGCCGAGGACCCAGGTGATGATCGAGGCCGGCCCCGCGAGGCTGGCGGCGGCGAGCGTCGCCAGGAGCCAGCCGGACCCGACCTGGACGCTCACGGCCAGGGCGATCAGCCCGACGAGGCTGATCCGCTTCTTCAGGTGCGCGTCACTGGCCTCGTATGCGCCCTCGACCGGCCCTGGTGGCTGTGTGTCTCTCACGATGACTCCTTTGTCCTTGTGCGAGTCGATTGCCTTGTCGACGCCAGGGCAGCGGAGGTCGTCAGCACCCATCCGTGGCGCGCAGATTGTCGGACAATCTTGCGGGAAATTACGGCCCCGGGTGAGTCCGGGTCAACGGATACGACAGAATCTGTTGCAGATTGTCAGACGACTACGGGGTGCTGATCTCAGTGAGAGGAGCCCGCTCCCGCGGAGGCACTCAGGATGTCGACGAAGGCGGCCACCGTCGGCCGTTGCGCGGCGAAGGAACGGAACACCACCACGATGTGCCGCTCCATGGGCTCGTGCAGATCGAGAACATCGAGGTGGGACGGCCGCAGTCGCAGCATCAGATCCGTCACCACGCTGACCCCGACGCCGGCCTCGACCAGGGCGAGGGTGGCGGCGGTGTCCGTCACCTCGTGCAGGACCTGAGGCTCGAAGCCGGCCCGGCGGCACGCGGTGAGCACAGCGCGGCCGTAGTAGCTACGGATCGACGGCATGATCCATCCCTGGCCCCGGGCGTCCGCGAGGGAGATGCTCCGCGGCCCCGGCAGGGCGCCGACCGGAACCGCGAGCGAGAAGCGCTCACGGGACAACTCCCGCACACGCAGCGACGGATCGCGCGGGATGGGCACGTCCGGGTAGTCGAGGCCCAGCGCCAGATCCACGGTCCCGCCCGCGACCGCGTCGTACACCTCGTCCACGTCCATGTCCCGGCTGCGCACGGTGACGCCGGGATGCTTCTCGCGCACCTGCCGCAGGGCGGGCGGCAGGATCTCGGCGGCAGCCGTGGCGAAGAGCCCGACCCGCAGCGTCCCGGAGATCTCGTTGCGGGTGCGCTCCAGCGCTTCGACGGCCTCGGCCTCGGTGGTGAGGATGCGTTCGGCGTGCCGAGCCAGCGTCGTCCCGGCATCGGTGAGTTCCACGCGGCGGCCGACCCGCCGCAGCAGCTGCATCCCGGTGGCCTTCTCCAGTGCGGCGATCTGCTGCGACACCCCTCCGGGGGTGTACCCCAGGGCCTCCGCGACCGCGGTGACGGTGCCGCGCCTGGTCAGTTCCACCAGCGAACGCAACTGCGCACTCGTCCAGTCCATATAGGAATCCTAAAAGATCGGAAGCACTAACCGTTGATAGACGTCAACGATTGCGTTGCTGCACGATGACGCACAGACAGCTGCTCGGCGTTGTAATGCACTGACTTCACGCAATGACAGCCCCTCCGCCCCTCAGAAGGGCGGCTCCTGGAAAGGAGTGGCCTGTTGTCCTCCTCCGCCCTCCGCACCATCCCGGCCGCCGCCGATGTCGTGATCATCGGCGGCGGCGTGATGGGTGCGAGCGCCGCGTTCCACCTCACCGAGGCCGGCGTGCGGAACATCGTCGTCATCGAGCGCGGTGAGCTCTGCTGCGGCAGCTCCGGCAAGCCGATCGGCGGTGTGCGCGCCCAGTTCTCCGACCCGCTCAACATCGAACTCGGCAGCCGCAGCCTGCGCGCCTACCGGGAATTTCCCCACCGGCCCGGCGCCGACATCAAGCTCGACACCGTCGGCTATCTCTTCCTGCTCGACAACGAACAGCAGGTGCGCGACTTCGCAGCCGGAGTCGAGCTCCAGAACAGCCTGGGCGTGGCCAACCGCATGATCGACCCCGAGGACGCGCGGCGCCTGTGCCCCTACATCAGCACCGACGGTCTGGTGGCCGCCGCCTACTCCCCCGCCGACGGACACGCCCGCCCCGCCCTCGTCGTGGAGGGCTACGCGCAGGCCGCGGCCCGGGCCGGCGTCACCATCGTCACCCAGACCGCGGTCACGGGTATCGACACGGCCGGGGACCGTGTCACCGGTGTTCACACGAGCCACGGCCGTATCGCCTGCGGCGCCGTCATCTGCACGGCGGGCGCCTGGTCGGGCCTGATCGGCGACATGGTCGGCGTCCTCCTGCCCATCCGGCCGGTGAGGCGGCAGCTGGCGTTCACCGCGCCGCTCACGCCGCCCGCGCCGCGCGTACCGTTCACCATCGACTTCTCGTCGTCCGCCTATTTCCACAACAGCGACGACGGGTTGCTGTTCGGGCTGGCCGACCCCGACGAGCAGGAGGGCTTCGACACCACCTGGACCCCGCGGTGGCTGGAGCTGTTCCGCACCGTCGCCCGTCGCCGCGCCCCGGCCCTGGCCGGCATGAAGACGGTCGGCGGATGGGCCGGCCTCTACGAGGTCACGCCCGACCACAACGCGCTGATCGGCCGGTCCACCGAGTTGCCCAACTTCCTCTACGCCGCCGGGTTCTCCGGGCACGGCTTCCTGCAGGCGCCCGCGGTCGGCGAAGTACTGCGTGATCTGTACCTGGAGCGCGAGCCGTTCACGGACGTCTCCCCGCTCAGCGCCGACCGGTTCCGCCACGGCGCCGAGATCCGCCCCGAGGCCCATGTGGTCTGAACCCGACCTCCCGACCGAAAGGCCGAACCATGTCGACGATCAGCCAGTGGCAGCTGCGGGCCGCGTTCGCGGCTCGGCTGTCGCAGATGTACGGGCAGGAGGTGCCCGCCTACACCACGCTCGTGGACGTCTCGCGCGAGGTCAACGAGGACGTCCTGCGCGCGCGGGGAGCCGACGCCGAACGTCTGGGGTCCATCAGCCGGGTGACCGCCGAGCGGCACGGCGCCATCCGGGTCGGCACACCACGGGAGCTGGAACAGGTCGCCCGCGTCTTCGCCGCTCTCGGCATGCACCCGGTCGGCTTCTACGACCTGCGGGAGGCCGCCGCCAGTGCAGTTCCCGTCGTCTCCACCGCCTTCCGGCCGGTCGACGGCGAGGAACTGGCCCGCAACCCCTTCCGGGTGTTCACCTCCATGCTCACGCCGGCCGACCCTCGCTTCTTCACCCCTGACCTGCGCGCACGCCTGGAGACCTTCCTCGCCGGCCGCGAGCTCTTCCCCCCGGAACTGGTCGCCCTGGCCGACCGGGCTGCGACCGAGCGGGAACTGCCCCAGCAGGAGGCCGAACGTCTCCTGCGGCTCGCCGTGCAGGCCTTCGAACTGTCGGCGGAGCCGGTCGACCGGGCCTGGTACCAGGAGCTGGAGCGGGTCTCCGCCGTCGCCGCGGACATCGGCGGGGTCCGCAGCACCCACATCAACCACCTCACCCCGCGCGTCCTGGACATCGACGAGCTGTACCGCCGTATGACCGAGCGCGGCATCGAGATGATCGACACCATCCAGGGCCCACCGGCCTGGAAGGGCCCCGACGTCCTGCTGCGGCAGACCTCCTTCCGCGCCCTGGCCGAACCCCGCGCCATGCGTCTCGCGGACGGCAGCGTCGAAAGCGGTGCGCTGCGGGTCCGCTTCGGCGAGGTGGAAGCGCGCGGTATCGCCCTCACCCGCGACGGCCGCGCCCTCTACGACGACCTCCTCGGCCGCGTCGACGAGGTGGCCCGGAATTCCGCCGAGGCCCGCGGCGACATCGCGCGTGCCGTATGGGAGCTGCACATGCCTGGCACCGAAGAAGAACTCGCCGCGGAAGGACTGGCCTACTTCACCTACCACCTCGCGGCGGACCGGCCCCGCGACGGCAGCCACCCGCCCACCGGTATCGGCGATCTGGTACGGCAGGGCTGGGTACAGGCCGAGCCCATCGTCTACGAGGACTTCCTGCCCCGCTCCGCCGCCGGCATCTTCCAGTCCAACCTCAGCGGCGAGGGCACCCGCGACAACGACCAGGAAGGCACCGCCTACGACGCGGCCTGGCTGTCCGGCGCCATGGGCCGCGACGTACTGGACCCCTACGCCCTCTACGCACGGCAGCAGGGCCGCTCCCTCGCCCAGGTCGCCCGCGAACTCGACCTCACCGACACCCCGGGCTGATCCCTCACTCCCGCAAAGGACCACCATGACCAGCACCGCACTGCCCACCACGGACGACCTGCGCGCCCGCGCCCGCACCGCCCTGCAGCACGTCGGAGTCGACGTCCCCGAAGGCGGCGACCTCCAGGCCCGCACGCCCCTCACCGGCGAGAACCTCTTCGGGGTGACCGCCGCCACCGACGCCGACACCGAAGCGGCGATCGCGGCCACCCGCGAGGCCTTCCTCACCTGGCGCACCACGCCCGCGCCGCGGCGCGGTGAACTCGTGCGCCGCCTCGGTGAGTTGCTGCGCGAGCACAAGGGCGACCTGGCCGACCTGGTGACCATCGAGGCGGGCAAGATCCGCTCCGAGGCGCTCGGCGAGATCCAGGAGATGATCGACATCTGCGAGTTCGCGGTCGGTCTGTCCCGTCAGCTGTACGGCCGTACGATCGCCTCCGAACGCCCCGGCCACCGCCTCGCCGAGACCTGGCACCCCCTCGGCGTGGTCGGCGTCATCTCCGCCTTCAACTTCCCGGCCGCCGTATGGTCCTGGAACACCGCCGTCGCCCTGGTCTGCGGCGACACCGTGGTCTGGAAGCCCTCCGAGCTCACGCCGCTGATCTCCCTGGCCTGCGACCACCTGCTGGCCCGGGCCGCCGACGAGGTCGGTGCTCCGCGTGACGTGCACCGGCTCCTGCTCGGCGACCGGGCGGTGGGCGAGAAACTCGTCGACGATCCCCGCGTCGCCCTGGTCAGCGCCACCGGTTCGACCCGCATGGGCCGCGAGGTCGGCCCCCGGGTCGCCGCACGCTTCGGCCGCAGCCTGCTGGAACTCGGCGGCAACAACGCCGCGATCGTCGCCCCGTCCGCCGATCTGGACCTCGCCGTCCAGGGCATCGTCTTCGCCGCGGCCGGCACGGCGGGCCAGCGCTGCACCACCCTGCGCCGGCTCATCGTCCACCGCGACATCGCCGACACGCTCATCGAGCGGCTGACCGCCGCGTACCGCAAGCTCCCCATCGGTGACCCGTTCGACGACTCCACACTGGTCGGCCCACTGGTGTCCACCACCGCCCTCGACGCCATGACCGACGCCGTCAGCCGCGTCCGGGCCGAGGGCGGCAAGGTCCTGGCCGGCGGCAACCGGCGGCTGTCCGAGGCCGCGCCCTCGGCGGCCTACGTCGAGCCGGTCCTGGTCCGCGTCGACGAACAGTCCGGCGTCGTACGGGAGGAGACTTTCGCGCCCATCCTGTACGTCCTCACCTACGACACCCTGGAGGAGGCCATCGCCCTGCACAACGACGTCCCCCAGGGCCTGTCCTCCAGCATCTTCACCCGCGACCAGCAGGAAGCCGAGATCTTCCTGTCCGCCGCCGGCTCCGACTGCGGCATCGCCAACGTCAACATCGGCACCTCCGGAGCCGAGATCGGCGGCGCGTTCGGCGGTGAGAAGGACACCGGCGGCGGCCGTGAGTCCGGCTCGGACGCCTGGAAGGCCTATATGCGCCCGGCCACCAACACCATCAACTACTCCGGCGAACTGGCCCTGGCTCAGGGGGTCAGCTTCCTCTGACCAAGCCCCGGTGAACGCACCGTTTTGGGGATGCCGGTCGCGGCATCCCCCTACTCCTCGCTCGCGGAGCGCTGGCGCTCGGCGATCATCTCCAGCAGTTCGTCGGCGCTCGCCCGGGTGTGGCGCTCGACTTCGGCCGCGATGGTGTCGGGGTCCCCGCCGAGGATGGCCTCGATGAGGCGTTCGTGGACGTGCAGGGCGCGGTCGGGATCGGAGCGGGTGCTCTCGTCGACCGTGATGGCGAGGTTGATCTGAGCCTCCACAGTGGGCCAGATCCGCTTCAGCATGGCGTTGTCGGAGGCGTCCCAGATGGTGCGGTGCAGAGCGATATGGGCCTGGTGAAGACGTCCGGAGTCCTGCGCCCGGTGTGCCGCCCGGTACTCCTCCCAGACACTCCGCAGCCTCCCCCGGCGGGACCCGTCCGGGTCGTCGGCGAGGGCGCGCGCGGCGAGGGTTTCCAGGGCGACGCGGACGGCGGCGGTGTCGGTGATGAACTTCTCGTCGATAGCCGTGACGATCACGCCGCGGTAGGGCTGCTGTTCGAGGAGCCCTTCGTGGATGAGCTGGTAGATGGCCTCGCGCAGGGTGGGGCGGCTGACGCCCAGTTGCGACGCGATGTGGACCTCGCGCAGTGGCTGCCCGGCCTTGAGCTCACCGGCCATGATCGCCCGGCGCAGCTCGTCCACCGCCGCGCCCCGGCGCGTCTGGGTGCTGACCGGCCTGGGGCCGGCGGCCTGGGCAGCGTGCTCGCTCATAAGTCCTCCGCAGATTGTCAGACTGCATTCTAGAGGGAGCCGGGCATGGAGACCCGCGCCCGGCCGCTGCCACCGCGGGTTTCAGGCCCCCCGCAGGACCTGCGGGCTTTAGGCCTTGCGGTGAATGAGCGGGCTCGGGTGACGCAGCAGCGCCGCCGTGGTCGATACCGCTTGAGACAGGGCGTCCCCTCGGAGGACCAGCCGAAGATCGTCTGACAAGCGACCGAGATGCCGGAAGGCCAGGGACGCGACCTTGCCGCGTCAACAGCCGAAATCGTGATGTACCGATACGGCGCCGAGTCGGAGCAGAGTCAGCCGAATCTTCGACCTCCAGGCATTGACCGCGACGGGCGCTCCCGTCTAGCGTCCCCATCAAGCCGCCGATTGTTTGACAATCTGCGATCTCGAAAGGAAGCCCGGCCATGAGGTTCAGTCGCGCCTTGAACGTGGTCGACGCGCACGCCGAGGGCGAGTCCGGCAAGGTCGTCGTCGGTCGCATCGGGCAGGTCCCGGGCCAGAGCCTCTTCGACGTATCCGGTGATGTCCGGCTCCAACACCATGTGCGTGGCCACGGTGCTGCTGGAGACCGGGATGCCCCCGATGACCGAGCCGGTCACGCACCTCACGCTGGAGTCCCCGGCCGGCCTGATCCGGGCCGAGTGCGAGTGCGCCGACGGCAAGGTGCGGCGGGTGACACTGGTCAACCAGCCCGCGTTCGTCTACCACCACTGCGCCGATCTGCACGTCGAGGGTCTCGGCCGGGTGACCGTGGACATCGCCTACGGCGGGATGACCTTCCGCTCCCGGAACGCCACCGTCGTCTCCCCCGGCCGGATCGACCGCTCCCCCTGCGGCGCGGGCACCTCCGCCCGTCTCGCCGTCCTGCACGCCTCCGGCGTGCTGAAACCGGGACAGCTCTTTTGGCACGAGTCACTCATCGGCAGCCGGTTCGACGCCCACATCGAGTCCACGACCACGGTCGGGCCGTACGACGCCGTCGTGCCCAGCATCTCCGGGCGGGCCTGGATCACTTCCTTCAACCAGCTGGTCCTCGATCCGACGGACCCGTTCCAGCACGGCTTCGTGGTGGGGCGGCCGTGGGAGCCAGAGGTCTGACCGGTGCCCGCGCGGCCGGACATTTCTTCAACCGTGCGCGGTTCAGCGACCCGAGAGGCACCTGAAAGCGCCTGTCAGGAGGTACACGACGCCATGCGGACCATCGTTGTGGGAGCCGGGGCCGTCGGTCTCGCCGCCGCCTACCGGCTGGCCAAGGCCGGCTGCGAGGTCACCGTTCTCGACGCGCGGAGTGCCGGCTCCGCCGCCTCGCACGGCAACGCGGCCAAGATCGCCCTGGCGGAGAGCGGCCCGGTGCCCGCGCCCGGCGTGATCCTGCAGTCCCTGAAGTGGATGCTGAAGCCGGACAGCCCGCTCTACGTCAAGCCGTCGCTGAACCCGTCCTTCGTGAAGTTCATGCTGACCATGGCCCGGCACTGCACCACACGGGACTACCGCGCCGGTCTGGAAACCACTCTGCGTCTCGCCGAGGGGACCATGGACCTCCTCGACGACTGGACCCGGGAGGGCGTCGCCTTCGAGATGCACAAGGCCGGCGTCCTGCTCGCCTTCGAGACCCGCGAGCGCTACGAGGAGCAGCTCGCCTCCCTCGACATCTTCGAGAGCTTCGGCATGGTCGCCGAACACCTGCACGGAGACGCCGTACAGGCCAAGGAACCGGTGCTGAACAGCCGTGTCAAACACGGCCTGTTCTTCCCCGACGACCGCCAGGTCGAGCCCGACTCCCTCACCCAGGGCCTGCTCAAACGGTGTACGGAACTCGGCGTCGAGATGCACGAACACACTCCCGTACGACGCTTCCTGCGCCGGGGCGCCGCGGTCACCGGTGTCGTGACCGACAAGGGTGAGCACACCGGCGACACCCTGCTGCTGGCCGGCGGTGTGTGGACCGCCCGCATGGCCGCCCAGCTCGGTGTCCCGTTGCCGATCCGGCCGGGCAAGGGATACAGCGTCGACTACTCGCCCTCGCCGGTGCCGCTGCGCACGCCCCTCACGCTGGAGGACGCCCGGGTCGCGGTGACCCCGCTGGGCGGCTATCTGCGGCTGGCGGGCACGATGGAGTTCGGCGGCCTGGAGGAGAACATCAACCCCGGGCGCGTCGCCGCCATCAAGAAGGCCGCCTCCGACTCCCTCACCGGCTGGGGCAACCCATCGGGAGAGGCCGCCCCGTGGGCCGGGCTGCGCCCGATGACCCCGGACGGACTGCCGATCATCGGCCGCCTCTACCCCCTCCCCAACGTCTACGTCGCCTCGGGCCACGGCATGCTCGGCCTCACCCTCGCCCCGGCCACCGCCGAGATCATCACCGAGGCGATCACCACGCGCCGCCTTCCGTCCGTCGCCGAGGCCGTCTCACCGCGCCGCTTCAGCCGACGCCGACGCTGACGCCCACCAATCTCCCGCTGCCGCCCCGTTCCCCTCAAACTGATCTCAGGAGTCCCTTCATGAGCGTCGCCCAGTTCACCGGCATCCTCGCCGCCGTCGTCACCCCGCTGACCGCCGACGGCTCGACCATCGACACCGACGGCGTCCGCCGGCAGGCCGACCACATCATCGGCGGCGGCATCCACGGCCTCGTGCCCGGTGGCAGCACCGGCGAGTTCACCACGCTGAGCCTCGACGAGCGCAAGCGCGTCAGCGAGCTGTACGTCGAGGCCGCCGACGGACGCGTCCCCGTCATCGCCGGAACGGGCGCGCTCAGCACGGCGGACACCGTGGAACTGAGCGTGCACGCCGAGAAGGCCGGAGCCGCCGCTGTCATGATCGTGCCGCCCTTCTACGACGCGCCCTCCTTCGAGGAGCTGCTCGCGTACTTCGGCGCGGTGTCCGAGGCGATCGACATCCCGATCATGTACTACAACATCCCCTCCGCGTCCGGCGTGCAGCTCACCCCCGAGCAGCTCGCTCGCCAGACCGCGATCACCTCCTACAAGGACACCGGCGGCGACTTCACGTGGCTCTCCGCCGTCCAGCAGCAGCACGCGGCGGACATCACGGCCCTCAACGGCTGGGACACCCTCACCTTCGCCGCGCTCGCCAGCGGGGCGAAGGCCGGCGTGTGGGGCACCGCCACGGTGATCCCCCGGCTGTGCGCCGAGCTGTACGCCGCCCTCGCCGTACGCGGTGACCTGCACGCCGGGCGCGAACTGTGGAAGAAGATCTTCCCGATCTGCCAGTTCCTGGAGTCCCACAACTACGCCTGCGGCATCAAGACGGGCCTGGACCTGGTCGGCGTCGGCGCCGGCCCGACCCGCCGCCCGGTGCTTCCGCTGGCTCCGCGGTACCGCGAGGAGTTCCGTCAGCTGCTGATCGCGGCGGGCGTCCCCGTGGCCGAGGAGAGTGTGGCCGCCTGATGGGCGCGCACAGCCGCATCCACGCGATCGACGTCCACGCCGAGGGCGAGCCGGGCCGCGTGCTGATCGGCAGCCATCTGCACGTCAAGGGCGCCACCATGGCCGAACGCCTGCAGTACTGCGAGAAGCACCTCGACGACCTGCGCCGGCTCCTGCTCCGGGAGCCGCGCGGCTACCCGGCCCTGTGCGGCGCCCTGATCCTCCCGCCGGTCGATCCGACGGCCGACTTCGGGCTGGTGGTCCTGGAACAGGGCGGCTTCCGTCCCATGTCCGGCTCCAACCTCATCTGCGCGGTCACCGCGCTGGTGGAGACGGGTGCGGTGCCGGTGAGCGAGCCGGTCACGGAACTCACCGTGGACACGGCGGTCGGGCTGGTCCGGGTCCGCGCCGAGGTGTCGGGCGGCAAGGCCACGCGGGTGACCTTCGCCAACGTGCCCGCCTTCGCCGTAGCCGTCGACCACGTCCTGGACCTGCCCGAGTACGGGCGGGTCCCGGTCGACATCGTCTTCGGCGGACAGTTCTTCGTCCAGGCCAGGGCGGCCGATCTGGGGCTGGTCGTGGAGCCGGGGTCTGCCAGGCAACTCGCGCGGGCCGGGGCGGTGTTGCGCACGGCGGCCCAGCAGCAGTTCCCGGTCGCCCACCTCCTCAACCCCGGCATCAACGAGATCGCGCTGACGATGATCCACGGCCCCTCGCCGACCCCCGGCGCCTCGGGCCGCAACACGGTCGTGCTGCCCAACGGCCCGGTCGACCTCGCCGACCCGGCCACCTGGACCGGCTCCCTCGACCGATCCCCGTGCGGCACCGGCACGTGCGCCCGCATGGCCGCACTGCACGCCCGCGGCGAACTCCCCCTGAACACGCCGTTCGTCCACGAGTCGATCATCGGTACGACCTTCACCGGCACGCTGCTCGACACCACCCAAGTCGGCCCGCACGGAGCGGTGTTGCCGACTGTCAGCGGGCGCGGCTGGATCACCGGTTTCAACGAGTACGTCCTGGACGACACCGACCCCTTCCCGTACGGCTACACCCTCGGCGACCTGTGGGGCGCCACCGAACAGGAGCGCTGATGGCCACCCCCGAGACCAGGGACGGCTGTCCACGTGCACTACGTCGGTGAGCGGCAGGAGCTCATGAGCTCGACGTGACTGTGTAGCGCCGATCTTGGAGAGCGCGCGCCGGCTTTCGACCGATGCTTTGAGCTCCGCACGTTGCTTCTCATCCAGCCCGGCGAGCGACAGATGATCACGCTCGTCCGGCGTGAGTCGCGTGAGGTCGAGCCCGGACCCGGGCAGCATGGTCACGCCTCCGAGGCGGCCCCGTTGCGCGGTCACCGGCAGACCGGCTTCGCGGAGCCAGTTCAGGTCCATCCGTCGTGTCCATCGTCCATGTGAACGACGCTCCCGCGGCAGCGCGTTTCTACGGCGACCTCCTCGACATGAGGCCGTCGTTCGAGACTCCGGGATACATCACCTTCGACCTCGGGCCAGGCGCTGACCTCGCCCTGTGGTCTGACCAGTTCGAGGATCTGTCAGCGGACGTCCCGCGTACCAGTGAGGTTTGTCTGGCCATCGACGGCGGGCCCGACGAGGTCGATGCGATCTTCAAGCAGTGGCAGTCCAAGGGCGTCACGATCCTGCAGGAGCCACATGATGCGGGGTTCGGGCTGACCTTCCTCGCAGCCGATCCTGACGGGAACCGTATCCGCGTCGCACCGCGGGACTGAAAGGCCACGCCGCGGCAGGCGCACACGATGAGCATGCGAAAGCGATGGTGGAGCCAGCCGGTCCGGAGGCTAGGCCGAGCGCGGCCAGGACCGCTCCGGTGGGCACGACGGCGGAAGCGCCGAAGCGGACAGTGAGCCGGTCTCCGGCGGCTGTCTCAGACGACCGGATCAAGGACGGAGACCGTTGACGAGCCCATCAGGGGATTCGGCTCGATTCGTCGTCGTGCTCCACGTGGACAGCCGTGTCAACGTCCATGAACAGTGGGACAGGGCAAGGCGGGTTATCCATGGCTTGGATGGCCTGGATACGGGATTCGGATCGCTCGGGGGATGGCAGCGGGGGCTCCGGCCAGCCCATAGTCGTCCCTACCCGCACGCCGCTGTCCGGACCAGCGGCCGAGGTGCGGCCATCCTCAGCATGCCGTGCGCCGTCGGCGCCGGTGAAAGCCATGCCTGCTTCCGTATGCCGTCCCCTGGAGTCGCCATGCCTGGTTCCGTCCCGCCGCCTGCCACCACGGCCGATGATGTCGCGTCGTCGCCTGTCTCCGTCTCGGGCCCGGCCCATCTGTTGCGCGTGACCCTGCTGATGGCGGGCAGCTGCCTTCCGATCCTCGGGGCGGTACTGATCGCCCCGGTGCTGCCGAAGATCCAGGACCACTTCGAGTCCACTCCGGGAGCCACGGCGCTTGTTCCCCTCGCGCTGACCATTCCGGCGCTGGCCTTGGCGCTGCTGGCCCCGTTCGCCGGGGTGATCGTGGACCGGCTGGGTCGCAAGCGCCTGCTGATCGTGACGACGGTGCTGTACGCCGTGTTCGGAACGGCCCCGCTGTATCTGGACTCCCTGGGCGCCATCATCGCCAGCCGCGCCCTGGTGGGAGTCGCCGAGGCCGCGATCATGACGTGTTGCACCACGCTGATCGGCGACTACTACAGCGGACACCTGCGGGTGAAGTACCTGGCCCTGCAGACCATGTGCGCCTCCGCTTCGGCAACCGTCTTCTTCGTGCTCGGCGGCGCCGCCGGCTCGGCGGGCTGGCGCGTGCCCTTCTGGGTCTATGCGGTAAGCCTGGTGCTCGCACCCCTCATGGCCACCGCCCTGCCCACCCCGGCGGCCCGCGCGACGACCCCCGAGGCTCCGGCCGCGGCGGCGGTCCGCCGACCCTTTCCCTTGCGGCAGTTGGCGGGCATCTGTGCCCTCACCTTCTTCGGGGCCATGGTCTTCTACACCGTTCCGGTCGAGATGTCATACCTGCTCGACGACCTGGGGGTGGAGAACTCCGGTGTGATCGGCCTGGCCACCGCGATCGCGAGCGCCGCCACTGTGGGCGGAGCGATCACCTTCGCCCGGCTGAAGCGTGCCCCCGACCCGATGCTGCCCGCCGTCCTCGCGCTCTGCGCGGCCGGCTTCGGGGTGATGTTCGTGGCGGGCAACGCCGCGCTGCTGGTCGTTGGAGCGGTGATCAACTGCGTGGGTACGGGCATACTGCTTCCCGCTCTCCTCACCAGCGCCATGTCGCGTCTGGCGTTCGAGGACCGCGGTCGCGGAACCGGTCTGTGGATGGCGGCCTTCTTCGGCGGTGAGTTCGTCTGCCCGCTCGCACTGCTGGCCGTGGAGTCGGCGGTCGGCAGCCTTGCCGGTGCGGTGGGCGTGCTGGGACTGGCCGCCGCACTCGTCGCGGCGGGTCTGATGGCGGCCCGTCGGCGCGCGGGTGCCGTCGATGCCAGGCCCTTGCCGGAGCAGGTGGCCTGAGCGCGCGGCGGCCGAACGGGCCCGAGTGGAGGAAGCGGTGCCCCGGCCCGCCTCACGGCGTCAGGTCGGGGCTCGCCGTACCGGGCGGCGGCGAGGCGGCGTGCTGATCACACCCGGCCGCCCGTCATGGCGCCGAGCCCTGAGCGGAGGAGACGGCCTGTTCCGTGCCGCGGCCCGTCAGCGCGGCGCCCACCTCCGCGGCCTTCTGCCGCAGCCAGATGTGGGCCGCGTCCTGGGCATGGACCGGGTGCCACCACATCGCCTCCTGGACCGGTACCGCCTCGAAAGGGCAGGGCAGGACGCGTACCGCGGCGGAGCGGACCGCTCTGCGGGCCAGGCGTTCCTGGATCATCGCGACCCGGCGAGTGCCCTCGACCATGTGCGGCAGCAACTGGAAGGTCTGCACGGAGACCTCCACCCGGGGGCTGATGCCGAGCATGCTGAGCTGGCGGGCGGCCGGGGCGTCGTAGGGGCGCTGATAGACGGCCCAGGGCAGGCGGGCCAGGTGGTCGAGGGTGAGTTCGTCGCCGACCTCGGGGTGGTCGTCGGCGACCAGGCACAGCCAGCGGTCGCTGTAGAGGTCGACGGAGGGGAAGCCGTCGATGACGCCGTGCGGCATCAGCAGTCCGTCGACGGTGCTGAGCGCGGTCGCCGTGTTCTCCACGACCCCGGGCGCCGGGTGCTGGAAGGTGAACCGGAGGCCCGGTGCCTCGTGGTGCACGGCGCGGGCGAGGGCGGCGCCGAACACGGCCGCGCCGTAGTCGGAGGCGAGCAGGGTGAACTCGCGGGTCTCAACGGCCGGATCGAAGTCGGCCTGGCTGGCGAACACGCGCTCCAGCAGGTCGCAGGCGGTGGCGCTGCGGTCGCGCAGGGCGGCGCCGAGCGGGGTCAGTTCGTAGGCGTTGCCGGTGCGGGCGAGTAGTTCGTCGTCGAAATGGCGGCGCAGCCGGGACAGCGCCGCGCTCATCGCGGGCTGGCTCAGTCCGATGCGCTCGCCGGCCCGGGTGACGTTGCGCTCCTCCAGCAACGCGCGCAGGGCGAGGACCAGATTGAGGTCTAGTCGAGACAGGTTCACCGGGCACCACCTGGCAAGAGATAGCTATTCGTGACGTGGATGAGGCTCATCCACAGGATTCATTTCCGCGATCTGCTGATCCAGGTCAGAGTAGACGGCAACCCAGCGGGAGGAAATCTCATGGCAACGCTCGCGCAAGCCGCCGGTCCGTTCGCGCTCGGCACGCTCTCCACTCCGGACGGGGCCCCGTTTCCCGGCCTGGTGGTCCGGGACCGGGTGCTGGACCTGAGCCAGGCCCTGGCCTGGGAGCCGGCCGACGTGCGCTCCGTACTGGCCCGGTGGGAGGAGGCTGTCCCCGTCCTGCACACCCTCGCGGACGAAGACGCCCTGGACTGGCAGCCGTTGGAGGGCCTGCGGGTGCACGCGCCCGTCGAACCCCGGCAGATCTTCCAGTCCGGCGCCAACTACCGCCAGCACGTGATCGACCTGGAGGTCGCCCACCGCTCCCCCGACGACCCTCGTACGGTGGAGGAGGCGCGGGCCGAGATCGCCGCGGTCATGGACCGGCGGGCGGCGGAGGACCTGCCGTACGTGTTCATCGGTCTGCCGAGCGCGATCACGGGCCCGTACGACGACGTCGTCCTGCCCGCCTGGGCCGCACAGCCCGACTGGGAGCTGGAGCTGGCGGCCGTCATCGGCAAGCCCGCGCACCGGGTCGATGTCGAGGAGGCGCTGGAGTACGTCGCCGGGTACACCATCGCCAACGACCTCACCGACCGCGCCGGCGTCTTCCGCCGGGACATGAAGGCCATCGGCACCGACTGGATGCGCTGCAAGAACGCGCCCGGTTTCACGCCACTCGGGCCGTGGATCGTCCCCGCCGGGTCGATCGCGGACCCCGATGATCTGCGGGTCACTCTCAAGCTCAACGGGCAGACCATGCAGGACGAGTCGACCAAGGACATGCTCTTCGGCATCGCGCGGCTGGTGTCGTACATCTCCCAGACTTCCCAACTCCTTCCCGGTGACCTGGTGCTGACCGGATCCCCGGCCGGCAACGGCATCCACTGGGGCCGGCTGCTGCGCGACGGCGACGTCATGGAGGGCTC
Organism: Streptomyces sp. NPDC028907; assembly: GCF_055564995.1. Classification (NCBI taxonomy): domain Bacteria; kingdom Bacillati; phylum Actinomycetota; class Actinomycetes; order Kitasatosporales; family Streptomycetaceae; genus Streptomyces; species Streptomyces sp. NPDC028907. The sequence continues at coordinate 122,425 of NZ_JBVHVE010000017.1, forward strand.
CATCACAGGGCTCGGAGTGCAGCGCACCCGCTGTGTCGCAGAGCAGTCCACGCCGTGATCGACCGCACGGACCCCGAGGGCGCGATCGCCGAGGCCGCCAAGGCGTACTCGAACTGGGGACGCTGGGGAGAGGACGACGTTCTCGGCACCCTCAACTTCCTCGACGAGGCCAAGCGGCGTGAAGGCGCGGCCCTCGTCCGGCGCGGCGTCAGCTTCTCCCTCTCCCAGCGGTTCGACATGAACGGCCCGCAGAAGGGCTGGCGGCGCCGCACCAACCCGGTGCACACCATGCTGGACACCGGCACGGACGCGGCGCTGGGCAACCAGGGCTTCCCGCATGGCATCGGCGGAGCGGACGACGTGATCGCGATGCCGTTGCAGTGCTCCACCCAGTGGGACGGGCTCGGGCACATCTTCGACCACGGATTCGCCTGGAACGGGCGCCGGGCCGACAAGGTGGTGACCTCCGACGGTGACTTGGTCACCGGCATCGAGCACATGGCACCGTACGTCGCCGGGCGCGGTGTTCTGCTGGATGCCGGCCGAGTACTCGGCAGCGACGGCGAGCTGTCCGACGGCTTCGCCGTCACTGAGGAGCACCTGACGGCGACCGCCGAGGCCCACGGCGTGACCGTCGGCCGGGGGGACATCGTGGTCGTACGGACCGGGCAGCTGGCCCGCGCCAAGCGCGAGGGCTGGGGTGACTACGCCGGCGGGCCCGCGCCGGGGCTGTCCTTCACCACGGCCGGGTGGCTGCACCGCACCGAGATCGCCGCGATCGCCACCGACACGTGGGGCTTCGAGGTACGGCCGAACGAGTTCGAGGGCGCCTTCCAGCCTCTGCACCAGGTCGTGATCCCCAACATGGGCCTGCTGATCGGCGAGATGTGGGACCTCGACGCACTCGCCGCGGACTGTGCCGAGGACGGCGTGTACGAGTTCTGGCTGACCGCCGCGCCGCTGCCCATCACCGGGGCCGTGGGCTCACCGGTCAACCCGATCGCCGTCAAGTAGCCCGCGGAACCGGCCGGATGCGTCGTCCTCCCCGGACAGCAACGGCGCATCCGGCCACAGACCGCTCCACCCGCTGACGGGTGATTCATCACAGCCCCCTGGCCCGCCTGGACGGCGGGCGAGCCGCACCCCCGCCGCCCGAAGTCGTGCGGCCCAACCTCGGGAGGTATCCCCGACATGGCAGACAGCCTCACTTGCAGAGTCCTGGTCATAGGCGGTGGCGCCTCCGGCAACGCCGTGACCATCCTGCTGCGCCGCGCCGGCCTCGACGTCGACCTGATCGAGGCCAGGCCCGACTGGAACGCCACCACCGGCTCCGGCATCACCCTCCAGGGCAACGCCCTGCGCGTGCTGAGCGAACTGGGCCTGTGGGAGCAGGTGGAAGCCTCCGGATTCCCCTTCGGCACCCTGGGCATCACCACCCCCGACGGCACCGTGCTGCACGTCGCCGAGGACATCCAGACCGGCGGTGACGACCTGCCCGCCACCCTCGGCATGCAGCGCCCCCAGCTCCAGCAGATCCTCATCGACGCGGTCCGCGCCTCCGGTGCCACGGTGCGCCTGGGCACCACCGCCAAGACTCTGGAGCAGGACGCCGACGGCGTCTCGGTACGGTTCAGCGACGGCACCGAAGGGCGTTACGACCTGGTGATCGCCGCCGACGGCCTCAACTCCGCCACCCGCGCGGCGATCGGCATCACCGACAAACCCGAGCCGACCGGCATGGCCATCTGGCGCATCGCCGCCCCGCGCCCCGAGGGCGTGGAACGCACCGACCTCGCCTACGGCGGCCCGGCCCACATCGCCGGATACACGCCCACCAGCGAGAACACCCTCTACGCGTTCCTCGTCGAGGGCTGCCGCGAGCGTGCCTGCGTCGACCCGGCCGAGTACGCCGACGAGATGCGCCGCCTGGCGCAGGAGTACGGCGGTGCCTGGCCGGAGATCACCAAACACATCACCGATCCAGAGAAGGTCAACTACACCTGGTTCAACCGCATGCTCGTGGAGGGGTCCTGGCACCGCGGCCGGGTTGTCCTGGTCGGCGACGCCGCCCACTGCTGCCCGCCCACCATCGCCCAGGGCGCGGCCATGTCCCTGGAGGACGCCCTCGTCCTCGCCGAACTGCTGACCAGCGGCCGGGACTGGGACGACGAACTGTTCCAGAGCTACTACGAGCGCCGCATACCCCGAGTGCGGACGGTCGTCGAGGCGTCGGTGCAGATCGGCCAGTGGCAGCTGGACGGCGTGCGCGAGGCCGACGTGCCCGGGCTGATCGGCGGCACGATGAACGCCCTGAAGGAGCTGCCGTGACCGTCCCCACCGTGGATGTGCATGCGCACGTCCTGCTGCCCGAGGTCGACGCCGTGGTGGCGGACCTGCCGGGACTGGCCGAGGCCAGGGCCCTCGACGCCCGCCGCAACGGCCCCGCGGCCCTCGCGGTCAGCGGCCCGATGGTCCGCGAGCGCGCCCCGAGGATGATTGACGTCACCGCACGGCTGGCCGCGATGGACGCGCAGGGCGTGGACGTGCAGCTGGTCAGCCCGTCCCCCTCGCACTACCACTACTGGGCGGACGAGGAGACGGCCGAGAAGGTCTACCGGCTCGCCAACGAGGCGACGGCGGCTCACTGCGCCCAGGCTCCCGCGCGGCTGCACGGGCTCGGCCTCGTCCCCCTGCAGCACCCCGAGCAGGCCGTACGTGCTCTGGAACACGCCCTGGAGCAGGGCCTGTTGGGGGTGGAGATCTCCAGCCACGCTCCTGGCCGCGAGCTGTCCGACTCGGCGTACGAGCCGTTCTGGGCCCGCGCCGAGGACACGGGGGCCGTCCTCTTCCTGCACCCCTTCGGCTGCACACTCGACGAGCGGCTGGACGAGTGGTACCTGTCCAACACCGTCGGCCAGCCGGTGGAGAACGCGGTGGCGCTGTCCCACCTGATCTTCTCGGGTGTGCTGGACCGCCACCCAGGCCTGAAGCTGATCGCGGCGCACGGCGGCGGCTATCTGCCCACCCATATCGGCCGCTCCGACCACGCCTGGTCGGCCCGGTCCGACGCGGGCGCCGGCTGCGCCCACCTGCCCAGCAGCTACCTCAAGCGCCTGTACTTCGACTCCCTCGTCCACGACCCGCACGTGCTGCGGGAACTCGTGCGAGCCGCGGGCGCGGACCGGGTGCTGCTCGGCTCCGACTACGCCTTCGACATGGGCACCGAGGACCCGCTCGCCGCACTGCGCGCCGCCCGGCTGCCCGAGACCGACTTCCACTCCGTACGCGGCGGAAACGCCGCCGCCCTGCTCAACCTCGCCTGAGAAGGAACCCCCACATGAACAACCGCCTGCTCACCCATCTGCGGCACGTCGACCTCGCCGTGCCCGACTACGACAAGCAGCTCGACTTCTACTCCGGCGTCTGGGGCCTGACCAAGGTCGAAGAGGACTCCGGGATCTCCTTCCTGGCCGCCGAGGGCTCCCCCGAGCAGTACGTCGTCCGGCTGCGCAGGGCCGACGAGAAGCGCCTCGACCTGGTCTCCTACGGGGCGGGCAGCCCGGCCGACGTCGACACCCTCGCCGAACAACTCCTCGCTGGCGGAGTGCAGCTGATCACCCAGCCGGGCAAGGTCGACACCCCCGGCGGCGGGTACGGCTTCCGCTTCTTCGACGTCGACGGGCGCACCATCGAGGTCTCCGCCGACGTCGAGGTCAGGCAGCACCGGAAGATCGAGGAGAAGGAGTCGATCCCGGTCAAGCTGTCGCACGTGGTGCTGAACTCGCCGGACCTGGACAAGACCAAGGCCTGGTACGAGGAGCACCTCGGTTTCCGGCTGTCGGACACGCTCGGCCATCCGCACATCGGCGACGTCATGCACTTCATGCGGATCAGCAACCAGCACCACTCCATGGCCATCGCCAAGGGCCCGCACACCTCGCTGCACCACATCTCCTTCGAGATGCGTGGCATCGACGAGTACATGCGCGGCTCCGGCCGCGTGATGCGGGCCGGCTTCAAGAAGATCTGGGGTCCGGGTCGGCACATGGCGGGCGACAACACCTTCACCTACTTCCTCGACCCGCACGGCAACACCGTCGAGTACACCACCGAGCTGGAACTGCTCGACGAGGACACCTGGCACCCGCACGTCTACGACTTCTCCCAGCCCGAGGTCACAGACCAGTGGGGCACCGCCAACCCCATGAACGAGCTGGTCACCAAGGAGTCCTTCAACGACGTCGACCGCGGCGTGTTCGTCGCCCCGCCGGTCTGACCGGCGAAGCCCTCAGTCCCCGGGGGCGCGGTTGCCCTGTCGACTGCCCAGGCTCCCACGCCGCGCCCCCGGCCTTCGCGCCCACCCTCACGCCGACAGGAATCCGTCATGCGTTTCGCCGCGTACGAGTACCGCAACCGACGCCACGTGGCCGTCGTCGAAGCGGACGGCACGCTCCACCCTCTCCCCGGTGTCAGCTCCCTGACCAGCCTGCTCGCCGCCGACGGCGGCCTGCCCGGACTGCTGGACGCGGGCGCTGCGACGCTCGACGTCCCGGCCGGTCCCCATGTCTCCGAGGTGCGGCTGCTGCCGCCGCTGCAGCCGCCCACCGTGCGGGACTTCGTCACCTTCGAGGAGCATGTCGAGGGCGTACGACGGTCCGTGGACGGTACGGCCGGGGTGCCAGAGCAGTGGTACGCGGCGCCGACGTTCTACTTCGCCAACCCCTACGCGGTGTACGGCCCGCACGACGACATCCCTATGCCGCCGGGGTCGGCCGTGCTCGACTTCGAACTCGAAGTCGCCGCCGTGATCGGCGTGGAGGGCCGCGACCTCACCCCCGAGCAGGCCCGTGAGCACATCGTCGGCTACACCGTGTTCAACGACTGGTCCGCCCGCGACTTGCAGTCCGCCGAGATGAAGGTGGGCCTCGGACCGTGCAAGGGCAAGGACACCGCGACCACGCTGGGCCCGTACCTGGTCACCGCCGACGAGCTGGAGAAGTACCGCGACGCGGACGGATTCCTGCGGCTCGGGCTCACCGCCTCGGTGAACGGCGAGGTCGTCGGCACGGATCTGCTGTCCAACATGAGCTGGACCTTCGAGGAGATGGTCGCCTACGCCTCGCGCGGGACCTGGGTGCGACCCGGTGACGTCCTGGGCTCGGGCACCTGCGGCAACGGCGGCTGCCTCGCCGAACTGTGGGGCGTACGCGGCAAGCAGGACCCGGCGCCGCTGAAGCCCGGCGACACGGTCACGCTCACCGTCGAGGGCATCGGCAGCGTCACCAACACCGTGGTGACCGGCGCCGACCCCATACCGGTGCCCGCCGCCCGGCGCCGCACGCGGGAGCGGCCGTGAGTGACCTGCACCCCAAGCGGCTCCTCGGCAAGGTCGTCGTCATCACCGGCGCGGCCCGCGGCCAGGGCGCCGCGGAGGCCGAGACACTGACCCGCGAGGGCGCCCGCGTCATCGCCACCGACGTGACCGACACCCCCGGCTGCCGCCGCCTCGACGTCACCAGCGAGCAGGACTGGGCCGAACTCGCCGCCGAACTGGAGGAGTCGTACGGCCAGGTGCACGGCCTGGTCAACAACGCCGGCGTCACCTGGCGCGCCCGCCTCGACGACATACGCCCCGAGGACATGGCTCGCGTCCACGCCGTCAACGTCACCGGACCGCTGCTCGGCATCCAGCACCTGGCACCGCTGATGCGCCCCGGCTCGTCGATCGTGAACGTCGGCTCGACGGCGGCGCTGACCGCCCACTACCCGGTCGCGTACACCGCCAGCAAGTGGGCGCTGCGCGGCCTGTCGGCCACCGCCGCCATGGAACTCGGCCCCCGCGGTATCCGCGTGAACACCATTCACCCGGGCTTCATCGAGACGGACATGACCGCCTCCGCGGCGCCGGCCTTCCGTGACGCCAACGTCCGCGAGACACCGCTCGGCCGCACCGGCACCGTCGCCGACATCACCCCTCTCGTCATCTTCCTCCTCTGCGACGAGTCGTCCTTCATCACCGGCGCGGAGATCCCGGTCGACGGCGGCCTCACCGCGCACGGCGGCACCAAGTCGATCTCGGACGCCGTACGCCGAGCGAACCAGTAACGAGAGAAAGGCCCTCATGGACAAGGTCTGTGCGAGCGCCGCCGAGGCGGTCGCCGACATTCCCGACGGCGCGTCGCTGGCCGTCGGCGGCTTCGGCCTCAGCGGCATCCCTGACACCCTCATTCAGGCCCTGTACGAACAGGGCGCCGGCGGCCTGGAGGTTGTGTCGAACAACTGCGGCGTGGACGGACACGGCCTCGGCGTCCTGCTGGGCGCGGGCCGCATCGCCCGCGTGACGGGCAGTTACGTGGGCGAGAACAAGGAGTTCGCCCGCCAGTACCTCTCGGGCGAGTTGGAGGTGGAACTCACCCCGCAGGGCACCCTGGCCGAACGGCTGCGCGCGGGCGGTGCGGGCGTCCCCGCCTTCTACACCCCCGCCGGCGTCGGCACACAGGTCGCCCAAGGCGGCCTGCCCTGGCGCTACGCCCCCGACGGCACGGTCGCCGTGGCCTCACCGGCCAAGGAGACGCGCGACTTCGACGGCCGTACCTACGTCCTGGAGCACGGCATCACCACCGACTTCGCCCTCGTACGCGCCTGGCGCGGCGACCGCCACGGCAACCTCGTCTTCCGCAAGGCGTCCGCCAACTTCAACCCCCTCGCCGCCATGGCCGGGCGCGTCACGGTGGCCGAAGTCGAAGAGCTCGTGGAGCCGGGCGAGTTGAACCCCGACACGGTGCACCTGCCGGGCGTCTTCGTCCAGCGGGTTGTGGAACTGACCGGCGACCAGGCCGCAGACAAGCAGATCGAGAAGAGGACCGTACGAGCATGAGCTGGACCCGCGAGCAGATGGCCGCCCGCGCCGCCGCCGAACTCACCCACGGCTCCTACGTCAACCTCGGCATCGGCCTGCCCACCCTCATCCCCGGCCACCTCCCACCAGGCATCCACGTCGTCCTGCACTCCGAGAACGGCATCCTCGGCACCGGCCCCTACCCCACCGAGACCGAAGTCGACCCCGACCTCATCAACGCCGGCAAGGAAACCGTCACCGTCCTGCCCGGCGCCTCCTTCTTCGACTCCGCCCTGTCCTTCGGCATGATCCGCGGCGGCCACATCGACACCGCCGTCCTCGGCGCCATGCAGGTCTCGCAGCACGGCGACCTCGCCAACTGGATGATCCCCGGCAAGATGGTCAAAGGCATGGGCGGCGCCATGGACCTCGTCCACGGCGCCCGACGCGTCATCGTCCTCATGGAACACACCGCCAAAGACGGCAGCCCGAAGATCGTCACCGAATGCACCCTGCCCCTGACCGGCGAGCACTGCGTCCACCGCATCATCACCGACCTCGCCGTCCTCGACATCACCGAACACGGCCTCACCCTTGTCGAAACCGCACCCGGCATCACCCTCGAGGACATCACGGCCCGCACCGACGCACCCCTCCGCGCGAACCACCTCTCCGCCGCCCGCTGAACTCCTTCTCAAGGGGGCCACCCAAGGCGGCCCCCTGACGCTGTTGCCCTCGACATCGAAGAGCGGGAACCGGTCGCTCACCATCCAGGTGCCCGACGCCCCGCCTCGACCCCCGTGACGCAAGCCACATAGCGCAATGCAAAATTTGCCTAGTGCAATGATGGATTCCGGCGCCCCAGCCGTACCTCCTGACACCCGGTCCACTCATGTCAGGAGGTTCCATGCCCCTCTCCCGCAACACGATCGGCACCGCCGTCGTCGGCGGCGCGCTGGTCCTCACTCTCTCCGCGCTCGCCTACCCGTCCATGCTCGGCGTGCAGAACGCCTCGACGAACACATCCCGGATCATTGCCAACACCGCCTACGGGCCGCTCACCGAGGCGGACCGCGACTTCGTGGTCAAGGTGCGCTCCGCCGGGCTGTGGGAATACCCCCTCGGTGAGCTGTCCATGAAGCGGGGTACGACGAAGGAGATGAAGGAAGCGGGCCAGCACTTGGTCGTCGGACACGCCCTGCTCGACGCCAGCTGCCGCAAGATCGCCGTCGAGCTGGACATCACCCTGCCCAACCAGGCCAGTCCGCAACAGCAGCAGTTCGTCGCGACCGTGGACGCGAAGAGCGGCAAGGAGTTCGACTCCACCGCAGCCAACATCATGCGCGTCACGCACGGTCAGATCTTCCCGGCCATCGGCAAGATCCGCGCCACCACGGAGAACACGCTGGTACGTCAGCTCGCCGACCAGGCCAACGACGTCGTCCTCGATCACATCACGGTCCTGGAGAAGACCGGTCTGATCAACTTCGACCAGGTGAACTTCCAGCAGACGACCCCGCCGAAGCTGCCCAAGGAGCAGCTCACCCCGCCCGTGTCCCAGCCTGGCACGCCGCCCGTCGCCCTGACTCCGCGCCCGGACCTGCCGAACTTCTACAACACCACGTCCCCGAGCCCCACACCCAACACCGGATGATCAGGAAGCGGAAGCCGTGTGGTCACCAGGGGTGCCTGCGCCCGGGGCCGAGGACGCCGGTGATCCAGACGTGGTGTGAGAGGCACGAAAGGAGCGTACGACCGCGACGGCGCACGCGGCGACCAAGACCGCAACCCAGCCCCCAGCACACGAAGCGGCTCCGTCCAGGACAGTCCCGCGCCGTCACGGTCGGCAACCGCACACAGAAAGCGGCCGGAGACGGATTACGGTGCGCCCTCGACCGAGGTGACCAGCGCGGACTCCACCTGCCCTCGCTCCGCTAGCACCAGGCCCACGGCCGCCTGCGGCGCCTGAAGCGCGAGGCAGACCACCAGCACGGCCACGATGCCGACCAGCGCCCGCCCCGCCCGCACCACGCAGAGGTAGAGCGTGAGCATGGCGGCACACACCAGGCCGCCCTCGCCGTCCGCCAGTTCCGGAATCCCGTACCAGGCGCCGTCGACCGTACCGACAATGATCGCCCCCGCCGCCACACATCCGGTCAGCAGTCCCTGTGCCGTCAGCCACCACGGCGGCAGGCCGACGAACTCGGCCGGGCCCCACACCGGGCCCCACGCCGTGCTCCGCAGATGCCCCATCAGGTGCGCTTCCGGAGTGGACACGGCCGACGTCTTCGTCGCATGCGCGGCTTCGCTCCCTGCGCGCCCTTCCACGTCCGCCATCGTCGAGTGCCGGGCGGACGCTGCCACTGCCCTCAGCCGGACACGCCGCAGTGGTCTTTGCCGGCGGGAGCGGGCAGCGGGCTCGCGCGTGCACAATTCGCCTGCATTACGCAAAACGCGGCGGGGAGAAGTTCGACTCGGGTCCGACGGTGCCCCGAGCAGCTCAGGCGTCGCGGACGACCGGCAGGTCCACCGCCCAGCCCAGCGGGTGCGGCTCCGCGCCGTCCATCGCCGGCGCGAGAGGCTCTCCCCCGGCCTCATTGAAGGCGGCCAGGGCCTCTATGAGGGCCAGCCGCTGCGTCGGGGAGAGCCGTTCGACGATCGCGGCGATCTCAGCGCGGCGCCGGGCGGTGACGTCCTCGACCGTGCGCCGCCCCTCGTCAGTGAGCTGCAGCAAGGTCTCACGGCGATTGTCGGGATTGGCCCGCCGGTCCGCGAGCCCTGCCGCGATCAGCCGGTCGACCATCCGCATGGCGGTGGACGGTGCCACCTGGAGCAGGTCGGCGAGCGTGACCAGCTTGGTCGCCCCGCGTGTGGACAGCACCACCAGCATGCGGAACTGCGGCAGTGTCACCCGCTCCTCGACCTCGGCGAGGGAGCGAGCGGAGACCGCCACCAGCAGCCGGGACGCGGTCAGCACCGACCGAGTCACCACGTCCACATCGTCCATCGCCCCTGCGAGGGCCTCACGCTCCGGCATAAGTCCTTTCTACCTCGCCGAAGCCGCTGCTCCCTCACGCGCATGACACAGATTTTCCTCCCCCATGACCATGGCAACGGAGAAGGAGCATCGCGGCGTCGTCGTGGGGCGGCCCGCCGGGCGGGCTGGGCGAGATCCGCGCACAGCGTCTCCAAGGCACGGTGCGCATCCCGTTCCTGCAGCAGATGCGCTCGCTCACTCACGGGGTGGAAACGGCCGGTGTCGTCGCGGGCCTCGGTGACGCCGCCCGTGTACAGCAGGAGCTGATCACCCCCATGCGAAATCCACCCGACAGGGTTTCGGGCCCTCGCCGCCGTGCGCTCCCAGGCCCAGTGGAAGGGCGTAGGCGGGCGGCTCCGGGAAGTCGGCGGTGCCGTCCCGGCGTACGAGCATCGGGGCCGGATGACCGTAGTTGAGGAAGACGGCCTCGTGGTCCGTGCCCATCTCGGCGAGGATCGCGGTGACGGACTCTCACCCTCCAACTCGCGGGCCACGCTTCGTGCCAGGCGCTCGCCGAGCCCCGCCAGGTGCGGCTCCTCGTGCGCGGCCTCCCGGAACGCGCCGCACCGGGGTCAGGCCCTTGCCCTGGACGTCGCCCACGATGACCGGGATACCGTGCGGCGAGGCGACCACCTCGTACGGATCCCGCCGCTGCGCGCCTACGCGACGGCCGAGGTGTACGACACCGCCGCCTGCAACGGCCCCGCGGTCAGCGGCACCGGACGCAGCAGCACCCACTGAGCGACCTCCGCGATCGACCGCACACTCGCCAACTCCTCCTCCCGGCGCGAGCGCATCACGGCCCCGGTGATGCCGATACCGGTCACGCCGGCCACCGCTGCCGTCGCGGTGAACCCCCGGCGCTCCTCGAACAGCCCGTCGTACAGCCCGAGTCCCACACAAAGCACCAGCGCCACCAGTCCGAAGACCGCCGAACGGCGCCACCCCCCGACCAGTCCCGAGAAGGCGGGCCCGAGCGAGACGAGCGGGAGGAACCCACCCCCGCCCTGCCACCACGTCAGCGACCGCCACACCGCTATCACCACGACCGGGCATGTAGGAGAGCACCGTCCAGCTTCATGGCGACTTCTGCCCGGTCATGACGTACTCCAGAGGCGTCATGGCACTCGGGAGCCGCCCCCTTCGTCTCCGCAGGCGCCCCTCCACACCTTTAGACTATGCAAGGGTATTCCGGACGCCGCTGCCCCCGACGCCACGCCTTTACCCAATCGGGTCCGAGAGCTGACGTTCCGACCGCGAAAGGCGACCATGACACACAGACACGCGACGGCCCGCCGCCAGCTCCCCACCGGATCGCGGCGCGAGGCGGCCCAGGCCGGCTCGACGAAGGCAGGCGGAGCCCACTGAGGGTCTGGTGAAATCGACCGGAACATCTGGCGATCTCTTTTTGCACTATGCAATGATCTGCCAGGGGGGCGAGCCGACGTTCGATTGCCGTTCGGCGCCCAGGAGTGAACACCGGCAAGGTTACGCGGCACGGGACGACACACCGACCGTCGGCCGCCCCTCCCACGGGGACGCTTTCCCGCAGAGCCCACCGCCTGCGGGCCTGAGGGGAGAGGGCGGGGCCGTGACCACACACGGTGCAGGCGGCGACGGAACGCCTGAGGAGCGGGACGGCATCGCGTCCCGCTCCGAGGAGATATGGCTGAAGTTCCTCACGGACAACGAGCGCGCCATCCGCGCATCCGCCCCCAGAGAACCCTCCGCTCGGGAACGGGGACAGGGGCGGCATCCTCGTCCCCTCTCCCCGGACGGGACAAGAGAGCGGAAGCAGTCCCGGCACGACGAGCCGACGAGCCCCGAGGCCGACGCGGTCGGTGAGTTGTGGCAACCGGTGGACCTATGGGCCGGTCCGGCCTGGCGGGACCTGGACAGTCGGGCCAGAGTCAGGCGGGTCGGCCGCGCCGTCGCCGCGGCCGCCGCGATCGCCCTGGCCCTGGCGGCCTGGTCGTGGGTGTCCACCACAGCGGGCACACCAAGCGAGAGGCTGGACGACATCACCGTGCAGCAGTCGGAGCAGGCCCCCCAGGAGTGACCCGGTGGTCAGCGGGAGGACCGCGCCGCCGACAAGGCCGGGAGCGTGGGAGACGGCGCCGCGGTGTAGGCGGTGACGGCGGATTCCAGGGCTCTCACCGCGAGGCGGGACTCCATCCGGGCGTCGATGGAATAGCCCACGATGCGCCCGGAATACACGTCCTTGACGGCGCACAGATACAGCTTGCCCTCGCCGGTGGGGTGTTCGGTGATGTCCGTGAGCCACAGCCGGTTCGGCCCGTCGGCGGTGAAGTTGCGCCGCACCCGGTCATCGTGGACCGGCGGCCCGGCCTTGGCGTTCTTGGCGCGGCCCTTTCGCTTGCCGAAGGAGCTCCACCAGCCGTTGTCCCGGCAGAACCGCCAGGCGGTCCGCTCGGCCATCGGCTCACCGGTGGCGCGGGCCTCGTCGAGGAGGAAGCGGTGCCCGAACTCGGGGTCGTCGCGGTGAGCGTCGAAGAGGGCGTTGGCGCGGTGGGCCTGGAGCAGCTCGGCGCCGGTGACCGGGCGGGCCAGCCACCGGTAGCAGGGCTGGCGGGCCAGCCCGAGTACCCGGCCCGTCACCGCCACCGGGACCCGGTAAGGGGCAGCGGCGGCGGCCAGCTCGCGGACGAGCGGATACATCATTTTGCTGGCAGGTTCGCTTGCGACAGATACGCCGCAGCCCTCCTGAGCACTTCGTTCTCTTGCTCCAGCAGCCGGATCCGCTTGTGGGCCTCGCGCAGCTCGGCCGGCTCACCCGACGCTGTTGCGGGCCTGGCGCCCTCATCGGCTTCGGCGCGGCGCAGCCACTTCGACAGCGTGATCGGGTGGACGCCGAAGTCGGCGGCGATCTGTTCCAGCGTGACGCCGGGCTCGCGATTGCGCGCGACCCGTACGACGTCCTCGCGGAACTCCTTCGGATACGGCTTGGGCACTGCGACATCCTTCCAGGCCGCCTCTCAGCAAGCCAGGTCAGGTGTCACCCCACTCTGCAGCAGTCCCCTCACCCTTAATGGGGTGATCATGACGAGCTGATCCGACAGACTGGTTCGATGCGGCACGATGATGAACAGCCTTTGTCCGGTGGCAACGTCAGTGATGGTGTCGTTCGCGTCGGGGACACCGTTCGCCGTCCGGTCGGACCATGGACCCCCGCTGTGCATGCCCTACTTGCCCACCTGCACGAGGTGGGATTCGGCGCGGCGCCTCGTCCGCTCGGCATTGACGATCAGGGACGTGAGGTCCTGACCTTCATGCCGGGAGATGTGGTCTGGCCCGACCGGTTCTCGCTGATGGAACCCGCTCGACAACTGGCTCGCGTTGCACGGCTGATCCGGGACTTCCACGACGCCGTGCAGGACTTCACGCCGCCCTCCGATGCGCAGTGGCAGACGCTGATCCCTGCTGAGGGCAGTGACATCATCGCCCATAACGACCTGGCCCCCTGGAACCTCGTGGTCGCAGACGAGGCGCGATGGGCCTTCATCGACTGGGACGGTGCAGGACCCGGCTCGCGCCTATGGGATGTCACATACGCCATTCACGGGTTCATCCCGCTGTCCGCGCATCCGGACTGGCAGAGCCCGGACGCGGCCAACCGACTGCGAGTCTTCGCCGACGCCTACGGTCTGGCTGAGTCCGAACGCCGTCGGTTGGTCCCTCTACTGGGGCGCCGTACGCGTTCCATGCACGACTTCCTGCGCGACCAGGCAGCCCAAGGAGCCCAGCCCTGGGCAAGGCTGTGGGCCGAAGGCCACGGCGACGCCTGGCGAAACGACGCCGAATACATCGAGCAACGCGAAGGCCAGTGGATGCAGGCCCTGCTCGCTAGCTGAGGCATCAGTGCCCGTGCCTGGCTCCTGGCTCCTGGCTCCTGGCTCCTGGCTCCTGGCTCCTGGCTCCTGGCATGGAACGACAAGGAGGACACCGGAGCCGCCGATCAGCCACGGCGTGGCGTCAGCGCCGGTGGCGGCGAGGGAGCCATCGGGCTCAGGGGCCGCGGTGCTCGACGCGGTCTTGTCAGGCCACGGGGAGTCGGTCTGCTTCTCGGTCGGCTCCGGCGTGTTGGGAGCCCCGGAGCTGCCGGACGTCGGCTTTTCCGTCGGCTTGCTGCTGGGCTTCTCGGTCGGCTCGTCCGTTGGCTTGTCCGAGGGGTCAGGGCGCGGCGATGCGGTCTTGGTGTTGGTGACAGTCAATGTGACGGGGTCGCCTGGCTTGGCCTTGAAGTCGCGCTGCCCCTTGTACAAGTCGTATCCCTCGGGAGCCTTCGTCTGCCTGACCCAGAAGTCGGTACCGGTACGGCTGTTGACCGCGAGCTTCGCCATGGCGGTGCCCTCGCCCGTAGTGAGGGTAAGGAGGGTCTTGTCGCCGGTGCCGATGTTGACGGTGGCTCCAGGCAGGAGCTTGCCGCTCTTGTCGTCCTTGGCCTTGAGCAGGACGGAGGCGGGCTTGAACGGGTTTTCCCGGACTAACTCAGGTGGCGTGTGGGGCGTCATGATGTAGACCTCCATGCGAGTGGAGGCGGGGTGCGGCGGCTTTGGTAGGTGGCCGCGCCCCGCGTGCTGGACAGGGCTTTAGGAGAGTTGTGGAGGCAGGAAGCGCGCATGGAGATCACCGAGCACGAGCTGGCGGATCCGTGGGAAGGGCTTCTCGCCGCTCCTGCTCGTGGCAGTGACGTCGGGGTCCTGGTCCTGGCAGGGTCCAGCGGGCGCATTGAACGCGAGCGAGCGCGCATCCTGGCTCAGCAAGGGGTCATAGCCCTGGCGATCCGCTGGTTCGGTGGGCCAGGGCAGACCCCAGGAATTTGTGAGGTCCCCTTGGAGACCTTCACCGCCGCCGTCGACGTCCTTCAACGTGAGGGAGCGCGACGTATCGGAATTCTTGGTGCTTCCAAGGGCGCTGAAGCGGCTTTGCTGACGGCGGTGCATGACCCACGCGTGGACGTGGTCGTCGCTATGTCGCCCACTTCGCGGGTCTGGTGCAACGTTGGTTCAGGCCATGACGGAACGCATCACCCATATCGCTCGTCCTGGACGTGGCAGGGGCGGCCACTACCTTTTGTCCCGATGGACGACTCGTGGACTTCCCCTGAGCCGGACAGCGGGCCCGTCGCCATCCGGGGGTGGTACGAACTCAGCGAACGGACCTTCGCTCACCTCCTTTCGCCAGCAGAGATTCCCGTGGAGGCTGCCAGAGCCGACCTCCTGCTGATTGCAGGCGGCGACGACGCGATGTGGCCGTCGCTGCCCTTCGCCGAACAACTGGCGCAACGCCGGCGCTCGGCCAGAGCCACCGTGCGTCTCATCGCGCGCGACGATGCCGGCCACCGCCCGCGCCTTCCTGGCGAGAGCCCCGCATCCGCGTCCCCACACTTCCAATACGGAGGCACGCCTGAAGCTGACGCACTCCTCGGCAAGACTGCCTGGCCTCATATCCTTGCCGCACTCGCCGGCGGCAGCCCATCCGTGCTTACCGGTTGAGGATGAGAGGCCGATGCGCCTTGGTCACGAGGTCCCCTTTCGGTCCCTGATCTGAGGGATTCCGAGATCAGCGACGTGGGTTGAGCCGCGCGTAGCAGCCCGGTCCAGGGAGGCCAGTTTCTTGCCCGCAGCTTCGAGACTGACCTGGAGTCCTTCCGCTTCGCCGAGCCAGCCGTTCGCCTTGGCCTCTTTAATGCGGTCGTTGAGGCTGTGGATGATCTCGACCAGCCGCTGTCGTTGTCTTGGGCCGATCCGCAGCATCGGGCAGCGAACACAGGCGTGCTCGTGTTTGCAGGGAGTCCCGCAGGGGCGTCCGCAGGTGCCCCACTCGACTTTGCGAAGCTCGAAATGCTGCTGGAACTCACGCCATTCCTCATCGGTCGGGCCCCGGTACTCAGCCTCAGGCCGGAGGCTGCGCCGCTGGGCGAGGAAGGACCGGCAGGAACGGATGAGGTCGTCCTGGAACACGGCGAGGTATGCCTGCGTGGTCGCCAGATCCTCGTGTCCCAGAAGGCGGGCGGCGATGTGGACGGGGAGTCCGCCGGTGACCGCCTCGGTCGCGAACATCCTGCGGAAGTCGTGGGCGGTGAACTTCAAGGGTTCACCGGCCGCATCGCGCAAGCCGGTGCGGGCGAGGGCCGCGTCCAGGAAGTCCTGAAGTGTGACGGGAGAGATCACTTCGTTGCGATGCCCGCGCGGCCGACGCTGGAAGAGGTGCGGCAGTATCGGGCAGAAGGCCCTTCGTGGGTGTCGTATCGGCTGGTCATCGGGATCGTGCCGCCATTGCTGTTGCGCAGGCGGGTGATGATCGTGGCCAGGACACTGGCCAGTTCCGGGCTGACCAGCAGCAGCCGCTCCTGGTTGTTCTTCGACGGCACGATCTGCAGGAGCGGGACCAGCTTGCCGCTGTCGGCCATCCGGTAGGACACGAGAGCGAGGTGGGTGATCTCCAAGAGCTCTTCGCGCCGGATGCCGGTGTGCCGCAGCGTTTCGATGATGGCCCAGGACCAGAACGCCTCGTCCTCGCGCTGGGTCAAGTCGATGGTCTCGCCAGTCCCGGGATCTTCGACGAGGACCACTTCGGTGCGAGCCCGCCGTTGCGACTTCAGATGGGTCTTGTAGATCACGCGGCGGTAAGCAGTCCCGGCGTGCTCGAACGTCTCCCCGACCGGCGTAGCCTTCGCCGCGGCCAGGAGGGCTTCCTGGTCCCGTCGGTAGCGGTCGGCTGTCTCGACCAGCACCGGTAGTTGCGGCAGCCGCTCGCGGACTCGCTGGTGCATCTTCGCGATGGTGCTGCGCGGCCCGTGGCCCACCCAGCCGACAAGATCGAGTACGCGCGTCTGCTCCAAGATCAAGGCGCCAGCTACGGGGAGATCCACGTCAAGACCGGCATCCCCAAGACCTCCCTGCACCGCTACCTGAAGGGATAAGCGGTGCGGGGAGCCGGGGTGGCCGTCGTATACGTGCTGTCGGTCCGTTCCCAGAGTCGTTGGGGCCCGATGCCAACGTGCTCGCGGACGGCTCGATTCGGCTACGCGTCGCGCCTGTGCAGCAGCAGGCTGCCGACCAGCAACGCGGCCGCGGCCCACGTGGCGAGCACGCCCAGGCCGGCCCATGGACCGATGGGCAGCTCGTGCAGATGGACGGTGGCTTGGATCGCGAGCCCGGCGGTCATGGGCGAGATCTGCTGGAGGTGGCGCTGCCACTCCGGGTCGTTGACCACTTGGGTGACGACCGGGAAGAGGTAGAGCAGCCCGAGCACGATCCCGATGGCGGTCGCCGCCTCCCGTACCGCCGTCGCCACGCCGAGGCCGATCACGGCGATCAGGACGAGGTAGAGGACCGAGCCCACGGCCGCGCGCAGGGTCGGGCCGTCGGCCAGGGACAGCGGGGCATAGCCATGCGTCTCGGTGAATCCGTTACCGGGCAGGATGTAGCGGCCGACGAGGAGGGAGGCCAGGACGGCAACCGTCCCGGAGGACAGGACGACCGTGGTGAGAACCGTCGCCTTGGCGGTGAGGACGGTGAGCCGGTTCGGCACCGCCGTGAACGTGGTGCGGATCATGCCGGTGCCGTACTCGCCGCTGACGGCCAGCACCGCGAAGACGGCGATGACCGCCTGCCCGACGGTGACGCCGGTCAGGGCGAGTTTGACGGCGTCCTGGCCGCACCCCGCGTCCGGGCACTTCACGGCCTTGGCGGTGCCGCAGCCGACGGCCACGGTCAGCGCGACGGCGAGCAGGAGCAACCTCCCCATGTCTCCTGCGGTGCGCAGCTTTGTCCACTCCGCGTGCAGGGCGCGGCCGAAGTTCCCTCGCCACGCGCCGTCAGCCGTGCTCGTGAGTCGTGCACCGCTCAGGAGACTCATACGTCCCTCCCGCGCAGCCGCACCACGGCCAGACCGAAGGCGAGCGCGGCGTATCCGCACAGCACGGCGAGGCCGGCCCAGGGCGCCAGCGGGTAGTAGCCGGTCGACGGCTCGTACACGCTGAGCACCTGCGTGTACTGGGGCAGGGTCTGCTGGATGGCGAAGCTCGCAGCCGGGGTAACCCGCAGCAGCCACTCCGAGACGCCCGGGGGCAGTACGCCGGAGGTGGCAAGCAGGAAGGGCAGCACGATCGATGCGATGACCAGGGTGACAGTCGTGCCGCTGCGCCGCAGCAGGGCACCGACGCCGAGGGCGAGCACGGTGGCGGCCGCGCAGAGCAGGCCGGTGCCGACCATGACGCGCACTTCGGTCGCCGACGTGACGGGGAAGACATGGAAGCCCCTGCCATGCGCGCTGCGTTCCCCGATGGGAATGGTGATCGCGGCGGCGACCAGGCCGATGGCGAACGCGACGCCCCCGGCCACCAGCGCCTTGGCACCAAGCACCCGGCCCCGCAGGGGAGTTGCCGCCATGGTCGTACGCAGCAGACCACGCCGGTACTCGCCGGTGATGAACACCGTGCCCACGGTGATCACCACGATCAGCCCGGCGAAGGTGCCGACGAGGAAGTTCTCGACGGAGAAGCCGACGCCCATGACGGGCCCGCCGACGACCGGTGCGATGTCACCGGCCCCGGTCACGGTGAACCCGCCGCCGTCGGTCTGGGTGAAGCCGCCCTCGGTGGTGTTCGTGTAGCTGCCGGAGGTGCCCGCGTCGCCGCCCACCTGTGTGCCGCTCCACGCTCCCTCGGACCAGTCGCCGGTGAGGGCGGGGCGGCCGAAGGTGCCGGTGGCCACGGCGGGGCTGAAGCCCGTGCCCGCCGCGGTGTCCTGCTTCGCCTGCGGTGACGTGGCGAAGAGCCCGGCCCGCACGGTGCGCGCAAGCCCAGGCAGCTTCGCATGGCCGACCTTGGTCCAGTGGGAGCCGTCGGTGGAGGTGGAACCGGTGAGGCTGTCGCCGGAGCGGACCAGACGCAGCCAGCGCGGGGATTCCTGGGTGACCTTGCCGGAAGGGCCCGCCGTGTCGTGTGTGTAGTCGTACTGCATGCGTACGCCGTGGCCGCCGGTGGCCATGACCGCCGCGTACGGGGATCCCGGGGTGAGGCTTTCCTTCACGATGATCCCTGCCTTCGCCCAGGGCTGGGCGCCCTGGGCCGTCTTGCCGGTCCCGGTGTCGGCCACACCGGTCAGGGACCGCAGGGGAACGGTGAGGGCGCCGTCGCCGGTGAGCGTCCTGTGGACGAAGTAGAAGCTGTCATTGACGGCCTCGCCGCCGGGGCCCATCGGATACGAGGCGGAGTCGGCGCCCCGACCGCCGGGGGCGGGGGCGGCCGTGCCGAGCAGGCCGACCACGATCGTCACCAGGAGCGCTCCCGCCATGGCGAGGACCCAGCCGCGTACCGTACGGAACTTCGTCCACTCGGCGTGCAGCGTCCTGAGGAACCCGCTCCGCTCAGCGTGCCTCGTGGCCGGGGGGCGAGGGGTGAGGGTGGCTGTCATCGCGTGGCCTCCCCCGCCGGGATGCCCCGGTACTCCACCGCGTCCCGGGTGAGCTCCATGTACGCCTCTTCGAGCGTCGCCCGGTGCGCGGACACCTGGGAGAACGGCACCCCGTTCCGGGCAAGCAGGGCCACGACGTCCTCGTCGGGCAGGCCCGTGACGCCGAGGGTGTCGGGGCCGGTGGCGAGAACGGTGGCGCCCGCGCCGTGCAGGACCTGGGCGGCGCGCGGAGGCGCGGAGGTACGAAGGGTGACTCGGCCACTGGACGCCTCGGCGAGCAGCTCGGACACGCTGGTGTCCGCGACGACCCGGCCGCGACCGATCACCACGAGATGGTCCGCGGTGTCTTCGAGTTCGCTCATCAGGTGACTGGAGACCAGGACGGCGCGACCCTGCCGGGCCAGCTCCGCCAGGAAGCCGCGCATCCACACGATGCCGTCGGGGTCGAGGCCGTTGAACGGCTCGTCCAGCATGACCACCGGCGGGTCACCGAGCAGCGCCGCCGCGATCCCCAGGCGCTGGCGCATGCCCAGCGAGAAGCCGCCGGCCTTGCGCCGGGCCGCCGTGCCCAGGCCGGCCTGTTCGATGACCTCGTCCACGCGCCGGGGCGGCACGCCCTGTGAGTGGGCCAGCCACAGCAGGTGGTTACGGGCGGTGCGGCTCGGCTGCAGCGCGGAGGCGTCGAGCAGTGCCCCCAGATGCCGAAGCGGGCGACACAGGGTGCGGTACGGCACCCCGCCGACCAGGGCCGTTCCCTCCTCAGGCGCGTCAAGACCCAGGATCACGCGCATGGTGGTGGACTTGCCCGCGCCGTTCGGGCCGACGAAGCCGGTCACCCGTCCGGGCCGCACGGTGAACGTCATCCCGTCCAGAGCCAGCTGGGGCCCGAAGCGTTTACGCACACCGATGACCTCGATCGTCGCCTTCGTACTCTCATCGCTCATGGGCCCCACCCTGTGACGGAGCGAGTTACAGGGGCCGAACGGCCACTGTCATCTCGCTGTTAGGCGCCTCGGCTTAGCCTGGCCTGGTACGTGTCCTGGTGCGGTGGTGAGAGGGGAGCATGCGGATGAAATGGGGTCCGCCCCGACGGCTCGCGAGCCTGACTGCCCGGCTTGGCCTGCGCCGTGGCACTGCCCGCACCCGCTTCACCGCCTTGTACGTGACTCTTTTCCTGCTGTCGGGAACGGCGCTGCTGGCCATCGCGGCCGTGGTGGCATCCGGCGGATCGCGTTCCAGCCGGACCGCCCCCGATGGCGGCACCGATCAGCCCGCCACGGCGGCGCAGGCCCAGGGCCGCATCGACGAGTTGGAGCAGCAGCTGGCCCAGGCGCACGACACCCAGTCCCGACAGATCCTGCTCGGCTCCGCCATCGCCCTCGGCGTCATGGCGGTGATCTCGGTCGGGCTCGGCTGGTTCGTCGCCGGCCGGGTGCTGCGCCCGCTGCGCGTGATGACAGCGGCAACCCGCCGGATCACCGCCGACAGCCTGCACGAACGCCTGGCCATCGGCGGCCCCGGCGACGAGGTGAAGGACCTCGCCGACACCATCGACGACCTCCTCGGCCGCCTGGAGGGCTCCTTCGACGCCCAGCGCCTCTTCGTCGCCAACGCCTCCCACGAGCTGCGCACCCCGCTCACCACGATGCGGGCCTCCCTGGACGTGGCCCTCGCCAAGCCGGGCCCGGTACCCGAGACCACGGCCACGCTGGCCGCCCGGATGCGCGCCGAACTCGACCAGGTGGACCGGCTGCTGGAGAGTTTCCTCGTCCTGGCTCGCACCCAGCACGGCGAGTTCACCGACTCGGCGCGCCTCGCCCTCGGCCAACTCGCGCTGACCGCCCTGACCGGACGGGCGAAGGACATTGCGGCCAAGGGCCTGACCGTGTGTGAAAACCGGATCGACGACTCCGCGCGGGTGTGGGGCAGCCAGACGCTGCTGCGCCGCGCGGTCGACAACGTGGTCGACAACGCGATCGCGCACAACGATCCCGGGGGCTGGATCAGTGTCGCGGTACGGGCCGAAGGAGACGACGCCGGCGCGGTGTCCCTCGTCGTCGAGTCCAGCGGACCGGTCCTCGACCAGCGGCGGGTGGCGGACCTCGCGCAGCCCTTCCGCCGCCTTGGCGCCGACCGGACCGGCACCGGCCAGGGCAGCGGCCTCGGCCTCTCCATCGTCGCGGCCGTCATTCAGGCCCACCACGGCACCCTTGACCTGCGTGCCCGCCCCGACGGTGGCCTGCGGGTCACCCTCACCCTCCCCCGTACGGACGGCAGGGCGACGGCGGAAGCTCCCAACGCAGAGACGGGCGTGGCGCGTTGAGAGTCCTGGTGGTCGAGGACGCCCGCCCCCTCGCCGAAGTCATCGCCGAGGGACTGCGCGACCAGGGCATGGCCGTGGACGTGGCGCACGACGGGCTCGACGCCGCGGCCAAGCTGGACGTCAACGCGTACGACGTCGTCGTGCTCGACCGCGACCTGCCAGGCATCCACGGCGACACCCTCTGCCAGATGATCACCGAGCGGGACGGCCACGTGATGGTCCTGATGCTGACCGCCGCCGACTCACCCAGCGACCGCGTCACCGGCCTGACCCTGGGCGCCGACGACTACCTCGCCAAGCCCTTCCACTTTCCCGAACTCATCCTGCGCATCCGCGCCCTGGCCCGCCGCCGCCCCGCCGCCCGGTCCCGCACGCTGAGCACGGCGGGCATCGAACTCGACCCGATGCGCCGCACCGCCAGCCGCGACGGCCACCAACTCGACCTCTCCGTCAAGGAATTCGCGGTACTCGAAGCCCTCCTTGGCGCGAGCCCCGCCTTCCTCAGCACGGAGAACCTCCTCGAACAGGTCTGGGACGAGCACGCCGACCCGTTCACCAACACAGTCACGGTGACCATGAGCCGCCTGCGCCGCAAACTCGGCGACCCCCCGGTCATCACCACCACACCCGGCGTGGGGTATCGGATCATCGACCCAGGCGCCCCACCCGACTGAGCAGGGGGCCAGGGCCGGCGGCCCGCGAGCGGAGGCCGTGCTCAGTGCACCCGACTCCAGTCATCTGTGCAGCCGACTTCGGAGACTGACAGCAGTGTCAGCCGGATCGACACCGGATCGTGTTCATCAAACGGTGTCGGAAAGTCGATGTGCTCAAGAACTTGAGGAGCGCCCTGTTCTCGGGTGCATACGCCCTCCGCTGAGGACACCGCCGATCTCCTCGCCCCCGTACCGACCGTACGAACCGGCGCCTCTCGTCGGGGTACGCCCGTGGCAAGGCCGATCGCGCCGTGCGGATCCGCGGGGATGGTCTGGTCGGGTAGCCCTTGAGCGGGAGCCTCACGGTTAACCCAGGCTACGAAGTCCTCGATCCTCTGCTTCAGATTTTTGCCCTTCAACACGCCATAGTGCCCTCGGGGGTTGATGAAGTCGTGGTGGGCCGAGTTGAACAGCAAGTCTCCCCCGGGGACGATGCGTTCGAGGACGCGGATGGCGTGGACGACGGGGGCGATGGCGACCCAGGGGACCTTGCGGTCCTCGCCGGCGGAGACGTGGTGGCCGTCGTCGTTGGTGACGTTTCAGCTACCGGACCGCAGTCCCTGTACTACCGTGCGCCATGCCCGTGCTGAGCCGTTTTTCAGAAACTGATCGGTCGGAGGTCCACCTGCTGTCTCAGGGCGCCGGACGCCAACCGTCCCCGGCCAGTGCGCGGGGCGGGCGGGGACGCACGTTCCCGAAGGGGACGAAGCAGGCGCGCTGACACAGGTCGCGACAGGCACCTGACCGTCCTGTCGGACCCGGCTGCGAAGATCAGACCCATGGATCTCGCTGACGCCCTCGCCGGCCTCGACGCCCACCCCTGGGCCTCCGTCTCGCACGCCTACGGCCCCGCAGAGGACCTGCCCGACCTGCTGCGCGCCCTCGCCGAGGGCGGCGGTGATGCCGAGGAGGCGATCTCCGAGCTGTACTCGTGCATCCTCCACCAGGGCACGGTGTATTCCGCCAGCGTGGACGCCGTCCCGTACCTCGCCCGGATCGCCGCTGCCGCCCGGCCTGGGATGACCGAAGTCCTCTGCCTGCTCGGCGGATTGGCCGAGAGCGATGATGAATGGGAGATCGCGCCGGGCGCCGTCCGGGCCGCCGTTGCCACCCAAATCCCGCTGCTGATACCGCTGCTGGCACATGAAGTCGTGAACGTCCGGCTGCTCGCCGCCTGGACGCTCGGCCACACCCGGAATTCCGAGGCCGCCCCGGTCGCCCTGCGAAGCCGGTGGACGGCCGAGGCCGATCCCGGTGTCCGGGCCGAACTGCTCATCGCCCTCGGCCGGGTCGACCTCTCCGGCGCCGCCGTCGAGACCCGCGCGCTGCTCGGTGCAGACACGCCCGCGCCGCTGCGTCTGGCCGCGCTCCTCGTCGCTCTGGCCGCCGGGGAGCCTTGGACCGACGCCCACCACGATGCCGCGCTCGGCCTGCTGCCCGCCCGCGAATTCACCGTCGACCGGTACAGCATGCACCACCGAGAGCCGCTGCACGCGATCGTCGACAGCCTGCTGCGCCGCGAGACCAAGGCAGACCGCGAGGCCGCCTTCGCCCTGCTGGACGCCGCCCTGCGCGACGGCCGCCCCGAAGTGCGGGCCGAGGCGCTCTCCGCGGCCGACCACGCCTGCCACCTCTCCCGCAGCGCTCCCCAGCGACTCGTCCCGGCCATCGCCCCACTCGCCGCCGAGTACCCGGCGTCAACCCTGCTCGGCAAGCTCGGCCCGGCCGCCGCCGAGGCCGCGCCCGCCCTCGCCGAACTCGCCGCCCAACCCGACGACGAGGCGGCTGACCAGGCATTGGCCGTGCTCGTCCGGGTCGCGCCCCGACAGGCCGCCCCGCTGCTGGCCCGGGACCTCGACCGGCGCCCCCGCGCGCTCGACGCCGCAGGAGACTTCCAGGCCCCCGCCTTCCCCTTCGACCCGGCCCTGCTCGCCGCCGTCCGCGCACGCCTGGCCGCAGACGGGCTCGGCAACAACGAGACCGCCGACCTGGTCCACCTCCTGCGTCAGTGGGGCCCGCAGGCCGCTGCCGCCTTGCCCGAGCTGTACTCCGTGCTGCCCCGCTTCCAGTACGCGGCCACCGCCATCACCGCCGTGGCAGCCGCCGGCCCGCAGGCCGAGCGCGAGCAGGCCGGCGCCGTGCTGCGTGCCGCCGCCGGGTCGCTGATGGTGGCGCGGGCCCACCACGACCTCACCGGCGAGACCGACCTCCTGCTCGACGCCGTCTCCAAGGCGCTCGCCGCCGGTCCGCGCGAGGTCGCGGAGGCTGCCCAGGCCGCCGCCACCCTGGGCGCGACGGCCGCCGGACTGCTCCCCGCCCTGCGGGCAGCCGTCAGCGAAGACGCCGAGCCGACGACCCCACAACTGGACCGCGACATCGCGATCGCCACCGCCCTGTGGCAGATCGACGGCGACGCCGAGGAAGCCGTCACGATCCTGGCCTCCGTCCTCGACCGCACCACCGGCAACCAGCTCTGGTACCGGTGGACCGTCGTCCGCGCCATCCGCGCCACCGCCCTCCTCGGCGCGGCCGCCCGGCCCCTGATCCCCCGACTGGAACAACTGCTCGCCGACCCCGAGAAGGCCCCTGCTGCCGCCCTCGCACTGCTCGCCATCACCGACCCCGACGTCGTCGACCTCGGCCAACTCGCCGAGGCAGCCCTCCACTCCGCCGAAACCGGAGCGGACATCTCCGGCGCCTGCGAGGCCCTCCAAGCCCTCGGTGCCACCGCCCTGAGCACCCACCAGCGCCTGCGCGTCGCCGAACTCGCCGAGCAGGACCGGCGCATCGTCGACTCAGGCGTCGCGAACAGCATCATCCGCGAGGACGAGCGGCTGCGCGCCATCCTGACCGCCATCTGATCCCGAGGCCAGGGCGGACGAGTAGTCGATCGCCGCCCGGCCCGCCCCGGATAGCGTGCCGCCGGATGGATCCTGCCGCTGACTGTGCCGCCATCGCCGGGTCGGTAGCCGAACTACGGTGACCCACATGCAATGAATCGACTGACGGCGGGGAACCGTAGTACGCGTGTTGCGGGCTCGTACGTTCGGCGTGATTCGCGCAAGGTGACCTAACGGCTCTTGCGGGCGTCGTCCTCAGCCCGTGCAGCGAGGTACTCAGCCCAGTCGCGTCTGGCGTACGCGACCCAGCGGATCGCGGTGTGGCGGTGTATGCCGGTCAGGTCGGCGAGGATCGGGCTGGGAAGATCAGCGGCGAGCGCGGCCAGCGCCCCGTTGCGCGCGGTGCGAACCGGGATGCCGTGCCGGTTGAGTTTCTGGGTCATGCCGTGCGTCGAGATCGGCTTGCCCGGGACCATGCCCGGGAAGAGCCACTGGACACCTGGGTGGGCTCGCGAGAGCTGCGGCCGCAGTTGGGGCTGTTCGACAAGTTGCCGAAGGAGTTCGGCGAGCCGTGGAGGCAGCAGGACGGGGTGGCGGCCCAGGACGAGGTGGGCGTGATTGTCACCGAACTTGAGGTGTTCAGGCGTCAGGTGGCAAAGACGTTCGGTGGACAGGCCGAACTGGAGGGTGATCGCGCCGCCGGCGCGGACGTCCGTCGGCAGGGCATCGTCGGTCAGGCAGCGTTGGAGGAGCAGCCAGCGATCGTCGTCGCCGAGCAGGTCCTGGGGTTCCTGGCTCGGGATGGAGGGACGGTCAGTTCGCGGGTGAGCCGGCGGCTCGTGGTCCATGTCAGGAAGTAGCGGATCAGGTAGCGCCGCTGGCTGGTGGCCCCGGCGATCCAGTCGTCGATGTGCTCCTGGGCGAGGTCGGCGAGAGACAGGCCGCGCTGGTCCATCCAGGCCAGGAAGTCCAGGGCGACGCTGACGCGGCGCCGCAGGTCGCGGTCGGCGGAGGCGGGATGGCGGCGCATGGCGGCCCGTCAGCTGGCCAAGCAGCTGGCGGAGGTCCGGGCCGAGCGCGACGAACTCGCCGTCGCTGAGAAGGTTCTTGAGCGGATGAGCGAGCAGCTTGCCGAGGAGCGGGCCTCGGCCGGGCCGGACGCCCGGGCAGGTGGGCGGCCGGGCGGTGATGATGATCCCGCACCGCACGTCCGGCGTGGAGGAGACCATGTTCCCGCCGGACTACCAGCGCATCCTGGCCGTCGTGCGGGAGGCTGCCGGGCCGCTCATGGCTCGGCAGGTCGGCGAGGTGCTGGGGGTGGACGTCAGCGTGCGGGCCAGACTGGAGCCGTTGCGCGGGAAACTGGTCAGGCTGGCCGACCGCGGCTGGCTGCTGAAACTGCCCGACGGCCGGTTCACCACTCGTCTGTGACCATGGACGCTGCCGCCCTGATGGAACTCGTTGATTGAATTCCCCACCCGTGCTCTGTTCCCGAGTCTGCTCATCCAGGACGTTTTCTCTACCCGTGCAGCGATCCGTACGACCTTCATAGTGCGGGAGCGACCGGCACGCCCACGGCAGCGGGTTTGCATGTGCCGTAGCGGCATGTGGTCCAGTAGGCGGCGAGCACGACATTGAGAGGTTCCCTCGCATGCCCCTTCCTCCGATTCCCCGCCGGGTCAAGATCGGCGATGCCGCCGCGTTCGCCGGGACCACACCCCGCGCCATCCGTCACTACCACGCCATCGGGCTTCTCGCCGAGCCGGAACGCGGCAGTGATGACCGCCGCCGCTACGGATACGACGACATGATCCGCCTGCTGTGGATCCGCAAGATGGCTGATGCGGGTATCTCCCTGGACGACATCCGGGCCGGCTTTGAGGGCACCACCGGCATCGAGCAGTCCCTGGCCCGACTGGAGGAAACCCTCGCCTCCAAGGCGGCCGCCATCGAAGCCCAGCGGACCGCCGTGCACCGCCTCCGCGCGGCGGGCAGCCCCCTGGGCCTGCTCTCACCACTGGTCAGCGGCCGCCTGCACGATCTGCCGACCGGAGCCCTGCGCTCGACCGATCTCGATACCCTCCTGGTCACGGAGCGTATCTTCGGCCCGGTGGGCGCCGCCGTCCAGGCCGACCGGTTCATCGTCCTGGCCACCCACCACGAGCTGCGGGCCGAGGAGGACCGCCTGGCCGAGGCCGAGTCGGCCCTGGACGACACCATGTCCCCCGACGATCCCCGCATCGAAGACCTGGCCGCCCAGCGGTGTGCTCATGAGACCGCCTTGGTAGCCACCATCGACAGATCCGGCCTGGACGAGGCCCTCGACGACCTCCTGGACCAGCACGACGAACACGCCGGCGAGGAAGAAGCCGAGGCGACGATGAGCACGCTGGAGGCCATCGGCAAGATGCCGTACGACTTCTCCCCGGCCCGTGTCCGGTACGAGGAACGCGTCATCGAACTGCTCCACCCGGCCGATCAGGACAGCGACTCCCCACAGACCTGCTGACCGGCGTCGGCGCCCAGGGCCTGCCCGACAAGAGCAGCCCGGAGTGGTGCAGCGCGAACGTAACCACGGTGCGCCCGGGCGGCCGTTGGGCACTGTGTGAAGAGAGCCGAAGAGCACGCCGAGGACACCTGCCCGCTTGTCCACCGGTGCCGTCTGCCGCTGTCCACGCGCACCGTCAACCACCTCGCCGATCTGCTGCGGCGCCCTCTGAAGGCGATCCGGTCCCGGTGGCGGATCCTGCCGCCCGGACGGATCGCGGTGATCGTCCTGGCCGTACTGCGCCACGACCAGCGCCTGGCCGACATGGCCGACGGCATCTCCGAGTCCACCGTCCGGCGCTGGCGCGACGAGGCGATCGGACTGCTCGCCGCACAGGCCCCGCGCCTGGACCGCGCATGCAGGAAGATCGCCCGACAGGGTGGCGAAGTGGTCCTGATTGACTGCACTCTCATCCCCACCCAGCGCCGCACCGGGAAGGCCGACCGCAAGAACTACTCCGGCAAACATCGCCACCACGGCCTGTACTTCCTCGCCCTCACCGCCGAAAGGGGCCGCCTGATCTGGATATCCGCCGCCCGGCCCGGCCGCACCCACGACGACACCGCCGCCCGCCACGACCACATCCTGGCCCACCTGCGCGCCGCCGACCTCGAGGCGCTGGCGGACCTCGGCTTCCGCGGCCTGGACAACGACCTACACGATCCCGTGATCGTCACCGGCTTCCAGGCCAGCCGCACCCACAAGCTCACCCCCGGCCAGAAAGAACCCAACCGCGTCCTTGCTGTTGGGACGGGGCGCCGGTCGAGCACGGCTTCGCCCACCTCAAACTCCAGGCGTTGCCCCGACTGCCTCATCTACCTGCGAGCCCTGGAGGACTACCTGCTCCCCAAGTTCACCGGCACCCACGCCGAGATCGACTGCGGCTGGTACTCGACCACCGCGCTGAACCAACTCGTGCACGTTGACGACGCCCAGGGCGGCTGGTGATCTGCCACATCCACCGCGAGCCCCTCCATCCGAGCGAGGCACTCGCAGGCGCCCTCGGCCGCCCCGTCGCCGAACAGGACGTGCTCGGCGACCTCGTCGTCGCCTGCTCTCTCCAGAACGATTCCGGTAACGGCGGCCCGCCAGGCGAGTGGACGTTGTCCGACTGGGAGGACTACCTCGGCACGCCCATCGACCTGCACCCGTACGCCCTGGTGCACGCCGATTCCCCGACCGGCCTCTTCCACTTCACCGTCCGGCTGCACCCGAACGACCGCGCGCTGACGACGCCGGAGTGGGCGCAGATAGCCCATCGCCTCGGCCATGCCGCCGGCGTCAAACCGAGGGCCGCAGACGAACCGGCGTGCCACTGGGTTGCCCTCCAGGCCCAGCCCGGCCGCCTCGACGTGATCGCCAACCTCATCCGCGCCGACGGCACCTGCACGCCGTCCGGCCCGTCCCAGTACCGGGCGCTCAAAGAGGAATGCCGGCGCATCGAGTCCGACCTGCACCTGCTGCCGGTGCCGACTCGCACCAAGGTCCAGCACTCGCACGACAGCGCGCCGCCCTTGCAGCTCCCTGAGCTGCCGGGCCCCACCGCGCCGCAGTCGCCGCCGAGCGTGGCGGCTCAACTCGCCACCGTGATGTGCCAGCTCGCCGACGAGGCCACAGGGCCCGTCGCGGGCGTGCGGCCCTTGATCGAACAGGCCGCCCGCCGCTTGGAGGAGTTGCCCCACTCCTACGGGCCCGACTCGGCACAGCGCCTGGGGTGGATTGCCCGGCGCCTGTACGGCATCCAGCAGGACCTCGAAACGGTCGCCGCGGGCCTGCCCGGAGCCGGACGACGAGCCGCCATGGCCCACCCCGTACCTGCCGCGCCACTTCCAGCCACCGTGCACCGTTTCCGCTGAACACCCCGAGAAGGTCTGTGCGACGGTGCGTTGCAGGCAAGCCGCACCGCTCTTCGCCCATGCCGCCGACGGCCGCATAGACCTGCCCGCGGCGATCGAGTCCGCCCGGGTCTGGCAGCAACCTCCGGCCCACGGACTGATCCACGTGGCGCTGCGCCACTTGACCGCTTCGGACGCCGTCGTGGACGTCACCGTCAGCCAGGAGGACGGCACGGTCGCCGCCCAGCTGACCGGCCGCCGCCTGCACGCCGTCACGACACGGGACCAGCTCCAGGAGCTGGCGACCGTACTGCGTTACGCACCTCCCCCGGCCACCTCCCGTCGAACACCCCGGGCTTTTCCGCCGCGGAAGGGCGCTGCGACGATGCCGACCTCGTCGCGTCGGCCGTCGATCGCGCGGCCGAGGACCTCACCGGTGTCGCCGTAACCGTCGGCCGTGTCCAGGAGGGTGACGCCGAGCTTCGCGGCTGCTTCGAGGATGGCGCGGGCTGCGGCGCCCCTGTCGGCCGTGCGGTCGGGCAGGACGTCGATCGGCTCATGGGTCTCGGCATCGATCACCACCGTGGCGTAGCGGTACCGCCGACGCGGGACGAAGTCGTCGACGCCGATCACGCGGGGCGCCCGTCCGACGGGCAACGGGATGCGCAGGGCCGCGCCAGGCCCACCGCGAGTATCGCCGGCACACGCGATCCAGCCCGGCCCGCCGACTCCGTGACTACGGCCTCGAAAGGTCTGCCGGCTGCCGCGTGTGGGGCAGCCCAGACGCCGCACCCGCACACGGACACCACCCGGCGGTCGTCGACCGGCACGTCGGCGACTGTCCGCCAGGAAGGCCCAGGAGGAAGGCCGTCCTCACCGTGATCACCCTGATTGGGCTCTCGTCCTGCGGAACCACGGGGAGTGGGAAGGGCGGTGGGTGTGGAGGACAAGCAGCGCCAGGGCGCCGGTCGCTGCGGACCAGGTGAGGGAGAGCAGGCCGTGGGACCAGGGGATCTGCGGGGTGAGAGCTGAGCTCAGCGCCAACTGGTTCACGCCGTACAGAGGAAGCGCGGACACACCCGCCACATCCATGAGCGTGTTGAAGACGGGATTCTGCAGGCCGGTGTCGACCAGGCTGAGCATGATGATGAGGAAGAAGCCCTCCAGTTCGCCGCGAACCAGAGAGCCGAGCAGAAGGCCGATACCGCCGTAGGCGAGGCCGGCGCCTGCAAGGGCCAGCGCCAGGGGTGCTGCGTGGCGTACGGGCATGGAGATCCACAGCAGGATCGTGGTGTAGAAGGCCAGCGCGGCGGCGGTGAGCGCGACGGCAGCAAGCTTCGCCAGCAGTATCGGCAGCCGGGGGTAGCCGGCCAGCAGCAGACGGCGGTCCATCTGCCGGGACAGGAAGGTCTCGGTGAAGGCGATGAAGCCGGCGACCATGGTGACGGCGCCCAGCGCACTGGCCACCTGCCCCACCTGGCCGGCCGGGGCGGAGACGGGGACGCTGATGGCGTCCAGCCGGACGCGCACCACTTGGTCGGAGGTACACAGGCGTGCCACGGCGATCCAGACGGGGATGAACGCCACCGCCAGAACCAGGGCCAGCCGGTTGCGCAGGTGGCCCAGCAGAGTGCAGCGCAGCAGTTCGGTGAATGCCGTCCAGGAGAGTCTCAACGGTCGGTCTCCTCGAAGTGGAGACGGCCCTGGCGCAAGTGGGCGATCGCGTCGAAGTGGTGCAGGTCGTGCAGAAGGTGAGAGACCACGATGATCGACCGGCCCCGATCACGCAGGTCGGCGGCCAGCGTCCAGAACCGCTGATGGGTGTCCCAGTCGAAGCCCTGGTAGGGCTCGTCCAGGACCAGCAGCTGCGGATCGTGCAGGAGAGCGAGCAGCAGGTTCAGCTTCTGTCGGGTTCCACCACTGAGTTCGCCGACCTGCTGTCGTCGGCAGCCGGTCAGTGCCAGCAGCTCCATCAGCTCGCCGGCGCGCTCCAGCGTCGGCAGCCGGTAGGCCATCTGGAACAACCGCAGATGCTGTCCGACGGTGAACGCATCGTTCAGTACCGCCCGTTGCGGGCAATACCCCACTGCCCCGGTCCGTGTCACCGTTCCGCGATCTGGTGCAAGGTGTCCTACGGCGATCTGCAGCAGAGTGCTCTTCCCCGCGCCGTTCTCGCCGACGACTCCCACCAGCGTCCCGGCGGACACATCAAGATCCACATCGCGCAGAACCTGCCTACGGCCGTACGCCTTGCAGACTCCGCTGATCCGCAGCCGTGGCCCGTGGCGCGTCGTCACTGCCTGCACATGAGCCCCTCGAAAGATCGGACAGGTGGAGCGAGCCGATCCGGAGGAAAAGCCCGCCGCAGAGGCCGGGGCCGCACGCAGGCTCATGTCCCCTGGTCTGCCCGGCTCATGACCGCTCAGCCGCGTCCGGCCCGGACGGTCCGGTCCTGGGCGGACCGGGCAACCCCCGCACGTAGCGGCGCGCTGCTGCCCTGTTTCCAACGACTCCACACCGCCGGTGTAACGGCGGTAACTCGCTGTTCCCTGTGTGTCAGTCGGGCGTGACGTGCGCCGCGGTCTGCCGTTGTAGGGGGCGATGCGCCCGACACCACAGCGAGACTTCAGCGCTCCCACGATCGTGATCGGAGCCGGCCCCCACGGCCTGGCGGCCGCCGCGCTACTGAACCGCTCCGGAGAACCGACCGTGATCCTTGAACGGTCGGACCACGTGGGAGCGAGCTGGGCGCAGCGCTATGACCACCTGCGCCTGCATACCACTCCCAGCACGTCGCAACTCCCCGGCCTGCCGGTGCCGCGCCAAGCGGGCCCGTGGGTGAGCCGGGACGACTACGTGCGCTACCTGGAGGGTTACGCCGCCCATCACAGGCTCGACGTCCGGGTGGCCACCCTGGCGCAGCACATCGAGCGGGCCGAGCCGGGTTCGAGAGCACTGTGGCTGGTCCATACCCCCGACGGGCCGGTGCGCACGAATGCGGTAGTGGTGGCCACCGGCCGCTGCCATACCCCGCACCTCCCTCACTGGCCGGGGCGTTCGTCCTTCACGGGCAGGCTGCTGCACTCGGCCCACTACCGTTCTCCGGCGCCCTACCGCGGGCAGCACGTCCTGGTGGTCGGCACCGGCAACAGCGGTACCGAGATCGCGAGCGCCCTGGCCGGGGCCGGAGTCGAACGGGTACAGATCTCAGTCCGTACGCCGCCCAACATCCTGCCCCGCTCCAGTGCCCGTTGGCATGCGGTCGGCCGGCTGACGGAGGCCCTCCCGCTCGCGTGGCGCGACCGCACATCCCTGCTCACGCAACGTCTCTCGGTGCCCGACCTGACCTCGCGGGGACTGCCGCGGCCCCGTACGGGCCTGTACACCCGCAATGCCCGCGAAGGGGTGAGCCCGGTGCTCGACAACGGCTTCGTGGACGCCGTCCGCTCCGGGCGGGTCGAGCCGGTCGCGGCTGTCCAGGCGTTCGACGGCCCGGACGTGGTACTGGCCGACGGCATCCGACTGCGGCCCGACACAGTCATCGCCGCCACCGGATACCGGTCCAACCTGCAGGGCCTGGTCGGGTCCCTGGGCGTACTCGACGAGGCTGGGCATCCCCTCGCCGTAGGGGCACAGAACCATCCCGCAGCCCCCCGCCTCTACTTCGCCGGATACACCAATCCCCTCACGGGTGTCCTTCGCCAGGCGGGCATCGAGGCGCGCGCCATCGCCCGCGCGTTCCGCCGTGAGAAGGCCTGAGCGCCCCTTCTCACCCCCCAGCTTGGTGACCGCACGGCAGACGCACTCGACAACGGGCATGCTCCGAGCTGACGGAGCCTCGGAAGCCTGACCGTTCAGCGATTCGCCCAGCAGGGCGATCGGACGCCGCGGTGACGGTCGGGGGCAGGCGTGGACGCTTCGGCGGAGAGCAGCGCAGGGGCATGGATACGGTGGTCACGTCGATCGGGGCCGCCCGCTCGTGCCGCGTCGGTGTGGCGGCGGAAACAGGGGCGGCTTGGTCGGCACATCAGCACCTACGGCAACTGCGGTCAGGTGCACCCGCGTTCGTTGATGCGGACTGGCCCGCCTTCTCCGACCGCAGCTGGACCTTCACTCCGCGTGAGCACGGCAGGTACCACGGCTTCCAGAGCACCACCGAGGGAACCTATTGGGACCGCAGCCAGAAACCGGCGGCCGGCGGCGACCGGGACCGATGCGGCCACGGCTTGCCACCCTGGCGCCGTGCAGCCCGAACGCCACGAACCAGCAGTCCCAACTGTGGCCGAAGCCCTACCCGGCCGTCACCGAGCGGGAGCGTCCCACCGGAGAGCTGCTGCGCCGGCGTGACGCCGTCCTCCAGCGCAGCCCGGACGCACGCGATGCCCTGCGGCTGGACGGCGCGCCACCGGTGGTTACCGCATCCGCTGCACTGAAGGAGCGCAGGAGCAGCTACACCGTCGTCCGCCACGTCCTGCGCGCACGCGACGGTCGGTTCCCGCACCCGAATGTACGACCGCACCACTTCGTCCCTCCGGCAGTCAGAAACGATGTCAAGACGCGTAGCCGACTGCGCAGTCGCGGGCCTGGGCCGGAAAGCCAGTCCCGCTCAGAAGGAGCGAGTGGAGGAGACACCGGCTGTTTGCACCGGCGGCAGGGCCGGCCCGCCGGTCCCGCCGCATCAGGCGTCTGTACTCTCCGCTCACCCGGCACGACGCGCGGCCGGCTGTGATCTGACCTGAACTCAGGTCAGCGGGGTGTTGGCCAGAACCCGGCGCAGAATACCCCAGGAGAGGTCGGACTCGGTGTCGAAGGAGCGGCGCTCCTTGGACTTCTCGTCGATGTAGTCGAAGGAGTCACGGTTGTAGCTGTCACCGTCGTCGTCCTCGATGGCGGTCTGCTCCGGGTTGAGGTAGACGTGGAAACTGGCGCCGAATTCGGCGGTGGAGTTCATGTAGCCGGGGCCGGTGGTGCCGCCGCCGCCGTCGATCGGGCAGTACACCCGGTGCACGGCGTAATTGTCCGCTGAAAGCCAGGCGCACTGGCCCGGGGTGAGGGTGAGCAGGCCGAGCTTGCGGGCGTCCCACTTGAGATGTTCGTAGACCATGACGTCGAGCTGGCCGGCGAGGCAGAAGACGATGCCGGTGGTGTGGCCGTGGGAGTGGATGGGTGAGTAGTGCTGCGCCGGCCAGATCTCCAGGACCACGGGCGAGCCGATGTCGCCCTTCGGGTGGTCGTCGTGGTGGAGGTGGCCGTGTTCGCTCGCCAGATCGTCGTAATCGCCACGGCCGGAGCAGGCGACGCGAATGTAGGGCGGATGGGTGTCGTCCTTCTTGTACTTCTCCACCAGGATCTGACGCAGGAGCCCAACCTTGTCACCAGGTTCGGCGGCGGGGGCGAGGTGTTTGCGCATGGCTTCGACCTCCCAAGCGGACAGGCGCAGGTCCTCGGCCTTGCGCGCGAGGTCCATGACGGCTGGCGGAATCATCAGCTGGCGGGCGTACTCGTCGAAGGAGGTGGCCTGTCCGATCACCAGCGACGGTACGGCCTCGGCGCCCTTGAGGCGCAACTGCCGTTCCTCCTCCTTGGTGATGTGGAAGGGATACTTCGCCCTGCCGTACTCCGGGCGGTCGGCGGCGGTCCGGGGGGTGGTCAGGCTCATGAGATGACTCCTGTTTTGGGGCGACACGGCGCTGGACGCGCCATGTCGGCTGGGGTAATGGGCGACTCTCCGTAGGCGACGCAGCGGCGTGAGCGCATGTTGCAGGGGACTTCGCCAGCTGCTCGACACGTTCGGGGAGTTGGGCTCACCCCTCGGATGAGCCGGTGCGAACCCGGAGCTCTTGAGCGGTGGGCGCTCAGCAGCCGGTGAACGTAACCGGCGACGGTGATGGTGCAGGTGTGCGCCAGATGACGCCTGGGACCGGCCGGCGGCGAGTCCAGGGTGACTTGATCAGCGGCTGGGCAGGCGTGTGGCCTTGAGGCCGTCGAGGAGGTACTCCTGGGGCAGGTGAGCCGGGTCCCCCGGGACAGTGATCTGTACGGTGATCGGCCGGGAGCTGCCCGCGGCGAGGAACTGGTCGTTCTCGGCTTCCAGGTACACCTTGCCGTCCTGGGCGATGACATGTACGCCGGATGCTTCGGCCTTCGCGCCCTTCACCGTGGGCAGATCGAAGGAGATCCGGAACCTCCTGACGTCCTCGGCCTTGCCGCTGTCCTTGCTGACGGCGGTGAGCGTGAGGTCGAAGCTGTACACCCTGCCCCGGGGTTCGCTGTTCTCCCATGTCCGGTTGAACTTCTTGGACACGGCAATCTCGTCGTAACTGGGCGGGACAGGCATAGGGGTGATACGCCCGGCGCCGTTCATGATTTCCAGGGCGCCTACGGGCACCCTTCCCCGCCCGATGCGCTGCGAGTGGTCGGGGATCGTGGCCGTGGTCAGGTCGAGGTGGTTGACGTTGCCCGCAGAGTCGACGGCGTAGAAGTTGCCGTCCTGGTCGAAGAAAGTGGCCGAGTACGACTTCCGCGAGCCTGTTGCGGCGCTGGCTTCCGCCGGTGGGAAGACCCCCCTCTTGAGGACGGTCTTCATGGGCTGCCTGCTCGGATCGACGAGCAACAGGTCGCCGTTGTCGCCCTCCACCGAGATCAGCCGCCCGTCCCTGGGGTGGTAGGCGAAGTCGTCCCACCGGCCGCTTCCCGGGGCGTTGCGAGGCATGGCCTTCAGGGCCGCCACATCGATGGCATAGCTGTGCACGTCGGGGTTGCTGACGACGAAGAGGATCTTCCCGTCGGGGTCCATGTCACCGTCGAACCAGGGCCCGCTCGGCAGCCCGTCGATGACCTGGTCCTTCAGGGTGGCGGCCGCCACGTCGATGGTGATGAGCTTGTTGTGGCTCACTGCCAGTAGCAGGGGCTCCTTGTCGTCGCCACGGTACTGCGCACCCATTGCGGTGTAACCGGGCTCGTAGGGCGGCACGTTCGCGACGACGCGGGTGTCACCGTCGATGGGGTCGAAGCGGTAGATCCGGGTGTTGGTCCTGCCGACGGCGAGATACACCTTGCGGTGAGCCATGCGCTGGACGTCCTTCCACGAGCGATTGAGGGACCACTCATGATTTGCGCGCGCCCACCCGCACCACAAGCACTCTCTGTGTCCGTTCGAACACAATGAGCCACCTCGGCCTGGCAGCTTGCCAAGCTCCTGCGGCCCCCGGTCGGATCGCACAAGACTGCGCCCACGTTTCCCCGCGCGACGCGTCCGAACATTCGGAGGCCCTCCGGCGCAGGCTCCACAGCCCGGCCACCTTCAGGAGACTGATTGCTGCTCAGGCGGAACGGTCGTCCATGCGTGAGCAGTGCAGTGATGACGGCGACGACACGCGCCGACGAGCGCCGCACGCCTGGCCGAACACAGAAGATCCCTCTGGCTGTGACGTCTTCCAACGGCCCCAGTTGATGAAGATCCGTTGTCTCTGGACGTCTTCAAGTGGCCCCCGGGATTGGTCATCGCCGGGACCACTTGAGGGGCCTGCCCTCTTCTTCCGGGAGCTCGGGGCGCCTGCGGCTTTGGTCGTAGGTCGCAGGTCGGTGGTGAAGTGATCGGCGGCAACGGAAGATTGGAGCTGTGGAATCTTCTCGTTTTGATGTGGACGCATTCCTGCAGCAGCCGCTCACCGCTCGTATCGCGACGAGCGGGCCGACGGTGCGGCCTGTCTGGTTCCTCTGGGAAGAGGGAGCCTTCTGGACCTTGACAGGCCCTTGGGCCCGGTTGTTCGACCGCGTGAAGGATGACCCGAACGTCGCCCTCGTGGTGGACGAGTGCGATCTCGCGACGGGGTGTGTCCGGCAGGTGATCGCTCGGGGCCAGGCTGAGCTGGTGCCCTTTGACGTGCCGAGGGGGCGGCGCAAGCTCGCCCGCTATTTGGGTGCGGACGAGGCGTTGTGGGACGAGCGTTTCGTGCACTACCTGCACGATGATCCGGGCGAACGAGGCACGATGTGGCTGCGTTTGGTGCCTGCCTCGCTCACCGCGACTGATCTCAGCTACTCCGTGGCGTCGTGACGGTGTGCTTGGCAGCGTCGTTACTCTGCGCCTTGGTGCGGGCCAGGCGGTAGGACTCGGTTCCGGTCTCGATGATGATGGCGTTGAACGTGAGGCGGTCCACGATCGCCGCGCAGAGCCGTGGGTCACGGGCGGCTTGCACCACAGGACCTCCCGGGTCGGGACCGGCGCGAGGGACATCGCCTCGACCTCGACGTCGATGCGTGCCTGTTCGGCGTCCGCCTTCAGGAACACGTCGCCGACGCGCAGAGTCGCGCGCTCGGAATGGGCGACGACGACTTTGACCTCACCTATGGGCGACCGGTATCCCGGGGGTGATCACCGATGTCGCCGGGTTTGCCGGGTGCGATGACGCGGCTGATCGCGTCCCACTACCCGGCGGCCTCGTGCACGGCACCGTCCTCTGGCCAGGTCAAGCCCATGACTTTTGTCAGGAGTCCTTAAGCCGACCGCCAGTCCCCCGGCGCCCAGACTGCGGGATGCACATCACCGGCTGCGAGCCGTTCGAGCAGTGCGCGTTGCCATCGGGCATTCATACAGGTCAACGAACTGCGACGGCCAGACATCGCAGGTCACGGCGTCCACTGGTCCCTTCCAGATATCTGACCAGCAGCACTCAGTAGATCTGCGCTCAGCGTCACCCGCCCTCGGCGCCACACCGACGCTCGCCGTCTCGACAGGGGCTGGCCTGCCCGGCAAGCGTCATCTCAGCGTCAAGATATCGCCCGCAACGCCCACACCGCACATAATGCGCGCACGCGAAGCCGCAGGTCAGGAGCCTTTCGCGGCCGGTTCAAGGATCGCGACACACTCAACGTGGTGCGTCATCGGAAACATGTCGCATCGGACGGAAGTGGAAGAAACAGCAGGTCATGTCGCATTTCTCGGCTCTTCGGACCGGTCACCGGGAGCCCGGAGCGTCAAACGAGCGTCAGGACCGACGCGCGTTTCCTCGCCGCTCAGCAACCCCGACGGTGGCGGCAGGAGGGCTGAACGCTGGACGGGCCCCGCACGGTTCGTTGACCATGCGGGGTCCACTTCTGGACGCCCGGATGTCGCTCAGGCTCTCTGCTGAGGTCAGGCCGACCGCGTGGTGAAGATCGCGGCCGCGCCGGCGGGCAGTCGGTAGGTGTATGTCGTGCTGCCTCACGGAATGTCGAACACGGCCATACCCGTACCGGAGTTGTACGCCACCTGCAGCCGGGCGCCGTCAGGCAGGGTCGTGTTCTGGCGCTGAGGGCCGGTGTTCGAGCTGGTGGCCGTCGTGATCCAGCCGCCGGGGGCGTAGCCGGAGACGTCGTGGATGAACCACCAGCTGCCGGAGCCGGCCTCGTTGACCACGCGGATGTAGCGGGCGGTGGTGGTGGGCAGCTGGATCCGGGTCACGGTGCTGCCGGGGCCGGTTACTACTGGCATGTCCCAGGTGGTGCCGTAGTCGGAGGTGTACACCTCGCACTGGCGGACGAAGTCGCCGGAGGAGGCGGTGGTGTCCAGGACGAGCTGGTCGAAGGTCTGCGTAGAGCCGAGGTCGAGTTGGAACCAGTCGCCGGGGTGCATGCCGTGGCCCAGGCTCCAGCAGCCGAATCCGCTCGGGAGCTGTGCGGCGCCCGGTGGGGTGCCGCACAGCCGCGACTGGAGCGTCAGGACGGCAGACGCCACTGCTGGCTGGTGCTGCCGTTGCAGCTCTCGATCACGAGCCGGGTGCCGTTGCTCGTGCCGCCGCCCGAGAGGGTGAGGCACTTGCCGAAGGCTTTCAGCTCATCGGTGTCCTGGTCGTACGTCCACTGCTGTGAAGGGCTGCCGTTGCAGGTGAGGATCTGCAGGGGTGTCCCGTCGGCGCTGGAGCCGTCGCGCACGTCCATGCACTTGCCCGTGGCCATCACGGTGCCGTCGCCGGGACGCACCCAGTCCTGCGCAACGGTGCCGTTGCAGTCCCAGATCTGGAGCGGCGTGCCGTCCGTGTTGTCGCCCCATTGGATGTCCACGCAGCGGCTGGGCTCGGCGGCCGGGGTGATCAGTCCAGTGCAGCTGAAGGGCTTGGGTGTCGCAGCCGGGTGCCGGGTCGGGGTCTTCAGGGGCGCCGCGGCGGTGACCCGGTGCAGGGTGCCGGCTCCGTCGCGAACCGCCAGCGGGGGGCCGGAGCGCAGGGTCAGCGTCGTGTTCCGCTGTCCGACGGAGATGTCAAAGGTGCTGCCGTGCCACTTCACCCCGGTGACATCGACGCCCGGCAGCTGGGTCGGCAGGAACGGATCGACGGTGACGGCGTCGGTCCCCCAGCGCAACCCGGTGAACCCGTAGAGGAATTCCTGCAGGTAGCCGCCCTGGCCGGTGGTGAAGTTGAACGCTCCGCCCCTGCGGGTCTCGTACCACTGGTTGAACGGTGCGGCCTGGTACGGCTCCGCGCTGTAGCGGAGGTAGTCGTAGACCTGGCAGCCCGGCGAGCCGAGGGCCGCGCTGTTGATGGCGGCGATCGCGTCCGTCATGGACGGGCCGTTGGGGTCGGTGCGCCCCTTGTAGTAGTCGAGGTCGTTCTGGGCCAGGCTGGGCGACATCGGCACGGCCCAGGGGTATTGCAGCAGGGTGACGTCGGCCTGCTTGACGGTCTGCCCGTTGTAGCCGTCGAACTCGGGGTGGATGTTGAGTTTGGTGTCCACCGGGATCTTCAGGCCGTCGGCGACCTTCTTCCACGCCGGGTCGGCGGTCCGGCCCACCAGGTGCGCGGCGCGGATCGCGATGCGCAGTGACTCCTGTGCGCCGGCGTTGGTGGTCACGCTGTTGTCGACCGGGTAGTAATACTCGTCCGGCCCCATGACGTCGTTGATGTCGTATCCGCCGGAGGAGTTGGGCACGGCGCGGGTGGCCCAGTAGTCGGCGATGCCCTCCAGAACCGGCCACGCCTTGTCGCGCAGCCACCTCTTGTCACCGGTCACCTGGTAGTACTGCCACTGCGCCAGGGCGATGTCGGAATTGATGTGGATCTCGTACGTCCCCCACGGGTCCGGGGCCGTCTCCTTGCCGGTCAGCGCGCTCTCCCAGGCGAACTTGGCGCCCTTGATCGGCTGGCTGGGCGTGGACAGCTTGGCGGCGTTCTCCCGCGCCACGGACAGCGTCCTGTGCCGGTAGGAGTTCGCCGCAGCCGCTATGTCCGGGTACTGGGCCAGCAGCGCCGGGTACATCCAGGTCTCCATGTCCCAGAACACGTGACCGTTGTAACTGTCCGCGGACAGCCCGCCCGGACTGGTGCTCCAGTCGACACCGGCACGCATGCTCGCGAGCAGGTAGAACATGGACGCGTGGATCTGCGCGGTCATGGCGGTGTCACCGGGGATGGAGATGTTCGACTGCCACAGTCGCGCCCAGGCCTTGTTGTTGCGGGCGACCGCGCGCTGGTAGCCGCTCTTGGCGGCACGGGCCGCGGTGGTCGCGGCGGCCTGCTGCGGACTCGCGGCCGCAAGCTTCCGGTCGGTGTCGACGCTGGAGGCGATGCCCACGAACTTGGTGATCTGGATCGGCCGGCCGGCGCGGACGGGGAAGGCCGCGCTCTGCCCGGAGGTGCCGTCGCTGGTCGCGGCGATCGCCTGGGTGCGCACTGTTTTGCCGTTGACGCGCAGGACGGAGTTCAGCCCGGCGGTGACCAGTTTGCCGTCGGTCACGACGGTTTGGGACAGCGTGCCGGTCCCGCCGCTCACGTGCGACTTGGTGACGGAGGCGTGGTGGAGCCCCCGGCCGTCGAACTCGTCCACTGCGGTGGCTGTCCCGCTCCAGTGCGGCACGGCGCGCAGGCTCACCGTGGCCAGATGGCCGTCCGCGCGGTTGGCGTTGACCTCGTAGTCGAAGCTGGTGGTGTCACCTGCGGGTGAGGTCCAGTCGAACGACGTGGTCAGCACTCCGGTGCGCAGGTTCAGCGACTGCCGGTACTTGCTGGTGGTGCCGTCGGTGGCAGGGTCGATCGTCGGTGGCTGTGCGCCGCCGCGGCCGAAGCGGAGCGTGGTCCAGGTCGGCAGGGCGGCCCGCTGCTCGTTCTGCTCGGTGCCCTCGGAGTAGAAGCCCGCGAGCTGGGACTGGGTGACGATGGGCGTGCTGCTGTATCCCTGACCTGCCGCGGGCACCCGCGCGGCGAGGTAGCCGTTGCCGACGAACGTCGGTGAGTAGTTCTTCGACGGGTCGTTCGTGCTCAGCACCCAGCTGTCGTCGCCACTACCCTTGACCGGTTCGGATGCGGGCGAGGCCGGCACCGCGACCGTGCCCAGGAGCAGGCCGCCGAGGGCCAGCCCGATGGACGTTCTCCTCCAGGTCTTGCGTGCGTGTGCGGGGGGATGGGTGGCCGCCGACGGCGCCATGGCCTCCGCGGCCGGGTAGCGGCCTCGGGTGCCGGATGCGGCGTGGTCACTCGGCCGGATCGCCTTCGGTACCGCGGCAGTCGCCACGGCCGTCAAACGGCTCCAGGCCGACCTTCGGCGTGAGGTACCGGGCCTCACTCCTACGTCGCCCAAGGCTTCGCCGTGCTCCTTCATTGAATCGTTCACTGGAACGCCACCTCCTCGTGGTGGGAACGCGTGGCTGTGTCACGACGGATGTCGGTGGCGGCTTCGGGGGCCGGGGGCGGGTCGGCGGTCTTGACGGGTTGGTGCACTGGGTTCCCTCCGCGGGTGGGGTCGGGTGGGTGAGGTGTGTGCGGCCGGAGCAGCACCCGTGGGGAGGTGTGCTGCTCCGGCGGTGCCCTGTTCGCAGCGAAGCCGCGGGAGGGCGGTCCGGGTCAGCTGATCGTGGCGGCGAAGAGGTGCAGGTTCTGGTTGTCGGGCAGGGTGATGGAGGCGACCTGCTTGCCCGCGGTGAGCGGGACCGCGTCCGTGAAGAGGCTCACGGGCTGGTCCTTCCGGGTGCCGTCGCCCTGGTTCAGGTACGCGGCGGTCGCAGCGAGCGTGCCGCCGTCCACCGGCTGGCTCGACCACCAGTCCGCGAAGGACACCCTCCCTGTGGATGTGCTGCCGTCGGTGTAGGTCACGGTGAGCTGTCCGCTCTGCGTGCCGCTCGCTCCCGCTCCCAGCAAGGACAGCTTCGTGCCCGAGCCGTTCATCCCGATGATCTGCCCAGCGGCGTTGACCTGGTTCGACTTCCCCGGCGGGACGTCGGGCCAGGTGAACGTCGATGTTCCGGCGGTGATCGTGCTGCCCGGCCTCACGCCGACGGCGGCCAGCGCCTGCGCCGAGTAACTGTTCCCCCAGCCGTCGAAGTTGCCCGCCGAGGTGTCGGAGTCGTCGGTGACGCCGACCTTGTCGTACGCGGCCGCCAGGTCGGAGTAGGCGACGGTCAACGTGGCGGAACCGCTCGGCTGCGGGCGGCGGTCGGAGCCGGTGAATGCCGTGGTCGCCGACAGTGTCGCCGCGCCCCCGGGCGTGTCGGCGGGCACCGTCACCGACCAGCTGGTCGACACCGTCTGCCCCGGGCCAACCCGCGGGAAGCTCTTCGGGGACTTGGCGGTGGCCTTCCAGCCGCGCGGCACGGTGAGGGCGGTGACGGCATTGCGCACGGGCACCGTGGCGCCGTTGGTGAACCTCGTGGTCACCGACACGTTGGAGCCCTGCTGCGCCGACGTCGGAGACTTCACCGTCGTGTACTGCGTACCGTGGGTCACCGTGCGCGCGACGCGGAAGGTGTCCGAGAGCGGCAGGGAGCGCGAGGAGTCTCC
This sequence comes from Streptomyces sp. NPDC028907, assembly GCF_055564995.1. Taxonomy (NCBI): domain Bacteria; kingdom Bacillati; phylum Actinomycetota; class Actinomycetes; order Kitasatosporales; family Streptomycetaceae; genus Streptomyces; species Streptomyces sp. NPDC028907. The sequence continues at coordinate 165,750 of NZ_JBVHVE010000017.1, forward strand.
GACGCGCACGGTGTAGGTGCCGGCCGCGAGTGTCCAGCCCTGGGCGGAGGTGTTCCAGTACGAGGCGTCCTGGGCGTTGATGTCGAACGTCACCCTCCTGGTCTGGCCGGGCCGCAAGTAGACCTTCTTGAAGCCCTTCAGCTGCCTGGGCGGCTCACCGGTGGTGGCCGGAGCGCTGAGGTACAGCTGCGCGACCTCGGCGCCCGCCCGCGACCCGGTGTTGGTCACGTCGACGCCGGCCCGGATGTGTCCGTTCCCCTGCATCGTGGGTGCCGACAGGCGCAGGCCGGAGAACTTGAACGTGGTGTAGGACAGGCCGTGGCCGAACGGGAAGAGCGGGGTCAGCTTCTTCGCGTCGTACCAGCGGTATCCGACCTTCAGGCCCTCCGAGTACTGCACCTTGCCGTCCGCTCCGGGCCACTGTGCTTCCGTGGCGGCGGGCACCTGGTCGAGCGAGGTGGGGAAGGTGACGGGAAGTTTGCCGGACGGGTTGGTGTCGCCGAACAGCAGTGCGGCAATGGCGTTGCCGGCCTGCTGGCCCGGGTACCAGGCTTCGAAGACGCCCTTGACCTTGTCGATCCACGGCATGGTGACCGCGGAGCCGGTGTTCAGGACGACGATCGTGCGGGGGTTGGCTGCCGCGACGGCGTCGATGAGGTCGTTCTGGTCGCCGGGCAGGCCGATGTCGGCCAGGTCCCTGCCTTCGGAGGCGTAGTTGTTGGCGTACACCACCGCGACGTCGGACTTCGCGGCCAGCGCCGCGGCCTGCTGCGTCAGCGCGGCGCTCGGCGGCATCCAGCCGAGGCTGACGGAGCCGCCGCCGGTGCCCTGGTAGTAGTCGACCTCGATCCGCACCGGCTTGCCCGCGGTCAGCTCGACCTTGGCCGTCTCGGTGGTCGCCCCCTGGTCGCGCCAGTTGTCGATGACCTGCTCGCCGTTGATGAACAGCCGGCTGCCGTCGTCGCTGGTGAGCCCGAAGGTGTACGTGCCGGTGACCGGCGGGGTCACCGTGCCCGTCCACTTCGTCGAGAAGTTCGTGGCGGGCAGGCCGGAAACAGGCGTACCGAGCCAGTCGAACTTCACCTGCCGGTCGGTCCGCGTCGCGGCCGGTGGCCCCGACAGCGTGGTGTTCGTGTAGTACTCGCCCTTCAGGCCGTGGCCGGTACCCGACGGTGGCGTCAGGTACTGGCTGTCGATCGCGGGCAGGGCGCCGTAGTCGCCCGTGGTGCCGGTGTTGCCTTGCGCGTACCGCACGTCCACGCCGGATCCGGCGCGTGCCTTGATGCCGTCGTACGGGGTGACGGTTCCGGTGCCGGAGACCGCCGCGCTGCCGCCGCCGGCGCTCATCGTGTTGTCCTTGGCGCCGTTGCCGATCACCGCGATCGAGCGCACCTTGCTCTTGTCCAGGGGCAGGATGTTCCCGGCGTTCTTCAGCAGGACGGTGCCGTCCTCGGCAACCTGCTTGGCGACCGCGACGTGCGCTGGGGTGGACGCGTGGGCGTCGGGGGTGTCCGCCGACGGGTGGTCGAAGAGCCCGAACCGGAACTCCTGGCGGAGGATGCGGGTGACCATGTCGTCGACGCGGCTCTGCGCCACCCGGCCGTTTTGCACGGCTTGCTTGAGCGCGGCGCCGAAGAACGAGTCGTTCGGCATCTGCATGTCCATGCCCGCGTTGGCGGACTGCACGGTGCTGTGCGTGCCGTCCCAGTCGGAGGTGATGAACCCGTCGAAGCCGAAGCCGGTCTTCAGGATGTTGTTGAGGTAGGCGTTCTCGCAGGCGTACGTTCCGTTGACCGACGAGTACGAGCACATCGCCGAGGAGGGGCGTGCCTTGGCGACGATCGTGCCGAAGGCGGCGGTGTAGATCTCGCGTACCACCCGGTCGTCGACGATCGCGTTGTCTGCGGGCGTGTTGCGGTTGGTCTCCTGGTTGTAGACGGCGAAGTGCTTGACCTGGGCCATGACGCCCTGCGACTGGATGCCTTCGATGTCGGCGGACCCGATCTCGCCGGTGAGGTGCGGGTCTTCGCTGTAGGACTCGAAGGCGCGGCCCCACCGCGGGTCGCGCACGATGTTGACCGTCGGGCCGAGGTCGACATCGACGCCCTTCGCCTTGTCCTCGGCCCCGATAACCCGCCCGTACGACTTCGCCAAGGACGTGTCGAAGGAGGACGCGACAGCGGCCGCCGCAGGAAGCTGGGTCGTGTCCCTCATCCGCACACCGACCGGGCCGTCCTGCATCTTCAGCGCCGGGACACACAGCCGGGCGATGCCCGGAATCAGGCCGGCGTACGAGGAACTGGCCGTGCCGTGCACCATCTGGATCTTCTCGTCCAGCGTCATCCGGGCGAGCACCCGCTCGGCGCGCTGGGTGGGCGTGGCGCGCTGTCCGACCCACGGGCAGTCGGCGTTCGCGGTCGCCGCCGGTGCGGTGGTGGGGGCGATCAGGCTGCCGCCCAGCGCGGCGCAGGCCGCGGCGATCACGGCGGGCCATCGCATCAGACGCATGGCGACTCCTTTCGGTTCGTTGGGGGGAAGCCGCGCCGAACGTGCCTGACGCGTGCGATGAATAATGTTGCTTACGGACAGAATTCGGACGCCTTCGCGCCACGCCTCTCACGAGAGAGCCGCTGGCAAGTCGTCAGACTTCCGGAAGTAAGGGAGCGCACGGGGACGAGCCATGCCGAAGATCCAGGATCACTGGCCGGGTAATGCTAAGAATCTCTTTATTTACGCGTCAACCCTCTTGTATTTTTGATTATTGACGACGTAATTCCCTCGATGGCCGGGAGGACAGGGCGAAATGGCACAAGACAGCACGGCGGAACGGGTGCGGCGAGCCATGCGCGACGAGGTGCTCGACCATGTCCGGCGGCACGGGAGCGCGTCCCGTCCAGAGTTGGAGTCCGTGCTGGGCATGAGCCGCCCCACGGTCGCGGCGGTGGCACAAGAACTGCTGGACAGCAATTTGTTGACGGAGCATCAAGGGACGGGCGCCGGTCGTGGCCGCCCGGGTCGTCGGCTGCTGCCTCAGTACCCGCCGGGTGCCGTCGTCGGGGTGGACCTGGGCCACCGGCATCTGGGGGTCGCCGTCGCCACATTCGACCTGACCGTCCAGGCCGAGGCACGGTCCGAGGTGGACGTCGACGGTGACCCCGACGCGGCGCTGAGCACCGTGGCGCGACTCATCCGCCGACTGGTGGACGAGGTCGAGGCCGACCTTCGGGCCCACGGCACCGGGACCGGACTCGTGACCACCTGCGTCGCCGGGGTGCCGGGGCCGTTGAACGCGGCGCGGCAGGCCGTGGCCTCCCCCACCATCCTGGCCGGCTGGTCCGCCCTCGACCTGGCCGGCGAGCTGAGCGAGCGCACCGGGCTGACAGTCCATCTCGACAACGACGCGAACCTCGGCGCCCTCGCCGAGCACCGGCACGGCGCCGCCCGCGGCAACGACAACGTCATCTACGTCAAGGCGTCCGACGGAGTCGGCGCCGGACTGATCATCAACGGGGCACCAGTGCACGGCAGTTCGGGAGCGGCGGGCGAGATCGGGCACACCCAGATCACGCAGGACGGGGCCTGGTGCCGGTGCGGCAACCGAGGCTGCCTGGAGACGATCGTCTCCAGGCAGCAGATACTCCATCAGATGGCTCACCTCCGCCCGGGCGAGTCAGGGCCGCCACCGAGATTGCACGAGTTCGCCGACCACCCGGTGGCCCGGAAGATCTTCGCCGAATCAGGCCGGACCCTCGGCCGTGTCCTGGCCAACCTGTGCGCACTGCTCGACCCGGCGACCGTCGTCATCGGCGGGGAGATGAGCCAGGCGGATGCCTTCGTCGACGGCATCCGCGACTCCGTCCGGCGCCTGGCGCAGCCGGGCTTCGACGACCGCGTCCAGGTGTTGCCGGCCGCGCTGGGCCTGCGCGCCGAGCTGGTGGGCAGTCTCACCCTGGCCCGCGACATTGCCCTGCGGGCGGCGCTGACGTGACAGCTCGGATCGTCAGGCCGGTGAAGCTCTCGGCGAGTTCTGCCGCGCTCGGCCGGGGTCGACGGGCTCGAGTCCGAACGGGCTTCGGCCGCGGCTTCAGCTCTCCCCGGAGGCCATCTCCGAACTCACCAGCCTGCCTGCGCCAGCGACGTGCGTCGGTGACACCACTCGCCGGGCTGCTCACGAGGCCGGGCCACCCGCTGTAGCTCGCGGTGACCCGGCCTTCCCCTAAGTAGCAGTCAACTTGCCCCGCACGCCTCGGGAGCCTGCTCGGCCGAATCGTCAGCGGGACGCTGCGATCAGGCGTCGCAGGGCAGTGTGAGCCGGTGGACCCCAGGTGGCCTTACCCCCAGGGCGTCCGCGGACGCCGGCCTCTCCGATGCAGATGCCGCTGAGTGCGCGCAGCACCGCCCAGCCGCGGGCGCGGCGCAGGGTCGCGGCGTCCGGGGCCGGCTGGTAGGCGTCATAGAAGCGGTCGGCGGCGCCGTCCGGCAGCAGCAGCCAAGGGGCGGCGAGGTCGCAGGCCGGATCACCGGCGCAGAGTTCACCGAAGTCGATCACGCCACAGAAGGTGCCATCCGCGGTGAGGACGTTGGCCGGATGCAGGTCGCCGTGAAGCCACAGTGCCGGGCCCGCCCACTCGGGCGCGGCAACGGCGTCCTCCCAGACCGCTCGGACAGCGTCCGGATCGGGGAGCAGCCCCAGCTCGATGGCCGAGGCCAGGTGCTCGGCGAACTGCTCGGCTCGGTCGGCCAATGGCCCCCCGCTGCCACGACCGGCGGGCGCCCCGTCGGGGGCAGGTCGGTGAAGAGCTGTGAGGAAGGCGGCCAAGGCGTCGGCGGCCTCCGCGGCGCGTGTGGCGGGAGCGTGGTCGGCGGGCGTGCCCGGCACCCAGGTAGTGACGATCCAGGGCCGCGGAAACCTGTCGGAGGGCTCGCCGAGGCGCTGCGGGACGGGGACCCGCAGGGGCAGGTGCGGGGCGAGGACGGGCAGCCAGGCGTGCTCTTTACGCAACAGCGCGTCCGCATCCTGCGTCGCCCAGGGCATCCGGACGGCGAGGTCGTCGCCGAGCCGCCACAGTTGGTTGTCCCAGCCGCGCGCGCCGAGCCTCACAGGACGATCGGCCAGGTCGTGGTGCTGATCGCGCAGCAGGTCCCGGACCAACTCCGCCGTGATCTCGATCTCGGTATGGGTCATGCGGAGCAACGCTAGTCGGGCAGCGGTCGCCCCGGCTTCCTGCCCCGTTATCGCTGTCGTGCCTCGTCGGTGGCCTCCTTGTCGCGTAGGGGCCGCCGGGCAGGTCGGGAAGCTGGAAGGAGTACCGGCCGAGCATGTTGATGTGGTGCCGCACGAACGACGAGAGCCGGACCACGTCCTCGTCACGGACGTCGAACCCGTCCGCGAGACCGAGCACACGAACGTATAGAGAACAGCCAGAAAGCCGCGGGTACCGGACGGGGCATGAGGGGCAGACGCTGCGAAAGCAATGGCGTCGATGATCGGAGGACGGATACGGTCTGCCGATGCGTACGGTGATGTTGGGTGGAGCTCCCGGTATCGGTAAGTCCAGCGTGGCCGAGCGACTACTGGAACTGGCCCAGGAGGGGCCGCATCTCGTCCAATGGGTGGACGTCGACAGCCTGTGGCTGCACCAGCCATGGCGCGTCAATGAGCGGATGACAACCATGGTGCAGGCAAATCTACGTGCTGTGGCCGGCCACGCTTCCCAAGCCGGGGTCGACGTCCTGCTGATCACCTGAGTTTTCCAATCCGCAGAGATCCACCGTCTGGTCACCGGCCTGCTTCCTGCCGGCGCCGCGACGGTGTCGGTTCAGCTGCACGCGGACTACGACACATGGGTTCGACGCTTCGAGGCTGACGCAAGGCGGCCGGGACTGAACGACTTCTACCGGAGTCGATACGCGGAAGCTCAAGCCACCCCGGTCGATCATGTAGTGGATACCGATGTCGCCCCAAAGGAGGTGGCTCGCCGGGTGGCCGCTCTCATCGGAATCACCGAGCAGGAGAAGCCAGTCGCCGACGAGCCCTCCTGCTACTCCGGTTGTAGATCGCGATCTTCGTAGTGCGGGGTCTGCCGGGCGGCGGCAGTAGCCCGCTGGGGCTTGGTGGCTGCGGCGCGCCGGCGCGTAGGGTGCCGGGATGATCGCGATGCCAGAGGAGTTCGCACAGAGCACCGTCGACCGCGAGGGGGAGGCCGGGGTGGCGTGGCTCGCCGAGCTGCCCGGGATCGTGGAGGAGTTGCTGGGGCGCTGGGGGTGCGTGCCGGATGGCGCGGTCATGCATGGGGGCGTCGGTGTCATCGTTCCAGTACGGCGGCGGGCTGAGGAGAGCGCCGTGCTGAAGGTGTCGTTTCCGCATCCCGGCAACGTCCATGAGCCGGATGCGTTCGTTGCCTGGGGCGGGTGCGGTGCCGTCCTGCTGCATGAGCGTGACGATGATCGGTTCGCGATGCTGCTGGAGCGGGTTCAGCCGTCGACCCTGGCGGAGGTCGAGCACGGCGACGAGGTGGTGAGGGTCGCCGGGCGGCTCAATCGCCGCCTGGCCATCCCCGCGCCGCCCGGCCTGCCCCGGCTGTGTGAGCAGGCCGATGCCTGGGAGGAGCAGCTACGCAAGGACGCCGAGGAGCTGCCGCATGCGCTGCCGCGTCAGGTGCTGGATGCCGCCGTGGCGACCGTTCGGGAGCTGGGTCGAGCCCAGCCGGACACCCTCATCCATGGCGACCTGCATGCCCGGAACATCCTGCGTGCCGGCCGAGAGCCGTGGCTGGCTGTCGACCCCAAGGGGTACGTGGGAGATCCCGCCTATGACGGCGGCACACTGCTGAAGTCCCGCGCGCTGACGCTCCTTGAAGCGGATGACCTGCGCAAGGCTGTCCACCGCGTCTTGGACGTCTTCGCCGAGGCCGCGGAACTCGACCGTGAACGCGTCGCGCGGTGGGCCCAGTTCCATGCCGTCCAGGCTGCGTTCTGGGGCCGCCGCCACGGCTTTCGTATCGCCCGCAGCGGCCCACGGCTGGACTGGCTCACCGAATTCGCTGACCTTCTGGCGGAGTTGCTCACCGAACGCTCGTAGAGCGTGATGGTGCTGGCCGGGTCCGGTGGGTGGGCGAGTGCGGCCATCCCGACGGGCATTCGTGAGAGGGTACGGCTCCGCAAGCCCCAACGGGCCACCCACTCCAGCTGGTCCTTTCACCAGCTGGGGGCGTTCATCGCGTACAGGGCCCGCCGTGCGGGAGTGCCGGTGGTGTACGTCGATCCGGCGTACACCTCGCGCACCTGCGCCGAGTGCGGTCACCTTGACAGGGCGAACCGGGTCTCCCAGGCCCGGTTCGCGTGCCGGTCCTGCGGATTCGTTGATCACGCGGATCGGAACGGCTCCCGCAACATCCGCGCCCGTGCGGGGGAGTTGTGGCGACGCGGGGCCCCGTCAACGTCCTTTCCCACCCCGGAACAGCGGGGTGGGACTGGACGCGAACGCAGCACCATCGCCAGTGATGCCCGTTGCGCAAGCCCGTCGCTTCAGCGACGGGTAGTTGACTAGCGTGTCCGGATGCCCTCTGTGAGCCTGCGACGTTCAGTCCGCGCGATCATCCTCGATGAGGACGACTGCATCCTTCTCTGCCGGTTCGCCATTCCAAAGCTGGCAGGAACCGTGGTGTGGGCAGCTCCCGGGGGAGGAATCGACCCTGGCGAGACGCCACTTGCCGCCCTCCGCCGTGAACTGCTCGAAGAGGTCGGTCTTGTCGTCAGGAGCGATCCGCCGCATGTCTGGCACCAGGAGGTCGTGGCGCCTGGTCACGCCGAAGGCTACGACGGGGTCATCAACGACTACTTCCTTGTACGCACTGTCAATTACAGTCCGCGCGGGACTCTGACCGACGACCAGCTTGCCGCGGAGCACATCAGCGGGATGAGGTGGTGGCACCCGAATGAGGTCGATGCTTATGCCGGTCCCGACCTGTTCTCCCCGCGAGACCTCGCAACGCCTTTGACGGCATTGATCACCTCTGGTGTTCCAACCGGACCGGTGCGGCTCGGCCTGTGAACAGGCAGGCCGGTCACGGTGCGAGCAGGACCCGCTTTCGCAGGAGGGCGAAGCCGGCGCGGCCGAGCGGCTGCCGCTTGAGCGTCCCGCTCGCGAAACGCCCCTACGACCTGCGGCACTCGGCGCAGTCCAGCACAAGGAGTCCGGTATCTCGGACGCTGAGCCTCACGGGACGGTGGCAGCGTGGCGGACGTCATGGCCGGCTGAGGGTGAAACGGGCGCGAAGCAGGTCGGCGGCGCGTGAGCTGGGGCCGACGAGCAGGTCGAACGCCCCGGGCTCGACGATCCGGCGCCCTTCGGCGTCGACCAGGGAGCATGCCGCAGCGGGGATCGCCAGCCGGACCCGCACGCTGGCGCTGGCTGGAACCGTGACCTGCCGCCAGGCCTTGAGTTCCCGCTCCGCCCACGTGACGCTCGTGACCAAGTCGCTGATGTAGGCCTGCACGGTCTCCAGTACCGGCCGAGTGCCGGTGTTGGAGACGGTGACTTCGGCGCGCACCACTCCGTCCAAGGCGACGACTTCATCGAGGACGGCCAGGTCGCTGTACTCGATGGTGCTGTAGGACAGCCCCTCCCCGAAGACGAAGAGTGGTTCCTGGGTCAGGTCCGCGTAGCGGTCACCATGCTGGCCGCGCACCTGGTTGTAGTAGACGGGCTGCTGCCCGACATGGCGTGGCACGGTCAGGGGCAGGCGTCCCGACGGCTCGATGAGACCGAGCACGAGCTCGGCGACCGCCTGGCCGCCTCGCATGCCCGGGTTGAACGCCTCGATCAGCGCTGATGCCGCCAGCGCGGCGTCGGGGAGTACCGAGGGCTTGCCGTGGACCAGCACCACGACGACGGGTGTGCCGGTGTCGACGAGCGCCTCGAGGAGGGCGACCTGTCCGCCCTGCAGCTCCAGGGTCGCGGTCGAGCAGGTTTCACCCGTCAACGCGACGGTGTCTCCGACGACGGCGACGACGTAATCAGCCGCGCGCGCGAGGCTCACCGCCTCCGCGAGCTGGGCCTCGTCCACTGGGGCGGGCGCGAACAGGGGCGGGCGTGGCTGTCCGTCGGGGTACAGCGGTCCTTGCGGGTCCGGCACGAGGTGCCCGATGTCGGCGCCGCGGGCGTGGGTGACCGTCCACCCGTCGGGAACGGCTGCGCGGAACCCGTCGAGCACGGTCGTGACGGTCTCGCGCGGGTGTCCGTCCGGCATCCAGTCCACCTGGCCGGATGCGCCGGCCCAGTCGCCGAGCATGGCCTGCGGGTCGTCGCCGTTGGGGCCGATCACGGCGATCGTGCGAGGGCCCCCGGCGGTGACGGTGTGGCCCTGGCCGTCTACGGCCAGTCCGCCGTCGAGGGGCAAGGTGCCGTCGTTGCACAGCAGCACCAGGGACCTTCGGGCGAGTTCGAGGTTGAGGGCGGTGTGCTCGGCGCACCCGATCACGTCGGCCTGGCGTGCCCGGTCCGGCGCGCGGGGGTCCTCGAACAGGCCCAGTTCCAGTTTCAGTCTCAGGATCCGCCGGACCGCCTCGTCGATCTCCTCCTCTCGCAGCCGCCCCTGCGCTACTGCTTCCTGGGCGCCCTCGAAGAAGTCGGGGGTGGTCATCACCAGGTCGTTTCCGGCACGCACCGCGACTGCCGCGGCCTCCACGGCGTCCGCGCAGACCTTCTGCTCCCACACCATCCGGCCCACGTTGTCCCAGTCGGTCACGAGCGTGCCGGTGAACTCCCATTCGCCCTTGAGGACGTCGTTCAGGAGCCACCTGTTCGCCGTGATCGGGACCCCGTCCATCGCCTGGTAGCCGAGCATGAACGTGCGGCAGCCCTCGCGAGCAGCCCTCTCGAACGGTGGCAGGAACCATGAGCGCAGCTTGCGCCGGCTCAGGTCCGCCTCGCTGGCGTCGCGTCCTCCCTGCGTCTCCGAGTAGCCCGCGAAGTGCTTGGCGCAGGCCAGAATCGCTGTCGGGTCGTCCAGTCCCGCTCCCTGATACCCGCGGACCATCGCCGCACCCAGCTCCCCGATGAGCAACGGGTCCTCCCCGAAGGTCTCGTTCACACGGCCCCATCGCAGGTCACGGATGATGCACAGCACCGGCGAGAAGGTCCAGTGGATACCCGTCGCGGCGACTTCCACCGCGGTGGCCCGGGCCATGCGCTCAACGAGCGCGGTGTCCCAGGTGCAGGCCATCCCCAACTGCGTGGGGAAGATCGTGGCACCCGGCCAGAACGAGTGGCCGTGGACGCAGTCGTCAGCGACGAGCAGCGGGATGCCCAGCCTGGTGGCTGCCGCCAACTTGACGGCAGCGTGCATGCGTTCGGGCGAGGCATGCAGGATCGACCCGGCCAGCTTCGTGGCCACGGCGTCCTTCAAGTCGCCCCGGGCGTCCAGTTGCAGCATCTGTCCGACCTTTTCCGGCAGCGTCATGCGGGCGAGCAGATCCTCGAGGCGTTCCTCGAGCGGCCTCGAAGGGTCGCGATAGGTCGGCGAGGTCGTGGGCACTGAGCCCACCGGGTGGTCCGGGCGAGAGAAAGACTGCGCTCCTGCCCCCTGGCACGCAGTTGCCGGGTTCCGGTGTGCTTGTGAACTCATGAGTTCGATCTCCTGGGAAGCTGTCGGGACGGCGCATCCGGGTGTCGTCGCCCTCAGCCTGATGCGCCGCCATTACGACTTCGGTGATGACCGGCTTGCGGCGAGCAGCAACCGCGAAATGGATAGTCAGGCAGTGGCCGGATTGCCTGTCGCGGCACCGGTTGACGCGGAGAAGGACCGCGAGCTTGCCGTCACGCTCACCTCGACGCGCCGGCGAGGTCACTGGTGGGCAGCAGATCAGGCCGGCGGGTCGGCAGGATCAGCGGTGCGTCCTGACGCAGTGGGTGTGTCGCGCCCGCGACCTCGACCTGCGTCGGGAGACCTCCGGTCAGCGTGATCGTGGTGTGCTCCGGGCCGATCGCGACGTCGAACTCGCGTCCCTGCCACAGCATCCGGCGCAGGGTGATGCCGTCCAACTGGGTTGGCAAGGTCGGGTCGAGCCTGAGTCGGTCCTCACGCCAGCGCATCCCGCTGAAGCCGTAGAGGATCACCTGCAGGAAACCGCCCTGTCCGGTGGTGAACGTGAACGCGCCTCCGCGACGCTGCTCGGCGAACTGGTTGAACGGTCCGCGTATGAACGGGTCCACGCTGCGCCGCATGAAGTCGTAGGCCGCGGACCCGGGCGTACCCAGTGCGGCGTGGGCGATGGAGTGGATGGAGTCGGTCATGGACGGTCCGTCGGGGTCGGTGCGCGGCACGTAGTAGTCGAGATCGTTCCGCGCGACCTCGGCGGGCATGGGGTGCTCCCAGGGGTACTGCAACATCACCACGTCGGCCTGCTTGATGGTCTCGCCGTCATAGCCGTCGAACTGCGGATGGATGCCCAGATCCTCGTCGAACGGGACCCGCAGGCCGTCGGCGACCCGGTCCCACTCCGGGTCCGAGGCCACGCCCACCACCTTCGCCGCCCGGGTGGCGACCCGCAGGGTCTCAGCGGCTGCGACGTTGGTGTACACGCTGTTGTCGACCGGGAAGTGGTATTCGTCCGGACCCATCACCTGCATGATGTCGTAGCCGCCATCGTCACGGGGAACGGCGGAGCTCACCCAGAACTCGGCGGCACCCTTCAGCACCGGCCATGCCTTCTCGGCGAGCCAGCCGCGGTCGCCGGTGGCGAGGTAGTACTGCCAGTGGGCGAGTGCGACGTCAGCGGTGATGTGGTGCTCGAGGTCCCCCATTTCCCAGCCGGGTGGGGTCTGTTCGTCTCCGTGCAGCGCACTCTCCCAGGGGAACCTCGCACCCGCGAACCCGGTCCGGGTCGCGTACTCCTGGGCAGCGGCCAGACGCTCCTGCCGATAGGTGTTCATACCCACCGCGATGTCCGGATGCTGGGCCAGCAGCGCTGGATACATCCAGGTCTCGGTGTCCCAGAAGACGTGCCCGTTGTAGCCGTCGCCGGACAGACCGCACGGGGACAGGCTCCAGTTCACCCCGGCGCGGGTGCTCTCCAGCAGGTAGAACATGCTCGCGCGCACCTGTAGCTGCAGCACCGGATCCCCCAGGACCTCGATGTCGGCCCGCCACAGGTCGGCCCACGCCGCATCGTGCTCGGCCAGCAGGTCCCCGTACCCGGTGTCCGCCGCGGCCGCCGCAGCAGCGCGAGCAGCCGGCAACGGATCTTCGGAGTCCTGGGAACTGGCCACGCCGACGTACTTGGTGACCGTGTACGTGCTGCCGGCCTTCACTTCGAAGGTCGCCTGCACACCGACCGACTGGATCTCGTCGGTCTCGAACTCGGCGACGTGTGCCGCCACCCCGGTGGGCAGTTCCAGCCGCGACGCGAGCGCCGCGGTGATACCCGTGCCGAGCGTCGTCACCGTCTCGTACGACTCGGCCGCCGCACGGCCGTAGCCCTTGCTCGACCGTTCGGTCAGCCTTGCGCTGGTCCCGTCGAAGACCCCGGACACGCACGCGCTGCCACTCCAGTGCGGGGTGAAGGTGAGCTGGACCGCGGCCACCCGATGCCGGGCCCGGTGGACCAGTACCTGGTACGTGAGATCGGTGCGGCGGCCCGCCGGTGAGGTCCACGTCGCTCGTGTGGTCAGCAACCCGGCCCGCAGGTCCAGTGCCTGGAGGTAGTTGCTCACCGCTCCCTGCTCCGGGTCGTCCTCGTCACCTGCATGTGCCGCCTGTGGCAGCCGGCCGTAGGTACCCGACTCGTCGGAGAACGCGAGCGTGGACCAGGTCGGGATGTTCGCGTACTTCTCGATTGGGCCGTCCTGGGCGAAGAAACCGGCCAGGTGCGCTTGGGTTTCGATCGGCGTCGTCGCGTATCCCGTCCCCGCTGCGGGGATCCGGCCGCCGAAATAGCCGTTGCCGAGGAAGGTCGGCGCGTAGTCGTCGCCGGTTTCGGTCGTGCTGAGCGTCCACTCGGTGTCGGGCCGGGACTCTTCTGTGGGGGTGTGGTCGTCGTGACCGGGAGGAGCGTGCCGGGACCGCGCTGGTGCCGGATCGTGGGTGGGGTTGTCCTGGTCGAACAGGTCTCCGTGGGGGGTCATGCGTGCCCTTCTCGGATGGGTGTTGTCGTGGGGTACATGGGCGGCGAGCGCCGGAAGACATGGGTGTGGCCCGGAGTTGGCCACCGGCCTTGTGAATGTGCGTGGCTCAGGACTTGGAGCCGGACAGGGCGATGCCTTCGACGATCTGGCGTTGCGCGAACGCGAACACGATCAGCATCGGCGCCGCCAGCAATGTCGTGGCGGCCATCAGCGCGGGCCAGTCAGAGACGTACTGGCCCTTGAACTGGTTGACCAGCAGCGGCAGCGTGAAGTTCTCGGAGCTGTTGAGGAAGATCAGCGGGAAGAAGAAGTTGTTCCACTGCCCGAGGAAGGTGAAGATCCCCAACGCCGTGAGAGGCGTGCGCAGCAGCGGCAGGATGATCGTCACGAACCTGCGGACCCGGCCGGCGCCGTCGAGTTGGGCGGCTTCCTCCAACTCCACGGGGATGCCCTTGATGTACTGGCGCAGCAGGAAGACGCCGAAGGCGTTGAACAGTGCGGGCGGCACGATGATCGCGGTATGGGTGTCCACCCAGCCGAGCCAGCCCATGATGATGTACAGCGGGATGATCGTGAGCTGGCCGGGGACCATCATGGTCGCGAGGAAGACCATGAACAGCGGGCGGCGACCCCAGAAGTCGATCCGCGCGAACGCGTAGGCGGCCATCGCCGAGGTGAGCAGGGAGACCGCGGTGACCGTCAGGGCGATGTAGGTGCTGTTCCAGAACCCGCGGACGAAGTCGGCGCCGCCCAGAGCGGTGCGGTAGCCCTGATCGTTCCAGTCCTGGGGCAAGAGCTTGGGCGGCTGCACGAAGATCTCGCTCAAGGGTTTGAACGAGGAGAACAGCATCCAGGCGAACGGCAGCGCCATGGCGATGGCGCAGACGAGGAGGACCGCGTGCAGCAGCAGTTTGCGACGGGCGGGCAGGCCGGAGCCGGAAGCGCCCTTGGCGGTCGTGCCCGCGCGGCTGATGGGGTTGGAGAAAGTACTCATTCTGTGTAGTGGACCCATCTCTTCTGGGCTGCGAGCTGGCAGCCGGTGACTAGGAGCAGGGCCAGGAACAGGAGGAAGGCGAGAGCCGACGCCTTGCCGAAGTCGAACTCACCGAAGGCGATCCGGACCACCTCGTAGACAATGGTGCGGGCGGAGTCCGGAGCCCTGTCGTCGAAGAAGATGTAGATGTAGTCGAACACCTGGAAGGAGCCGATGATCGAGGTGATGGAGAGGAACAGGATGGTCGGGGACAGCAGCGGGATGGTGACGTGCCGCAGCTTCTGCCACTCCGAACAGCCGTCCAGCAAGGCGGCCTCCAGGTACGAGCGGTCGATGCTCTGCAGACCCGACATGAACATGATCAGCTGGTAGCCCAGGCCCTGCCAGATCCCGACGATCGCGAAGGCCGGGATGACGAACCGGGCATCCTGCAGCCAGTTCGGCGCGGGCAGCCCGAACTCGCGCAGCGCGTTGTTGACCGGGCTGATGTCGGGGTTGAAGAGCCACAGCCAGATCGCCGCGACTGCAACCGAAGAGGTGATCACCGGGGCGAAGAACGCCAGCCGGTACACCGGGGTCAGCTTGCCGGCACGCTGCATCAGCAGGGCGAAGAACAATCCCGTGAGCATCAGTCCCGGCACCTGCAACACCGTGAACCAGAGGGTGTTGACCGCCGCGCGCTGGATGCGCGGGGAGGACAGGACCTCCGTGAAGTTGGACAGGCCGGCGAAGGACCGGGTGCCGAAGCCGTCCCAGTGGTAGAACGCCAGCACCAGGGCGAACAGCAGCGGGCCGACCATGAACACCACCAGCCCCAGCAACTGGGGCGCCAGGAACAGGTATCCCGCGGCCGTGTCCCGGCCTCGCCGACGCCGGCTCCGCCGGTCCGGACTCGCGTTCGGGGCGACGTCCTGGTCCCCGGACCTCAGTCGCGCCCCGGCCCGGGATCCGGCGCTGCTGACGGCCATCAGGCGCCCCCGTTGATCAGCTTGACCACCTTGCCGCTGAACGAACGCGGCGTCTCGTTGCCCGCCTTGAGCATCTTGTCCGCCAGCACCGGGAGCTCTCGGGCGACCTTCGCGTTGCTGGCGATCGCGCTGGGGACGGCGTAGCCCTTGGCCGCGATGTCGTTGAACAGGCTGCCGTGCGCGGGCACGTTGCCCTCGGTGACGATGTCGTCCAGGCCCTTGATCGACGGCACCGCGTTGCCGCCGCCGGCCAGGCGGAACCTCTGCCCCTCGGCGTTCAGGAAGTTGCCGAGGAACTCCAGTGCCTTGGCCTGGTTCTTGGTCTTGGCGTTGACCGACAGCGCCGCCGTGTTGACCGGTACCGGCATGACGTCCTTACCGGACAGGGAGGGCAAGGGGGCGATATCGAAGCCGAACTTGACCTTCTTCATGTTCGGCAGGATGACGCGCTGGTAGGTGAGGCAGGCCAGCTGGCCGGCGTAGAACAGCACGTCAGCGCCCTGTCCCTGCGGGAGGGCGCCGTTGTAGATAATGTTTCCCGACTTCAACTGCTCGAACAGCCACGCCAGCGCATCCTGGGACTTGGGGTCGGTGTCGAACACCGCCTTACCGGACTCGTCGAAGAGCGTCCCGCCGAAGGTGGACATCCAGCCGAACCAGTCGAGCCAGTTGCTGCCATTGAGCACCAGACCCCTCTTCTTGGTGGCGCGGATCTTGTCGAGCATGTCGGTCAGCGCGTCCTGGGTCCAGGTGCCCGCCTCGAACTGGGCAACCGGGTCGGTGCTGACGCCCGCCTCGGCCAGGAGGTCCTTGTTGAACCAGAACACCATCGGATTGCAGTCCACCGGCAGCCCGTACAGCCCGGGGCTGCCGTCCGCAGGCCTGCACCACCGGTACAGCCCCTCGTGGAAGTCATCGAGCTTGACCGCGGCGTTGCCACTGTCCAGGTAGTCGTTGAGGTCTAGCACCTGCTTGGTCTCGATCAGCTTGGCCATGTAGACGTCACCGACGTAGAAGGCGTCCGGAGCAGCGCCGGCCGACAGTTGCGGCAGCAGCTTGGTGAGGTAGTCACCCACGACCTGTTGGTAGGTGACCTTTACGCCCAGTTCCTCGGTCATCTTCTCGGAGAACCGACGGAACACCTCCGACTGGGGCGGCCCGTCCCAACCCGCCCACTTCAGTGCGGGTCCACTCCCCGTGGAGCCGCCGCCGCATGCCGCGAGCGCCGGCGCGGCGGCCAGACCGAGACCGGCGAACATGCCCGCCTTGAGGAGGTTGCGGCGGTCCATGGCCGAGGTGGCAGCCGCCTCCTTGATCACATTCGTGCGTCTGAACACAGTCGTCCCTTCCGCTGACGGTACGTCGCCGTAGAGCAACCCTTGATCGTTTCGCCGCGTCACGGCGCCTGGTCGAGCTTGTGGGCGCAGGTTCGCGGGCCCTCGGATGTCATCGATATAACTGCTGTGTTACCGATAAAACGGGGACCGTAGGGGCGTTTGCCGCAGCAAGTCAAGAGGTCTGCACGCACGAGACGGCGAGCGTCGCAGCGCCCCCCGCACTGGGACGCCAACGGAGGGGCCTGGCTCGCCCCCGGACCGTTTCGCTGGTATTCCACCAGGTCACGGACGTTCTCTGTGGCGCGAGGCATACGCATGACACACCCGGGGGACGATCGACGACAGCCCCCAACAGTCCCTGCGGCCTGATCTGCGCGACGAACGGACGGGCGGGCGAACATCCTTGACTGTCGCGCTTCATGCCCACCAGAATGTGCGGATGGGTTTTACCGATCAACCATCGGGTTCGAGGCGCGGTCGGAGACCGGTCGCTGAGGGAACGTCCGGGTCGTCAAGGCCGACCATGGCCATGGTGGCGGCGCGGGTGGGAGTTTCCAAGCAGACCGTTCACTACGCCTTGAACTCTCCGGACCGTCTCAGCCCCACAACGTTGCGTCGGGTCCTCAAAGCGGTCGACGAGTTGGGTTACCGACCCAACCAGGCTGCGCGTTCACTGCGCACGCAGTCACCGCAGGCCGTCGGCTTTCGGCTGTTGCCGACCACCCAAGGTCAGTCGGGCGGGGTATGGGCGAGCTTTCTCTACGAACTCTCGGTAGCGGCACACCGAGCCGACCACGCGGTCTACTGCCACCCCGCCGCCACCGACGAGGAAGAGATCCAGGTCATCCAGGAGATCTTCAGCACGAACACCGTCGACTGCTTCGTGATCACTGCCACCCAGGACCACGACCCTCGTATCACCTTCCTGCGTGAACGCGGCATTCCCTTTGTCTCCTTCGGTCGCCCCTGGGGTCATCCCATGTCGGACACGTGGTGGGTCGACGTCGACGGCGCCGCCGGTACGGAGCAGGCCGTGGACCATCTCGCCGGACGCGGTCACCGGCGCATTGCCTACCTGGGCTGGGACGGGCCCAGCGGGTACGGGGACGACCGGGAGTCGGGCTGGCGTCGCGCCATGCGCTCACACGGCTTCTCGACCCGTGGTCTTGCGGTCGGCGGACCCGACGAGATCAGCACGGGCCGGGAACTCGCCGGCCGACTGCTCGACAGGAAGACACCACCGACAGGCTTCGTGTGCGTCAGCGACACGATCGCGATCGGTGCGCTCCGAGCGTGCCGCGAGCGGGGACTGGCCGCCGGCCGTGACGTCGGCGTCGTGGGATTCGACGACAGCGTCGGCGCACACTTCGTCGACCCGGGATTGACCAGCCTCGCCCAGCCCCTGGAACTGGTCGCACGACACACCATGCGCCTCCTCCTCGACCGGCTCAGGGACCCGGGCGCCAAGGCCGAACAGGTCCTGCTCCGGCCCACCCTCGTGGTCCGGGAAAGCACCGTGCCCCATTGAGTCCCCGGCCAGGCTTCGCGGCCGTAGAGCGCTCCCGTCTCGAAATGCCTGGACCTGATCACCACGGTGCCGGTGGTCGACGGCGAACCGGCCGCCCTGGCCCGCCTCCAGGCCGCCGACGAGGCCCTGCGCGAGCAACGCGAGGACCGGCACCCGACGGGCGGGCGCCGACCGTGACACTGCGGCAAGTTCCTCACGGCACACGACCCGCCGGGCATGAGGAGTAACTCTGGCGCCACGGCACTGGGCAGCCTCCCCATCGCATGGGGCATCACGCGTATTCCTGGAGGAGGTCCTCGTGGAGAGCACGTGCAAGGAGAACCGGGCCGTGGGAGGTGGAGCAGCGTGACGCCTCGCCAGATATACAACGCGAGGACGACGACCCCACAGGCTTGGCCGAGAACGTCCTCGGCCAAGTGCGCTTGGGCCCCGGCACCCACTTGGGCCAGATCGTGACCGACCAGGGCGGCAGGAATTCCCCAGCCATGCGGCCGGCCAGAGCCCCGAGACGGGCGTCATCCGAGCCTCAAGAGGCTTCCAACCAAGTCGTGGGCGTGTCGCCGAGGCGGACGCTTCCCCCACGGAGTCGCTGGTCAGGCAGCCCTCACAGGACGTCCCGCCCGCTCGACCCGCTGAACGGAGAGAAACAGGTCGAGCGACCACAACGCCCCGCAAACCGCAGGTCAGGCATCCTTCGTGATCGGCTCCAAAATCGCCACGCATTCCACATGCGACGTCATCGGGAAGGTGTCGGCCTGGACGGGAGCAGGGAAAACAGCAGGTCAACCATGGTTTTTCCGCCTCGCCGACGGGCTCACAGGGGCCACGAGCGTCACGGCGGGCGGACCGATCGCCACTCCGGCCCTCCCCCGCCTCACTCCGGAGCCATGATGGAGGTGCACTGCCAGTCGTACCGCGCGTTGGCGCAGAGGGCCACGGAAGCCTGTGCCCGCTGCACCAGATTCCCGAGCAAGCTGGACCGGAACGTCCGAGCGTTCCCGCCAGCGGACCTCCATCAGGGATAATCGACCCCATGTCGCTCTCCGAAGCCGCCGCACTCGCCCCGGGCGTCACCAACCCGTACCGGATCAAGTTCGTCCGGCGGCTGCCCGGCTCCCTGGACGAACTGCGCGGGCCGGTGCACGGTGTGGTCGAGCTGCCGCTGACGGTGGCCTGGTCCGGGCTGCGATCCTTCGACCTGGACCGGCCGCGGCTGCGGATGAGCCTGTACCGCACGGTGCTGTCCGAGGGCATGCGCGAGGACCTGTGCCGCTTCCTCGACGCCGACCTGCTCATCGAACTATGGCCGACTCTGCGCACCCTGATCGGCACCGCCGTCCGCGACGCCTGGGAGGGCGCCTTCCCCGAGCTGCGTGAAGCCGGCCGGACCACCGCCGCGTGAAGAAACCACCGATGCCGGAATTGCACGCCCGGCTCCTCGAAGACGTCCTCGCCCTCGGTTCGCCCTACCCACTAGTGCTGACCGGTGGCTACGCCGTCCAGGCTCACCAGCTCGTCGACCGCCCCAGCCAGGACCTGGACGTCGCCACCCAGAACCCCGCCCCCATGGCCGACATCGCCCACGACCTGGTCGGCGGTCTGGTCCGGCTCGGATGGCGGGCCCAGACCATCGAGGTCTCCCCGCTCTCCGCCCGTTTCCTGGTCACCGATCCCGACAGCGGTCAGGAGTGCGAGGTCGACATCCTCAAGGAGGTCTTCTGGCACCCCACCGTCCCGACCTCCTACGGTCCCGTCCTGTCCGAGCAGGACGTCATCGGCACCAAGGTCCGCGCCATCGCCGAACGCGGCGCCGCCCGCGACCTCATCGACGTCTACGCCGCCTCCCAACGCTGGACCACCGCCGACCTGGAAGAATTCGGCCGCCGCCACGCCCGCCCCGACACCCTCTTCGGCGCCGCCGAACTCCAGGCGCGCCTGGTCGGCGCCGACTGGATCGACGACACCGAGTTCGCCGCGTACGGACTCGACGAACAGACCATCGCCGACCTGCGCACCTGGGCCCGCGACTGGTCCGATGCCATGGGACGCCGGGCCGCGGCCGAGAACCCGTACGAGAAGGAGTACGGCGAAGCAGGATCCGTACAGGAAGATCCGTACGACAGCTTCGACCCGGACGCGTACGAGAACTGAGTTCCCCACCCGTGCATAGCGTCGCCGAACGCGCCTGTCCAGCACATCCCATCGGCCAGGCCGCTCGAGAGAGCAGCGGCGGCACCAGTTCGTATCAGCGGCGCTTCCTCCGTTTCCCCTTCTTCCTGGCGCTGCCGCTCTTCCGCTTGCGTGCGGCATCCGCGCACAGTCGGCCCAGGTGGGAGGAGCGGGCGCGCAGGGCTGCCACGTCGATGGCCGCCAGGCGTTCGAGGCCGGAGATATCCGGGTGGCCTGAGGTCTGGGCGACGCGGAGCATCGTGGTGAGGGTTTCGGCGTCGGCTCTGGTGTGGCCGACGGCATCCAACAGCCCAGTCTCGCCGTCGAGTTCGCGCATGAGCAGCAGGCTCTCGGTGGCGGCCAGGGCGTACTCGCGGTCGTCTATGTCTTCCATGCCGTCCGGGCCGTGCTCGGTCGCCTTGTCCGCGAGCAGCGTCGCCTCGGCCGCCTGTTCCTGGCCGACGAACAGGGCGCTGGGAGCGAGTTCGGGGTCGGTACGCAGGTGGCGGAGCAGGTCCGGGCCGTATCCGTCGGGCAGTTCGGCCACCAGCATACGCAGCAGGCCGTTGCGGCGGGCGTGCAGGCGCACCCGCTTCAGCGCGTCCGCGAGGGCCGGGCGGGCGGTGTCCCAGCCGCCGGCCGCCTCGATCCAGCCGGCCAGTTCGGTACGGGTGTGCTGGTCGTCGTACTCGTCGAAGAGGGTGGCGAGGAGGGTGGTGGCGTCGGCCGTGCGCAGGTCTCCGAGGGCCGGGGCGGAGCGGCCCAGCGAGGTGAGCAGCTCGCGGACCGCGTATGTGCCGAGCGGAGTGAGCCGGAGGAGCTCGACGTCGTCGCCCTCGCACGAGCGCAGGAGTTCGCGGAGGTGTGCGGCGCCGTCGGGGTCGTCGGCGCCGAGCAGCGCGGCAGGCCCGGTGCTCCCGTCCTCTGCGGCCAGGGATCGCAGGCCATCGAGGACCGAGGGGGCGACCGGCCCGCGTTCGAAGGCGATCACCCCGGTGCGTACGAGCAGGTCGAGGACCACGCGAAGTTCCGCCGGGGAGTATGTGTCCTCTCCCTCGCCCGGCCACCGGTCGTCGTCCAGGTGCCCCGCCCGTACCGTATGCCACAGCATCGGCCAGGGCGTGCCAGCCGGCATGCCGTACAGCGCGGCCAACAGGTCGGTGAGCAGCAGGTCGAAGCGCGGATAGAGCCGGGAGGGGACGTCCCACACCGGACCGATGAGCAGCGGATCGCGCAGGGCGGGAAGGGCGGTGAGCGCGCGGGCGGCGAGTGCGAGCGGGTCCTCGCGTACGGTACGGGCGCCAGCGACCGCGACCAGACGGCCGCGGTACGCCCGCACCAGGCGGGCTTCGCGCGCCCAGTCCACCAGGAGCCGCAGGTAGGGGAGTTGGTCGGCGCGTCGGATGCCGTCGAACCCGTCACCGGCGAGGTGTTTCAGCGGGCCCGCGGCCTCGCCCAAGCCGCGGTCGGTACCCAGATGGCGGGCGAACTCAAGGGCGTCGGCGGTCTTGAGCCGGCCGGTCTTGGTGAGCGGCCGGCCCTCTTTGCCGAGCCACCCGGCCACCTCGGCCAGCTGCCCGAGGATGTCTACGCCGGCGGCCGCCTCGAGCAGGACCTGCTCGTCGCCGAGATCAACGACCGGCAGCGGCAGCGTCCGCTCCTCCGGCAGGCTGCGGCCACCGGGCCCCGCACCCAGGAGCCCACCGAGGAACTGATTGCCCATCACCTCGGCCAGCGCCGCCTCGTACTCGACCCGCCCCGCCCGGACATCGGCGATGAACCGGTCCATGGCCCGCTCGTCACGCACGTCGACACCGCTGCGGGCCGCGGTCAGCATCCAGAACTTGGCGGGCCCCATGAAGCGGGGATCATCCATGGCCTCCGCATGGGCCTGGCGCAGCGACTCCGCCACTTCCCGCAGCCGGCCGGGGCCGTCCGAGCGGCCGTCGAGCAGGCCCGAAGCGGCAAGGAACTCCACCCACGTGGCGACAGCACCGGGCGCGTCGTGCTCCTCGATCTCCTCCGGCAGGACGGTCACGTTCCGCGGCAGCCACTCCAGGAGCAGCGCCCGCACATGCTCCTCGCGCCACAGCGCGAGCCGCCCGTCCGCCGTGCCCCGATGCCGGTACTCCAGCGCCTGCTCGACCGTGAACTCGTCCAGGCCGCCGGCCTCGGGCCCGCGCCGTCGCTCGTCGTACTCGGAGGTGAGACGGACCAGAATCTCGCAGGTGGCCTCAAAGCCCTCACCGTCGTCACCCCCGACACCCGCACCGGCGGCGTCCGCGCCGGGATCGAACAGCAACCTCACCCCTGGACCCATCGCTTTCTCGTCATGACCGGCTGTCCGGGCCCCGCTGCCCCCGTACTGCACCGCCACGGACAGGTGAGCGACCAGGCACCGACGATAGGACACCTGCGCCGTACGTACGCCGGTGCTTGACGCGGGAGTGAGGGATGTGCATGCCCCGGAGGCCGCCGCTCCTGGAGCCAAGACTCACTATCGTTGCCCCATGGATCCGTACGGCCAAGGGGGCCAGCACACCGAAGCACGCGAAGCGCACGTGCCTTCCCGTTGGGACCCCACCACCGACCAACTGCCGACGAGTCTGTGCGACTTGGCCGGCCCCACCCATGGCACCGCGGACCTCCCCTTGCATCTCGCCTGGTCCGGACTGCGCTCCTTCGATCTGGACGACGACAAGCTGCTCCTCGGCATGTACCGCATCGTCCTGACCACGGGCCTGCGCGACGATTACGTCCAGTTCTTGGACGGCAGCCTCCTGGCCGCTCGCTGGCCCCAGCTCCGGAAAATGGTCGGCCGCGGTGTCCGTACGACTTGGGAAGACGCGTTTCCTGAGTTGCGTCCGGACGCCGGCAAGGCTGACGCGCGAACCCCCGGGGGGTACCGGATCTCCCCGAGCACCACCGCCATCTCCGCAACGACACGCTCGATCTGGGTCGCTGTTAAGGGCTCGCTCCCGGTCAGCTAGGCGATCTGGAGAAGCCGATGATCCGGACCTTGGCTGAGCACGCCACCGAATCTGATGCCCCTTACACCGGCTGCCGTTGGCGGTGGCCTGGATCGGCGTGAGGCACTCGTACGAGCGACCCAGGACCTTCGGGCCGCGGCCCACTCGCTCTACCGTGGCCACCTGCCGCACCGTCCAGTGGAGCCAACACCATGAAGTACGCCGTGTCCGCGCCTCAGGCCGACTTGCTCCGCGAGATCGCGGCGGCTTCCGAGGTGATGCGGATCCCGCCGGCTCGTTCACAGACGGCTTGGGCGCTGGAGCAGCGCGGGCTGGTCAAGCGGACGTGGCGTGGCAGCGGACAAGTCGCAGTGGTGACGGCGGACGGCCGCTACTTCCTCAAGCACGGCAGGCATCCCCAGCAGGTACGGGCGGAGAAGGAGCGATTGGACGGCGATGGCGCTCAAGCCGCGCTCGCCCCCGCCGGCGGTGCCGAACTGGTCTCCCGTCTGAAGTCGGCCTCAGGGAGAAAAATCACTGTCCCTGATCCCGCGCCAAAGACTCGCGGGCGGTGGCGGGCCGCCTATTACAACGCGCTCCACAACGGACACGTACCGGACGGCCACAAGCTGCGGTGGAACGGCCGCCAGCGCGGCGACTGCGTTTTCACGCTGATCGACGAGGAGGCCGAGAAGGCGGCCCAGCCTCCACCGGTGCCAACCATTGACGTGCCGGAGGTTCTGAATCGCCCTCACTCTCTTGTCCGTGCGACGCGGAAAGCCTTGGGTCGTTCGCAGGGCACGGTCGACACTCGAGGCCGGGCGGAGATCATCCCGTTGCACGTGTCGCGTCCGCTCGCCGACCGCGCCCTACGGATCGTGCACGCGCTCCTGACAGAGGCCGAGAGTCGCGGTCACGCAGTCGAGACCCAGACCAACCTGCAGGACGGTGAGGCTGTGCACACGCTGGCGATCACCATCCGGGGCCACGCCTTTCCCCTCGTCCTCACAGAGCGGACGACGAAAGTCCCGCACGAGCCGACCCCACAGGAACTCCGCCAGCAAGAACGCAACCCTTGGACCCGACTACCCAAGTACGACGAGGAGTTCAACGGTCGCCTCGCTATCGGCGCCCCCGCCAAGAGCTGGTACCAGCACTCGTACTCCTACAGCGACGGAGCACGCTGGACGCTGGAGTCCCGCCTGGGACTTCTGCTACAAGATCTCGAACGGCTCGCCGCGGAAGCAGAACGACGGGAGCAGGAACAGGAGCGCCTCGAGGCCGAACGGCGGCGCCGCTGGTACGCGGCCCTCGCGCAGGCTCGTAAGCAGCAGATCGAGCAGCACCGCTCGAAGACCCTGATCGAGCAGGTCGGGGCATGGCAACAGGCCGCGGGAATCCGCGCGTTCTGCCAGGCCGCCCGCGTCCGCGCCGACGGGACACCGGTTCCGGCCGAGGAGGCGGCGTGGCTGGAGTGGGCCGAAACGTATGCGGCACAGCTCGACCCGTTGCAGCACCAGTTGCAGACTCCGCCGGATCCCCCGGCCCGGCGGGAGGTTCTGCGGGAGCTGTCGAAGGTCGACACCTACGCCTACCCGTGGCCCTTCGACGCCGACGGCCGGTGGACGCTCGTCGAGGACGAGCCGGCCGACGAGCTCCCCTGATCTGCGGTCGCCCCTTACAGAAACGCCTTCGCCCTGTCCATCCAGGACAGGGCGAAGGAACGTTTATGCAGCGATGGTGAGCGGTGCTTCCATACGCTCCCAGGCGCCGAGCACGGCCTTGTGCGCGTCGGGCTGAAGGTGGGCGTAGCGCTGGGTGGTCTGGAAGCTCTCGTGGCCGAGGAGGTGCTGGACCTCGTACAGCGAGACGCCCTTCTGGACCAGCCACGAGGCGCAGGTGTGGCGCATGGAGTGCGGCGGGTAGTGCGGGACGAGCTGCTGCTCGCCGTCATCGTCGAAGTAGTAGGCGCCGTCGACGGTCGGCCACCAGGTCTGCCGTCGCCAGTTGCCGTCGTTAAGGAGGCGGCCGGCCCGGCCCTTGGTGAGGGTGGTGAACACCACCGCGTCCCGGTCGAGCCGGTGGATGTGGCGTTCGACCGCCTCCAGGACGTGGGGCGGGAGCGGCACCTCCCGGCGGCTCTTGGAGCTCTTCGGGTACTCCTTGATGCCGCTCTTGGTGTTGACCTCCACGACGAACAGGCGGGAGCGGCGCTGGTCGATGCGGTGGCGGTGAAGGCCGGAGAGCTCGCCCCACCGCAGCCCTGTGTAGAAGCCGAGCAGGCACATCGTCCGCCACACGGTGGGGAGTTCGTCCAGGATGCTCTGCGCCTGGTCGAGCGTGAACCACTGCGGCGGTTTGACGGCGATCTGGGGCAGGTCGATGCTGCGGCAGGAACTCACCGCGATCACGTCGTCGTCGACGGCCGCGCGCATGATAGAGGACGTCAGGTTGTAGGACCGCTTGATGGCCGCGGCCCCCACCCCCTTCTCGATCAGGGACCGGATCCAACTCTGCACATCCATGCGAGTGATGGCCCGCATCTCCCAGTCGGCCCAGTAGGGCATGACGTGGTTCTTGATGCTCGACGCGTCGCCCTGAAGGGTGTGGGGCTCGACGACGCGGGCGTTCCACCACCGGTCGTGCCACTCGCGGAAGGACGTTTCGCCGACCCGCGGGTCGCGCAGGCCCCCGCGTGCGAACTGGGTTTCCATCTCGAGTCCCCAGGCGCGTGCCTGCGTCTTGAGGGGGAACGATTCGCTGAACCGGTCACCGAGCCGGTTGCGTACCGTCGCCTGCCAGTTTCCGGTCTTCAACTTGCGTAGGTACAGCCCAACTCCTCATGTCGGTACGGAAGGCCCTTCGGCGGGCTGGTGTCAGCGGCGCGGTCTCGGTGCGATGACCGCGCGGCTGGAGATGAACGCGTCGAGGCCGGCGGCAGGAACACGGACGCGAGAACGGCCCGGTCCGGTACGCAGATCGACGACTGGGAGGTCGCCCGCGGCGATGAAGCGGTAGACGGTGCGGCGGTCGACGTCCAAGGCGGCGGCGACGGCGGGGATGGACAACAAGCGTGCAGGCATGGGTGAGTCCTTGGCAGGGAGGGTGACGGGGTGTGGCAAGGAGGCGGCCGCGAGGCCCGTCTGTAGTGCAGGCCGACAAGCCCTGTCGGGGACGGGGCGCGGCACGTCACGGGGCGGCAGGGCTCCTGCTCACAGGCGTCAGGCAGGAACGCTGTCGGCGGCGAACCGGAGAGCGTGCGGGAAATGGATCGCGGATGACGGCCGGTCATCTACCGGAGCGCCGGTCCGGTTCACCGGGCAGTCGGCTCCGGCGGGCAAGTCGCCTGGGCGAGGCGCTCCCAATCGATCTAGGTGGCTTCGAGGCGGAAGCAGTACGGGTAGCGGAGCGCCAGCCAGGCGGGGGCCACGCCGGCGAGCTCGGCCACCGTGGCGACTGCGACGCCCAGCCTCAGCCACCGCACGAGGGAGGAGTCCCGGAGGACGTCGACAGGCTCCCCCAACCGCCAGCTCAGCAGCTCGTCGTGCGGCAACACGGCCTCTTGCGCCTGCTCCCACAACCGCTTGTACGCGGCTGCCGAGAGTCGCCCACCGCGCGGGCCGGGGAACAGCAGATCGTCCTCCTGGAGACCGGCCTCGTCGATCCACTCACGCAGGAACGTGGCGAACTGCGGTCGCAGCGGAACCACTCGAGCCTGTCCTCGATGGCGAGCCGTCAGCTCGCCAGAACCACCCGGATGAAGGACAACATCGCGAACACGCAGGGAGCGGGCCTCACTCGGACGAAGTGCTCCCTCGGCCAAGGTGACCAGGAAGGGGTACACCGAGCGGCTCCCGCCCGCCTGCCGGCGTATCCAATCCAGCAGCAAACGAACTTGCCCCTCGGAAGGTATCCATTCCTCATCCAATGCATCGGTCAGCACAGCAGTGAACTCCTCAGGGAAATAGGGGATTCGTCGCGCGAGACCCGCTCGACAAGGACAATCGTCCACACGATCCCCGGTTTCGGTAACCGGGCATCCCGTGCTACAAAGACAGGGGCCCGTGTGTGATTTGCCGTCGCGCTATGCCGCATTCACGCACCTGCGGCTAACCCGCCTACACCTAGGTTCACTTGAAGCAGCCGAACTAATCCAGTCCATTGCCGACCCAATACGTCTGCCGTCGGCGAACTACCGCTGCCAGCAGAGTTCGCTGCGCAACAGCTGCCAAATCAGGGCAAATTGCGCTCCAGAGCTGACGGGCCGACCAGGCGCCTTCTAAGCACCTGACCTATTCACGTCCGCCCAACCCATGCACGACAGCAGCCCGAACTATTGCACCGGGATGACCTCATACGACCTGGGCAAGCCGCGCCAGCGTATGGGCCTGTACCGCACCCTCCTTCACGAGGGCCTGCACGACGACCTGCCCCGCTACCTCAACCAAGACCTGCTCCTCCAGCTGTGGCCGGTGCTGCGCACCCTCGCGGTCGCACCGCGCGCTGCATGGGAAGACCCCTTCCCCCAGCTCGCCTCCCGCGCCCGGGCAGCCGCGTGACCGACATGCCGGAGCTGCACGCGGGGCTCTTGGCGGATGTGATCGCACTCGGCTCCCCGTATCCCCTGATCCTCACTGGCGGATATGCCGTACGAGCGCACCGCCTCGTGAACCGTCCCAGCCAGGACCTCGACGTCGCCACCGAGAACCTGGCGCCCTACTACAAGCTCCGCAACGTCCACAGCACCCTCGTCGCCGGCGTCGCCCAGTCCTCCACCGCCAACGGAGCAGCAGTCGTCCAGTGAGGCAGCGCCAATCTCGACGACCAGCTCTGGAAGATCGTCCGGATCAACTGACAGCTCCTGCCCGTGTCATGACCAGGCGCGGGAACCGCCGGGGCAGCGGTTCCCGCGCCTGACGTCTGCGCCGGCCGACCGGCCGAGGCGTAGCTGACAGCTCCTCTCTACAGTGACCGATGTGAACCTCCTGCCTGCGACGGACGACCTCACCACGCCGCGAACCCGAAGACAGGGCTGCCTGCGTGCGATGGGCATCACTACGCTGGTCCTGCTGGCCGCAGCGGACGTGCTCATCGCCGTCGCCAACGGCAAGACCTCCTGGCCGGTGTGCCTGCTCCTTGCGCTCGGCCTCGCGGCTGTCCTCTGGCCCTCCGCCCGGCAGCCCGCATGGGTCACGCCCCAACTGCGCACCGCCGTACCAGCAGGCGTTTCCCTGGCCTTGACCGCCGTGGCCGCGACGACCGAGCGCGTGCGGACACTCGGGCCCGGTGAAGTGGCGGTCCTGCTCTGCCTGTTGTTGATCGCCGTCCGTGTCTGCTCACCGAGGTGGGCGTTGCTGTGTGCCGTCCTCACAGGCGTGGCGACCGTTGTGGTGCCGCTGCGCTTCTACGACGTCATCGCCAAGGAAGACGCGCTGCTGTTCGCACTGCCGTTGGCGCTGCTGACCGGCGTTTCCGCCGGCCTCGGCGGCTACCTGCGCTCCCTGGACCGCAGACGAGGCGTCGCGGTCGCCGAGACCCGCCGCTCCGAACGCCTTGCCATGGCGGCCGACCTGCACGACTTCGTCGCCCACCATGTCACCGGCATCCTGGTCCAGACGCAGATGGCCCGCATGATGTCCGCCACCGAACTCGACCGCCTGGACCCGGTCCTGGCGAGAATCGAGCACGCAGCGACCCAAGCGCTCGACTCCATGCGCGTGACCGTCGGTCTCCTGCGCAGTGGCCCACAGGAGACAGCCCGCCTCGAGCCGGGCGAGAACCGCCCGGGCGACCCGACAACCCTTGCGGAACTGGTCGACGGGTTCGGCGGTCCGACCGGCCTGAAGGCCGAACTGCACGGCGACGCCTCAGTGCCCCGAGACCTGCCCCACGAAGTGCAGGCTGCCGCCTACCGCGTCGTCCAGGAGGCCCTCACGAACGTACGCCGCCACGCCGCCGATGCAACCGAAGTCACCGTCGCCCTCGCGCACGCCGACGACACCCTGCGCGTGACGGTGCGCGACAACGGCCGCGGGGGCGCCCCGCTGCCGTACGCCGCCCGCGGCGGAGGCTTCGGCTTCGTCGGGCTCACCGAACGCGTCACCGCCCTCGACGGCACACTGCACACAGGCCCGCGCAAGGACCACGGCTGGGAGGTCGTGGCCCTCCTCCCCGCCGCGACACGAGCGGATTGACCCGCGGGCGGGCGGTCGATCCCTCCGGTGCGTCGATCGGGATTGCCGCACGATCGGCAAGACGCCGGATGGCCACGGCTGGCCCTGCCTCCGTCCTGACGACAGCATCCCGTGCCCGCACAGAACAGGTGTTCCACGCGGGCACGGGACCATCGGCCGAGCAGGCACATGATGCGCTTGTACTCGACGGACTCTCCGAGCGTGTCCCACAGTTCATCAGAGCTGGCGTACGTGTGCACACCGGAAGCGTCCTCCTCCGCGCAGCCGTCGCGGTACGACGCCCTGCCAGTGCGGTGAACGCCATCACGGGCCCCTCAGTCTGCGGACGAGCGGCGCGTTCTTGTCCCTAGGCAGGACGACGGCTCCCGGTGACGGTCCCGGCGGGCTGTCCTGGCTGATCGAGCACGACGCGATCGCCGGACCGCCGCCGGGTGTCCTGCTGGCCCTGCCGCTGACGACCCGACTGCTGGGTGCCACCGCACAGCTGCTCCGTCACCCTCCCGCTCGACACCGCCTCCCCGGCGGGCCTTTACACGGTCGGCTACCGGGTCGCGGCCGAGGACGGGCATCCCGTCTCGGGCTCGTACACCTTCAAGGTGAAGGCGAAGGCGCCGGACCAGGCGGCACAGGACGCTTCCGGTTCTCCGGCCGCACCGCGCGGGAAATGCCACCGCTTCCACTCAGTCGCTGGTGCCCCAGAAGGAGAAGACCGGTGCCGAACCAGCCGATTCCCCGGCGCCCCTCCTCACCGTGGCGGGTGCGGTGGCCCTTCACCGGGATCGTCACCGGAGTCTTCGCCCGCAGGCGGGGGAAGACCCGCCATGTCGGCTGAGGCCCAAAAGGCGGCGGGGGCCGAAATGACGACTGAGGTCGAAGCGATGCCCAAGGCCGAAGCGACCAGGGCCGTTCGCCTCCCACGGCTGCCCCTGCTCCTCCTCGGCGAGTGGCCGCCGCGATCGCCGTGGCCGTCGGGGCCGTATGGGCGGGCAGTGGCACGACCGTGCTCGTCCCGGGGATCGAGGATGCGGGGGCGGTGACCGCCTGCGGCCTGCCGGTGGCCAGTGCTCTCGCCGACGCCTTCGCCGTGGCCGCCCTGGGGCCCTGCTACTCGTCGCCGTTCTGCTGTCGGGCGGTCGAAAGCTCACTGCGGCGCAGCGCCGCTACCTCACCTGGGCGGGTGCCTCGGCGGCGGTCTGGGCGGTCGCGGCGGCGGCCACGCTGGTGTTCACCCTATCCGACCTGTTCGGCCAGCCGTTGGGCGGTGTCCTCTCGCCCGCCGTCGTCGCGGACTTCGTCGCCACCGATGCCCAAGGCCGGGGCGAGTCGTACGCGGGATATGGCGAACCTCCTTAACCGTCCGACACCCAGGGCAAGGGACTGGGAGATCATCGCGGCCTTTCGTCGCGACACTCAGCACATCGCCCTCAACTCCACGTGTTCCACCAACACCCCGTTGAGGTGCGGCAAGAGCATCTTCAACACTCCGTGCACGTGTCGAGCATCCACCGGTGATTGACGGAGCGTCACCAACGCACGGAAGCACGGACCGACTTCACGAAAATCCTGGAAGAGCCAGCTTGGCGTGGCTGCCGTCAGTCCCTCCGGGCAGCAGGCCCACGCGGCCTGAGCGCCGCGGTATCCGAGAAGGAGCGGATCGCATTGACCAGTACGACGGCCTGGATCCGCCCGCTGAGCGAGGCGGCGGCAGACGCGACGGCTTCTCAGCTCAGCACACCGGCGCCGTGATCTCGCGCTTCAGGATCTTGCCGCTCGGGCCCATCGGCAGGGCATCCGCCAGCCACACGCGGCGCGGGTACTTGTAGGCGGCCACCCGCTCGCGGACGAACTCCTGGAGTTCCTCGACCGTCGCCTCGGTTCCCGGGCGCAAAACGACCGCTGCCGCCACCTCCTCGCCGAGGCGCTCGTCAGGCAGGCCGACGACGGCGGCGAGGGCGACGGCAGGGTGCTCGTGCAAAACTTCCTCGATCTCACGCGGGTAGACGTTGTAGCCACCGCGGATGATGAGGTCCTTCTTGCGGTCGACGATGTAGAGGTAGCCGTCCTCGTCCTGCCGGGCCAGGTCGCCGGTGCGCAGCCAGCCGTCGGGGATGGCGGCGGCGGTCTCCTCCGGGCGGTTCCAGTAGCCCTTCATCAGATTCGGTCCGCGCACCGCCAGTTCGCCGACCTCGCCCGGCGCCACGTCCAGACCGGTGTCGTCGAGCAGTCGCACCTCGACGTCACGGACGGGAGTGCCGATGGATCCGGCCTTGCGCGGGCGGTCGGGGTGGTTGAACGAGACGACCGGGCTGGTCTCGGACATGCCGAAGCCCTCCAGCACCATGCAGCCGAAGCGCCGTTCGATGCCGTGCAGGACCTCCACCGGCAGGGACGCGCCGCCCGAGATGCACATGCGCAGGGTGGACACGTCGGCCTCTGCGACACCCGGGTGATGAAGCAGCGCCGCGTACATGGTGGGCACGCCCTCGAAGACGGTGGCCCGGTCGCGGGCGATGGCGTCGAGCACCGTCTGCGGATCGAAGCGGGGAACGAGGGTGAGCGAGGCGCCGCTGAACACGGCGGTGTTCATCGTGCAAGTCTGCCCGAAGATGTGGAACAGCGGCAGGCAGCCGACGATGACGTCCTCGGCGGTGAGCTGCTGCACGTGTACGGCGCTGACCTCGATGTTGTGGCGCAGCCCGCCGTGAGTGAGCGCGGCGCCCTTGGGGCGGCCGGTGGTGCCGGAGGTGTAGAGCAGCACAGCGATGTCGTCGCCGGCCGCGGCGGCGACCTCGTACCGCGGCTCCTGCCGCGCGAGCTGGTCGGCGAAGGCCGTCGGCTCGACCGCCTTGTACCGCACCCCGGCGGCGGCCGCTCCCTCGGCGCCCTCGCCCGGCGCCGCGTGCCACTCGACGAGCAGCACGGCACCGGAGTCTCGCAGATGGTAGTCGGTCTCCCGGGCCTTGAGCAGCGGATTCATCGGCACCACGATCCCGCCGGCGCGCAGGATGCCGTAGTACAGGACGACGAACTCGGGCACGTTCGGCAGCATCAGCGCGACACGGTCGCCGGCGCGCAGGCCCTCGGCACACAGCAGGGCGGCGGCCTGTGCGCTCAGCCGGTCCAGTTCGGCGTAGGTGATGGTCGCCGTGCCCAGCCGCAACGCCGGGCTCTCGGGCTGCCGACGTGCCGTCTCCGCCAGGAATTCCGCCAGATTGGACATAATGCCTCCTTGCACACATGCTCCGTGGCGTCGGCCACGTTCGCCTCCGACGCTCACGGAATGGTGACGTCCGCGATGTCGGCCGTCCATGGCGGCGCGGACAGCCGGCGCATGCCGGGATTGTTCCGGAGCACAAGCAGGAGGCCGTACGCTGCGAGGATGGATCTGTCAGGTGTGGGTGCCGCCCTGCGCGAGCGCCTTCCCGAACTGGGTGAGCGGATGGCTCAGCGCATCCGCGCGGAGGTCGAGTCCTACACGGACGACTCGCTCACGCCGTTTGCCTCGCTGCGGGATTCCTGCGCGAGCAACGCCGACCTGCTGCTCAGACAGCTCGCCTCCGGTGCGGAGCCCGATGTGCGGCCCGCGCAGGAGACCGGGCGCCTGCGCGCCGAGCAGGGCGTGCCCCTGGCCGACATGCTGCACGCCTACCGGGTCGGCTTCGAGTACCTCTGGTCGCAGATGGTCGAGGAGGCTCGCAGGCATCCGGAGGTCACGGACGCGGATCTGGTGGCCGGGTCGTCGCGGATCTGGGCGCTGTTCGGCCGCTACGCCGAGGCGGTCGCGGCCGCCTACCGGGAGGCCAGTGCGGAGTTGGCGCTGCGCCGCGAGGCGCGCCGTTCGGCGCTGGTCGAGGCGCTGTTCACGGGCGCGCTCGCGGACCGTACAACGCTGCGGGAGGCGGCCCGGCAGCTCGGCCTGCCCGAGCGGGGCCCGTACGCGGTCATTGCCGCGTCCGTGCCGGACCCGGGCCAGGAGCCGCTGCCCGGCATCGAGGCGGCGCTGCGCCAGGCCCATGTGCCCTCGGCCTGGCGGCTGCTGCCCGACCAGCAGATCGGGCTGGTCTCTCTCATGCACCGGGACGCGGAGACGGTGAGCCTGCCGACGCTGCGCCGCAGCCGCGCCCGGGTGGGGGTCAGTCCACGCTTCGACTCGCTGCGGGACACTCCGCAGGCACTGCGGTTCGCCCGGCTGGCGCTGGCCGGGCTGCCGGGTGACGGGCCCGGGGTGGCCCGCTTCGACGACAGCCCCCTCGCCATGCTGGTCGCCGCGGCGCCCGCGGAGGCGACCCGCCTGGTAGAGGTCGTTCTCAGGCCGGTCCTGGACCTGCCGGCAGCTGAGCGGGCGCGGCTACTGGAGACCCTTGGGCACTGGTTCGCCGCGGGGGGCGTCGCCGCCGAGGCGGCCGACCTGCTCTTCGTCCACCCCAACACCGTGCGCTACCGGCTGCGCCGCGTCGAGAAGCTGACGGGCCGCTCGCTCTCCGAACCCAGGACCCTCGCCGACCTGGGGGCCGCTCTGCACGCGCTGCGGCTCCTGCCACGGTGAGTCGGCGACCGACCGCGCCGTCAGGCTCCCGCACGTCCCCGTACGGGAGGGGCGACCTCGACCACAAGCACCCGGCCATCGCCTGGCCTTGATCAGTCGGCTACGTCGTTTCGCGCTGGACGACAGCGAGGATGTCGCCCGCGCCGGGCGCACTCGGCGCCGCCGGGGCCGCAGCGCCGGCCATCGAGAGGATGCGTGCGGTGAGATTTCTGGCTGCCACGGTGAGGTCCATCCCGATGGTGGTCAGGGCCGGTACGGCGAGCGAGCTCACCGGGAGGTCGTCGACGCCGATGAGCGCCAGGTCGTCCGGGACGGCGATGTGCTGCGTGCGGCAGCTCGCCAGGACGGCGAGGGCGATCAGATCGTTGAAGGCGGCGACCGCCGTGACCGGCGTGGCGCCCTGCGTCCACTCCGTGACGGCGGCCCGGGCACTGGCCCGCGAATAGCGCATGCTGACCACCTGCGGCGAGGGCAGACCCAGGTCGGCGCAGGCCCGGGTGGCCCCCTCCACGCGGGGTAGGCAGAAAGGGCGCTCTCGGGGATCGTCCAGCGCGGCGTAACCGATGTGCCGGTGCCCGCGTGCCGCGAGGTGCTCGATCTGCATGCGTCCGACATCTTCCTGGCTCAGTCCGGTCAGGCTGGCACCGCCCGGCGTGATCACGCCGTCGATCAGAGGGATTTCAGCTCGAAGCAGTGACCGCGCATCGGCGGGCGTCAGGCCACCGAACGCGACGACCACCGCCGGCTGGACGTGCTGCCACAGCTCGGCCAGCGGCGTGGTCGTGCCAGCGTGGTGCAGGTACACGCAGGTGTAGCCGGCCTCGCCCAGCGACCGGCCGAGGGCCAGTTTGAACTGCTCCATGGCATCGGCGACGGGGAGATCCGGCACGACGCAGAGCACGACGTTGCTCCGGCCCTTGCGCAGCGCACGGCCGGCTCCCGACGGTACGTAGCCGAGACGCTCCGCCGTCTCCAGTACGCGACGGCGGGTCTCCGCAGAGAGGCTGTGCTCGGTCTTCCCGTTGAGTACGAAGCTCACGGTGGTCTGTGAGACCCCGGCCTCGCGCGCCACGTCCTTGCTGGTGATCCTCGGCAATGCCCCTCCCCGAACTCTTGCCACACCTTCCGACACAGGCTACGGTACGGCGATCAGCGAGTTAATACGTATTACATCGCTGTTTCGGTAGCCGCAATGGCCTGTAGGGGGACGCCCCGCATCCGTTTTGCCCGAGCCGCCCACCCCGGTCGAACACCGTCCCCATACGCGCCGACCTGGTGGAATCACACAAAGAGAGATCTGTCATGGACGACACGATCCCCGTCGGCACCGACACGACACCCGGCCCCGTCGTGTCAGCCGCCAATCCGGTCTCGTGACCACAACACTTCCGCGTCACGCCACGTCGACGCCCCGAGCCTGCCTGCTCGCGCGACGGACCGGCCCTGATGCGGCTGCCAGGCACTCGCCGTGACTACTAGGTCGAGCAGACCTACCGACGCCTGCCCGTAGTCCCCACACAAGTGACCCACGCGTGTCAACACGCGACTTGTGGCCCAGTTGAGACTTCCAGGAGAACACGCATGAACCGCAAACCCTTGATCGCGCTGCTCGCCGCATCGGCGCTGGCGCTCAGCACAACAGCATGCGGCGCCGGCAGCCAGGGGGACGGATCGGGGCGCACCAGCGCGAATGAGTTGCGCATCGGCCTCTCGGCCGGGCCGGCCACGCTCGACCCGGCCAAGGACGGCGCCGGACTGCAGAACGTGATGCGTTCGCTGACCAATGAGTCCCTGTTCCACATGAACGCCGACTACACCGCCAGCCCCGTTCTGGTGAGCGACTACAAGTACGTCGGAGACGGAAACAAGGTCTTCGAGTTCACCCTCAAGAAGGGGATCCGCTTCACCGACGGAAGTCCGCTGAACGCGGCGGCGGTCAAGACCTGGCTGGACTATTTCGCGAAGCAGCCCGGGCCGTTCACCTCGTCGCTCTCGATCGGCTCCATCGAGACCAAGGGCGAGTACACGGTCCGGCTCAATCTCGCCTCGCCCAGCGCGATCGTGCCCTTGCTCCTGTCCCAGTACGCAAACCGGGGCGCCCTCTCGAGCCCCAAGTCCGTCGCCGACTCCGGCAGCCTGGCGAAGGGCACGTACGGCGTCGGCCCCTACGTCCTGGATGCCGCCCAATCCGTGACCGGCGACCACTACACCCTGGTGCCCAGCAAGTACTACCACGGTCCGACAAAGGTCCGTTTCAAGAAGGTGACCGTTCGGATCATCCCCAACCAGTCCTCGATGCTGCGCGCGTTCCAGTCCGGGCAGATCGACTTCGGCAACCTGGACCCATCCACCGCGCCCGCGGCGAAGAAGGCGGGCGTGAAGGTGATGCACTGGCGCAGCGGCACCGTGTTGGTGACCCTCTTCGACCGCAACGGGACAATCGCCAAGCCGCTCGCCGACGTCCGGGTCCGGCAGGCGCTGAACTACGCCGTCGACCGTGAGTCGATCACCAAGGCGCTGGTCGGCGAGTACGGACGGCCGACATCCCAGTACCAGACCGAGTACTCCGACCCGGCCCTGGAAGATCGCTACCCCTACGACCCGAAGAAGGCGAAGGCGCTGCTCGCCCAGGCCGGCTACCCGCACGGGTTCAGCATGGACGTCCTCGACCCGGGGGGCATGGTCGGCAACTGGGGCGACCCGACGATGCAGTCGGTCGCGCAGGACTGGGAAAAGGTCGGCGTCAAGGTCAAGGTCACCCAGGCAACCACCGACTTCGTCCAGCAGGCGCTCTCGAAGAAGTTCCCTGCGATCGAGTGGACTCCGGACATCACCCCGACGGCGGGCGCGTACTCGACGCTGTATGCCCCCAAGGGCTCGACCAACCCCTTCGGCTCTTCGAACGCCAAGATCGACGCGCTCTACCGCCAGGGTCAGACAGAGCAGGGCGACCAGACGGCGAAGACGTTCAGAAAGCTCAACAGCATGGTCACCGAGCAGGCCATCCATGTGCCGATCTACGAGTACCACATCCCGTGGGGCATGAACGAGCACATCACAGGAGTCAAGAAGGGCCCCTGGATGGTCTTTGGCGCCGACCTCGGCTGGAAGGGCTGACGATGGCCAACCCGTCGGTTGACGCGATGGGAGCGCCGCTCACGCGCTCCCGTCGCGGGCGCGCCCTCCGCAGACGCGGCGCCGGAGGCGGCAGGCTGACCTCGCTGCTGGCCCGCCGGATGTTGACGGCAGTCCCCTTGCTGCTGGTCGTGTCGAGCTTCAACTTCCTGTTGCTGTCGCTCACCCCGGGAGATGCCGCACGCCAGATCCTCGGAGTCAATGGCACACCGGAACAGTACGAAGCGCTGCGCCGGCAACTCGGGCTCGACCTCCCGGTCTACGAGCAGTACTGGCACTGGCTGACCCAGGCGGTCTCGGGTGACTTCGGCGATTCGATCATCAACGGCAGCCCGGTCGTGGAATCGATCACGAGTCGAGTGCCCGTCACCATGTCCCTCATCGCCGGCTCACTGCTCGTGAGCGTCGTGGCCGGCGTCAGCCTCGGCGTGTTCAGTGCCGTCCGTGGTGGAGCGATCGGCAGGGCGGTCGACGCGCTCGCTCTCCTCAGCTGGGCACTGCCCGTCTTCTGGGTCGGCTCCGTGCTGGTCGTCGTCTTCGCCATCAAGCTCGAGTGGTTCCCCGCGCTCGGGTACGTGCCGTTCACCGAATCGCCCCAGGACTGGGCCCGATCGCTGGTGCTGCCGGTGACCGCACTCTCCCTCGGCTCCGTTGCCGCCGTCATGAAGCAGACCCGGGAATCCATGCTCGACGTGCTCGGAAGCGAGTACATCAGGATGGCCGCCGCCAACGGGGTCTCCCGGACTTCACTGATCTATCGGCATGCCCTCAAGAACGCCGCCATCCCGGTCGTCACCGTCCTGGGTATCCAGACCGTCGGCCTGCTGGGCGGCGCCGTTCTCATCGAGAACGTCTTCTCCGTACCGGGCCTTGGTTCGCTCGTCGTCGGTTCGGCCCTGGCCCACGACATCCCGACGGTCCAGGCGGTCGCGGTGATCTTCACCGTGGTGGTCATCGTCGTCAACCTGTCGGTCGATCTCGCCTATGGGCTGCTCAACCCGAGAGTGAGCACAGCATGACTGTGACCGTGGCCGGTGCCGAACCGTCGGCATCACCCTCCGTGACCCCCCGCTTCGTGCGCCGTCTGCTGCGACGCCCGCTGGCCGTCGTGTGCCTGGCCTACCTGGCGATCCTCGTCGTGATCGCCATCGGCGCCCCGATGCTGATGCCACACGTGGGGACCGAAAGGGCCGGCGATCTCGCAACCGCCCTGCACGGCCCGAGCGCCGCCCACCCCCTTGGCGTCGACAGCCTGGGCCGCGATGTCCTGCAGCGACTGCTGGTGGGAACCCGGGGCACTTTGGTGGGCGTCGTCGAGGCGATGGCGGTCGTCCTGGCGCTGGGCGTCCCCATCGGGCTCGTGGCCGGCTACGTCGGCGGCAAGACCGACCGGACGATCATCTGGCTGGCGGATCTCGTGTTGTCGCTGCCGGCGATCATCCTGGTCATCGTCGTACTCTCGGTCTTCCCCCAGAGCGTGCCGGCCGCGATGGCGACTCTCGGTGTCCTGGCCGCCCCGGGTCTCGTGCGCGTCGTACGAGCCGCGACACTGCCGGTGCGCGAACAGCTCTACGTCGCCGCCGCACGGGTGTCCGGCATGTCGCGGACCTACATCGTCGCCCGGCACATACTGCCGCGGGTCATGGGACCCATCATCGTGCAGACGTCCCTGCTGGCAGCAACTGCCTTGCTGGTGCAGACCGGGCTGGCCTTCCTCGCCCTCATTGCCGCTCCTCCGGAGCCCAGTTGGGGAGGCATGGTCTCCGACGGGGTCGCCGCCCTCTTCCAGCAGCCCTGGTTGATCTGGCCGCCCGGCCTGGCGATCGCGCTGACGATTCTGGCGTTCGGACTTCTGGGCGACGCGGTCAGAGACGCGAGCACAGAGGGCTGGTCCCCGAAGTCCGCCCTCCCGCTGGGCGACAAGCACCGACGCACGCCCACGCGAGCCGCTGCCGCAGCGGCTGTCGTGCCCGCGAGCACGAACGACAGCCTGCTCTCGGTCCGTGACCTCACGGTGTCCTACGCCACGCCCACCGGCCCCATCCGTGCGGTCGACGGGGTGACCTTCGACATCGCCCGTGGCGAGACCGTCGGAGTCGTCGGAGAGTCCGGTTGCGGTAAGACGACGACAGCCCTCGCCATCATCGCGCTGCTCGGCGGCGGCGGACGGATCGAGTCCGGACACGTCCTTTTCGACGGCAGGGACCTTGCGGCCCTGCCGGAGTCCGAACTCCAGGCTGTCCGCGGTACCGAGATCGGCTACGTCTCCCAGGAACCGATGGTCGCGCTCGATCCCGCCTTCCGGATCGGCTGGCAACTCGCCGAAGCCGTCCGGATCAACACCGGAATGAGCCGTGCCAAGGCCAGGAGACGCGCCGTCGAGCTGCTGGAACAGGTGCAGCTCCCCGAGCCCCATCTCGTGGCTCGCCGCTACCCGCACGAGCTGTCGGGCGGCATGGCCCAGCGCGTCGTCGTCGCGCGTGCCCTGGCCGGCGAACCGAAGCTCCTGATCGCCGACGAGCCGACCACCGCCCTCGACGTCACCATCCAGGTGGAGATCCTCGATCTGCTGCGCACGCTGCAGCGCGACCGGGGCATGGCGATCATGCTCGTCACCCATGACCTG
The DNA here is from genome assembly GCF_055564995.1 of Streptomyces sp. NPDC028907. Lineage (NCBI taxonomy): Bacteria > Bacillati > Actinomycetota > Actinomycetes > Kitasatosporales > Streptomycetaceae > Streptomyces > Streptomyces sp. NPDC028907. Next base: position 205,342 of record NZ_JBVHVE010000017.1, read on the forward strand.
GGCGTGGTCGCCGACATGTGCGACCGGGTCGTGGTGATGTACGCCGGCCAGATCGCCGAACGCGCGGGCGTGAAGGAGCTGTTCGGTAACCCGCACCACCCCTACACCCGGGCACTGCTCGCCTCGAATCCGCACAACCAGCACGGCTCGGCGGTGCTGCCCACCATCCCGGGTGCGGTCCCGATGCCGGGCTCGTGGCCGCAGGGCTGCCACTTCCGGCCGAGATGTGCGCGCGCCACCGACCAATGCGGCAGCGGCGAAATCCCCCTCCTCGAGATCGGTGTCTCCCACGAGGCCCGCTGCCTCTACGCCCACCAGATCGAAGGTGTGTCGTGAACGACGAGACAAACCTCCTCGAAGTCCGCGATCTGTCGGTGCACTTCCGACGCGGTCACGGCTCGCCCCCCATGCGGGCTGTCGACCGGGTGAACTTCTCTGTGGCCGAACGCGAGACGCTGGGCGTCGTGGGTGAATCAGGCTCCGGCAAGACCACCATCGGCCGGGCCGTGCTCGGCCTGGCGTCGCCGACCGACGGCCGGATCGAATTCGCGGGCGAGGACATCACCCGAGCCGGCCACAAACGGCGCCGTGCGCTCAGCCGCGACCTGCAAGTGATCTTCCAGGATCCGTACAGCTCGCTGAACCCAACCCGAACCGTCGCCCAGACGCTGGGCGAGTCGCTGCGGGCGGAGAAACTGGCCGCCGACGAGGTCCGTAACCGGGTCGTCGCCATGCTCGAGCGCGTCGGACTTCCCGCGACCGCCGCGGACCGTCACCCGTCGAGTTTCTCCGGCGGCCAGCGGCAACGCATCGCCATCGCCCGGGCCCTCGTCGCACGCCCACGGCTGGTGATCTGCGACGAGCCGGTCAGCGCGCTGGACCTCTCGGTCCAGGCCCAGGTGCTCAACCTGCTCCGGGAGCTACAGGACGAGTTCGCACTCGGCTACCTGTTCGTGGCCCATGACCTGGACGTCGTCAGGCACCTCTCGCACCGCATCATGGTCCTGTACCGCGGACAGATCATGGAGCAGGGCCCCGCCGACACGGTCTACGCCACCCCGGCGCACCCCTACACCAGGACCCTGCTCGAAGCAGCGCCCGTCCCGGACCCGGTGCGCCAAGCAGAACGCCGCCTGCGCCGCGTGCGCACGGGTGACAACTCCGGCCCCGTCTCCGCCGAGGGATGTCCCTTCGCCACCCGCTGTCCACACGCGGCCCCGCTGTGCCACGCCGAACGGCCACCGCTCGAACAGACCCCGGCAGGCACGACCGTCGCCTGTCACCGGTGGCAGGAACTCAGCACTGCGCCGACGGAGGTGGCGGCCGGTCTTCCCGTGTCCGTCGCGTCTGCGACCACGCGATCTGGAGCGCTCCAGCACGATTCCCGGAAGAGACCAAGTCGTGCCAATTGAGCCACTCCTCACATCGCCTGCTCACTCATCAGCCTCGGCGGCTATGGCTCACTGTTCATCGTCCCGCGTGCGCCCTGGTCGCCGGCGCGATGGCCGTGTGCATCCGCTCGATCCCATAACCGAACGGAACCGTCCATGACCATGATCACCACGCCCACCCGGGTGTCGCTCTGCTACGACACCTTCGGCGATCCCGGCCACCCCCCGCTGCTGCTGATCCAGGGCCTCGGGGCCCACATGCTCGGCTGGCGCGCCGATCTGTGCCGGCAACTCGCCGACGCGGGCTTCCACGTCCTGCGCTTCGACAACCGGGACGTCGGCCTCTCGCAGAAGTTCCCGCAGGGCGGCTACACCCTGGCCGACATGGCGAACGATGCCGCGGGTCTCCTCACCGCGCTCGACATCCCCGCAGCGCACATCGTGGGCCAGTCGATGGGCGGCATGGTCGCCCAGCAACTCGCCCTCGACCATCCCACGCGGGTGCTGAGCCTCGCCCTGATCTACACGGCGCCCAACGCGGGCTTCCTCGCCGGCCGCGACCTGGTCGACGAGTGCACCCAGCGCCCCCGGGCCCGCGATGAAGACGAGGCGATCGCGCTGTACCTCGACAACGAAGCGGCGTGCGCCTCACCGGGATACCCCCAGGACATCGACTGGCTGCGCGAACTCGGCGGCCAGATGTACCGCCGGGACTACGACCCCGATGGAGTCGTCCGGCAGGTGGAGGCGCACGACAACTCTCCCGACCGTGCGCCCCACCTGCACCGCATCACGGTCCCCACCACGATCATGCACGGCGACGGCGACCAGCTGATCGATTCCGGCACGTCCCAGGCCATGCACGAGCTGATCCCGGATTCGACGCTGACCATCCACCACGGGATGGGCCACGAGCTTCCCCGCCCGCTCTGGCCGCAGATCGTCACCCAGATCCGGGACAACACCGCACGAGGGAGGGCGTGACATGGCCCGGGAAACAGTCATATCCCGGACACGGCCCGCAGCCGAGCGGGTAGCGCTGATGCTCGCCTCAGCACTCATCCTGCTCGTCGGCGTAGCAGCCCCGAGCCCGGCCTTCGCGGTTGACAGTCCGGCCTGCGTGGTCCGGACGACCCAGCCCGCGGTGGGGCTGACCCTGGTTTCGGTCGAGCGCATCGACGCCCGCACACGGATGTACGCGTTCCGCTCGAAGGCGGTCGGGGACGCCATGCCTGACGGGCTCGTCCGGGTGCGGGTCATCCTGCCCGCCGACTACGACCGCTCGCCCGGGAAGCGCTACCCGGTCATGATGCACCTGCACGGCACCAACAACTCGCCCACCACCTGGCCCGCCGGCGAGGTGCAGCAGGTGCTGGGCGACAACGACGTGATCTTCGTCCAGCCCGACGGAGGCCCTGCCGGCTTCTACGCGGACTGGTACGGCACACCCGTCACCGGCCTCGATCTGTTGAACGGTCCGGTGCCGTTCCCGCCCCCGGCGTGGGAGACGTTCCACGTCCGCGAGTTGCTCCCGTGGTTGGACGAGACCTTCCGTACGACAGGCCGACGCGCGGTCATCGGCAGCTCCATGGGGGGCTTTGGGGCGATGGCGTACCCGGCCCGCAACCCGGGAGTCTTCGTCGCCGCCGGCTCCTTCTCCGGCGCTGTGGACCTCGACGCGTTGTACCCGATCACTCCCGTCGTGATCTCCGCGGGATACGACCCGTGCATCTTCGGCGACCGAACCCTGCAGGCCGACAACTGGAAAGCGCACAATCCGGTCGACCTGACTGCCCAGCTGCGCGGAGTGTCGCTGTTCGTCGCCAGCGGCAACGGGCTGCCCGGCCGCTATGACGACGCCGTAAGCGCCGTCACGGGAGCGCCCTTGGAGATCCTCGTGCGCCAGATGGCCGAGAACTTCGTCGCCGCACTCGACCGGGCCGAGGTGCCCGTCACCGCCTGGTTCTACGGCAACGGCACTCATCCGGGCGGGACGACGCGGTTCTACGACTACGACGATCTGCGCCGCTTTCTGCCCCAGGCGATGAGCGCCCTCAACCGCAAGTAGCCGGTGTGAGAAGGCGAGACCGACGCGGAGCAATACCAGGGACCGGCGGGCCGAGGCCAGGCACGAGCTGATCCCGGATGCGACGCGGGACAACACCACACGAGAAAGTGCGTGAAAATGACAGCAGTACAGGTGAAAGGCCGCGTCGACAACGGATTCGAACCGATCGCGGACGCCTTCGCCGACAACTTCCGCCAGCGCGGCGAGACAGCCGCCTCCTGCGTGGTGTACGCCCAGGGAGCCCCGGTCGTCGACATCTGGGCTGGTCAGACCATCCGGGGCACCTGGACGCCCAACGCCCGCACCGTCGTGTTCTCGGTGAGCAAGGGGGTCACCACCGTCTGCCTTCTGATGGCCGCCGAGCGCGGACTGATCGAACTCGACGCCCCGGTGGCGAAGTACTGGCCGGAGTTCGCCGAGAACGGCAAGGAGACGACGACGGTACGGCAACTCCTGACGCACCAGGCCGGTTTGATGGCGCCCGAGGCGGAGGTGACGCTGGAGAACCTGCGCGCCTGGGAGTCCGTGGCGGACGCGCTGGCCCGGCAGGCACCGGCCTGGCCCCCGGGAACCGCCTACGCCTATCACGCGGTCACGTTCGGCTGGCTGGCCGGCGAGGTGCTGCGCCGGGCCACGGGACTGCGGCCCGGCCAGTGGCTGCGCGAGCACATGGCGGCTCCCCTGAACCTGACGATGACGTACGGCGCCGACCCCACGGCCGCCGATTTCCACCCCCTGGCAGACCCGCTGCCCCACACCGACCCCGACGCCGCCGCATTGATGGCCACCGCTTTCGCCTCACCGATGGTCGAACGCTCGATGAGCCTCGGTGGCGTCTTCGACACCGCCGACATCATCCAGACCGTCAACGGGGAGGCGTGGCTGTCGGTCGAGATCGCGGCGGGCAATCTCGTGACCAGCGCCCGCAGCCTGGCCCGGCTGTACGCGGCCACGGTGGGCGAGGTCGACGGGGTCAGGCTGCTGGGCCCGGACACCGTCCGTGATGCCCGCGTGGTGCGCTCCGAGGGCCGGCCGTTCGTGGGGCCCGACGAGGGCAACCGCTGGGGCACCGGATTCATGATCAGCTCGGCCCACCGGCCGATGGCCGGACCGGGCAGCTTCGGCCACGACGGCTTCGGCGGCAGCCTCGGTTTCGCCCACCCGGAATCGGAGATCGCCTTCGCCTACCAGACCGCACAGCCCGGTGGTCTTCCCGACGATCGATCCAACGCCCTCTGCCGCGCTCTGCGCGCCTGCCTGTGAACCGACTCCGGCACGTCAAGTCCCGACCCTGTCCACCGAAACAACCGGAAAGCACGCCATGACCACCGCACTTCCACATCACACCGCCCCGGCCCCTCCGGGCCTGGCCGCCCGCACCACGGACCGGATCCTGACCCGCCTGATGCGGCTGCCGGGCACGCGATACGACTACCGAGTCGAGCGGAACCTCCCAACACCCGCGCGCGACGGCGCCGTTCTGGTCACGGACCACTACGCCCCCGTCACCGACCGGCCGAAGGGCACCGTCCTGCTGCGCACACCGTACGGGCGCGGCTTCCCGGGTGATCTGGAGGCGCGGGTCTACGCGGGCCATGGGTATCACGTCGCGGTGCAGAGCTGCCGCGGCACGTTCGGCTCCACCGGGACCTTCTACCCGATGGCGAACGAGGCCGACGACGCCCAGGACGCGGTGGCCTGGCTGCGCACCCAGCCGTGGTTCGACGGGCGCCTCGCCACCGCCGGGGGCTCCTACGTGGGCTGGACCCAGTGGGCGCTGCTGATGGACCCGCCCCCCGAGCTGCGCACCTGCCTGATCGCCGTCGCCCCGCACAACATGCACGACACGGTGTACGGAGCCGGAGCATTCCGCCTCGGCGACTTCCTGTCCTGGGCGGCGACGATGGCCGGCCCGGAGCGATTCACCGGGCTACGCGGTATGGCCCGCCTGCTGACGATGAACCGGCGCCTGACCCCGGTCTACGCCGCCCTCCCGCTGGCCGACGCGGCCGACGCGGCGACAGAGCACCGCACGCCGTGGTTCCGGGAATGGCTGACGACACCTGACCCCGACGATCCCCTGTGGGATCGTCTCAAACTCGACGACGCCCTTCAGCGGGCGAACGTACCGGTGCGGCTCACCGCCGGCTGGCAGGACCTCTTCCTCGAACAGACCCTCCACCAGTACCAGACATTGCGTACCCGTGGAGTCGACGTCTCGCTCACCGTCGGCCCCTGGACCCACCAGGAACAGGGCCAAAAAGGTATGGGGCGCCTGCTCCTCAGCAACCTCGAATGGCTCCAGACCCACCTCGCCGACGGCGAGACGCCGACACCCCCACCGCCCAAACTCCCCGTCGAGGTGTACGTCACCGGCCGGGGCGCATGGCGACGGCTCGCGGAATGGCCCCCGGCGGCCGACGAGACCGTGCGCTACCTGCAGCCGGACCGGAAGCTCCTGGCCGATGAGCCCAGTGGCGGCGCGCCGTCCACCTACGTCTACGACCCGGCCAACCCCACACCGACCATCGGTGGCCCACTGCTCACCCGCGACAGCGGCGTCAAGGACAACGCCGACCTGCAGAACCGCCCCGATGTGCTCACCTTCACCACGCCCCCGCTGACCGTCCCACTGGAGATCATCGGAACACCCGTCGTCGAACTGGCGCACACCAGGAGCAACCCGCACGCCGACGTGTTCGTGCGGCTCTGCGACGTCGACCCGAAGGGCGTGTCCCGCAACTTCGCCGAAGGACTCCTGCGCCTCGATCCCACCTCGCCCATCGACCAGGTGCAGCACGTGCGGGTGCGCCTCGACGCCTGCGCGCACGAGGTCAGGCCCGGACACCGGATACGCCTGCTGATAGCCGGCGGCTCCCATCCGCAGTACGCACGTAACGAGGGCACAGGTGCGGTGCCCGGCACCGGGAACGAGTTGCGGCCGTGCACACACACCGTCCACCACGAAACCGGCGCGGTCTCCCGCGTGCTCCTGCCAACGCCCCCCAATGGACGTGTCCGGTCCGGGCTCGCCGATTCGATGGGGTCGTAGACGCCAAGCAGCACACCTGCGCGCCGGGGTGCGGGCATTGCCAAGCCCACCATCAGCCGCATGCCGAGCAATGCGCACCAAGCGAAGCCTGGCCAACCTGGCGGCCCGCGCACTCAGCGAGCTGGAGACCCTGTTCCGCAGGCGGCTCAAGGGCGCTGTAGTACCGGCACAGCATTCTCAGCGGATTCCTCGCCGAGACGAGCCTCGCTCTCGACAGACCGAACCGCCCCTAACTCGCAGTCAAGATCCATTGATTGCCTTCTCACTCCTGGACCCTGGGCCCATCACATGACTGTCCTGACAGCGGCGCGAGCAGCACGGTTCACCACGCTCCTGCACGACATGCGGCGCGTCACAGGCGTGGACGCGGTCATGGGCTCCCTGGTGGCGGCCGATTCAGACCACTTCGTCATCGACCAGCTGGTCGGCGTCACCACCGAAGGTCTGCACAACCTACGCGTCGCCGTCGGTACGGGACTGGGCGGCAAAGCGATGGCCCTGAACAGGCCGATGCAGGTACCGGACTACTGCCGGGCGGGCGGTATCAGCCACGAGTACGATCCGGCTGTGCGCCGGGAGCAGATCCGTGCCGCGTTCGCCGTCCCGATCCGGGTTCCGGTCCCCGGCGGTCCCCGGGGCGTGCTCTACGGAGCACGGCGCCACGAGTACGTCTTCGGCGACCGCGTCTTCGGTGACGTCGTGGTACTGGTGCGCGCCCTGGAGCGGGAGCTTGCCGAGGATCTGGAACTGAACCGCCGATTGGAACGCCTGCGGGTGACAGCCGGGGGCAGTGTCTCGGCCGCGAGCACGGAGATGAGCGTGGCCGAGCGCCGTAGGCTCGTCGACGTCTGCTCCGAACTCGTGCACATAGCATCAGATATGCCCGACGGCTTGCAGCGCCGACAGATAACGGCTCTCGTACGCCGTCTGGCCGGGCAGACGGCAGAACGCCCCGAGGCGGAAAAGGCGACCCGTACAGCCCTCACGGAGCGTGAACGGGAGATCCTGACCGAGGTCGCCACCGGTGCGACGAACCGCGAGGTCGCTGCCGCGCTGTGTATCAGTGCCGAGACCGTGAAGTCGAGCCTCACTTCCAGTATGCGCAAGCTCGGCGTGCGCAACCGTGTCGCTCTCGTGGCCGCGGCACGTGCGCAAGGTTGCCTGCACTGAGGAGATGACGGCACAGGGCTCCTGCACCCCCCGAACGGGGGGCTTATGTCTTGCCGAGAAGAGGTCGCACCGCGCCTCACCCATACTGACAATCCGATGGCGCGCGCCATTTCCCCCGCCCCGCACGTCTGACAGGACCCGCCGGCCATGCGCAACGACCTCGAAGAACCAGGCTCCGGAATGCCCGCCGCATCCCCCGACATCCCCGCCCCGCCACCCGACCCGTCGGATGGCGCGGGCCCCGGCTCACGCCTCGTGCGCATCGTCTTCCTGGCGGTGGCCTTTCTCCTCGGCCTGTTCGTCCTGCTGGGCCAACTGCTGGCCGTACTGCCCGTCGGCTGGCTCTCCCCGGTGCTGCATGTCACGCCGCTGCAGGCGGTTGCGCTCGTCATCGGCGGCATGCGCGACGGGGCCGGCGTCTGGAACCTCGTCCTCGCGGCCCTCGCCCTGGCTGCGGCCGTGTACGCCCTACGCAAGAGCGGCGCCCGCAGGCGTACGGCTCGCACCTTCGTGGCCGTGGGCGGCGTGGGCTTGGCGCTGGCCCTGCTCACCAGCACGGTCCAGGTCCTTTCCGTACACGGAGCCACCGGCAAGTGGTTCCCCTTCGCGCCGCCCACTTTCGCCTCCGCGCTCGGGCGGGGCCCCGACAAGACCGTCACCTACGCCACGCTCGGCGGCGAGAAGATGAAGGCGGACCTGTACCTGCCCGACAACGCTGCCGCCGCTTCGGCCGCCCCTCTGGTCGTCAGCATCCACGGCGGCGGCTTCGTACTGGGCAGCCGCGGCCGCACCCCCTACACGAGCTGGCTGGCCGACCACGGGTACGCGGTACTGGACGTCGACTACCGCCTGTCCAGCGCGACCGAACACCGATGGAACACCGAGGACGCCGACGCCGCCTGCGCCATGACCTGGGCCACCGCGCACGCCGACGAATACCACTGGGACCTGAACCGGGTCGCCACCCTCGGCGGCTCGGCCGGCGGCAACCTGGCCATCAACGTCGCCTACAAGATCAACGCGGGCACCATGAAGCCCTCCTGCGGCACCGCCGCCGAACTGCCCCGCGTGAAAGCCGTCATCGCCTCGTTCCCTGCCGTCGACCTCACGGCCAGCGAGTCCGACAGCGCGCTGGGGCAACAGCTCATCCAGTGGTACACAGGCGGCACTCCCGCCCAGTATCCAGCCCGCTACCAGGCCATCGACTCCGCGACCCACATCACCGAGAAGGCCCCGCCCACGCTGATCCTCCAGGGCGGCGCCGACCACCTCGTCTTCGCAGAGCACACGAAAGCGTTCGCGGACAAGCTCGCCGCCGCCGGCATCACCCACCGGTACATCCAGCTCCCCTTCATGGAGCACGGCTACGACGGCTCCGCCGCCAACATCGGCACGCAGGCCACCCGTGCCCTGGCCCTGCCCTGGCTGCGGGACCACCTCGGCGACTGACTGCGGGAGGCGGCGGCCCGGAGGCCGGACACCCCACCTGGTCCGCGGCCGGCGCCGTCCGTCTGGTGCGCCGAGCGCCGAGCGCCGAGCGCCGAGGGAAGTCTCACCCCTCGGCTACTCACACATCCGTACGTGACGATCTGAAGAGAGCCGGGCGCGGTTCGGCGACGACGTCCAGGTCCGGACGAGCTGTTCCTGGAGGTCTTCGAGACCGTCAGCACCGTGGCGGTCCCGCTGCCGCGCGACGTCTGTCCCACGAGCTGCACCCCTCCGGGAACGAGACACCAGAGTTCGTTCAGCCCCCGTGCTGATTACAGTTCAGATGTTAGGTTTTGGCGCCATTGCCAGAGAGGCTGATTCATGTACAGCGACTCGATCACCCGCGGGCATCTGACGTTCCCGCCCGACTTCGTCCTCGGCGCCGCCACTGCCGCCTATCAGATCGAGGGCGGCGCGAGCGAGGGCGGACGGGGCCCGTCCATCTGGGACACCTTCAGCCACACGCCGGGAAAGACCGCCCACGGCGCAACCGGTGACGTCGCCACCAACCACTATCACCAGGTCGAGACCGATCTCGACCTCATGGCCTCGCTCAACCTCGGCGCCTACCGGTTCTCCATCTCCTGGCCGCGTGTGATGCCCACGGGCGAGGGCGAAGTCAATCCAGAGGGCCTGGCGTTCTACTCGCGGCTCATCGACGGCCTGCTCACCCGCGGCATCACACCGATCGTGACGCTCAACCACTGGGATCTCCCCCAGGCACTGGAGGACCGCTACGGCGGCTGGCGG
>NZ_JBVHVE010000018.1:0-173444 GCF_055564995.1 Streptomyces sp. NPDC028907
GGACGGGCTGAATATCCAGCCCCTCCGGCGTTTGAGGAGCGGGGTCTGGGGCGGAGCCCCAGAAGGATGGGACGGGTAGGGGCGGCGGGGGCGAGAACCGTTCTGCCGCCGACTACTCGGCCGACCGAGCGGCAGCCTCCCGCGCCTTCTCCTCGGCCTCCATCTCCGCGAACACGTCGATCGGCGCGGGCGCCTTCGCCAGGAAGACCCACGTCAGCCACACAGCCAGCAGGAACGGCGGAATCTTCAGCGCGACCAGCACCCAGCCCAGCTGCGTCGTGTCCGCCCACCAGTACAGCGGGAAGAGGATCGCGCACTTGGCGAGCAGGATCGCGCCCCAGGCGTAACTGGCCTTCGCGTACGCCTTCTTGCGTCCGGGATTGCGCGTACGCCAGGAGAGGTTCTCCTTGAACACCGGCCCGAGGATCAGCCCGATCAGCGGCACCCCGCACAGCGTCGTGATGATGTACGCGAGTCCCAGCCCCAGCGTGTAGAGCATGCCGGGGAGATAGAAGTCCTTCGCGTTGCCCGTCATCATCGCGAACACGACACCGAAGGCGACGCCGAAGACACCGCTGAACGCGTGCTTGATGGTGTCCCGCATCACCAGGCGCACGACCACGAGCACCAGGGACACCGCGAGCGCGGCGATGGCCGAGAGGTGCAGGTCCTTGTTGATCGTGTAGATGGTGACGAAGAGCAGCCCCGGCAGCACCGTCTCGATCATGCCGCGCATGCCGCCGAAGGCCTCGAACAGGGCGGCCTCGGTCACCGCCCGGGCGTCGTGCTCGGCGTTCGCGGTGGTGTCGGTGGTGTCTTCAGTCGGCTTGTCGAGCGACGTCACCGGCTACTCCCGTCCGAGGGGTCTCAGTTCGTATTTCGGGTTGAACAGCACGCGGCGGCCCCGGCTCATGGAGACCCGGCCCGATGCGATCAGCCGGCGCCCCGGCTCTATCCCGACTATGGAGCGCCTGCCGAGCCACACCACGTCCAGCGCGGCGGAGCCGTCGAACAGCTCGGCCTCCAGGGCCGGAACGCCCGCACGTGGCCGCAGGGTGACCGTGCGCAAGGTACCAGTAACCGTCACTATCTGTCGGTCACGGCAGTCACCGATCTTGATACAGCCTGCGGTCTCGGCGTCCTCACGCAGCTCCTCGGACTCCAGGTCCTCCTGCGACGAGGAGAGCCGGTCGAGCATGCGCCGGAACCGGCCCACCGACTTTTCGGAACGAGGAACAGCACTCATGTCTTGAAGACTACCGGGCATCACTTCTCGAACCGATAGCCCATCCCAGGCTCGGTGACGAAGTGCTTGGGGTGCGACGGGTCGGCCTCCAGTTTCCTGCGCAGCTGGGCCATGTAGACCCGCAGATAGTTCGTCTCCGTCCCGTACGACGGCCCCCACACCTCCTGCAGCAGCTGCCGCTGGCTGACGAGACGTCCCGTGTTACGGACCAGCACCTCCAGCAGATGCCATTCCGTGGGGGTCAGCCGTACGTCCTTCCCGCCCCGGTTGACCTTCTTGGCGGCCAGGTCGACGGTGAACTCCTCGGTCTCCACCATCACGTCGTCCTCGCCGGCCCCGGTGGGTTCGGCACGGCGTACGGCGGCCCGCAGCCGGGCGAGCAGTTCGTCCATGCCGAAGGGCTTGGTGACGTAGTCGTCGGCGCCCGCGTCGAGCGCCTCGACCTTCTCGTCGGAGGAGTGCCGGGCGGACAGCACCAGGATCGGCACCCGGGTCCAGCCGCGCAGGCCCCGGATGACCTCCACGCCGTCCATGTCGGGCAGTCCGAGGTCGAGGACGACCACGTCGGGGTGACGGGCGGCGGCGAGTTCGAGGGCGGTGGCCCCGTCGTGGGCCGCGTCGACCTCGTACTTGCGGGCCTTGAGGTTGATCACGAGGGCGCGCACGATCTGCGGCTCGTCGTCGATCACCAGAACCCTCGTGGGGGTCTGGGGAGTCCCCGCGGTCGGGCTCAGCATGTGGTCTGCCTTTCTGGTTCCTCGGGGTGCTCCACTGGCACGCCCCCCTCCTCGACAAGCTCCGCGCGCGGTCCCGCCGCTCGCAGAGTGAGCACCATGGTGAGGCCGCCGCCGGGTGTGTCCTCCGCGTTCAGCGTGCCGCCCATCGCCTCGGCGAACCCGCGGGCGACAGCCAGTCCGAGCCCGACCCCCGCGCCGCGCGGGGCGTCGCCGTGGCGCTGGAAGGGCGCGAAGATACGTTCCTTGGCATCGTCCGGGACGCCCGGCCCGCGGTCGACCACCCGGACCTCGACCCGGTCCGCGATGGCGCTGGCGGCCACCAGGACCCTGCGGTCTTCCGGGCTGTACTTGACGGCGTTCTCCACCAGGTTGGCCACCGACCGCTCCAGCAGCCCAGGGTCCACGGCGACCATGGGCAGCGTCTCCGGGATGTCCAGCTCGGCGCTGTGGTCCGGTACCCCGCCCAGCGCCATCGGCACCACCTCGTCGAGGTCGATCTCCCTGATCAGCGGCGTGACCGTACCGGTCTGGAGGCGGGACATGTCGAGAAGGTTCCCGACCAGGTGGTCCAGCCGGTCGGCGCCCTCCTCGATGCCCGCCAGCAGCTCGGCCTCGTCCTCCTCCGACCACGCCACGTCGTCGGACCGCAGCGAGGAGACCGCCGCCTTGATGCCGGCGAGCGGGGTACGCAGGTCATGGCTGACGGCGGCCAGCAGCGCGGTACGGATGCGGTTGCCCTCGGCCAGCACCTTGGCCTGGTCGGCCTCAGCCTGGAGCCTGCGCCGGTCCAGGACCACGGCCGCCTGGGCGGCGAAGGCGGCGAGCACCCGGCGGTCCTCGGCGGGCAGTACGCGGCCGGTCAGCGCGAGCGCCATGTGGTCGCCCACCGGTACGTCGACGTCCGCGTCCTCCGGCCGCTCGGGCGCGTGCCCTTGTCCCACCTCGCCCGCGCGCGTCCAGGGGTCGACGTCGCTCTTGCGCTCCAACAGGGCCGCCGAGTCCATGCCGAAGGTCTCACGGACCCGCTCCAGCAGCTCCTCCAGGCCGGTCTCGCCGCGCAGCACGTTGCCCGCGAGGAAGGAGAGGATCTCCGACTCGGCGCGCAGCCGGGCCGCCTGGTGGGTGCGGCGGGCGGCGAGGTCGACCACGGAGGCGACCGCGAGTGCCACCAGGACGAAGATCACGAGGGCGAGGAGGTTCTTCGGATCGGCGATCGAGATGCGGTGCAGGGGCGCGGTGAAGTACCAGTTGAGCAGCAGCGAGCAGACCGCCGCCGAGGCCAGTGCGGGGTAGAGCCCGCCGAGCAGGGCCGCGGCCACCGTCAGGGTCAGGAACAGCAGCATGTCGTTCGCGAGACCGAGGTCGGCGTCGATGTGGGTCAGCAGCAGGGTGAGCAGGACCGGACCGGCGACGCCGGTGAACCAGCCCCAGAGGATCCGGGACCGGCCGAGTCGGGCTCCCCGGGCCACGGGCAGTCCGCGCCCCTTGGCCGCTTCCTCGTGCGTCACGATGTGCACGTCGAGGTCGGGACCCGAGTCCCGGGCCACGGTCACGCCCACACCCGGTCCGAAGACGTACTGCCAGCTTCGGCGGCGCGAGGAGCCGAGGACGATCTGGGTGGCGTTCACGCCGCGCGCGAAGTCGAGCAGGGCGGCCGGGATGTCGTCGCCGACGACATGGTGGAACGTTCCGCCCAGGTCCTCGACGAGGGTGCGCTGGACGGCGAGTTCCTTGGGCGAGGCGGAGGTCAGTCCGTCGCTGCGGGCGATGTAGACGGCCAGCAGCTCGCCGCCCGCGCCCTTCTCCGCCAGCCGGGCGGCCCGGCGGATGAGGGTCCGGCCCTCCGGGCCGCCGGTCAGGCCGACCACGATCCGCTCCCGGGAACCCCAGATCTTCGACACCCGGTGATCGGTGCGGTACTGCTTCAGATACTCGTCGACCCGGTCCGCCACCCACAGCAGCGCCAGTTCGCGCAGCGCGGTCAGGTTGCCGGGCCGGAAGTAGTTGGAGAGAGCTGCGTCCACCTTGTCGGGCTGGTAGATGTTGCCGTGCGCCATGCGCCGCCGCAGCGCCTGGGGCGACATGTCGACCAGCTCTATCTGATCGGCCCGGCGCACGATCTCGTCCGGCACCGTTTCCTGCTGCCGTACGCCGGTGATCGACTCGACGACGTCGCCGAGGGACTCCAGGTGCTGGATGTTGACGGTCGATATGACGTCGATCCCGGCCGCCAGCAGCTCCTCCACGTCCTGCCAGCGCTTGGCGTTGCGGGAGCCGGGGACGTTGGTGTGGGCGAGTTCGTCGACGAGGGCCACCTGGGGACGCCGGGCCAGGACGGCGTCGACGTCCATCTCGGTGAAGGTGGTGCCCCGGTACTCCAGCCGCCCGCGCCGGATCTGTTCGAGCCCGTGCAGCATCACCTCGGTGCGCGGTCGCTCGTGGTGCTCCACGAAGGCGACCACGCAGTCGGTGCCCCGCTCGACGCGCCGGTGCGCCTCGGACAGCATCGCGTACGTCTTGCCGACGCCCGGTGCCGCACCGAGGTAGATCCGAAGCTTGCCGCGTCCCATGGTCCTCATTGTGTTCGGCCACCGCTGCCTACGCAGCGTCGACCTTACGGCCAATAATCGCGACAAATGGGGCCGGGCGCGGTGGCGGGAGCGTCTTTGACGCAACTCTGACGCTCCCACCGGGACGTCATGGGCTCGACCGCGGAAGGGCTCAGCCGGGGTTGTCGCCGTGGGTGAGGGTCTCCCAGGCCACGAAGAGGTTGTTGCTGCCGGCCGGGCGGTTGCGCTCGTTCAGTGTCTCGGTGTTGGTCATGGCGTGGCCGAGACGGTTGGCCAGGGCGTTGTGCCCGACCTCGGTGACCGGCCCGAGCCCGCGCTTGAGCGAGCCGCGACACAGCCAGCCGGGTACGGCCTCACCGAGCTCGTACTTGGCCTGGAACCCGAGTGCGTGCCGCAGCCGCTCGCCGACGTCGGTGCCATAGAGGTCCTGGCCCTGGATCCGGCTGGTCTCGGCGATGTGCGAGATGGCCGAGATGCCGTACCCGGTGTGGGTGAGGTCGCGGCAGGTCTCCTGGGTGAGGCCGGTGACGAAGGTGCCCTGCCCCTGCCAGTAGTTGACGATCTTCTCGCGGGTGTTGAGGTTCTGGCTGGGCACGGTCTTGGGCAGGTCGCCGTCGGAGGACAGGTAGACGTAGGCGGCGGTGCGGGTGCGGAACTTCGCCATGGCCTTGTCGTACGACGCCCTGTCCTCCAGGAAGACGGAGATACCGACGGCGGCCTCCATCATCGACAGCTCCCAGTTCCCGTTGGAGTTCGAGCCGTTGATGATCTCGGGCAGGTAGACGTTGCGCAGCATGGTGGCGAACCGGCCGGAGTTCGCCCAGTTCCCGGCGTACGTGTACTTGATGATCTCTGCGGCCTTGGGCCAGGAGGAGCCGGCCCAGCCCGTCTGGAGGGGCGCGTTGCTGTTGGTGTGGTCCCTGATCACCGCGGACCAGGCGTCCATCAGCTCGATGGCCTTCCGCGCGTGCCGCTCGTCGCGGGTGATGTACCAGGCGAGGGCCTGGGTGTAGGCGGCTGTCGCGTCCTCGCGCTCATCGGTGCAGCCGTGGTTGGGATTCGAGTACGAGCCGCACTCGACGACCGCGCGGGGCTTGGGCGTGCGATTCAGATCGGCGTACTTGCTCGCCATCATCCGGTCGAAGGCGCCCTTCCAGGGCTGGGCGCCGGCGTTGACCTTGGAGCGGGTGAAGTCCAACTGCCCCTTGGAGACGGTGACTCCGGGGTGGACGAAGGCGGCGGGAGCGGCGCCGGCGCCGGTGGGCCAGGCGAGGACACCGGCGACGAGGGCGGCCGCGGCCGCGAGGAGTGCGGTTCTGCGCATGCGTGGGGGGCCTTCCGTTCTCGTATGTGAACGTGAAGCGCCTTTATGAACAGACGCGTTGGCCGGAGACGGTAGGTACAGACCAATGAGCCGTCAAGGGTTCACGCACGAGAAAGGGCCGCACCCCGTACGGGATGCGGCCCTGCTGTTTTCTGTGTCGCCCTGCGAACCTCGGGGTCGCTCAACGAACCTCGGTGATCTCCGGTCCGCGCTGGAGCTGGCCCATGCCGCCGGAGAAGCGCGAACCGGCCTCCTCCTGCTGGACGCCCTCGGGGACCATCTGGGCATCGTTCGGCAGCTTCAGGACGATCGGGTCACGGGGGGCCATCGGGCCTTCGCCGCGGACCACGACCGTGTCCCGGAAGATCTGTTCCAGCAGACCGGCCGCCTGCGGCTGCACGGCGCCCTGCCCCGAGATCACACCGCGCAGGAACCAGCGGGGACCGTCCACCCCGACGAACCGCACGACCTGGAAACCGCCCGTGCCGTCCGGCAGCTGAACCGGTACCTGGGCCCGCAGTTCCCACCCCAGGGGGCCTTCGACCTCGTCGATGATGCCACCCTGCTGAGTGATGCCGGAGCCGATCTCCTCGCGTACCTCGCTCCAGATTCCCTCGCGCTTGGGCGCGGCGAAGGCCTGCAGCTGGATGGCGCTGTCGCGCAGCACGACGGTCGCCGCGACGATCGCGTCGCCCGCGACCTCCACGCGCAGTTCCATGCCGTCGACGCCCGGTACCAACAGGCCGCCCAGGTCGACCCGGCCCTCGCCGGGCTCACGGACCTCGGAGCTGTCCCAGGGCCCGTCGGGCCGCGGCTCCGGCTCCAGCCTCACGCGCTCGCGCTCACCGTCGTCGTCCGCCTCAGTGTCGACACCGTCGACGACCTGCTCGGGCTCGCCGGCCGCGTCCTCGGCGGCACCCTTCTTCTTGCGACGTCCGAACACGTCACTGTCCTTCCCGGTCGGATACGACCGAAGCGTATCGATTCCCACCCGTTGCGCCGCCATCGGCGGCCTCACCGCTTGTATCGCTTGTGCCGCCCACCGCGGCATGCCCGCCGGTGGACCCGAAGCCCCCTGCGGCCCGTACCGAATCGGGAAGCTCCGCGACCTCCTGGAAGCGGACCCTCTCGACCTGCTGGACGACCAGTTGGGCAATCCGGTCGAAGCGCTCGAACCGCACGGTCTCATGCGGGTCGAGATTCACCACGATCACCTTGATCTCCCCACGGTACCCGGCATCAACCGTCCCCGGGGCATTCACGAGGGCGACACCTAGGCGGGCGGCGAGACCGGACCGGGGGTGCACGAACGCCGCGTACCCCTCGGGGAGGGCGACAGACACCCCGGTGGGCAGTACGGCCCGCTCCCCCGGCTTCAGTTCGCGGCCCTCGGTGGTGCGCAGATCGGCCCCCGCGTCACCGGGGTGCGCGTACGCCGGCAGCGGTACGTCCGGGTCGACGCGCCGGATCAGCACGTTCAGGGGGTCACGGCTCACGGGTTCACCTCGAAGGCACGGGCACGCCGGACCTGGTCCGGGTCGTTCATGGCGGCCCGGATCTCCTCCGGGCGGCCGTTGTCGATGAAGTGGTCGACCTTCACCTCGATGAAGAGGGCGTCGGCCCGGACGGCGACGGGTCCGTCGGAGCCGCCGATCCGTCCGGTGGCGGTGGAGTAGATCTTGCGGCCCGCCACCGCCGTCACCTCGGCCTCCAGATACAGCACCGTGCCCACCGGGACGGGCCGCACGAAGTCGGTCTCCAGCCGCCCGGTCACGGCGATCGTGCGCAGCAGCCAGTTCAGCGAGCCGAGGGTCTCGTCGAGGGCGGTCGCGAGCACCCCGCCGTGCGCGAGGCCCGGCGCGCCCTGATGAGCGGGCTGCACGGTGAACTCGGCCGTGATGCTGACGCCGTCCCCGGCCCGCGCCTCCAGATGCAGTCCGTGGGCCTGCTCGCCGCCGCAGCCGAAACACTCGCCGTAGTGCGCGCCGAGGAGCTCACCGGGTGCGGGAGCATCGGGGTGACGGGCCGGTTTCACGGCGTCGGCCGGCGGCTTGAGAGCCGCTGAAGTACCACTCACAGCCGCAGACCTTACCCGCGCGTCGGTGACAATCGGACACCGTGCCAAGCTTGGCTCCATGCAGCTCTCCGCCGCCCCGTACGACGAACGACTCACCGCCCCCCGCTCCTGGTGGCTGATCTCGTTCCTGGTCGGGGTCTCCCTGGCCCTGATCCTTCTGCCGTTCGGCACGCTGCCCATGCTCGGCGGCCTGGTCGGCGGCACCGCCGCGGCGGCCGTCATGGCCAGCTCGTACGGCTCGCTGCGTATCCGCGTGGTGGGCGGTTCACTGATCGCCGGCGAGGCGAAGATCCCGGTGCGGGCCCTGGGCGAGGCGCACGTCCTGGACGCCGAGGAGGCCCGCGCCTGGCGCACCCACAAGGCCGACACCCGCGCCTTCCTCCTCCTGCGCGCCTACATCCCCACGGCCCTGCGCGTCGAGGTCACCGATCCGGAGGACCCGACCCCGTACCTGTACCTGTCCACCCGTGAGCCGGAGCGGCTGGCGGAGGCGATCGAGGCGGCGAAGGCCTCGGCGTAGGGCCGGGGGGCGAACCTGTCACTTCCACAGCCCCTGGCACACCAGAGCGGGCCTTCACCGGCCTGGATCGTCGGGCGTCCCGCGTCCGAGGTCCCGCACGATCTCACCCATCTCCAGCGGTCGCGCCGGGCGTTCCAGGGGCGGCAGTTGGGGCAGCTCGTCCCAGGGCACCCGGACCTTGCGCAGGTCCGCACGCACGCGTGCCGCGAGTTTCTTGGTGTCCCGGCGGTTCATGACCGCGCCCACTGCGGCGCCCACCATGAAGGGCATCAGGTTCGGCAGGTTGCGGACGGTGCGCTTCATGATCTGCTGACGCAACTCGCGCTTCATATGCCCACCGAGAGCGGCGTTTATCGTCGCAGGCTTCATCGGGTCGATGCCGCGCTCCTCGGACCACGCGGTCAGATACGCGGTGCTGCGGTCCTTGAGGTTTCCGGGCGGGCGTACGCCGTACACCTCGTGCAGTTCGGCGATCAGCTTCAGTTCGATCGCCGCGACACCGGTGATCTCGGCGGCCAGCTCCGCCGGCATCGCGGGTGGCACGGGCAGCATCGCCGCCGCACCGACTCCCGCGCCGACCGTCGAGCTCGCGTTCGCCGCGCCCGCCACGAGTTTGTCGGCGAGTTGCTCGGGCCCGAGGCCGGGGAACTGCCGGCGCAAGGTCGCGAGGTCGCGTACGGGGATCCGCGGGGCGTTCTCGATGATCCGGTCCGCCAGGTACCCAAGGCCCGCTCTGGCGCGGCTGCCGCCCTTACGGACGCCTTCCCGGGCCTTCTCCCGGATCGCCGCGGCCCTTCGTCTGGCGACGGGCGCGGGAACCGCCGCGGGCGCCGGGAGGCCTGCCCCGGACAGCGGTTCGAGCGAGGCTCCCGTACTGGATGAGCCCCGCTCGTCGTCACGCGCGCCGTACGGGCCGTCAAACGGCCCTTCGTCCGCTCCCGACCGTCGGGAACGGCGCTTCCAAGGAGGGGTCGAGCCAGTCATGCCCGACCCGACCTCAGTCGCAGTCGCGGCAGATCGGCTGACCGTTCTTCTCCCGGGCCAGCTGGCTGCGGTGGTGCACCAGGAAGCAGCTCATGCAGGTGAACTCGTCCTGCTGCTTCGGCAGCACCCGGACGGCCAACTCCTCGTTCGAGAGGTCCGCGCCGGGCAGTTCCAGGCCTTCGGCGGCCTCGAACTCGTCGACGTCCACGGCGGACGTCGACTTGTCGTTCCGCCTGGCCTTCAGCTCTTCAAGGCTGTCCGAGTCGACGTCGTCGTCGGTCTTGCGTGGGGTGTCGTAATCCGTTGCCATGTCGCTCTCCCCCTCTGGGTGTCTGCGGTGTCTCCAGCGCACGTAACGCGTGAGAGGCCGGACTTGTGCCCGACCCGAGGCGGAGATTTTGCCTCACATCAAGGTCTGTTACTCAATCGACACCCAACCGAACTCCTCAAGAGTGATCGGCTTGGATGGCGAACGGGACCGTACACGGTCCTAATGCCGCAGTTCAAAGGCGTCTCACCGTGTACTTCCCGTGATCAAGACCCTCGAAAACCCGGATTTTCCCGGCTTTCCGACCGGCCCCATGATCACGGAGAGTAGATGACCGAAAAACCGCCCTTGTGATCGATCACACACGAGAGCGTTCGCCGAGTGCCCTGAAAATTCCGCGCAAAGCGAACATCCCCGTGTACCTGCCGAGTGTCGGCGCACATGATCTCAGATCGGCAGCGCGAACCGCATCACGAGACCGCCCCCCTCCCGCGGTTGCGCCGAGATGTGCCCGCCGTGCGCCCGCGCCACCGACCGCACGATGGACAGCCCCAGGCCCACGCCCTTGTCACTGCCCGTTCGCTCCGTGCGCAACCGCCGGAACGGCTCAAACAGATTGTCGATCTCGTACGCCGGCACCACCGGCCCGGTGTTGGCGACGATCAGCACCGCCTGCCCGTGCTGGACATCGGTGGTGACCTCGACCCAGCCGCCCTCCGGGATGTTGTACCGGACAGCGTTCTGCACCAGGTTCAGCGCGATCCGCTCCAGCAGCACGCCGTTGCCCTGGACGACCGCGGGCTTCTGCTCGCCGCGGATCAGCACGCCCTTGGCCTGGGCCTCCCCGTGCACCTGGTCGACGGCCTGCTCGGCCACCTCCGCGAGGTCCACCGGTTTACGCTCGACGATCTGGTTGTCGCTCCGGGCGAGCAGCAGCAGGCCCTCCACGAGCTGCTCACTGCGCTCGTTGGTGGCCAGCAGGGTCTTGCCGAGCTGCTGGAGCTCCACCGGCGCTCCCGGGTCCGACAGATGCACTTCGAGGAGCGTGCGGTTGATCGCGAGCGGGGTACGCAATTCGTGCGAGGCGTTGCCCACGAACCGCTGCTGCGCCGTGAAGGCCCGCTGCAACCGCTCCAGCATCTCGTCGAACGTGTCGGCGAGCTCCTTCAGCTCGTCGTCCGGACCGTCCAGTTCGATACGCCGGGACAGATCCGAGCCCGCCACCGCACGCGCGGTCCGGGTGATCCGGCCCAGCGGCGACAGCACCCGGCCGGCCATGGCGTAGCCGAAGGCGAAGGCGATGATGGCGAGGCCGAGGAGGGTCAGGAGGGATCGGCTGAGGAGGTCGTCCAGGGCGTGCCGGCGCTGCTCGTTGACGCAGGAGTTCATCGCGTCGTTGAACACCTCGGGCGTGGCGCTCGACGGCAGATCGCAGACGTTGCTGGTGACCTTGCCCTCCGCGATCTTGAAGGGCAGGTCGCTGCCCACGTGCAGCGCCTGGGCCGCCAGCAAGTAGATGATCGACAGCAGCAGGATCCCGGCGATCAGGAACATGCCGCCGTACAGCAGCGTGAGCCGTATCCGGATGGTGGGGCGCAGCCACGGGAAGACGGGCTCAGCCTTCCGGGGGTCCCAGGTGGGCTTCGGGGGCGCCTGGGGAGGCGCGGGTGTAGCGGCCATGAGGCATCAGATCCGGTAGCCGGAACCGGGCACGGTGACGATCACCGGCGGCTCTCCCAGTTTGCGGCGCAACGTCATGACGGTCACCCGCACCACGTTCGTGAACGGGTCGGTGTTCTCGTCCCAGGCCTTCTCCAGCAGCTGCTCCGCGGAGACGACCGCGCCCTCGCTGCGCATCAGCACCTCCAGGACGGCGAACTCCTTCGGCGCCAGCTGCACCTCCTTGCCGTCGCGGAAGACCTCGCGGCGGTTGGGGTCGAGCTTGATGCCGGCGCGCTCCAGGACGGGCGGCAGCGGAACGCTCGTACGGCGGCCGAGGGCACGCACGCGTGCCGTCAGCTCACTGAAGGCGAAGGGCTTGGGGAGATAGTCGTCGGCGCCGATCTCCAGCCCCTCGACCCGGTCGCTGACGTCGCCGGAGGCCGTGAGCATCAGCACGCGCGTGGGCATGCCCAGCTCGACGATCTTGCGGCACACGTCGTCACCGTGCACCAGCGGGAGGTCGCGGTCGAGGACGACCACGTCGTAGTCGTTGACGCCGATGCGCTCCAGGGCGGCCGCACCGTCGTACACGACGTCGACGGCCATGGCCTCCCGGCGCAGTCCGGTGGCCACCGCATCGGCGAGCAGTTGCTCGTCCTCGACGACGAGTACGCGCACGTCGCTTGTCCTTCCTGTGTCCACCCGCGTAGCGCTGTTCCTCGCTCGCGGGCAGGGGTTCGTCGGGTGTCTCGGCCTCCATCCTGCCCTTTTCGGTCATAAGTCGGCGGTAAGACGGGTGAGCGGCCCATGAGGGACAGGTATGAAGCCCGGGAATGCGAGATTTTCTCTTCCGGTTGAGGTTTCCGCGGAAGAGAGCGGGGGGAGGACGGCTTGTACACCCCGCGATCACGCTCTGCTTGTGCCGCGACACCAAGCGGTACAAGGCAATCCGCTTTCCGCAGAGCGGGCGTGGGTGTCCGGCACCGTCGCCGCCCGGCCTGGGCAGCGCTGGGCATCCACTGGAGACGTGATCGTCCCTTCCGAACGGCACACCCCCGTGCCATCGACCCACCGACCCAGGACGAGGGGGCGCAGCATGGACGCATTCACCGCAGGACTTCTGCAGCGCATAAGGGCGACCGAGTCCGACCTGACGCGGGCTCGTGACGAGGGCGACGACTTCCTCGTCGAGGTGGAGCAGGGCGAGCTCGACGACCTGCGCCGCCTCGCCGCCGAGCACGGTGTGGAAGTCGGCGCGACTAGCGTCTGACCAGCTCGCAGACCAACAGCAGGCCCCCGGCGAATCCAGCGCCGGGGGCCTGCCGGTTCACCGGACCCACGTTATGAGCCCACCAACGCCCACTGGGCCAACGACACCGGCATGTGGCGCCCCGGAGGCGACCGAGCAACGATTCGGCACCTCACTGCAGCGCTCCCTGTCACCTCACCGGCTCACACGAGCCGGCACCCCCCAGGACCCGCCCCACTGCCAAGCCCCGCCCTCTTCAGTCGTGCCAAGCCCCGAACTCCTCCAACAACCCCTGCAACGGCTCGAAGACCCCCGGCGTAGCAGCCACCGTCAGATCCCGTGACGGCCGCTCCCCCGGCCGCCCACCCGTCAACGCACCCGCCTCCCGGGCGATCAGGTCCCCCGCGGCCACGTCCCAGGCGTTGAGCCCTCGCTCGTAGTAGCCGTCCAGGCGGCCCGCCGCCAGGTCGCAGAGGTCGATCGCGGCCGAGCCGCCGCGTCGGATGTCGCGCAGGAGCGGGATCAGCCGCTGGGCGACGTCGGCCTGATGGGTGCGGACCTCGGTGACGTAGTTGAAGCCGGTGGAGACCAGGGCCTGTTCCAGGGGGGCCGTGGGGCGGCAGCTGAGCCTGCGCTCGCCCTCCCACGCGCCCCTGGCCCAGGCGCCGCGGCCGCGCACCGCGTGGTAGGTCTCGCCGCGCATCGGGGCGGTAACGACGCCGACGACCGTCTCGCCGTCCTGCTCGGCGGCGATGGAGACGGACCAGGTGGGCAGCCCGTAGAGGTAGTTGACCGTGCCGTCCAGGGGGTCGATCACCCAGCGGACGCCGCTCGTGCCCTCGGTGGAGGCGCCCTCCTCGCCGAGGAAGCCGTCGTCGGGGCGGTGCTCGGAGATCAGGTCCGTGATCAGCTTCTCCGCCGCGATGTCCATCTCGGTGACCACGTCGATCGGGCTCGACTTGGTCGCCGCGACGGCGAGGTCGGCCGGACGGCCGTCGCGCAGCAGCTCGCCCGCGCGCAGGGCGGCCTGCTGGGCCAGTTCGAGCAGTTCGGAGTGGAGGGGGTCGGGTACGTGGCTCACGTCGGTCACGGGGCTCCTCACGCGTAGGGACTGTCGGCGCCCGCGGCGGCGGGCCTGGGCGCGCGGGCCGGGCAGCAGCCCACCGGGCAGAGGTTGTGGCTCGCGCCGAGCCCGCCGAGGACGCAGGGCGTGACCTCCTCCGCGCGCTCGACGGCGGCGCGCTCCAGCACCAGGTCGCGGATCGCGGCGGCGAACCGCGGGTCGTCGCCGACGGTGGCCGAGCGGCGCATCGCCAGACCCAGCTCTTCGGCCTTGGCCTTGGCCTCCGTGTCGAGGTCGTACAGGACCTCCATGTGGTCGGAGACGAAGCCGATGGGCGAGATCACGACCGCGGGCACTCCGGCCCCGTGGCGCTCCTCCAGGTGGTCGCAGATGTCGGGCTCCAGCCACGGGATGTGCGGGGCGCCGGAGCGGGACTGGTAGACGAGCCGCCAGGGGTGGTCGACGCCGGTGCGCTCGCGGACGGCGTCGGCGATCAGCTGGGCGACGTCAAGGTGCTGCTCGACGTACGCGCCGCCCTCGCCGTGGTCCTCCACGGGGCCGGAGGTGTCCGCGGAGGCGTTCGGGATCGAGTGGGTCGAGAACGCGATGTGGGCGCCGTCCCTGACGTCCTCGGGGAGGTCGGCGAGGGACGCGAGGACGCCGTCGATCATCGGCTCCAGGAAGCCGGGGTGGTTGAAGTAGTGCCGCAGCTTGTCGACCTTCGGCAGCTCCAGGCCCTCGGCCTGAAGGGCGGCGAGCGAGTCGGCGAGGTTCTCGCGGTACTGGCGGCAGCCCGAGTAGGAGGCGTAGGCGCTGGTGGCGAGGACGAGGATGCGGCGGCGGCCGTCGGCGACCATCTCGCGCAGGGTGTCCGTCAGGTAGGGCGCCCAGTTGCGGTTGCCCCAGTAGATCGGCAGATCCAGGCCGTGCTCGGCGAAGTCCTTGCGGAGGGCGTCCAGCAGGGCACGGTTCTGGTCGTTGATCGGGCTGACGCCGCCGAACAGGAAGTAGTGCTCGCCGACTTCCTTCAGGCGTTCCTTGGGGATGCCCCGCCCGCGGGTGACGTTCTCCAGGAAGGGGATCACGTCGTCCGGGCCCTCGGGGCCGCCGAAGGAGAGCAGGAGCAGGGCGTCGTAGGGGGTCGCATCGCACACGTCTGGCATGGATCGATCCTGTCATCCGGTACTGACAGCCGGGAAACGGTGGGGTGACACCCGGGTTCCCGATTCGTCCGGCCTGGTGCATTAGGGTCACCTAACTCGTAAGCTGTACCGACCCATCACGCGCCTTACGAGCCACCTTCACGCCCTACTGCGCCACCTCACGCCTCACCGAGCCGCCCCGAGCCCCCGCAGCCCCGCTGCTTCCGCCTGACCGGAGACCCCCGTGCCGAGCCCCTACCGCGCCCTGTTCGCCACCCCCGGCACCAAGGGCTTCTCCGCCGCGGGCTTCCTCGGCCGGATGCCGCTGTCGATGATGGGCATCGGCGTGGTCACGATGATCTCCCAGCTGACCGGGCGGTACGGCCTCGCCGGCGCCCTGTCGGCCACCATCGCGCTGGCCGCCGCGGTGGCGGGCCCGCAGGTCTCACGGCTGGTCGACCAGTACGGGCAACGGCGGGTGCTGCGTCCGGCGACGCTGATCTCGCTCGTGGCGGGCGCCCTGCTGCTGTTCGCCGCGCACTACGGCTGGCCGGACTGGGTGCTGTTCGTGGCCTGCGTCGGCATCGGCTGCGTGCCGAGCGTCGGGGCGATGACCCGCGCCCGCTGGGCCGCGCTGTACCGGGACACCCCTCAGCTGCACACCGCGTACTCCTTCGAGTCCGTGATCGACGAGGTGTGCTTCATCTTCGGGCCGATCATCTCCATCGGACTGTCCACGGCGTGGTTCCCGGAGGCCGGGCCGTTGCTCGCCGGGTGCTTCCTGGCGGTCGGTGTCTTCTGGCTGACCGCCCAGCGGGCCACCGAGCCGGCGCCGCACCCGCGGGAGAAGCAGGGCGGCAGCTCGGCCCTGCGCGCCCCGGCGCTCCAGGTCCTGGTGGCGACCTTCGTGGCGACCGGAGCGATCTTCGGGTCCGTCGACGTGGTCACGGTGGCCTTCGCGGACGAGCAGGGACACAAGAGCGCCGCGAGCGTGGTCCTCGCGCTGTACGCGGCGGGCTCCTGCGGGGCGGGTCTGGTCTTCGGGCTGTTGCGCTTCAAGGGGGCGCCCGAACCTCGCTGGCTGCTGGGCATATGCGCGATGGCCGTGAGTATGATCCCCCTCCTACTGGTCGGAAACTTGCCGTTTCTGGCCGTGGCGCTGTTCGTCTCGGGCATGGCCGTCGCTCCCACGATGATCACCACCATGTCCCTGATCGAAGAGCACGTACCACGCGCGCAACTGACCGAGGGCATGACCTGGGTGAGCACCGGGCTCGCGGTCGGGGTCGCGCTCGGCTCCTCCGCGGCCGGCTGGGTGATCGACGCCGCCGGTGCGGACGCCGGGTACGGGGTTCCGGCGGTGTCCGGGGCCGTCGCGGTCGCGGTCGGTTTCCTGGGGTACCGCCGGCTCAGCAGGCCGGCTCCGCGTCGGGGAGGCACCGTTGAGCAGCACAGCGAGCGGCAGGAACGGCACGTGGCGTAACTGGGGCGGCAATATCGCCGTCCGCCCCGGGCGCGAGGTCACTCCGGCCTCCGTCGAGGAGCTGGCCGCGGCGATACGCCGGGCCGCCGAGGACGGTCTGCCCGTGAAGGCGGTCGGCAGCGGGCACTCGTTCACGTCCATCGCCGCGACCGACGGTGTGTTGATCCGTCCTCAACTCTTGACCGGCATACGCAACGTTGACCGGGATGCCATGACGGTCACGGTCGAGGCCGGCACCCCGCTCAAGCGGCTCAACATGGCCCTGGCCCGCGAGGGTCTGTCGCTCGCGAACATGGGCGACATCATGGAGCAGACGGTCTCCGGCGCCACCAGCACCGGCACGCACGGCACGGGCCGCGACTCAGCGTCGATCGCCGCCCAGATCAAGGCACTGGAGCTGGTCACCGCCGACGGCTCGGTGCTGACCTGCTCCGAGAAGGAGAATCCGGAGGTCTTCGCGGCCGCCCGGATCGGCCTCGGCGCCCTGGGCGTCGTCACCGCGATCACGTTCGCCGTGGAGCCCCTCTTCCTGCTCGCCGCGCGCGAGGAGCCGATGCCGTTCGACCGGGTCCTGGCGGACTTCGACGAACTGTGGGCGGAGAACGAGCACTTCGAGTTCTACTGGTTCCCGCACACCGGCAACACCAACACCAAGCGCAACAACCGCAGCGCCGGCCCGGAGAAGCCGGTGTCGCAGTTCCAGGGCTGGTTCGAGGACGAGTTCCTCTCCAACGGCGTCTTCCAGGTCGCCCAGTGGGTCGGCCGCGCGGTGCCCGCCACGATCCCCGCCATCGCCCAGGTCTCCAGCAAGGCCCTGTCCGCGCGGACGTACACCGACATCCCCTACAAGGTCTTCACATCGCCGCGCCGGGTGCGTTTCGTGGAGATGGAGTACGCCGTTCCACGCGAGGCCGTCGTCGAGACGCTGCGCGAGCTGAAGGTCATGGTCGACCGCTCCGGCCTCAGGGTCAGCTTCCCGGTCGAGGTGCGCACCGCCCCGGCCGACGACATCACGCTCTCCACCGCCTCGGGCCGGGACAGCGCGTACATCGCCGTCCACATGGTCAAGGGCACCCCGTTCCAGCGGTACTTCACCGCCGCCGAGCGGATCTTCACCGCGCACGAGGGGCGGCCGCACTGGGGCAAGGTGCACACGCGGGACGCCGAGTACTTCGCGCAGGTGTACCCGCGCTTCGGCGAGTTCACGGAGTTGCGGGACCGGCTGGATCCCGATCGTCGGTTCCAGAACGACTACCTGCGGCGGGTGTTGGGGGCGTAGCCGACCGCCAGACGACCACCCAGATCCGGCCGATCCGTGGCCCACGCGACGCATGACGGAATTCATTGGTTCCGTTTCTGCGGATTGGGTGAAGTACGCCACGTCCAAGATCCGAAAACCGCTCAAGCGACGGCCGAGTCACGCTTCTTGCCAGAAGTTGGGCGGCGTGCCAATCCACGCACGTGGCCCAAATGGAGTACTGTTGCGAGCCCTGGGTCCGGTCTCCCGCCTGGGCGTCCGTGGCCTTCAAGGACCGCCGGGAGGGGGCTAGTTGCACAGGGTGACGGAGTTGGTCACTTAGCGTTGCGAATAGGTAACCGTGCCATAACGGCGATCCAGGGCCCGCGCCCGACACGCCGGGCAACTCGGCAAGGTTGTGGCAGGCTGCACCCGGGCAGGCCACACTCGACTAGCGGAAGCAGCGACGCACGTGACGTCGGCAGGCACCACCCGGGAGGTCCCCATGCCCGAACTGCGTGTCGTGGCCGTCTCCAATGACGGCACACGGCTGGTGCTGAAGGCTGCCGACGCAACGGAGTACACCCTTCCGATCGACGAACGCCTGCGCGCCGCCGTGCGCGGCGACCGTCCCCGCCTCGGCCAGATCGAGATCGAGGTGGAGAGCCATCTCCGCCCCCGCGACATCCAGGCGCGTATACGCGCTGGTGCGACCGCGGAAGAGGTCGCCCAACTCGCCGGCATCCCCGTCGACCGCGTCCGGCGCTTCGAGGGCCCCGTGCTCGCCGAGCGCGCGTTCATGGCCGAAAGGGCTCGCAAGACCCCCGTCCGCCGGCCCGGCGAGAACGCCGCCGGGCCACAGCTCGGCGAGGCCGTCCAGGAGCGGTTGCTGCTGCGCGGCGCCGACAAGGACACCGTGCAGTGGGACTCGTGGCGCCGCGACGACGGCACCTGGGAAGTGCTGCTGGTCTACATGGTGGCGGGCGAACCGCACTCGGCGAGCTGGACGTACGATCCGCCCCGGCGGCTCGTACAGGCCGTGGACGAGGAGGCGCGCTCGCTGATCGGCGAGTCCGAGGACCTCGCCGCGCCGGAGCCCAGCTTCCCGTTCGTGCCGCGTATCGCCCGGCTTCCGCGCGAGCGCTCGATGGACCGTGCGCTGGAGACCGCACGGCCGAGCCTGCCCTCGCAGGCCTCCGAACCCGCCGAGGAGACCACGGAGGAACGGGACTCGCTGACCAGCCTGCTGGAAGCGGTGCCCAGCTTCCGCGGTGACCTGGTGGTGCCGGAGCGCCCGTCGGAGCCGGAAGAGGAGGAGCCCCCGGCCGAGCCGGTCACGGCGGAGGAACCTCCCGCCCCGGCCGCCTCCGCCGGTTCCGCCTACGCGGACGTCCTCATGCCCCGCTCCGTCGGCAGCCACCGCGACCGCCTGATCGGCGCCACGGACCGCCAGGCCGAAGCCGACGGCGTCCGCCCGGGCCGCCGAGCCGCCGTCCCGAGCTGGGACGAGATCGTGTTCGGGACGCGCAGGAAGAAGCAGGAGTAGGCAGGAGCAGCAGGTCGTACGGCGGCGGAGGCGGCCGTACGAGGACGAGGGCCGCGTCGGTTGCGACGCGGCCCTCGTGCTGTACCGCCCTACTGCGGATCCGGCCCCACGGCCACCGGCCGGGACGGGTCCGAGGACCACTCCGACCACGAACCGACGTACAGCGCCGCGGGGATGCCCGCCGCGGCCAGGGCCAGCACCTGGTGGGCGGCGGAGACGCCCGAGCCGCAGTACACGCCGATCTCCGTGCCCTCCGAGGCGCCGAGGGACTTGAAGCGGTCCGCGAGTTCCTCGGGGGGCCGGAAGCGGCCGTCGGGGCCGACGTTCTCGTTCGTGGGCGCGGAGACGGCGCCGGGGATGTGGCCGCCGACCCGGTCGATCGGTTCCACCTCGCCCCGGTACCGCTCTCCCGCCCGCGCGTCCAGCAGAAGCCCGGAGCGGGCGAGCGCGGCGGCGCCGTCGGCGTCGAGGAGGCCCGTCGTCGCCGGGGCGGGCTCGAAGTCGCCCTCCGTCGGAGTCGGTACGGACGTCTCCAGCGGTCCCTCCCAGGTGGGCAACCCGCCGTCGAGGACCCGCACGTCGGGGTGACCCGTCCAGCGCAGCAGCCACCACGCCCGGGCGGCTGCCCAGCCCTGTCCGCCGTCGTACACGACCACCGGCGTCCCGGACGACACGCCCGACCGGCGCATCGCGGCACCGAATTCGGCCAAGTCCGGCAGCGGATGGCGACCGCGCACACCGGGTGCGGAGGCCAGCTCCCGGTCCAGGTCGACGTAGACCGCGCCGGGGATGTGCCCGGCCTGGTACTCGGCCCGGCCGTCGAACGGCGGCTCACCTGCGGACTTGGCCATGCTGAGCTGCCAGCGGACGTCGAGGAGCACCGGCGGGTTTCCGTCCGCAAGTTCGCTCGCGAGTTCGGATGCGGAGATGATGGCGTTCATGGTCACCATCCTTGCGCACGGGGTGGTCGCAACGTCGAGGTCCGGCTACTCTGCTCCGCCGGACAGGTCCGATCACGAGGCGTACGGGATCAGGCACATCCTGTACAGCCGATGGACATCCATCGGCAATCGCACGGAAACGGGCCGTAAATCGCACACCCGGCATCCTCCGGGCAGCTGCCTCGCACGGCGGCGTGCCCGCAGCGCGCGTGGCCACGGGTGGTGCGAGCATCGGCACGGGGGTCCGGACAGCGGAAGCGACGCGGCCACCGCGAGGGGTCGAGGAGAGAGTGACGATGACCGAGGCACGGGGGTCGGCCGGCCCGCACGGCGAGACGCACGCTCGGCACGCGCCCGGCACGCCCTGCTGGGTGAGTCTGATGGTGCACGGGCCGGCCGCGACCCAGGAGTTCTACGGGGCGCTGTTCGGCTGGGAGTTCCAGCCCGGTCCCCAGCAGCTCGGCCCCTATGTGCGGGCCCTGCTGAACGGCCACGAGGTGGCCGGCATCGGCCAGCTGCCGCCCGACCGCCATCTCCCCATCGCCTGGACGCCCTATCTCGCCTCGAACGACGCGGATCTGACCGCCGACACCGTACGACTGTGCGGCGGGACGGTAGGCGTGGGCCCGCTGGACGCCGGCGAAGCCGGCCGGATGGCGATCTGCTCGGACCCCTCCGGCGCCGTCTTCGGCATCTGGCAGGGGGCGGAGCACCGCGGCACGGCCATCACGGGCGTGCCCGGCACCCCGGCCTGGAACGAGCTGCTGACCTTCGAGTCGGTCAACGTCGCCAAGTTCTACGAGACCGTCTTCGCCTACGAGGAGGAGCCGGTGGTCTCCGCCGACTTCGACTACGTCACCCTGCACATCGACGGCCGGCCGGTCGCCGGCATCCATGGTGTCGGCACCGCTCTGCCGCGTGACCGGGGCCCGCACTGGATGACGTACTTCGAAGTCGCCGACACGGACGAGACGGTGGCGCGGGTCGTCGACCTCGGCGGTCATGTCCTCAAACCGGCCCACGACAGCGAGCACGGCCGGGTGGCGACGGTGGCGGACCCGGAGGGTGCCCGGTTCTCGCTGATCCAGAACCCGCGCTGACCGGGGCGACTCCGGCCGCTGTCATGCGCCGGCGGTGCGACTGCGGGAACCGCGTCGCCTCCTTACCAGGTCTCCCTCGCGGGTGCACCTGAGACGCAAGGGGCGACCGCAACCTGGAACGTTATAGGTAGGTCGTGCGTCCAGAGCCTCCGAGACTGGCCGCATCCGGTCGATGACCGATCACTAGGAGGCCTGTTTCCTCCCTTGGAAAAGGGAACCTCACCACCTGTCCACCTGAGTGCGGATGCCGGCGGCCCTTCTTGAAGTCCGGCTCGTTGCACCGCTGCACCAACTGCTCGGAGGGCGGTTCACGCTGCCCAGAAACACCCAAGCACGCATTCGGAATGGAACAATAAATTCCGAATATGGAATTCCAGATGAAGCTTTGCTGTGAGTGACGGTGGCACATTCAGCCAACCTCACCGGGCGGGTGGAACTGCCTCACCGGCCGCTGTAGTCTCGGAAATGCGTCGACATTCACTTGTCGGCAGTCCAATTTCCGCAACCACAGGAGATGCAGTGGAAAACGGTATGGAAATCGAATTCGACCTCGAGGACATCCCCGTGGATGTCTTCGATCTGGCGGACAGCGGACTCACGGTCGAGTCCCTGACGGCGGGTCACGGCCTCGTCGAGAACGGCGCCTCGTTCCCGAGCTGTGGAAGCTCCTGCTCGTCCCTGCCGTAGCCTGACAACCGCGGTGCCGAGGCGGATGTCCTCCTCGGCACCGCGGCCAGGTGCCACGCGCATCCGCCAACTGATTTCAGTCAAGGGCTGCATGTGACTTCCTCCTCCTTCGGAAAGTATTTCTTCGCCCGTTTCTGCGGACTTCCCGCGACTCTGCCGGATGAGTTGGCGGGCAGTCGATCCTGGCATCTGACCCAGGATATTTTGTCGCTCGACGATGAACTGGCCAAGGATGCGGAAGAACTGAGCGATCTGCTCTATACGGCGATCGGCGGGCTCGGTGATCTCTCCTTGAAGCCCAGGTTGGTTGCATTACGCCGCAGCATCCACGGCAAACGACTCCCGGCGCGTATGGAATGGGATGAGGAGCTGGCGCGGGCGCTGCCCGCACAGACCTCGGACCGCGTCGTGCGCTGGCTGGAGACAATGCGCAGACAACAGGAAGCGCGTCGCGAACTCTCGGCGACGGTCGATCAGGACCGCGCGGACGAGACGGCCAAGCTGTTCAAGACCGCCGCCGATCCGATGTTCCGGCACGCCCTGTCCCAGGCCAGTCCCACACTGCTGGACGAACTGACGCGCCGCCAGGCCCGGTTCAAGCCTCGTACCATCGTCGGACTGACGAAGTTCGTCTCTCGCGCCGCCACGAAGACCAGCCCGTACAGCACCTTCACGGCAACGGCAGCGGGCACCTGGTCGGACGACGGCCCAGCACTGTCCTCCTCGGGCGACGACACCATCGCCTGCGTCCTCGAACTGGACCGGATGGTCCTGGAACAGCTCACCGGCGCGCTGCTGTTGCGGGAGGAGGTCACCCGCGGCCTCCATGTGCGACCCAACCCCAGCCTGCGAGAGGTGAACGGCCGCTACACCTTCCTGGGCCATCGGCCGGCCGAGCCACTCATGTCGGTGCCGACGACACCCCGGATCGCCGCATGTCTGCGCATCGTGGGAGACCAGTGCTCGCTGGCCCACCTGCACGACACCCTCGCCTCCACGGCGTCCCAGAGCAAGGAGTCAGTGGCACGGTTCTGTGCTCGGCTGCTGGCCATCGGCGCGCTGGAGTACGTCGGTCCCGTGTCCGACCAGTCCGAGAACCCGCTGAACGACCTGATCGGACACCTCGTCGCCACGGCCCCCGGACTCAGCGACCTGACAGCCGATCTCACTGCCCTGCGCGACGAACTCACCGGGGAACTGCGCCCGACGGAAACCGACGGCTACCGCACGCGGCAGACCGCGATAGCGCAGCTGCTCACCGCGATCGGCCGACGGCTGGGGCTGAACTGGCCGCCGCCGGACGTGCTCGGCAAGATCGCCTTTCACGAGAACGCGGTCCTGCCCCACGGTTTGCTCACCGCCTCGAGGGCCGAGTGGCAGCCGGTTCTCGACGACCTGGACGTACTGCGCCGCTGGCTGTCCCTGCACGACCGCATGCTGCCCGTCCGGATGGCGCTCGGCGAGTACGTCGGACACCGATTCGGCGCGGGAGCCGCACCGGCGTTCTTGGACGTGCACACCGCGATCCAGTTCGACCTCGCCCGCGAGGACGCCGACTGCCCCGACTGGCTGCGCCCGCTGCGTCCCTTCCTGCAACTCAGCAAACCCGTCCCGGCCGAAGTGCTGGAGCACAGTCCGGTGCCGGAACTGGCCCTGCTGCACCGGCTGCGTCAGAAGTCGCTGGAGACGGTGCTGTCCGGTGTACGCGACGGCACCGTGCTCAGGACCGACCCCGCCGTGCTGGCCGACCTGGCCGCGGGCTGGCCGAACTGGGTCCGCACCCCCGGCTCCATCGCCTGCTACGTCCAGCCGGAGTTCGGCGGCGATCGGCTGACGGCTGTGGTCAACACCATCAGCGGCGGATACGGCAAGGGCAGTGGGCGCTGGGCCCGGCTGCTGCGCCAAGCAGGCGGACCGGAGTTCTCCACCGGCCGGACCGCGTCGGACGCGGAACACATCCCGGTACTCGCCGAACTGTCCGGGACCTTCGGGGTGTCGGTGAATCTGCGTGCGCCCACGGCCCCGTACGAGATCGACTATCCATACACCACGACCACCCGGCCCGCCCCCGAGCGCATCCCGCTGCGCGATCTCGTGGTCCGGCACGAACCCGGCAGCGGCACACTCGAGTTGGTGGCCCGGTCGACGGGCCGCCTCATTCAGCCCGCCCATCTGGGCATGCTGGCCGACCCGCTGCTGCCTCCCGCCGCGCGGCTGCTGCTCGCCGCCTTTGGACAGTCGTATCTCCTTCACCCGAGCCTGTCCCTGTTCAAACCCGCACCCGCCGACCGAACTCAGGACGTGGAGTTCCTGCCGCGGGTGGAAGTGGGGCGGCTCGTCGTACAACGGGCGGAGTGGCGGGCCCCGATCGACCAGGTCCCGGTGCGGCGTGCCGGAGAGACGGACGCGGATCACCTCCTGCGTCTGGCGGGCTGGCTGCGTGCCCACGGCATCCCGCGGCGGTCCTT
The DNA here is from genome assembly GCF_055564995.1 of Streptomyces sp. NPDC028907. Lineage (NCBI taxonomy): Bacteria > Bacillati > Actinomycetota > Actinomycetes > Kitasatosporales > Streptomycetaceae > Streptomyces > Streptomyces sp. NPDC028907. Next base: position 24,305 of record NZ_JBVHVE010000018.1, read on the forward strand.
CATGCGGCTGCACACGGCCGGCGGGGACTGGGTGAGCAACGTGTTCGCCAAATCCCGCAAACCCATGTTCCTGGACTTGTCCAGCATGTCGATGCTCGCTGTCTTCCGCCACATGACCAAGTCGTTCACCGGGCATGTCGCCTTCGAGGAGGCACTGCCCGACCCCGCCCACGCCCGCCCGGTGGCGGGCTCGGAGCCCCGGGTGTCCGAAATCGTCTTCGAACTCAGCACGGACGGCTCGCCATGAGCGGTGGCGGATGGATCAGTGCGCATCTGTTCCACCACGGGGACCAGGACCAGTTGCTGACCGGACTGGTGGACCCGCTGGCCGGTGAACTGCGCGAGCGCGCATGGGCGGACCAATGCTTCTTCCTGCGGTACTGGGACGGCGGCCCGCACATCAGACTCCGTGTCCTGCCCAGCGACGACGCGCTGCGAGACGACGTGCGCAACCTGATCGAACACCGGGCCGTAGCTCACTTCGAGCGTTTCCCGGCTCCCGACGTACTGACCCAGGATGAGTACCTCGCCTCCGCCCGGCAGATCGGAGCGTGGGAGGGCGTCGTCCCTGTCGAGCACATGTACGCCAACAACTCGGTGCACTTCCTGCCGTACCACCGTGAACACCTCCGTTACGGCAGCGGCTCGACGATCGAGACCGTGGAAGGGCACTTCGCCGAGTCCAGCGCACTGGCGCTCGCCCAACTGCGTTCCGGAGCCACACGGCAGCGCCGTGAAACGGCCGTACTCTGCTGTCTCTTCCTCGCCTGGACACTCGGCAGCGAGGACGTACCGGACCTCGCCAGGCGCCAACTCGCGAAGGCCGGCTCACGAAGCGATGGCCAGGAGGCCCTGTACGAGCAGCAGCGGAACCGACTGCTCGCCCTGGCCGCCGACATGGGCAGAGCTGCGCGGGAATGGCGTCGGATGCCCGACGGCGGCGGCACTCTGCGTCAGTGGACGGCGTCGCTGGCGAAGGTGGTGGACGTGCTGGACGCGGACGCCACCGCCCCGTCCGCCGAGTCCGTGTCAGATCTGTGCGCGCACCTGTTCGCCAACCGGGTCGGTGTACGTGTCGACGCCGAAGGGGTGCTGCGCTATCTGGCCGCACGCGCGGTCAGCGACCCGGACGGACCCAAGGGGGAATGATGTGGCGGACTTTCCGTGTCACCTATTACGACGAGGACCGCGGCGGACTGCTGCTGGAGGCCGTGAAGCCGCTTGTGGAGAGGATCTCGCCGCATGTGTCCTCGGTCCACTACCTGCCGCACTGGCTCCGCGGCCCGCATGTGCGCATCAACGTCAACGCCCGGCCGGAGGTGTTCGAGGACGTCGTCCGTCCCGCGATCGACGAGTTGGTCAAGACCTACCTGACCGCGCACCCGTCAACTGCGGCGGTCGACGCCGCGGAGATGACCCGTCGGCATGAGCGACTCGCCGAACTCGAGCATGAGCCCGGACCGCTGAGCCCGCTGCTGCCCGACAACTCCGTGCAGGAAATCCCGTACGACCGACGGCTGCATGTCCTCGGCAGCGACCGGGCCGCCGATCTGCTCGCCGACTTCTACGCGGCGACGACACCGCTCGCGTTCGACACGGTCGCTCATCTGCGCACCGGCGGCCGGCTCACCGAGCTCGCCTTCGACACCATGATTGCCTCGGCTCACGGGCTGTCCGGCACGGGACTTCGACAGGGATTCGTCTCGTTCCGCTCCCATGCCGAGGCGTTCCTGTCCTGGTGGCCGGAGGCCGAGGGACTCCGCGAAGCATGGGACCGGCATTACGCTGTCCACCGCGACCAGCTCGTGCGGCGGCTGGAGGTGCTGCTGGCCGCCATCGACTCGGAGGCGGCAGAGCCTTCCTTCGTCCGCGGCTGGCTGGATGCCGCGGGTGACACGGTGCGACAAGGTGCGGACCTGATCGCGGCCGGTGACATGAGCATGGACCCGCCGTGGGCGCACCGCTCGGCCGAGAACGATGAACTGGCCAGGTCCATGCTGCGGAAGAGCCCTTTTCACAACCGTCCCCGCCCGTCCGTCGAAGTGGACAGGGTCTGGTTCGACGGGTATCGGCTCGCCCTCAACTACACGTATCTGCATCTCACCCGGCTCGGACTGGCTCCCGTCGAGCGGTTCCTGCTGTGCCATCTGGCGGCGAACGCCGCCGAGGATCTGTTCCAGGTGTCCGCCACCGACGTACTGCTGCCCACTCCCGGCCGGTCGCCCAGGGCCGGTTCCACGCGGCTGCGGGAGTCGTCGTGACCGCGCTGCGCAGGCTGTACCGGCTCACGGACGGCGTGCGTTGCCTCACCTCCGGCTCGGGCGCCACCGCTCTCCTCCGCTGGCCCCACGCCGAGGAGTTCGGCCGGCTGACCGCTCCGGAGCACGCCGTGCTGCGCGAGCTCGTCGACGACCGGTCGGTCGAGGAACTCGGCGCTCTCTGCCCGGCCGAAAGCACCGCAGCCCTGGTGGCGGCACTGACCCGAGGCGGTTGGGCGGTGACCACCGTCGCCTGCGGCGAGCGGACGCTGTACAGCACCCACACCCGGTGGCCGCCACGCCGTCCTCCCGTGTCGGACCGCCCGTATCGGCTCTCCCGCTTCGCGTCGGTCAGGCGGGACGGCGACGGAGTACTGGTGGCGTCGCCGACCGCTGCACGGAGCGTGCGGATAACCGACACCCGGCTCCTGGAGACCGTCGTCACGGCGGGTGCGGCCCAGGATCCGAGCGGCCTGCCGGCCGAGGCGGCACGGTGGCTTCTGACCGACCTGGAGGATGCGGGGCTCCTGGCTGCCGCCGAGGAGACCGACGAACTGCGGGGAGCCCAGTGGAGCCCGCACGAGCTCGCCTTCCACCACGACAGCAGGCTGCGACGCGATCACCGGATGGGCGAGGACTTCGGCGGCAACTACTGGGCGAAGGGGCGCTTCGACCCGCCGCCCGCCCGGCACCCCACGTGGGGATCCTCGGATATCGCCCTCCCCCGCCCGGATCTCGAACGGCTGCACGCGCAGGATCCACCCCTGTCGGCGGTGATGGAGGGGCGCCGGTCGATCCGCTCGTACGACGAGGACGATCCACTGACCGTCGAGGAGGTGGGTGAATTCCTGTTCCGGACCGCACGAGTGCGCGCGACCGGCCAGGACACCGGCCTGGACGTGTCGGACCGGCCGTGGCCGGCGGGCGGCGCCGCCCACGAACTGGAGGTCTATCCATTGGTGCACAAGGTGCGCGGCCTTCCCTCCGGCCTGTACCACTACGACCCGCACCAGCACGGGCTGAGCCAGGTCCCGGCCACCGCGACCGCCCTGCGCTGGCTGATGATGTCGTCCGCAGCCGGGATGAACGGGGGTGCCACACCCCAGGTGCTGTTCGTGATCGCGACCAGGTACGGCCGGCTGTCCTGGAAGTACCGGGCGATGGCCTACGCGCTGACCCTCAAGCATGTGGGCGTGCTCCAGCAGACCATGTATCTGGCCGCGACAGCGATGGGGCTGGCGCCGTGCGCCCTGGGGGTCGGGGACGCGGAAGCCTTCGCCGCCGCCACCGGGCTCGACGCCCTGGAGGAGACCGGTGTCGGGGAGTTCGCCCTCGGGCGACCCGCCTCCTCGGACGAAGGGGAAGACGGATGCGAAGCATGAGGCCCCGACTCCGTGACGACGCCTCCTTCGCACCGGTGGCACACGGTGTGGTCTGGCTGAGCAGTGCCGGTGAGATCACCCTCAACGGGACGTCGATCGCGGCTGTCACACAGAGGCTGGCCCCCCACCTGGACGGTCGCAGGACCGTGGACGAACTCACCGCGAACCTGTCGGACCGGCACCGTTCCCTGGTCATCGAGCTGATCGACGTACTGCTTGCGAAGGACCTGGTTCGGGACGCCGCCGCGGAGCGGGCCACGCCTACGGGGAGTGACGCCGGGCGGGCGTTCGCCACATACTTCACCGGAGACGGGGGCACCGCCCACGAGCGCTTCGTGCGGGGCAGCGCGTTGGTGGCCGGACCCGGACCGCTGGTCGCCGCATGCGTACGGGCGCTCTCCCGTGGCGGGGTACGAAAAGTGACGGCCCTGCTCGACAACCCCGTCGAGGTCGGCGATGACCTGTGCGACGGGGACACTCCGGACGACGACGTCCTTGAGGGCATCGACTTCGCACTCCACTTGTTCGACTCGGACGGCATCGCTCCGGCCCGGCGCCTCGCCGCACGCTGCGCGCGGCGTGGCATCCCCCTGGTGCAGGCGCTCCTCTCGGCGGCCGAGGTCGTCATCGGACCGAGCCCGGGACTGGACTGGGAGACGGTGTGGCGGCGGTTCGCGCCTGGAGACAGAGAGGCCTTCCGGACCGCCCGTACGCCTCCGGCATCGGGCGCGTCTCCGTCCGTACTGGCCAACCATCTCGCCTTCCGGCTCTACCGCGACGTCACCGGAACATCGGTCGCCGCCGACTCCCGTCTACAGGTGTTCGACACCGGCACGCTGGAGCGGTCCTCGCACCGCGTGCTGCCTCTCCCTCCTCCGGCAGGAACGGTGACGGGATCACGCGAGCGGTTCGAGGCTTCGGTACGACGGCTGCGCGCCGGGGAGAGGTTGACCGAGGAGGAGTTCTCGACCCGTGTGATGGCCGCAGTCGACGAGCGGTTCGGGCCGATCAGGGACCTGGACGAGGCCGAACTGCCCCAGATGCCACTGCGGCAGATGTGTGCGGTCGTCGCGGACCCGTTCTCTTTGGACCGTGTGGAGGTGACGGCGTGCGGACCGGACTTCGCCTCGGCCAGGCAGCGGGCCGCCCTGAAGGCCGTCGGCGTGTACGGGGTGCTGGCCTCGGGCCTGCATGCGCCGCATCCCGCTGAGCGGCGACCGCGCTGGGGGCTGCGCCTGGGCGACGAGGCAGTCCTGCGCGTCGACGCCGATACCGCTCGCGGCGCTGCGCAGCCGGACGTGCCGGACCTGGAAGTCGGTGTCGGGACCGGTCTGGACTGGGCGCAGATGGTGACCGCCGCCGTCCTCGCCCGCTACCGGGCCGACCTGTTCACAGGCTCCGACGGCCCGTCCTCCCTGCTCGACCGGTCCGGTACGCCGATCGATGAGAAGGCGTTCGCCTCGTACCCCGCCCTTCGCAAGTATCACCGGCTGCTCGGCGCACTCGGCCATGACGTCCAGCTGTACGACCTGACGGGCGTCGCCGGCATACCGACCGTGGGGTGCGCGGTGGAGGGGGCCGTGCGTCATGTGGAGGCCGCGCTGAGTTGGACCGAGGCCGCGCACCACGGTCTCGAACTCCTGCTGGCGGCAGCACAGTCGGGAGCGCTTCCCGGCGCCGTCCTGGACGAGCCGAGCGCCTGCGACAGTTCGTGGACGCCACCCGCGGAGGTCACCCCGGCCGAGGTGATCGACGCGATCCGGCGCACCGGCCGGGAGCCGGTCCTCACGCTTCTCGACGACGATCCGGCGATGGCCCGGGTCCTGCCCTGCACAGGAAGGGTCGTGCTGCTCGATGCATGACATGACACCGGTCGTGAGCCTGCTGGGGAACGGCCTCCTGCGGGAGGCCGTGGCAGCCTCCCTGGCCGGGAAGGTCCGGTTGCACGACCCGGCAGAACTCCGACCGGCCGCGCACGAGGGACTCGTGGCCCTCGTGCCTGTCTCGGACGGATGGGCGGACGCCCCACTCGGCGCGGTGCCCGCCATCCCGGTCCCGGTCCTTCCGGTGACCGCCGAACTGGGCCATGTCGTTGTGGGACCACTGACAACTCCCGGCGCATCCGGCTGCTGGACCTGCGCCGATCTGCGGCGCCGCCGAAACCAGCCCGGCCGCTACGCCGTGCTGGACCGGAACCGTGACAGCCTGGCCGGCAGCCCGGCGCCGTGGCTGACCAGCTTCGCCGCCGACGGCATCGCGGAGCTGGTCGCCGACGAGATCACGGCACTGGCCTCCGGCACCACCCCCCGGTCCGCGTCGGCCCTCCTCCGCGTCTCCTTGGCGGACCTGACCGTGCGCACCCACCGGATACTGCCCGAACCTCTCTGTCCCGTCTGCGGAGAGCCGCCGGAAGACACCGCCGAACGCGCCCGGCTCACTCTGCGCCCCCGGCTCAAGCCCCGGCCCGGGGCATTCCGGACCCGCAACGCGACCGATGAACGCCAGATGCTGGTACGCACCTTCGTCGACAGTGAGACGGGCCTGATCAGAGATGTCGGCACGGGAGACGAGGGCGGCCTTCCCGTCGCCAGGGCAACGCTGCCGATACGCGGACACACGTCGGAGGAATCGGGGTGGGGCCGCAGTGACAACTATCGAGCCAGTGTGGCGACCGCCGTGCTGGAGGCTGTCGAGCGGTGGGGAGGACTGCAGGCGGGCGGCAAACGGACGACCGTCCGCGCCTCGTACCGCGACGTCCGGGAGACGGCTGTCGATCCGCGCGTGCTCGGGCTCTACACACCAGAGCGTCACGGAGTACCCGGCTTCCCCTTCACCCCCTTCCACGAAGACCTGTCGATGCACTGGGTGTGGGCCTACTCGTTCGCCCGGCGCCGGCCCATGCTGCTGCCCGAGACGTACGCGTACTACGGTGCCCACCTGCTGCGTCCGGACGAACCACGACTGGCCTACGAGATCTCCAATGGCTGTGCCCTGGGCGGCTGCCTGGAAGAGGCCATCCTCTACGGTCTCCTCGAAGTCGCGGAGCGCGACGCCTTCCTGATCGCCTGGTACGCGCGCCGTCCACTGCCCAGGATCGACCTGGGTTCGGCCCGTGACCCTCGGGTCCGTCTGCTCGCCGCGCATCTTGAGGAAGAGACGTCGAGAACCATCACGGTGCTGGACACCACGGTCGAACAGGGACTGCCGTGTGTGTGGGCCATCGCCGTCGACCACACGGACCGCACCGGCCGGGCCAAGGCCGTGTGCGCGGGCGGCTCCCATCTCGTCCCCGAGCGTGCGGTCCTCAACGCGCTGTGCGAGCTGGGCCCGATCCTGGCCAGCGTGGACCGCTCTTACGCGGAGCATCGTGGGCGGGTGACGGCGATGGCCGCAGACTCCTCGCTCGTACGGAACATGAGCGATCACTCGCTGCTGTACGCCGACCCCTCGGTCTTCTCCCGGCTGGAGTTCCTGTTCTCCTCTCCCGAGCGGCGGTCCCTGGAGGAGATGACAGCCAGGAGCATCCCCATAAGCACCGATGATCTGACCCAGGACGTCGAGCACGCCATCGACCGGTACCTGCGGACGGGACTGGATGTGCTGGTCGTGGACCAGACGACCTCGGAGCAGCGAGCCGGCGGGCTGGCCTGCGTCAAGGTCGTGGTTCCGGGGGCCGCACCGATGACTTTCGGGCACGGCATGCGCAGAGTGGACGGCCTGCCCCGGCTTCTCGACGTGCCGCGTCTCCTCGGCGACCCGACTCCGCCCTCGACCGTGGCCGGACTCAACCCCTTTCCCCATCCCTTTCCCTGAGGCGCGCACTACGGATCGAGCAGCCGTCGTAGCCGGGGTCGCCGCCTCCCAGCAGCAGAACTTGCCTCCGACAAACCTCTTGTACTCATTCAAAGTCTTGCGCCGGCCGCTGCCGTACGTCCCCGAGAACGACGACGAGTCCCCGGCGAACCAGCACGGTGCCGCGGTGGACGACGCGTGGAGGCACCGCACGGCCTTCATCCAGAGACTGGGGGCCGCGGCGGGACCACAGCCAGGATCACGATCCGCTCCTCGCCGCTCTTGAGGACCTCGTCGTGATCAAAAGGCCGCCGATGAGCAGATCCGGCTGCTCCGGCTGCTCCTGGCCTACGGCCGGGTCTACGTCACCCCACGCCCGCACACACCGGAGACCCTCGGCCAGGCCGCCGGTCATCACCGCGCGGCTCACGGAGCCCGCCATGGCCTGCCGAGGGTGCCATTCCGGCCGTACCGTCGTGCCGTATGAAGAGGTGGTCGGTCCGGCTGGTGCTGGGCGTGGTCGTCGTGGCGGTCGTCGTGATCGGGCTCGTCCAGAAGGGCGGGGACCGGGACGGGGGGCGCGACAGTGGTCAAGAGGGTGTCGGAGGGGAGCCGTTCACCGTCGCCGTCGTCACGCGGCAGGCCGCAGAGGACCGGGCCGGGGCCGCGCGCATCGCCCTCGACGAGCTGCGGGCGCTGCTGCGGGCCAACAAGGCGCAGGGCGATCTGCCGCTGGAGTTCGTCGCGGTGCGGGCGCGGCGCGGACTGACGTATGAGGAGCTGAGGTCCGCGTACCCGCGGATCGTCGCGGTGATAGCCGACGCCCCGTCCCGCGAACTGAGCAGGGCGCCAGTGCCGGCCATAGGGACCTGTCGGGTGGAGAATCCGCCCGGGCTCCACTACGGGTACGCGCATCATGTGGCACCTGAAGTGCCGGAAGTCGCCTGGCAGTTGAGAGCTTATCTCGCCAAGAAGCATCACACGCGGACCATGACCGTGCTCGGTGCGTGGGGCAGCGCGAAGGGGATCGCGGATCAGTTGGGCGAGGGCGGACCGGGGCCCGAGGTCGATGTCGCGAAGTTGAACCTGCCCGGCGTGCCCGTCTTCACCGAGCGCCCCTCTCTGATGTCGCGCGGCGAGTTGCGCGCATCGCTGTCCGACGGGAGCGGGCAGGCCGTGTATCTCGTGGGGACGCTCGACCTCGACAAGGACCTGCGAGCGCTGGCCCGCGCCGGGTTCCAAGGTCCGGTGCTGTACTCCACCAGCGTTGAGAACAACTGCGGCGAGCCCTGGGACGACCCGCCCGAGCGGGTGCCGGACGGCATCACCCTGTACCGCGTCGACACCGTGGCCCCCGGCGCCGTACGGGCGAAGGACTGCCGCACGGGTAACACCGAGCGGTGCCCGTGGCTGGTGCGGCTGCCCGACCGGGCCGGTGCGGTCGAGGAGTACGAGGCGGCGCAGGCCCTGATCCGCGTGTACCGCACAGTGTGGGTGAACGGGCGCGGCACCGTGCCCACCGACCCCGAGGCACTCGCCGACGCGCTGGGCGAGCAGGTCGACGGGCAGATCGTTCGGGGCCTGTCGGGCTGGTTCGAGGTCGGCGGCCCCGAGGGCGAGGGGCACACGCTCGGCTTCGGGCACGACGTGTGGCTGCACCGGTGGTCCGGGCCCGGACGGTGGACGAACCTGGGTCCGGTCTCGGCCGCCTACTGACGGTCGTCCCGCTCAAGAGCCGGCGCGGGACGCCACGCCGTCGAGGATCACAGACCACAGGCCGCACTGGCGGACGTGCCCCACCTCGCAGGTCAGCGGGAGTCCGGCGCCGGGCACAGGTCCGCGGTGCGCTTGCCGCCGCCCTAGGGGGTGTTTTGGTCGGCCGTGCTCGGCGACGAGGACGAACTGACCGCCATCGCGCTCCATGGCCTGTGCCCGGAAGCCGGTGACCACGCTCGCGTGGCCGGCCTCGACGGTCGCCTCGGCCCGCGGACCCAGCGCGCCACGGGCAGGCAGGCCGTCGGCGCCCAGCACAGGACTCCGGCAGCCCCGGCCCCGATCGCGCCTCCGTCCGGACCCGCCTCAGCGCCCCTGACCGCTCAGGCGGCAGACCTGTTGATGAAGCCGAGACCAAATGTCCCGTCAGCCGCCGGGAGCGGTGGTCAGCGCGTCGATCAACTGCCGGGCGCGGGTCTCCTCCCTCAGCAGTATCTCGACCAGGGGACCAGTGCCCGGATCGGACGCGGTTGCGCTGCCGGAGTCGGCCGACCTCACCGCGCTCGGCCCCGCGGCCTCATCGAGGTACTGCTCGACGGGCCGGGCGTCGGCCGCCAGACGGACGCGGTCACCGGTCAGAGCTCCGTGAACCAAGGCGTAGTCGATGCCCAGGCCGGCCAGCCGCTCACCGCCCGCGTACCGGGTGCCGCCAGTGGGGGCGCTCTCCGCCGCGAGATGCGGGTACCGGAGCGCGACCTCGTGGGTGGCCAGGATCGCCAGCAGGACATGCTCGGTGCCCACCACGCCGTGGCCGAGACGACGTGCCTGTTCGTACGTCTCCATTCGGACCCACCAGGCCGGTGTGGACGCCCAGTTGACCCCGCCGAGCTTGAGCAGCCACCGCTGCCAGAAGGGCATCCGGCGATAGTGGCCACGGCCGAGGAGAACGTCGCGGGTCGTATGCAGCAGGGGAGAAAGGCCGTCCTCCTGGCCCCCGGTGCCGCCGTCGAGGCGGACGCGTACGGCCTGTGGTGAGACGCCGCACGCGCCCAGCAGTTCCACCGCGCGGTTGTCCTCCTCCAGCAAGCTCCGCAGCAGATGAGCCGCGCCGAACTTCGCCGCGCCTTCCCGCTGCGCCTGTTCCATCGCCGCGGTCAGCGCCCTGGCAGCGGCGCCCGTGAAGCGGCCGCCTCGGTCACCGTCGTCCCCCAGCACGTCCTTCGCGGCAACGCTTGCCTCGACGTCGTCGGCACCGCTCCACGCACCGTCCCGGTCCATCCGGTCTCGCAGTACCGCCAACAGTGCGGTCCTGGTCGCCCCTTCGTCCGCGAGTGCCTCGCGCGCGGCACCCTTGGCAGTGGTAATGCCAGCCAGTAGATGCTCGGAACCGATGGCTCCGCCCTTGTCGGCCCCCTGGGCGCCACGGGCGGCCCCCAGGATTCCCACGACGCTCCAGTCGGGCTCCTTGATCGCTTCCATGCGGCCTTCCCCTGCTCGCTGATCCTGGCGTGCAGCCTCCCCTCCCGGAGGCGAACACCGCATCGCCCCAGAGACGGATCTCCTGGCGGCCCCCTGGACGTACGTGACTCAACTGAGGCTGTGTTCCTGGGGACAGCGCAGTTGCGGGACCTCGGTCCGCGGAACCGAGGGGACGTTTACGGCGTGTACGAGGAACCACCCGGGCGACGACGTGAGGATGGTTCGACGCGCCTCTCGCCGGTCAGCGGTCAAGTGGCCGTGATCGGCAGCACGTCCGGCGACAACACCGCTGCCCGCGCCGTGGCGCTCGTCATCCGCCGGCGGTGATGACGTCGGCAGAGCACCTCGTACCCGACCTCCGCCGCCGACTGAGCCACGTCGCCCACGACGACCTGCTCCCCCTCGACGACCATCTCCCCACCCACGGTGCGTGCATTGTGCGTGGCCCGAGCACCGCACCAGCACATCGCCTCGACCTGCAAGGTCTCCAGGCGATCGGCAAGCTCGATCAGACGCTGGGAGCCAGGGAAGAGCCTCGTCCGGAAGTCGGTGGTGATGCCGAACGCGAAGACGTCCAGTTCCAAGTCGTCCACGATCCGGGCCAGTTGGTCGATCTGCCCGGACGGCAGGAACTGGGCCTCGTCCACGATCACATAGTCGACCCGGCCACCCCGAGACAGCTCCTCCACCACATATCCGTACAGATCCAGCCCCGGCCCGGCCTCCACCGCGTCGGTCACCAGCCCCAGACGCGACGACAACTTGCCCTCACCCGCACGGTCATCACGCGTGAAGATCAGTCCCTGCAGACCACGCGCCGATCGATTGTGTTCGATTTGTAGCGCCAGAGTCGACTTCCCGCAGTCCATGGTTCCGGAGAAGAACACCAGCTCGGGCATGTTGAGTTGAGCACCTTTCGGCAACGAGGAGAACGGCGGGAGTCGTCAGGAGCGTACTTCGAGCAGGGGGACCAGTTGCTCGGCGGGGGTCATCGAACCGTGGTTGCCGACCATCGCCGACTCCTTCGGCTCGCGTTCGGACGCGATGATCAGCACGTCGTCCCGGGCGGCCGCGATCACGTCGCCGATCCGGTCGTACACCCGCTCGTCGATCCGCGGCCCGAACCAGCCCGCCTCGATCGCCTCGTCCCGGGAGGCCACCCAGAACTGCTCGCCGAGCACCTCGCGCCAGCAGGTCAGCACGTCGTTCGCGGCGCCCGGTACCGCGTAGACGTGCCGGGCCCGGCCCTCGCCGCCCAGCAGGGCGACGCCGGCGCGCAGCTCCCAGTCCTCGTCGAAGTCGATGCGGTGCTCCTCGTCGAAGGCCACGTCGATCATGCCGTGGTCGGCGGTGACGTAGAGCGCGCTGCGCGGTGGCAGCTGTTCGGCGAGGCGCTGGACGAGTCGGTCGACGTACATCAGCTGGCCGCGCCAGGTGTCGGAGTCGACGCCGTAGCGGTGGCCGGCTCCGTCGAGTTCGGCGTAGTACGTGTAGACCAGGGAGCGGTCACCGGCGGCCAGTTGCCCGGCGGCGAGGTCCATGCGGTCCTCGCCGGTCAGCCGCCCGAGGAACGTTCCGCCACTGAGCGCGACCTTGGTGAGCGGGGTGTTCTGGAAAGTGGGCGAGGACACCTGGGCGGCGTGCACGCCCGCCTGCTGTGCCAGCTGGAAGACGGTGGGGTACGGCTGCCAGACGCGCGGCGAGGTCCACGGGTTCCAGCGCAGCTGGTTCATCAGCTCGCCGGTCTCGGGGTTGCGCACGGTGTAGCCGGGCAGGCCGTGTGCGCCGGGCGGCAGGCCGGTGCCGACGGAGGCGAGGGACGTCGCGGTGGTCGCCGGGTAGCCGGCGGTGATCGGACGTCCGGTGCCGCCGCGCGAGCTGCTCAGGAGTGAGGTCATGAACGGCGCGTCCTCGGGGTGCGCCTTGAGCTGCTCCCAGCCGAGTCCGTCGATCAGGAACACGCAGTTGCGGTCGGCTGCGGTCAGCTCGGGGATCGCGGCGGTCATCTCCGGTACGGCCATGCCCGCGGCCAGCGTGGGCAGCAGGTCGGCGAGCGAGCCGCCGCCGTACTCGGGGACGGGCGCGGAGTGGACGGCGAGGGGTTCCGGGTGGGCGTCCCAGGCGGTGGGCTGCACCATCAGCGAGTGAGGTCCGCGGTCGCCTCGGACAGCGACTGGGCGAAGGCAAGGGCCTGGCGGACGGTCTCGGGGCCGTCGCCGGCCTCGCTGACCCGGAGGCTGAGGTCGTCGGCCGTCGAGCTGCCGGTGTAGCCGTGGTCGGCCTCGCAGTTGGGGTCGCCGCAGGCGGCGGGCTCCAGGTCGATACGGGAGACGGCGCCCCACCCGATGGTCAGCACGACCTCGCGGGGCAGCGTGCCCGGCTTGTACTTCTCCGGGTTGGCGACGACACGGCTGACGACGACCGAGGAGATCCGGCCGATCTTCACCGACTCGGTGGAGGTGGTGGCGTACGGCGTCGGGGAGGTGCTGTCCGCGGCCTGCTCGTCGGTGTGGCTGACGATGAAACGGTTGCCGGTGAGGACGAGGACGGTCACATGCCGCCGCACCTCGTTCTGGTCGAACGTCGTCTCCTGGTGGACCAGGTACGACCGGATGGGCTCGCCGCCCACGGCGGCCTCCACCGCCTCGGCCACGAGGGCCGGGTAGTAGCCGCTGCGCTCGATCGCCGCACGCAGCCCCTGGGTCGTCGTACTGGTCTTGGCCATGACGCCCATCCTACGGGGGCGCACTGACTGCGAGGCACCGCTCAGGGCGGTCTCAGTACGTGGGCAGCGTCCTCGGTCCGAGGTCGTCGCGGGCCGGCGGCGGGGCGAGGCGTACGGAGGCGCCGAGCACGCTCAGGCCGTGGGTGGCGACGACGACCGGCTCCAGGGTGACCGCGACGACCTCGGGGTGGTCGTCGACCAGCCGCGACACCCTCAGCAGCAATTCCTCCAGCGCAGGGGTGTCCACGGGCTCGGAGCCGCGCCAGCCGAACAGGAGCGGTGCCGTCCGGATCGAGCGGATGATCGAGGTGGCCTCGCGGTCGGTGACCGGGATGAGCCGGTGCGCCATGTCGCCGAGCAGCTGTGAGGCGGCCCCGGCGAGCCCGAAGGACAGCACGGCGCCGGCGGCCGGGTCGATCACGGCCCGTACGACGGTGTCGACGCCGCGCGGCGCCATGCTCTGCACGACCGGCCTCAGCTCCTCCGGCTTGCCGAACAGGTCGGTCAACTCCGCGTACGCCCGCCGCAGTTGCTCCTCGTCGGCGAGATCGAGCCGTACGCCACCGAGGTCGGCGCGGTGCCGCAGATGGGGGGCGGTGGCCTTCAGGGCGACGGGGTAGCCGAGGTTGTGGGCGGCGTCGGCGGCGGCGTCCGGAGTGGGGGCGTGCAGGGCGCGGTGGACCTGGATGCCGTACTTGCCGAGCAGGTCGGCGGTCTCGTCCGTGCCGAGCGTGAGGCCCTGCCCGCGCGCGAGGAGCCCGCCGATCAGCCGGGCGGCGCCCTTCTCGTCGATGTCGTCGTACTCGGGCACCCGGCCGGGGTCGGCGGCGTCGCGCCGCCACTGGGAGTACTTGACGGCTTCGGCGAGGGCGCGGACGGCTCGCTCGGCGGCGGGGTAGGCGGGGATGAGCCGGGGGGCGTCGTCGGCCGTGTCGGACGGGGCGGGCGGGGGGTCGGCCGGGAAGTCGAGAGGGCGGAACGGGTGGGCGCGGTTCGCGATGCCGGGCGCCGTGGTGACCGCCTGCGGTGCGGTGCTCGCCGCGGCCGACAGGGCCTCCGCGAGCCCGCCGAGCTCCACGTGCACGACCAGCACGGGCTTTCCCGGTACGCGCTCGGCCGCCGAGCGCAGGGCCTCCGCCAGCTCCGCGTCGCCGGTCGAGGCGCCTCCGATCGCCGGGATGGCGGTGACGACGATCGCGTCGCACGTCTCGTCGGCCAACGCGTGCGACAGCGCCTCGTGGAAGTCGGCCGCCGAGGCCCCGGTCGTCAGATCCAGCGGCGGCAACGGCCGCAGCCCTTCGGAGAGGCAGGCGTCGTAGGTCAGCAGGCCCAACGACTCGGAGTTCCCGAGGATCGCCACGCGCGGGCCGGCCGGCAGCGGCTGGCGGGCGAGCAGCAGCCCCGCGTCCACGAGTTCGGTGATCGTGTCCACCCGGATCACGCCGGCCTGCCGCAGCAGCGCGGACACCGTGGCGTGCGGCAGCCGGGTGGCCCGTACGGCGTGCCCCTGGGGCGCCGCGCCGCCGTGCCGTGCGCCCTGGACCACGACCAGCGGCTTCGCCGCCGCCGTGCGCCGGGCGAGGCGGGTGAACTTGCGGGGGTTGCCGATGGACTCCAGGTACATCAGCACGACGTCGGTGTCCGGGTCGTCGTACCAGTACTGGAGGACGTCGTTGCCGGACACGTCGGCCCGGTTGCCCGACGAGACCAGGGTCGACACGCCTGTGACTCCGGTCACGCCACCGCCCCGGCGGTGCAGCCGGGACAGCAGGGCGATGCCGATCGCGCCGGACTGGGCGAACAGGCCGATCCGGCCGGGGCGGGGCATCTCGGGTGCCAGGGAGGCGTTGAGGCGTACGTCGGCGGAGGTGTTGATGATCCCGAACGCGTTCGGCCCGATGATGCGCATGCCGTACGCGCGCGCGTGCCGGACGAGTTCACGCTGCCGCTCCCGGCCGTCGGGCCCGCTCTCGGCGTACCCGGCGGAGAGCACGACCAGCCCCTGCACACCGTGCTCGCCGCACTCGGTGACCACGTCGGGGACGTACTCGGCGGGCACAGCGACCACCGCGAGGTCGACCTGCTCGTCGATGTCCCGCATCGAGCGGTGCGCGGGGACTCCGTCGACTTCCTTGAGGTCCGCCGGGAACGCCCTGTTCACCGCGTAGAGCCGTCCTGTGAAATCGGCGTCCCTGATGTTGCCGAGGACACTGCGGCCCACGCCGCCGGGGGCGCGGCCGACGCCGATGACGGCGACCGAACCGGGCACCAGCAGTCGGCGTACGGACCGGGCCTCGGCGCGCTGCTCGCGCGCGTACTGCACGGCGAGCGAGCGGTCCGTCGGCTCCAGGTCGAACTCCAGACGCACGACGCCGTCCTCGAAGCTGCGCTTCTGGGTGTACCCGGCGTCCGTGAACACCTTGATCATCTTGGTGTTGGCGGGCAGCACCTCGGCGGCGAAGCGCCGGATGCCGCGCTCGCGGGCGACGGCGCCGATGTGTTCGAGCAGCGCTGAGGCGACGCCGCGCCCCTGGTGGGCGTCCTGGACGAGGAAGGCGACCTCGGCCTCGTCGGCGGGTGCGGACGCGGGCATTCCGTCGGCGCCGATCCGGTCGTAGCGTACGGTGGCGATGAACTCGCCGCCCACCGTGGCCGCGAGTCCCACCCGGTCCACAAAGTCGTGGTGCGTGAAGCGGTGGACGTCCTTCGCGGACAGTCGCGGGTAGGGCGCGAAGAAGCGGTAGTACTTCGACTCGTCCGACACCTGCTCGTAGAAGCTGACCAGACGCTCGGCGTCATCAACGGTGATGGGGCGGACGCGTGCGGTGCCGCCGTCGCGCAGCACCACGTCGGCTTCCCAGTGGGCGGGGTACTCGTGCCGGTCCGAGGCGCTCTGCATGGGGCCCAGAGTACGGCTCGCGTACGACAACGGCGCGAGGCAGTCTGTGGAGGACGCATGTCGGGTCGAGGCCGCGACCCGACGGTCACCTCGGGAGGGACGTTTTGTCCCTCCCGGCGGGCTTCACGGGTGTGGGAAACTGGTCTAGACAACCCTGAACACCGAAGGGCAGCATCACATGGCTGAGCGCCGCGTCAACGTCGGCTGGGCCGAGGGCCTTCACGCCCGCCCCGCTTCCATCTTCGTCCGGGCCGCCACGGCCGCAGGTATCCCGGTGACGATCGCCAAGGCCGACGGCAACCCCGTCAACGCGGCCTCCATGCTGGCCGTGCTGGGCCTGGGCGCCCAGGGCGGCGAGGAGATCGTCCTCGCCTCCGACGCCGAGGGTGCGGACGCCGCCCTCGACCGGCTGGCGAAGCTGGTCTCCGAGGGCCTCGAGGAGCTGCCCGAGACGGTCTGAAGGACCTGAGCGGGACTCCGTGGCAAACGGTGAAGCCGCGTCCGCCTTTTCGGCGGGCGCGGCTTCGCTGTTTCGGCGGGCGCGGCTTCGCTGTTTCGAGCAGAGCAGGCCGCGGCTTTTCCGGCGACGGGTGACCGAAATGGCTCACGGCACGCCTGAAAAGGGCAGCGGAAATACACCGCCGCCGAATATCTCCTCTTTGTATACGGCGCCCGTGTTAATGCCGCAGGCTCGGCATGTTTACGGGATGTTGCGAATTCCTCACACGCTCGGCGCGATCACCGGAGCCGAACCGCAGCCGGTGCGCGCCCATCGCGCGCTCGGCATGCAGGGCCGTGACGCCCCGGGCGCGCTCCCCGTCGCCGCGCGCCACCGCGTCCACGATCGCGCCGTGCTCGGTCCAGGACTCCACCGGGTCGACCGGCGCCTCCACGGCGTACATCCAGGCGATCTTGTGGCGCAGCTGGGTCAGCATCGAGGCCAGCGCGGGGCTTCCGGAGGCCTGGGCCAGCGTTTCGTGGAACCAGCCGCCGAGCGAGCGCAGGTCCTCGCTGTTGCCCCGCCTGGCCCGTTCCTGGCCCAGCCTGACCAGGCCACGCAGGACCTTCAGATGGGCCTCGGTGCGCCGCTGGGCGGCCCGGGCGGCGCCGAGCGGCTCCAGCAGCGTGCGCATCTCCAGCAGGTCGGCGGCCTCCTGCTCGGTCGGTTCGGCGACGCACGCGCCCGCGTGCCGCCGGGTCACCACGAAGCCCTCCGCCTCCAGGGTCCGCAGGGCCTCGCGCACGGGGACGCGGGAGACGCCATAGCGGCGGGCGAGGAGTTCCTCGGTGAGCCGGCCGCCGCGCTCGTAGACGCCGGCGACGATGTCGTCCCGGATCGCGGTGCATACCGAGTGCGCCGGAATACGCATGACCGACCTCCGCCTTAATCCCCGTGAAACGTCGACGAATGACGTGTGTTCAGTGACTCTATTGCAACCGGCCGGAATTTCCGACGGCGGGCCGGAATCCATGGATATTTTTTGGTCAGCCGATCGTCCGGGAAACGCCGAAAGCCCCGGCTCGGGAGCCGGGGCTTCGGGGAGGCTCAGCTGCGGGAAGCGGAGCTTCGGGTGGGGCGCGGGAGACGTCAGACGTTCACGCCGTGCGAGCGGAGGTAGGCGACGGGGTCGATGTCGGAGCCGTACTCGGCGGTCGTGCGGGCCTCGAAGTGCAGGTGCGGTCCGGTGACGTTGCCGGTGGCGCCGGACAGGCCGATCTGCTGGCCCGGCGTGACGGTCTGGCCGACGGAGACGCCTATGGACGACAGGTGGCCGTACTGGGTGTACGTACCGTCGTTCATCTTGATCACGATGTTGTTGCCGTAGGCCCCGCCCCAGCCGGCCTCCACGACGGTGCCGGAGCCGACCGCGTGGACGGAGGTGCCGCTGGCGGCGTGGAAGTCGACGCCGGTGTGGCTGCCGGACGACCAGACGGCGCCACCGGCCTTGTAACCCGTGGAGACGTACGAGCCGGAGATCGGGGCGACGTAGGACAGCAGGCGCTTGCGCTCGGCCTCTCGGGCGGCGCGCTCCTCGGCCTCGCGCTCCTGCTTGGCCTTCTCGGCCGCCTTCTTGCGCGCGGCCTCCTCGGCGGCCTGCTTGAGGGCCGCGGCCTCCTGGGCGGCCTGCTTCTGGGCGGCGGCCTGGGCATCGATCTGGTCGGCGAGCGTGTCGTCGACGGTGATGACGGGGATGAGGCCGGTCTGCTCGGCGGCGGGTTCGGCGGCGAGCGCCGGGGCGGCCAGGGTGCCTATGACGCCGGTGGCGGTGAGCGCGGCGACGCCCGCCGCGCGGGCGGTGGTGCGCTCGAACCGGCCGGGGCGACGGTGCTTCCCGGAGGCGCGGTTCTTCCCGGTGGCGCAGGTGAACGCCATGTAGTGGCTGATCCTTTCCTTCCCTCTCGCCTACCGGGTTAGCTGACGGGTTCGGAGCAGGAAGGTCTCCTACGGACCCCCTCGCGGCTGCGCGGGCGTCCGATTCACCCCAGGGACTGCGATGGGTCCCCGGCTCCCCTGGCTCGCGCCGTACGGGGACTCGGCGATGGCTGTCCGGTGCCGCGGGCGCGGCGCACTGCCTGACGGACAGCCCGGAAGACGCTAAGCGGGGCGACTTTCAATCCCCAAACGGATCGCGGCTTTTGTAGCGCATCCCACAGGTCAGACAGGCAACCTCTCCCCCAATTCGGGCATAAAGGGGCCCTGGTGACTTGGAAGTCACCAGGGCCCCTCACGCGCGCGTGCCGTCGCCCGGCGCGGCTGTCCGACCTCTGCTCGGTCCGCTACGGGACCTCCGAGGTCCTCTACTCGGCCGCCACGACGCTGACTTCGCCGATGCCGAGGGCCTCGACGGGCTCGCGGATCGCGGCCGCGTCGCCGACCAGGATCGTCACCAGCCGGTCCACCGGGAAGGCGCTCACGGCCGCGGCCGTGGCCTCGACGGTGCCGGTCGCGGCAAGCTGCTGGTACAGCTTCGCCTGGAAGTCGTCGGGCAGGTGCTGCTCGACCTGGTCGGCCAGCGTGTTCGCCACGGAGGCGGCCGTCTCGTACTTCAGCGGCGCCACCCCGACGAGGTTCTGCACGGCGAAGTCCCGCTCGGCGTCGGTGAGCCCCTCGGCGGCGACCCCGCGCAGGACCTTCCAGAGGTCGTCCAGCGCCGGACCGGTGTTCGGGGTGTCGACGGAGCCGCTGATGGCGAGCATCGCCGCGCCCGTGCCGTCCGGCGCGGAGCGCAGGACCTGGCCGAACGCACGCACACCGTAGGTGTAGCCCTTCTCCTCGCGCAGGACCTTGTCCAGGCGGGACGTGAGGGTGCCACCGAGGCAGTACGTGCCGAGCACCTGCGCGGGCCACACACGATCGTGCCGGTCCGGGCCGACACGGCCGATCAGCAGCTGCGTCTGCACGGCACCCGGGCGGTCCACGATGACGACGCGCCCTTTGTCGTCCGCGGTCACCGGCGGGACCGGGCGGGGCTGGGCCGGGGAGCCGGTCCAGGCGCCCAGGGTGTCGCCCAGCAGCACGTCGAGGTCGACACCGGTGAGGTCGCCGACGACCACGACGGTGGAGGTGGCGGGGCGTACGTGCCGCTCGTAGAAGGCGCGTACGGCCGCGGAGTCGATGCCGGCGACGGTGTCCTCGGTGCCCTGGCGCGGGCGGGACATGCGCGAGGTCGCCGGGAACAGCTGCTTGGAGAGCTCCTTCGCGGCGCGGCGCGAGGGGTTGGCCAGCTCGTGCGGGATCTCGTCGAGGCGGTTGCGCACCAGGCGCTCGACCTCGGCGTCGTCGAACGCGGGTGCCCTGAGCGCGTCGGCGAGCAGCCCCAGCGCCTTCGGCAGCCGGGAGACGGGCACCTCGAGGCTGACGCGGATGCCGGGGTGGTCGGCGTACGCGTCGAGCGTGGCGCCGCAGCGCTCAAGCTCGGCGGCGAACTCCTCGGCGGTGTGCTTGTCGGTGCCCTCGGAGAACGCGCGCGCCATGATCGTCGCAATGCCGTCCAGGCCCTTCGGTTCGGCGTCCAGGGGCGTGTCCAGGAGCACCTCGACGGCGATGACCTGCTGGCCGGGGCGGTGGCAGCGCAGGACCGTCAGGCCGTTGTCCAGCTCGCCGCGCTCGGGCGCCGGGAACGCCCAGGGCCGGGCCTGGCCGGCCTGGGGCTGCGGGTGGAACTCCATGCTGGCGAGCTCGGTCACTGCGCCGACTCCTCGTTCTCGTCGGTGGGGGCTTGCGCGTCCTCGGCCTCGTCGGCGACCGGCTCGTACACGAGCACCGCGCGGTTGTCGGGACGCAGCCGGGCCTTGGCGACCGCCTGGACCTCCTCGGCGGTGACGGCGAGGACGCGCTGTACGGCGGTGAAGGCGAGCAGCGGGTCGCCGAACAGGACGGCGTAGCGGCACAGTTCGTCGGCGCGGCCCGCGACGGTGCCGAGCCGGTCCAGCCACTCGCGCTCCAGCTGGGCCTGCGCGCGCTCCATCTCCTCGGCGGTGGGGCCGTCCGCCGCGAACCGGGCGAGCTCCTCGTCGACGGCCGCCTCGATGACGGGCACCTCGACATCGCCGGAGGTCTTCACGTCCAGCCAGCCCAAGGAGGGCGCGCCGGCCAGCCGCAGCAGGCCGAAGCCGGCCGCCACGGCCGTACGGTCGCGGCGGACCAGTCGGTTGTAGAGGCGGGAGGATTCGCCGCCGCCGAGGACCGTCAGCGCCAGGTCGACCGCGTCGCACTCGCGCGTGCCGTCCTGCGGGAGCCGGTAGGCGGCCATCATCGCGCGCGCGGGAACGTTCTCCTCCACGACTTCGCGCAGCTGCTCGCCGATGATGTCCGGCAGCGATCCGTCGCGCGGCTCGGGCTTGCCGTCGTGTCCCGGGATGGAGCCGAAGTACTTCTCGACCCAGGCGAGCGTCTGCTCCGGGTCGATGTCGCCGACGATCGACAGCACGGCGTTGTTGGGCGCGTAGTAGGTGCGGAAGAACGCGCGGGCGTCCTCCAGGCTGGCCGCGTCCAGGTCGGCCATCGAGCCGATCGGCGTGTGGTGGTAGGGGTGGCCGTCGGGGTACGACAGGGCCGTCAGCTTCTCGAACGCCGTGCCGTAGGGGACGTTGTCGTAGCGCTGGCGGCGCTCGTTCTTGACGACGTCGCGCTGGTTCTCCAGGCCCTCCTCGTCGAGGGCCACCAGGAGGCTGCCCATGCGGTCGGCCTCCAGCCACAGCGCGAGCTCCAGCTGGTGGGCGGGCATGGTCTCGAAGTAATTGGTGCGCTCGAAGCTGGTGGTGCCGTTCGGCGAGCCGCCCGCGCCCTGGACGAGCTCGAAGTGGCCCGTGCCCTTCACACTGTTCGATCCCTGGAACATCAGGTGCTCGAAGAGGTGGGCGAGTCCGGTACGGCCCTTGACCTCGTGGCGGGAGCCGACGTCGTACCAGAGACAGACCGCGGCGACCGGCGTGAGGTGGTCCTCGGAGAGCACCACGCGCAGGCCGTTGGCCAGGCGGTGCTCCGTCGCGGTGAGGCCGCCGGATTGTGCCTCCGGTGTGGCCGTGTGACCCATGGGCAAGGTGTCCTTCCGGTCGCGTGCACTGCGTTGTGCCGAGTAGTTCGGCTTCAGTTCCTGCCACTGTATGCAGCGTCCGAAGGGTCGGCGAAGTTCCCGGTCAGAACGCCGTGCCCGGACGGCGGTGAAGGCGAGCCGGGGACGCCGTGCGCGACGGCCGTCGGGGCTCGGTCCGCCGCGCGCCGACCTGCATCATGCCGAGGGCTACCGCCACCCCCGTCAGCCCGTCCTTCGAGCGGTTGCCCGCCGGCTCGGGGAAGGCGTCGGAGCAGCGGCTCAGCAGCTCGGCGGCGGGGGCGAGATCGACGGCGAGCGCCGCTGTACGGGTCTGTTCTCCTCTCTCCTCGGCCGCCACCCGGCACGGCGGCCGGCGCATCGTCCTCACCCTCACGTGCCGTATCCCCGTCGAGCGGGGAGGGCCACCCGCGCTCCGGCCGTGCTCGCGGCACCGATCCGGGCTCGTCCTGCCCACGACCTGGGAGTGTGCCCGGCGATCACCCCGCCGAGTGAACGGTCTCGCGGCGCGCGCTTGCCTTCGGTGCCGCCGCTCGCAAGCGCGGCCACGGCCCGGGCGGTTCGCACTCCGTCCGCCCCCTGTGTCGCGGGGGAGGCCGTACGTCGGCGACACTTCTCCGACGGCGGGCCGGAGCCCAACATCGGGTCCTGGTCCGTGGTTGTCAGTGCCGCGGTCCACAATGGTCCGCGTCAGATACCGCAAAACGCTCGAGCGACCAGAAACCTAAGGAGCCGGCAGCGATGGCCCGCCGCAGCACGAAGAACCCGCCGCCCGACGACTCGTACGAGGAGAAGATCCTCGACATCGACGTCGTCGACGAGATGCAGGGCTCCTTCCTCGAGTACGCGTACTCGGTCATCTACTCCCGCGCCCTGCCGGACGCCCGCGACGGCCTCAAGCCGGTGCACCGCCGCATCGTCTATCAGATGAACGAGATGGGTCTGCGCCCCGACCGCGGCTATGTGAAGTGCGCCCGCGTCGTCGGCGAGGTCATGGGTAAGTTGCATCCGCACGGCGACGCGTCGATCTACGACGCCCTGGTGCGCATGGCCCAGCCCTTCTCCATGCGCGTCCCCCTGGTCGACGGCCACGGCAACTTCGGTTCGCTGGGCAACGACGACCCGCCGGCCGCCATGCGGTACACCGAGTGCCGGCAGGCCGCGGCGACCAGCCTGATGACGGAGTCGATCGACGAGGACACGGTCGACTTCACCCCCAACTACGACGGCCAGGAGCAGGAGCCGGTGGCGCTGCCCGCCGCCTTCCCGAACCTCCTCGTCAACGGCGCCTCCGGCATCGCCGTCGGCATGGCCACGAACATGCCGCCGCACAACCTCTCCGAGGTCATCGCGGCCGCCCGCCACCTGATCCGCTACCCGAGCGCGGATCTGGACGCGCTGATGAAGCACGTCCCGGGCCCCGACCTGCCGACCGGCGGCCGGGTCGTCGGCCTCTCCGGCATCCGGGACGCGTACGAGACGGGCCGCGGCACCTTCAAGATCCGCGCGACCGTGTCCGTGGAGACGGTGACCGCCCGCCGCAAGGGCATCGTCATCACCGAACTGCCCTTCACGGTCGGTCCGGAGAAGGTGATCGCCAAGATCAAGGACCTCGTCGGGTCGAAGAAGCTCCAGGGCATCGCCGACGTCAAGGACCTCACCGACCGCGAGCACGGCCTGCGCCTGGTCATCGAGATCAAGAACGGCTTCGTGCCGGAGGCCGTCCTGGAGCAGCTGTACAAGCTGACGCCGATGGAGGAGTCCTTCGGCATCAACAACGTGGCGCTGGTCGACGGACAGCCCCTCACCCTCGGCCTCAAGGAGCTCCTGGAGGTCTACCTCGACCACCGCTTCGAGGTCGTGCGGCGGCGCAGCGAGTTCCGCCGCACCAAGCGTCGCGACCGGCTGCACCTGGTCGAGGGCCTGCTCACGGCGCTGGTGGACATCGACGAGGTCATCCGGCTGATCCGGTCCAGCGAGAATTCCGCGCAGGCGAAGGAGCGCCTGATGGAGCGCTTCTCGCTGAGCGAGGTCCAGACGCAGTACATCCTCGACACGCCGCTGCGCCGGCTCACCAAGTACGACCGCATCGAGCTGGAGGCGGAGAAGGACCGGCTCAACGAGGAGATCGCCGAGCTGACGCGGATCCTGGAGTCGGACGCGGAACTGCGCAAGCTGGTCTCCGCCGAACTGGCCTCGGTGGCCAAGAAGTTCGGCACCGAGCGCCGTACGGTCCTGCTGGAGTCGGCGGGGGCGCCACTGCCCACCGCGTCGCTGCAGGTGGCGGACGACCCGTGCCGGGTGCTGCTGTCCTCGACGGGACTGCTGGCCCGTACGGCGAACGGCGACCCGTTCGCGGAGGACGGCGAGGCCAAGCGCTCCAAGCACGACGTGATCGTCTCGGCGGTGCCGGCCACGGCCCGCGGTGAGGTGGGCGCGGTGACGTCCACGGGCCGACTGCTGCGGATCAACGTCATCGATCTGCCGCAGCTGCCGGAGACGGCGTCGAGACCGAACCTCTCGGGCGGTGCGCCGCTGTCTGAGTTCGTCTCCCTGGAGGGCGCCGAGACCCTGGTCTGTCTGACCACGCTCGACGAGTCGTCGCCGGGCCTGGCGATCGGAACCGAGCAGGGTGTCGTCAAGCGTGTGGTGCCCGACTATCCGTCCAACAAGGACGAGTTGGAGGTCATCACTCTGAAGGAGGGCGACCGGATCGTCGGCGCGGTCGAGCTGCGCACCGGTGAGGAGGACCTGGTCTTCATCACGGACGACGCCCAGCTGCTGCGCTATCAGGCCTCGCAGGTCCGCCCGCAGGGCCGCGCGGCCGGCGGTATGGCGGGCATCAAGCTGACGGATGGCGCGAAGGTGATCTCCTTCACGGCGGTGGACCCGGCGGCCGACGCGGTGGTGTTCACGGTGGCGGGCTCGCGCGGCACGCTGGACGACTCGGTACAGACGACGGCCAAGATGACCCCGTTCGACCAGTACCCCCGCAAGGGTCGCGCGACCGGTGGTGTGCGCTGCCAGCGGTTCCTGAAGGGCGAGGACTGTCTGTCCCTGGCCTGGGCGGGCGCCGTCCCGGCACGGGCCGCGCAGAAGAACGGCACCCCGGCCGACCTCCCGGACATCGATCCGCGCCGCGACGGCTCGGGCGTGTCACTCGGGAAGACGGTGTCGGTGGTGGCCGGTCCGGTCTAGGACCTGTCGGGCGGGGATCAAGCCCTAGTCCGCCAAGTCCTCCTGGGAGGCGGAGGCCTCTTCCGCCGCCTCCGGTACGTACCGCAGCACGCCCCACATGCCGTGTTCGTCGGCGTGTGGGGCATCGCTCTTGCAGGCCTCCAGCTCCTTGCCGAGCGCGGAGGCGTCGATGCCGGAGCCGATGAGGACCAACTGGGTGAGACGCGCGTCGGCGGCGTTCCACCGCTCCGGGTAGAAGCGCAGGAAGCGGCCGACGGCGTGGAGGACATAGCGGTTGGCGGTGTCGTGTGGGCCGAAGTCGACGTACCCCTTGATCCGGTACAGCCCGTCGGGCCTGCTGTCCAGAAACCCCATCAAGCGGCGTGGATCAAGGGGGACTTCGGAGACGAAGGACAGGCTGTCGTAGCCGGTGTGCAGGTGCCCGTGATGGTCGCCGCCGTCCGAGTCGTCACCGGAGCCACCGGTGTGGTCATGCAGGTCATGCAAGTCATCGAAGGACAGCTGCCCGATGCGCTCCTCGCTGGGCCGGCAGTCGAAGAGGAACTCGGGGTCGATACGGCCGTAGGTGGCGGGGACGACGGCGGCCCGGTCGGTGAGCCCGCGGACCAGGCCGAGCACGCGGGCCCCGTCCGGCGCCCGGTCGAGCTTGTTGACCACGACGAGGTCGGCGAGGGCGAGGTGCCGGTCGATCTCGGGGTGCTTCGCGCGGGTGCCGTCGAACTCGGCGGCGTCGACCACCTCGACCAGACCGCCGTACACGATGCCCGGATGCTCACTGGCGAGCACCATGCGAACGAGCTCCTGCGGCTCGGCGAGCCCGCTGGCCTCGATGACGATGACGTCGATGCCGGTGGACGGGCGGGCGAGCCGCTCCAGGTAGACGTCGAGCTCACTGGCGTCGACGGCGCAGCACAGGCAGCCGTTCCCGAGGGAGAGGGTGGAGTCGCCGAGCGCGCCGGCGACGGCCATGGCATCGATCTCGATGGCGCCGAAGTCGTTGACGATGGCGCCGATGCGGGTGCCTCGGCTGCGGTGGAGGAGGTGGTTGAGCAGCGTCGTCTTACCGGAACCGAGGAATCCGGCGAGAACGACGACCGGGATCTGCTGCGGACCGGGGCTCGGCTGGCTCAACGTGCGACCTCTCTCACGCCGACGGGTGCACCGGCTCGCGGGTCGGCGCACATACGAAGGTTGAATGCCGCCCCAGGATACGAGCCGGAATAATCACCGCGAAGTGAACGATTGTTAGCAGCACTTGCCGGGCAGACGTTGGGCATGGCGCCGGAGTGTGCGACCCTCGCTTCCCTCCGTGCGCCTCCTCTCCGCCTCCCCGCCGATCAGAGCCGCTCGGCACTCTGGGAGACGGCAAGCGCCGCCCACCGCTCGCCGGTCCCCTCCAGTCGACCCGCACCCCGACGACCGGCGGACGGCCGCCTGATCGGGGGTAATTGACATGGCCACACGGAAATTCTCTGCGGGGAGGTTGGCCACCACCGCACTGGCTCTCCTCGCTGCCACCGCGAGCGCAGCGTTCACAGCGCGTCAACGGCGGGTGGAGGAGGCACGACTGCAGGAGAGGCAGCTGGAGCTCGAGGAACTGGCGATCCGCCGCAAGGCCCTGGCACATCAGCAGCGCATGCAGTGGGAGCTGCTGGCCAGGGCTATCGACGATCCCTCCCTCGCCGCGGTGATCGACACCTACGACAAGAGCATCCCTGCGGAGAGGCGCCGCCAGTTCTTCTACGCCAACGCCTGGTACGTCCATCTGTTCCACCTCTACCGGGCGGGAATCCTGGACCGGGAGGAGCTGTACCGGCATCTGCGGGAGTTCTTCCAGAGCCCGATCTTCCGTGAGTACTGGGAGGCGTCACAGCACATGCGCGCCTCCCTGAACGAGACATCCGAAGAAGCCCAGCTGGGGCACATGGTTGACGGTCTCGTCAGCGACCTCGACGAAGCCGACACGGACGAGTGGTGGGTCGTCGGCGATCCGCCCAACGACTGACCGGGTGACATTTTCGCCATCCAGCCACGGCGGAAACAGAATCACCAGTAACGTTCTCCCGACTACAATGCCCAGCCCTCGTAAGGACCAGTACCTTTGAAGATCGTGCGCCGCATCGGTGTGCCTCCAAGCGCCCGTGGCAGTAACTCAGGAGCTACCTGCCCGGACGTGTTCGAACTCAGCGACGGCAACTTCGCCGTCATCGGCACCGAGGCCACCGAGGCGCTTGACCCGGAACTGCCCGCCGATGCCGCCCGCGCCGACTACGAGCGCATCGTCATCGTCAGCCGGGAGACTCTCATCCGCGCCAAGGCAGATATCCCCGACGCCTGACACCACCGCACGAGCACGCGTCCACCCCAGACCCGTACCGTTGAGGCTCCCCGGCCGCGCGCAACCGTTGAGCGAGCCGGGCCACCGACCCGGCGAGCAGCCGGCACCCCGTGACTGCTCGATCCCCACCACCCGATGAGGCCTGGCGCCAGAACGGCACCAGGCCACACGTATGCCGGGCCCGATGTCAGGCAGCCGTCGGAACCCTCACCGGCGCCCCGGGCCCCACATACCGCGCCACCGGCCTGATGATCTTCGAGTCCTGTGCCTGCTCCAGGATGTTGGCACTCCAGCCCACGACCCGCGCGGCGGCGAACGTCGGTGTGAACATCTCGCGCGGCAGACCACAGAGTTCCATGACCACACCGGCGTAGAACTCGACGTTCGTGTGCAGCTCACGACCGGGTTTCAGCTCGGCGAGGATCGCCTCGACGCGACGTTCGACCTCCACCGCGAACTCGACGCGCGGGCCGCCGAAGCTCTGGGCGATCTCGCGCAGCATCCGGGACCGGGGGTCCTCGGTGCGGTAGACCGGGTGGCCGAAGCCCATGATGCGGTCGCCGGCGAGGACCCGTTCGCGGATCCAGGAGTCGATGCGGTCGGGTGTGCCGATCGCGTCCAGGGTGTCCAGCGCCCGGCTGGGCGCACCGCCGTGCAAGGGCCCCGACAGCGCGCCCACGGCGCCGACGAGGCACGCCGCGACATCCGCCCCCGTGGAGGTGATGACCCGAGCCGTGAAGGTTGACGCATTGAATCCGTGGTCAATGGTGGAGATCAAGTATTGCTCGACAGCCCTGGTCTGCCGTGGATCCGGCTCCGCCCCCGTCAACATGTACAGATAGTTCGCCGCGTACGACAGATCCTCGCGCGGCTGGACAGGATCAAGTCCCGCACCCAGCCGGTGCAGCGCGGTGAGCAGAGTCGGTACGGCCCCGGCCGCGACGAGGGTGTCCCGGCGGCGCGCATCGGCGTCGATGTCGTAGACCGGCCTAAAGCCCTGGGCCGCGCCGAGCAGGGAGAGCGCTGTGCGCAGGCCGGCCAACGGTCCGGACCCTCCGCCCGCCGCCGCGATGGCGGGGAGCGCGGCCCACACCTGGTCGGGCAGCCGCCGCAGCGCGGCGGTCTCGGCGGCGAAGGCGGCGGAGCGTCCGGCGTCCGGCAGCTCGCCGTGGACCAGGAGATGCCAGACGTCCTCGAAGGGGCGGGTCTGCGCAAGCTCCACGGCCGAGTACTGGCGGTAGTGGTAGAAGCCCTCGAGCCCTCGGACGTCGCCCACCTCGGTGTCGGTGACGATGACACCCGCCAGCCCGCGAGGTACCTCGACGAGCGCGGTTGTTGACCTGTTGACGGACATGATTCCTCCCTGGACTTGATTCGACTGTCCATGATTGACTGATTTTCTGTCAATATTGATCCGATCAACATTCGACATTCAAATCATTCTGCACATCAACCTCCGAAATCGATGTCCGACTTCCTGGATACGGTGACCCCATGCGCGATCAAGAGCCCGGCCCCGTCCCAACAGGGCGGCGACTGACCACCCAGGAAGCCGCCGAACGGCTCGGTGTGAAGCCCGAAACCGTGTACGCGTACGTGAGCCGTGGACACCTGAGCAGCCGCCGCGCGCCCGGCGGCCGGGGCAGCACCTTCGACGCCGAGGAAGTGGAGACGCTCGCCCGGCGCAACAGGCGGGAGAGCGCGGCCGGTTCGGGGGCGGCGGGCGAGTTGTCCGTCCGGACCCGCCTCACGTTGATCGACACGGACCGCTACTACTTCCGCGGCGTGGACGCGACCGAGCTGGCCGCCCGACACTCCTACGAGGAGGTGGCCGAGTGGCTGTGGACGGGTGAGTTGCACGCCGGTGTCACCTTCACCGCCCCCGAAATCTCCGTCACCGCCGCCCGTCGCGCGGTCGACGCCCTGTCCGAACACGTCGGCCCCACCGACCGGCTGCGGGTGGCGACCATCGCCGCCGCGACCGCTGACCCACTGCGCTTCGACCTGTCCGAGGAGGCCGTGCTCGGCACCGCGCGCGTCCTCATCCCGACCCTCGTCGCCTCCCTCAGGCCCGCGCGGTACACGCACGGCGACGAGGGCTCCATCGCTCAGCGCCTGTGGCGACAGCTGAGCGGACGGTCCGCCGACGAGGCCGCACTGCGCGTTCTGGACACCGCCCTCGCCCTGCTCGTCGATCATGACCTGGCCGCCTCGACCCTCGCCGTCCGGGTCGCCGCATCGGCCCGCGCCCACGCCTACGCCGCCGTCTCCGCCGGACTGGGTGTGATCGAGGGACCCCTGCACGGGGCGGCGAGCGGCCTCGCCCACAAACTGATCATGGAGGTGCTCGACCGGGGCGACGCGGGGCCCGTCATCGCCGAGGAGCTGCGGGCCGGCCGGAGCATCCCGGGGCTCGGTCACCGGCTCTACTCCGGCGAGGACCCACGCGCGCGTGTCCTGTTCGAGCTCCTGGAGGAGATCCCCCACTCCGCACCCGCCCTCGCCGCGGCCCGCGACATCGCCGCCACGGCGGCCCGCCACACCCCGCTGCACGCGAACATCGACCTGGCCCTGGGTGTGTTCACGGCGTCCTGCGGCATGTCCTACACGGCGGGCGAGACGATCTTCGCCGTGGCCCGCACGGCGGGCTGGATCGCCCACGCCCTGGAGGAGTACGGCGAGCGACCGCTGCGGATGCGACCGAGCGGGCACTACACGGGCCCGAAGCCGCCCCAACCACTACCGGAGCCCCAGCCGCTTCCGGCGGAGTAGGACGGGCGCGCCTCCGGCCCCGAGGGGGCGCACCCCGGAGCGGGAGAGGGGCGCACTACAGGCGCAGGACAGGTCTGGGCAGTCCCACCGGCCAGTCCCCGGACCTGACCCTCGACCCTCCACCGCCATCCAAGTCAGGTTAGGCTCACCTCTGTGAGTACGTGCTCAACCGTCTCGCAGGACCTCGCCGAGCCCATCGCGGGGACCGCGGCGACAGCGACGACCTGGCTGCTGGTGGAGCAGCCCGGCCCGTGGGGTGCCAAGGCACTCACGCAGAGCCACCTGGACCCGGTGCTGGGCCGAGCCCTGGAGACGGCCGCGAAGGGCACGGGCGTACGCGTCGCGCTGATCCGCCGCCCCGGCCGGCACGCCGACTGCGGCACCGCCGCCGAGCGACAGGTCTACGCGGCCCACACCGTGCCCGGGAACGTATGGCTGCGCGCCGCTACGATCACCGATCCCGAGCAGCTGCTGGAGCTGGACTTCGCCGCCCTTGGCATGGGTGACCACCACACCTTCGACTCGGCCCTCCAAGGGCGCCCCCACACAGGTGACCCCCTCGCCCTCGTCTGCACCAACGGCAAGCGGGACCGCTGCTGCGCACTCCTCGGGCGCCCCCTCGCGGCCGAGCTCGCCGCCTCCGGTGTGGAGGGCGTCTGGGAGGTCACTCATCTGGGTGGACACCGGTTCTCACCGACGCTGCTCGTGCTGCCGTACGGCTACGCGTACGGCCGGGCGCAGGCCCATGCGGTCAAGGAAGTCCTGCACGGCGTCCAGGAGGGCCGGATCGTCGTCGAGGGGTGTCGTGGGAACTCGGCCTGGGAGCGGCCCGCCCAGGCGGCCGAGCTGGCCGTGCGCAGGGCCATCGGCGAGGACGCCGCGCAGGCGCTGAGCGTCGTTCGGACAAGCGGCGCGGCCCCGCACTGGGAAGTGACGGTCGCCCACCGGGACGGACGCCACTGGCGGGTCGGCGTGGCACAGGGCACCTCCTTGCCGCCGCGCCCCGAGAGCTGCGGGTCCGTACTCGGCTCACCCGCGCGGATGGACGTGGTGACGGTGCGCGAACTCACGATGACGACGGCACTCGCAAGTTGATCAGGCGCACCGGATCCTTGATCCGGATGTTGATCATGACCGTCGACATTGATCAAGAGATCCACGCCACACCCCTCTACGGGACTTCCCGCACGTCCACGTACCGTCATGGGTATGAGCCCCACTCCCCCCGCCCGTCGCCTGCGCCTCGGTCTGCCCCGGCGGATGTTCGCGCAGGTGCTGCTGATGCAGGTGGCCATCGCCGCGGGAGTGGCGGTGCTCGCGACCGGGTTGTTCCTCGCTCCGCTCAGCGACCAGTTGGACGACCAGGCGATGCGCCGCGCGCTGTCGATCGCGCAGACCACCGCGGCCCAGCCGCAGATCGCCGCGGATCTCGCGCGCACTCCCGCGACGGTCGGCGGACCGGTCCAACGGGAGGCGGAACGTATCCGTAACGCCACCAAGGCCGAGTACATCGTGGTGATGGACCGGCGCGGGGTCCGCTGGTCCCACCCCACCCCCGGCGAGGTCGGCCGGACCGTCTCCACCGACCCGGGCCAGGCCCTCGCCGGGCACGAGGTCATGCAGATCGACAGCGGCACCCTGGGCCGCACCGCGCGCGGCAAGGTGCCCCTGCGCGACGCCGACGGCGACATCGTGGGCGCGGTCTCGGTCGGCATCGCCTACGACAGCGTGCGGGCCCGGTTGCTGCACACGATCCCCGAGCTCTTCGCGTACGCGGGCGGCGCCCTCGCGGTCGGCGCGCTGGCCGCCTGGCTGATCTCGCGCCGGGTCCATCGGCAGACCCGCGACCTGGCCTTCTCCGACATCTCGGCGTTGCTCGCGGAGCGCGAGGCGATGTTGCACGGCATCCGGGAGGGTGTCGTCGCGCTGGACCACATCGGCCGCATCCGCCTGCTCAACGACGAGGCGGCGCGGCTGCTCGGCATCGGCGACGAGGCCGTCGGCCGGTCCCTCGACGAGGCGCTCGGCGAGGGCCGTACGACCGATGTCCTGGCCGGTCGGGTCACCGGCACCGATCTGCTCACCGTCCGCGGTCAGCGTGTCCTGGTCACCAACCGCATGCCCACCGACGACGGCGGCGCCGTCGCCACTCTGCGTGACCGTACCGAACTGGAGCAGTTGGGCCGGGAGCTCGACTCGACGCGCGGCCTGATCGACGCCCTGCGCGCCCAGGACCACGAGCACGCCAACCGTATGCACACGCTGCTCGGGCTGCTGGAACTGGAGATGTACGACGACGCCGTGGAGTTCGTCGGCGAGGTGGTCGGCGACCATCGGGACACGGCGGAACAGGTCGCCGAGAAGATCCAGGACCCGCTGCTCGCCGCCCTGCTCGTCGGCAAGGCGACCGTGGCCGCCGAGCGCGGTGTCGTATTGCGCCTCGCGGACCGCACCGGGCTCCCGGACCGGCTGATCGACCCCAGGGGCCTCGTCACGATCGTCGGCAACCTGGTGGACAACGCCCTCGACGCCGCCGCGGGCACCGCGCACGCGCGCGTGGAGGTCGAACTGCGTGCGGAGGGGCGTACGGCGATCCTCAGGGTGCGCGACACGGGCCCGGGAATCCCCGAGGAGCAGCGCGAGTTGATCTTCACCGAGGGGTGGTCCACCAAGAAGCCGCCGGCGCACCGTGAACGCGGCATAGGGCTCTCCCTGGTGCGCAGGCTCGCCGAACGGCAGGGTGGCAGCGCGGCGGTGGGCGAGGCGGCCGGCGGAGGAGCGGAGTTCACCGTCGTCCTGCCCGAGGCACTGGCCGAGCCGGACCTGGAACCGGCCCTCGCCGTGCCGTCAGATGCGCAGACCGTCGCCGAGGAGGAGTCGCGATGATCGAGGTCCTGGTCGTGGACGACGACACGCGCGTGGCGCGCGTCAACTGCGCCTACGTCGAGAAGGTGCCGGGCTTCCACGTGGCCGGCGAGGCCCACAGCGCGGCCGAGGCGCTGCGCCAGGTGGAGGAGCTGCCCCGCGTGGATCTGGTCCTGATGGACCACTACCTGCCCGACGAGACGGGTCTGTCGGTCGTCCAGGAGATGCGTCGACGCGGCCACCAGACCGACGTGATCATGGTGACGGCGGCGCGCGACGTGACCACGGTCCAGGCGGCCATGCGGCACGGCGCGCTTCAGTACCTGGTCAAGCCGTTCGCCTTCGCGGGGTTGCGGGCCAAGCTGGAGGCATACGCGGAGCTGCGCCGCACCCTGGACGGCGGCGGCGAGGCCGAGCAGGCCGAGGTGGACCGCATCTTCGGCGCGCTGTCCGCGTCCTCGGAGCCCGACCTGCCCAAGGGCCACTCCCCCACCACCGCGGAACTCGTACGCCGCTCCCTGATGAACGCCGAAGGCCCCCTGTCGGCCCAGGAGATCGCCGAGCGCACCGGGGTGAGCCGC
Organism: Streptomyces sp. NPDC028907; assembly: GCF_055564995.1. Taxonomy (NCBI): domain Bacteria; kingdom Bacillati; phylum Actinomycetota; class Actinomycetes; order Kitasatosporales; family Streptomycetaceae; genus Streptomyces; species Streptomyces sp. NPDC028907. The sequence continues at coordinate 57,862 of NZ_JBVHVE010000018.1, forward strand.
CAGACCGCCCAGCGCTACCTCAAGCTCCTGGAACGCACGGGACGGGCCCGGCTCACCCTCAAGTACGGGGACGCGGGCCGCCCGGAACACCGTTACGTGTGGGCGACCCGCGCCTGAGGCACGGTCCGTGGGGGCGGGGGAAGGGAACCGTGCCCTCCCTTTGATACGGACGCCGGGCGCCGAAATGTCAGCCGACCGCTCGACAGCGCACAGTGGCCTCCGCCATACGGCGACGAGGGCGGGACGGGGACGGCGACGGACGTACGACGACGATGGCACCGCCCCTAGACAGCCCCGGCCCCCGTCAGCGAACGCACCTCGGTCTCCGCGTGCTTGGCCTCGTCCGGAACCTCGGCCGAGGTGACGGTGCCGAGCCAGCCCGCGACGAAACCCAGCGGGATGGAGACGAGACCCGGGTTCTGGAGGGGGAAGTACTGGAAGTCGACGCCGGGGAGCAGTGATTCGGGGCTCCCCGACACCACCGGCGACAACAGCACCAGCACCACGGCTGGGATGAGGCCGCCGTACACGGCCCAAACGGCGCCCCGCGTGGTGAAGTCCCGCCAGAACAGCGAGTAGAGCAGCACCGGCACATTGGCGGACGCGGCGACGGCGAAGGCGAGGCCCACGAGGAAGGCGACATTGAGGTCGCGGGCCAGCAGTCCGAGGGCGATCGCGACGACGCCGATGCCGACCGCGGCTGCGCGCGCTACGGCCACCTCCCTGCGGGGCCGGGCGCGCCTGCGCCGCAGCGAGGCATACAGGTCGTGGGCCACGGAGGCCGAGGAGGAGAGCGTGATTCCGGCGACCACGGCGAGGATCGTGGCGAAGGCGACGGCGGCCACGACGGCGAACAGAACCGTTCCTCCGGTGGAGGCCGCGCCGCCGCCCAGGTCGAGTGCGAGCAGCGGGACGGCCGTGTTCCCGGCCGCGTTCGACCCGCGTACGGCTTCGGGTCCGACGATCGCGGCGGCGCCGAACCCCAGCACGATCGTCATCAGGTAGAACCCGCCGATGAGCCCGATCGCCCAGACCACCGAGCGCCGGGCCGCGCGGGCGGTGGGCACGGTGTAGAAGCGGGACAGGATGTGCGGCAGCCCTGCGGTGCCCAGGAGCAGCGCGAGCCCCAGGCTGATGAAGTCGAACCGGGACGTCCAGTCACCCCCGTACTTCAGTCCCGGCGCGAGGAACGCCTCACCGTGACCACTGCGCTCGGCCGCCGTGAGCAGCAGCCGGTCCAAGTCGCCGTGGAAGCGCACCAGGACGAGCGCGGTCAACGCGACGGTGCCGCCGAGCAGCAGTACCGACTTGACGATCTGGATCCAGGTGGTGGCCCGCATCCCTCCCCACGACACATAGATCACCATGAGCGCGCCGACGCCGATGACGGTCCACGCCCGCGCCGCCTCGCCCTCGCCCCCGAGCAGCAGCGCGACCAGGGTGCCCGCGCCCACCATCTGCGCCACCAGATACAGAACGGACACGGTGACCGAGGAAGTTCCCAGCGCGATCCGCACGGGGCGTTCCCTCATCCGCGCGGCGACGACGTCGGCGAGGGTGAACCGCCCGCAGTTGCGTACCAGTTCGGCGACGAGGAACAGCACCACCAGCCAGGCCACGAGGAAGCCCACCGAGTACAGCATTCCGTCGTAGCCGAAGAGGGCGATGAGCCCGGAGATACCGAGGAAGGAGGCGGCCGACATGTAGTCACCCGCGATGGCAAAACCATTCTCCATGGGCGTGAAGAGCCGACCGCCCGCGTAGAACTCCTCCGCCGAACCCTGCCGGTCGCGGCTCACCCATGTCGTGATCGCCAGCGTGATCGCGACGAACACGCTGAACAGAAGGAGCGCCAGGGTCTGATGGTCGTCCGTCACGAGGCACCGCCTCTGGTGACGCGCGTCAACTCCTGGGTGTCCCACCTGATTTCGAGCGCGGCGCGGTCCCGGCGCAGTCGCGCGTGGCGGGCGTAGGCCCAGGTGAGCAGGAAGGTGGTGAGGAACTGTCCGAGCCCCGCCACCATGGCCACGTTCACGGCACCCACCACGGGTCGGGCCATCAACTCCGGCGCGGTCGTGGCGGCCACCACGTACGCCACGTACCACGAGAGAAACCCCACGACCGCCGGCACCACGAACCTCCGGTACCGGCTGCGCACCTCCTGGAAGGCCGCACTGCGCTGTACCTCGAGGTACACGTCACCCGCGCGGGGCGGCGCGGCGTCGGGAGCGTCGGTGGCGTCCGCCTCCCCCCATCCGGAGGCGAGGGCGTCGTACCAGGGATCGTCTGAGTACATGCCCAAGCATGGACAGAACGGAAAGATCCCCGACCGGACTTCCCTCCGGGCTTCACCCCATCAGGTGAAGACCACCGCAGGCCGCCAACGGCGCATACGCTCCACCGGGGCCACCCGCACCCGACGACGAGAGCCGCACGGCGGTGCGGGTGGGTACCCGGATCAAGTGCCGAAGGCGAAGCCGAGGCCGAAAACACGGCCCAAGCCCAGCGCAGCGGCTACGCGTCGATACGCGACCGGTCCAACGTCGCCGCCGAGCTGGAGATGAACTCCTTGCGGGGCGCCACGTCGTTGCCCATCAGCAGGTCGAAGACCCGCTCGGCGGCCTCCAGGTCGGTGAGGCTGATCCGGCGCAGGGTCCGGTGCCGCGGATCCATCGTCGTCTCGGCCAGTTGGTCGGCGTCCATCTCACCGAGGCCCTTGTAGCGCTGGATGGAATCCTTGTAACGGATGCCCTTGCTCTGGAACTCCATGAGCTTGTCGCGCAGTTCACGGTCCGAGTACGTGTAGACGTACTTGTCCTGCCCCTTCTTGGGCTGGATCAGCTCGATGCGGTGCAGCGGCGGCACCGCGGCGAACACCCGGCCGGCCTCGATCATCGGCCGCATGTAGCGCTGGAACAGCGTCAGCAGCAGCGTCCGGATGTGGGAGCCGTCCACATCGGCGTCGGTCATCATGATGATCTTGCCGTAGCGCGCCGCGTCGATGTCGAAGGTCCGGCCGGAGCCCGCTCCTATGACCTGGATGATCGCGCCGCACTCGGCGTTCTTGAGCATGTCGGTGACGGACGACTTCTGGACGTTGAGGATCTTGCCGCGGATCGGCAGCAGCGCCTGGAACTCGGAGTTCCGGGCGAGCTTGGCGGTGCCGAGCGCGGAGTCTCCCTCGACGATGAACAGCTCACTGCGGTCGACGTCGTCGCTGCGGCAGTCGGCGAGCTTGGCGGGCAGCGACGAGGACTCCAGGGCGGTCTTCCGGCGCTGGGCGTCCTTGTGCTGGCGGGCCGCGATGCGCGTACGAGCGGCCGCGACGGCCTTCTCCATGACGACCCTGGCCTGGGCCGCGGCGTCCCGCTTCGTGGACGTCAGGAACGCCTTGAGCTCCCGGGAGATCACGGTGTTCACGATGCGCCGGGCCGCCGAGGTGCCCAGGACCTCCTTGGTCTGGCCCTCGAACTGCGGCTCGGCGAGGCGGACCGTGACGACCGCGGTGAGGCCCTCCAGGGCGTCGTCCTTGACGACGTCGTCCTCGGCGACGCGCAGCAGCTTCTTGGCGCGCAGCACCTCGTTCATCGTGCTGGTCACGGCCGTCTCGAAGCCCGCGACGTGGGTGCCGCCCTTGGGGGTGGCGATGATGTTCACGAACGACTTCAGAGTCGTGTCGTACCCCGTGCCCCATCGCATCGCGACATCGACGTCGAGTTCACGGGTGACCTGGGTGGGCGTCATCTGACCGTGCTCGTCCAGGACCGGGACGGTCTCCTTGAAGGTGCCCTGGCCGCCGAAGCGGAGGACGTCGCAGACCGGCTTGTCGGTGGCCAGGTACTCGCAGAACTCGCTGATGCCGCCGTCGAAGCGGAAGGACTCCTCGCCCTTGCTGCCGCCCTCGCCGAGACCGAACTCGTCGCGGACGACGATGGTCAGGCCGGGCACCAGGAACGCGGTCTGGCGGGCGCGCTGGTGGAGGTTCTCCAGGGAGAGCTTGGCGTCCTTGAGGAAGATCTGGCGGTCGGCCCAGTACCGCACGCGCGTGCCGTTGCGGGTCTTGGGGATCTTCTTGACCTTGCGCAGGCCGCTCTTGGCCTCGAACTTGGCGTTCGCCCCGTCGGCGGCGAAGGCTCCGGGCACGCCCCGCCGGAAGCTGATGGCGTGGGTGTGGCCGCCGCGGTCCACCTCGACGTCCAGCCGCGCGGACAGGGCGTTCACCACGGAGGCACCCACGCCGTGCAGACCGCCGGAGGCGGCGTACGAGCCGCCGCCGAACTTGCCGCCGGCGTGCAGCTTGGTCATGACGACCTCAACGCCGGACAGTCCGGTCTTGGGCTCGACGTCGACCGGGATGCCCCGGCCGTTGTCCCGGACCTCCACGGACCCGTCGTCGTGGAGGATCACCTCGATGTGGTCGCAGTACCCGCCGAGGGCCTCGTCGACGGAGTTGTCGATGATCTCCCACAGGCAGTGCATCAGACCGCGGCTGTCGGTCGACCCGATGTACATGCCCGGGCGCTTGCGTACGGCCTCGAGCCCCTCGAGGACGAGCAGGTGCCGCGCGGTGTAGTTGGAACCGTCCCGGTCTGCTCCTGCCAGCAGCGCTGTGGACGGCACGGACGTCTCGGCGGTCACGCGGTTCGCTCCTCGCTGAATTTCAGGTGGCGCCCTGTTGGGTAAGGGCTCGGCTTCGGTCGCCGTCAAGAGGGTACCGAGGCCTGGTAGAGCCGTTGTAACGCCACCCTCGTGCGGAACACAGACTAGTCCAGAGTCGCATGCATGTTCGATCCCTCGATGGGGTGAAGTACATATCACGTTCCCTTCCAGGCATGAACCATTTAGGCTCCGGGCACGTCCTCATGAACAAACCGGCAAGCCAGCCGGGAGGACCGACCTTGACCAACAGCGCGAAACCGTAAGCAAGACACCGACGCAATACGGCACATTCGCCGCCAAACCGGCAGCAGTCGGCCGCCCCCGAAAAAAATTTCTCTCTGGGTGAAGCCACGAGCGGGAACGTTTTGGGGCTGGTTGGATGTTGACCCTGGTACGACAGCTCGTCGAGCTAGAGAAGAGGCGACGTGACTACTGTTCTGACCCCCGCGAGCCCGCTGACGGCCGCTGACCGCTGCGACCGTTGCGGCGCCCAGGCGTACGTGCGCGTCGTCCTGCTGAGCGGCGGAGAACTGCTCTTCTGCGCCCACCACGGTCGCAAGTTCGAGCCGGAACTCAAGAAGATCGCCGCTGAGATACAGGACGAGACGGAGCGGCTGACGTCCGCTCCCGCATCGGCGTCCGAAGAAGAGCGCTGACACCTCGCACTAACGACGAGCCAGCTTCCGGCACAGGCCGGTCGACGGGCGGCCGCCCCTGAGAGCAGGGGCAGCCGCCCGCGCTCATACCCCGCGGGCCTTCAGCCTCCGTCAGCGGTCTGCACGGTGCCCACGCACCGCGGCCCGCCACCCCATGGTCCTGAGGATCTCGGACACCCGCGTGTAGACGCCGGGACTGCCCGCGCGCCCGCAGCCGGTGCCCCAGGACACAAGGCCGATCAGTCTCCCCCGAGCGACCAGGGGACCTCCGCTGTCGCCCTGACAGGCGTCCCGGCCTCCCTCCTGTTCCCCGGCGCAGACCATGCTGGCCGGCATGTACCTGCCTTCACCACCACCCGGATATGCCTGCCTGCACAGCGCGTCGGGCAGTACGTGCACGCGTGCCGCCCGCAGGCTGCGCGGGTAGTCACCGGCCCCCGTGACGTCCCCCCAGCCGTAGACCAGGGCGGGAGTGCCGGGCAGATAGGCGGGATCGCCGGCCCGCGCCATCGCGATGACCGCGCTCGCGGGAAGCGGCTGGGCGAGGGAGAGCACAGCGAAGTCCCCCGCGTTGGTGACACCGTCGTAGGCCGGGTTCACCCAGCTGCCGCGGACCCGGATCTCCTGGCCCCGGCCGGACAGCAGGTCCGTACGGCCCGTGATGACGCTGAGGTCGCGCACCTGTTGCGGCGCCGCCCCGAGGACCTCCTTGCTCAGGCAGTGGGCCGCGGTGAGCACCGTGGACCGGCTGACCGCCACACCGACGCAGAACTGACCGGCCCGCATACCCCCGAACCGGTCACGGCTGGCCAGTGCCACGGTCCATGGGCTGTCCGACACATCGACCGGGAACCCGCCGACGACGACGCTGTCGGCAGCCACCGGGGCGGCCGACGCCAACGGTATGGCAGCCGCCGCTGCCGCCAGGACCAGCGGCCGGGCCAGGGCCCGGACAAAAGGACGACGCATGCACGCTCCTCACTCTGGAGTGGTCATGGGACACCCAGAGTGATTCAGCCCACCGCGCCCCGCACCCGCGCGACAGCACGAAGGCCCGGTCCCCACTCGGGATACCGGGCCCTGTGTGTCGTACGGGTGCGACCTAGTCGAGGTAGTCGCGCAGCACCTGGGACCGCGACGGGTGGCGCAGCTTCGACATGGTCTTGGACTCGATCTGGCGGATGCGCTCACGCGTCACGCCGTACACCTTGCCGATCTCGTCGAGGGTCTTCGGCTGACCGTCGGTGAGACCGAAGCGCATCGAGACGACGCCCGCCTCGCGCTCGGACAGGGTGTCGAGGACCGAGTGCAGCTGCTCCTGCAGAAGCGTGAAGCTGACCGCGTCGGCCGGGACGACGGCCTCGGAGTCCTCGATGAGGTCACCGAACTCGCTGTCGCCGTCCTCGCCCAGCGGGGTGTGCAGGGAGATGGGCTCACGGCCGTACTTCTGGACCTCGATGACCTTCTCGGGGGTCATGTCGAGTTCCTTGGCCAGCTCCTCCGGGGTGGGCTCGCGGCCCAGGTCCTGGAGCATCTGGCGCTGCACGCGCGCGAGCTTGTTGATGACCTCGACCATGTGCACCGGGATACGGATGGTGCGGGCCTGGTCGGCCATGGCGCGGGTGATGGCCTGACGGATCCACCAGGTGGCGTACGTGGAGAACTTGTAGCCCTTGGTGTAGTCGAACTTCTCGACCGCGCGGATCAGACCGAGGTTGCCCTCCTGGATGAGGTCCAGGAAGAGCATGCCGCGGCCGGTGTAGCGCTTGGCCAGGGAGACCACCAGACGGAGGTTGGCCTCCAGCAGGTGGTTCTTGGCGCGGCGGCCGTCCTCGGCGATGATCTCCAGCTCGCGCTTGAGCTTGGGGGCGAGCTTGTCGGCGTTGGCCAGCTTGTCCTCGGCGAAGAGACCGGCCTCGATGCGCTTGGCGAGCTCGACCTCCTGCTCGGCGTTGAGCAGCGGGACCTTGCCGATCTGCTTGAGGTAGTCCTTGACCGGGTCGGCGGTGGCACCGGCGGCCGCGACCTGCTGCGCGGGGGCGTCGTCCTCGTCCTCGTCGGAGAGCACGAAGCCGGCGCTCTCGGCACCCTCGGGCTCCTCGGCGCCCTTGGGAGCGTCCTCGAGCACCTCGTCCTCGAGGATCTCGGCGTCGTCCTTCTTGGCGGTGGTCTTCTTGGCCGCCGTCTTCTTGGCGACGGTCTTCTTCGCGGCCGCCTTCTTGGCGGTCGTCGCCTTCTTTGCGGCGGCCTTCTTGGCGGGGGCGTCGTCCTCGACGGCGGAGTCGGCGACCGGCGCCGCAGGCGTGGCGGTGGCGGTGGCCTTCTTGGTGGTCACCGTCTTCGCCGCGACCGTCTTGGTGGCGGTGCGCTTGGCCGGACTCTTCGCTGCGACGCTCTTTCGTGTGCGCTTGGGCTCCGCGGCACTGACCATCAGCGTCACACCCTCTTCCTCGAGGATCTGGTTGAGGCTGCGCAGTACGTTCTTCCACTGAGTGGCCGGAATCTGGTCAGCTTCGAAGGCCCGACGCACATCGTCGCCGGCGATCTGCCCCTCAGCCTTTCCCCGCTCAATCAGAGCCATGACAGAGACGGACTCGGCGATCTCCGGCGGGAGCGTACGGGATGTGCTGGCCGACACGAACAACCTCTCGGAACGTTGAAAAACGGCTTCCGGCCCCGTCCACGGCGGACAGGAGCCGACCACCGGCCGGGGGATCGGGCCGACGGTGCGGGCGGGGGCCGGGAAGATGCACAGCGCCTTGAGCGGCGTCCGTATTCCCTCCTCGGCTGTCACCTCTTAGGTCATCGCGCTGTTTCCCCGAGCGTTACGCCCAATCTGCGTGGCCCGAGTCACATCCCGTAACCGATCAAAAGCAGGCAGACGCGGACAGAACGGGTCGCCCGCAGCTTGGACCAAGCACTGTACGGCTTTTTTCACGGCCTCGTCGCACCGTCGGACCCGCAGGATCCGTGATGGATCCTGCGGGTCCGACGGGAGAGGGCGCTCAGACCGGGTGCTGCCACAGGAGGGGGAGGCAGTCCCGGCCGCGCCCCCGGAGGCGCGGTCAGTGCTCGCGGGGGGCGGGCACCACGCGCTCGACCTCGGGATGGACGGTGAGCAGTTGACGCATTGCGGCTTCGGCGGCCGCGCCGTCGCCGGCGGCGAGGGCGTCGACGATCCTGCTGTGCTGCGCCAGCGACGTCTCGTTCGGCCGGTCACAGCCGGTCACAGGGCCGCCGGAGACCTGGAGGGCGGCCGAGACGATGCCCGAGAGGTGCTCCAGCATGCGGTTGCCGGCGACCTGGATGAGCAGCGAGTGGAACTCGGCGTCGGCACGGGAGAACGTGAGGACGTCGCCCTGTCCCATCGCGTGACTCATGATCTCGACCATGTCGCCGAGCCGCTGCTGGACGTCGTCGCGCCCGTGCCCGGCGGCGAGGCGCGCGGCCAGCGGCTCGATCGTCCAACGCAGCTCGCTCAGCTCCCGGCGCTGGTCGTCGCGCTGCGGCCCGAAGGCCCGCCACTCGATGATGTCCGGGTCGAGGAGGTTCCAGTCGCTGACGGGGCGCACGCGCGTGCCGACGTTCGGACGGGCGCTGACCAGGCCCTTGGCCTCCAGGACACGGAGCGACTCGCGGACGACGGTGCGGGAGACCTCGAAGCGCTGGCCGATCTCCTCGGGCACCAGCGGGCGGTCGGCGCCCAGGTCGCCCGAAACGATCATCTGGCCCAGCTGCTGGACGAGTTGGCCGTGCAGCCCGCGTCCGCGGCTGCCCGCGGCGCGGCGGCCCACACGGCCCAGTTCCGGCTCCGCGCCGTCCCAGGCAGGGGCTCCGACGCGGTCGGCGACGGTGGCCTCGGCGTAGGGGTAGCGGTCGAGATCGCCCGGGCCGGCAAGACCGGAGTCGGCGGCGCGGGCGGCGGTCATCATGGTGTGCGCAAGGGTACTCACGGATCCTTTGTCGGCGCCGTCCTCAACTCCCTTGAGGTCTTTGGTGAAAAGCACACGAAAGGGTGATCGCTCACCCCGTCGCAATTGACGCCTTATCGGAAAGAAATGGGCTTTCCCCGGGGAGTTGTGCGGACGGCAGGACCGGGAGCGGCGGGGACGGCTGTCATCTGACCCTGCTCCGCAGGGTAGTGAGGACATATGCGCAGAGCAGGGCGGTGAGCGACAACGTCAGGGCGCCGCCGACAGGTTGGGCGACCACGCGCGCGGCGGCTTCCAGATATCGCTCTCCCCCGAACGGCCACTGCGAGAGCAGCAGCTCCCGCAGCCGCAGCGGAAACCCGGCCGCCGTCCGCACAGACGGCCCTTCGAAGGCCTTCTGTACGAGTGGTACGACGACGACGGGTACGGCGACAACCGCGGCGAGCCCGGCCGTGGTGGACCGGAACAGACCCGCGGCAAGCACGCCGGCCCAGGCACAGCCGACCAGGAGCCCGATCCAACTCGCGCCCAGCCCGAGCCAGTCGGCGGGAACTTCCGCGAGCTCCGGTCCGTAGACGAGGTAGAGCACTTCGGTGTCGCAGCCCACGGTGAGGACGGCCAGCACCAGCGCGGTGGCGGAGGCGACGAGGAGTTTCGCGGCCAGCAGTCCCAGCCGGCGGGGGACGGTGCCGCGATCCGCGGCCAGGGCGGGGTGGCGGAACTCGTCGCCGAACGCGACCGCACCGAGCAGCCCGGCACCGAGCGCCGCGGGCGGCAGCGGCAGCTGCTGCGGCCAGGCCGCCATCAGGCGGTGCTGCGGCGTGTGCCCGACGCGTGCCAGCAGTACGGCGGTGAGGGCGGACACCACGAGTACGGCTGCACCGGTGGCGAAGCTCGCGCCGACACCGATGGCGCGACGGAGCTCGTAGCGCAGGGGGCGGAGGGGGCTGGGGGCGGGGCGGACGGAGATCGGGGGCGGGAGATCGGGAAGAGGGACGGCGGAAGAGCTCGACGAGCGCGAACCGGCCCCCGACGCGCGAGAGCCGCCCGTGGTCGCGTCGGTCGGGCGTGGACCGCCCGCCCGCGCCTGCGGAACCTCCGCCGACGCCTGCTGCCCTCCGGTGGCATCCCGCGCATCTGCCGGGGCCGGCTCTCGGCCCGGCGTCTGCGGCGCCTTGCTCGTGGCCGCGGGATCGTCGGTCGAGGTGGACCCTCCTTCCGGCACCGACGGCGTGGCTTTGCGCCCGCGGCCACCGGCGGTGGCCAACGCGGCACCGGGCGCCTGGGGCACCTCGCGGGCCCGTGGCTGCGCCGTGCGGGTGCCCGCCTCGGTCTCCGGCCCCATGTCCCCGATCTCGTCGGCGAGTTGATGCACGAGGATGCCATGACGAAACGCGGTCTCGCCGACGTCGGCACATGTACTGCCGTACACGGAGAGGCGGTTGCCGCTCTCGCGTACGACCTCGACGGAGCGGTGGGCGGCGCGCGCCTCCTTGGTGAGCAGGGCGGCGAGGCGCGAGGCATGCGGGGTGCGCACGGCGACGCGCGGGCGCAGCCGGGTACGGGCGAAGTCGGCGGCCTCCTGGTCGGCGATCAGCCTGCCGCGCTGAAGCGTGACGACCCGGTCGGCGGTGCGAGCGGCCTGCTTCGGGTCGGCCGTGGTCAGCAGTACCGTGCCGCCCTGGGCGGCGTGCGCGCGGAGCATGCCGTACAGCCAACGGCTCTCGCGGGCCGAGAGCCCGCCCGCGGGGTCGTCGAGCACGAGGGTGTGCGGGTCGGACAGCAGTGCGCAGGCAAGGCCGAGGCGGCGGTCCATGCCGCGCGAGAGGGTGCCCAGGCGTTCCTCGCGCAGGCTGACGAGTCCGACGACCTCCAGGACTTCGTCGGCGCGCCGGGCCGGCACGCCCGCGGCGGCGCAGAGCATGCGCAGGTGGCCGCGGACGGTGCGTGACGGGTGGCCGGGAAGGTCGCCGAGAAGCACGCCGACCTCGCGCGAGGGGTGGGCGATGCGGTGCAGGGGGCGGCCTCTGAAGTAGGTGATACCACGGCCGCGTTGGAGTTCGAGCATGAGTCTGAGCACCGTCGTCTTGCCCGCTCCCGACGCGCCGAGCAGCGCGGTGATGCGTCCGGCGCGCGCCTCGAAGGAGACGTCGTCGACGGCGGGGGGAAGCTCCTTGCGAGGGTCGCTGGTCAGTCCGATGGCCTGGATCACTCGCAGCAAGATAGCGCGCTATGTCCGTTTTTTCGGGTAGGGCAAGGCCCGCTGCAGCGGCTGGAATCGGTCCGGCGGGGTCCTGCGGCCTTCGTCCCGAGCACGGAGCGAGCATGAACTTGCGCCCCACTGAGCCCGGATCGGCATCGGTTCGCGTCCGGACCTGTGCCGCGGCCCGGCCCCTCGTGTCAGACCTCGGGGCGCAGCATCGGCGGGTTGAGCAGCGTGGCGCCGCCGGCCCGGAAGAGCTGGGCGGGGCGGCCACCCTGGCGAGTGGTGGTGCCGCCGGTGGGGACGAGGAAGCCCGGTGTACCCGTCACCTTGCGGTGGAAGTTGCGCGGGTCGAGCGCGACGCCCCACACCGCCTCGTAGACCCGGCGCAGCTCTCCGACGGTGAACTCGGTGGGGCAGAACGCCGTGGCCAGCGACGAGTACTCGATCTTGGAGCGGGCACGCTCCACCCCGTCGGCCAGGATCTGCGCGTGGTCGAAGGCGAGCGGCGCGACCGGTTCGCCGTCGCGGCCATAGCCGCCCTGCTTCAGGAGTTCGTCGACCGGCGCCCAGCGGGCGTTGCTGGCGTCGCCTCCGGCGCGAGGTGCCGGCAGATCAGGAGCCAGCGCCAAGTGGGCAACACTGACCACCCTCATCCGGGGATCCCGCTTGGGGTCACCGTAAGTCGCGAGCTGCTCCAGGTGAGCGCCGTTGTCCTGCGCGGGGACGGCGGGGTCGTGGGCACGCAGCCCCGTCTCCTCGGCCAACTCACGCGCTGCGGCCTGCGACAGGTCCTCGTCGGCCCGTACGAACCCACCGGGCAGTGCCCAGCGCCCCTGGAACGGCGGTTCGCCCCTGCGCACCGCCAGCGCGCACAGGGCGTGGCGGCGCACGGTCAGCACGACCAGGTCCACGGTGACGGCAAAGGGCGGAAAGGCTGACGGGTCGTAGGGCATGCCGCGATCATAGTCGTCTGCTTGACGATAAACACTCCCTTCGCCGGTCGCATCGATGGCTGATCCAATTCGGCCCGGTATGGGCCTGACCACCCCCGCGTGCGCTCGCACCCCAGGGCGTCGTACGAGGTCACGCTCGCAGTTGCAGCCCGTCGGCAGCCTCCTCGACCATGGCGAGTCCCAGCCGGCTGACCCGTACGGAGAAGGGTGCGCCGGCGACCCGGAGGCCCGTCAGGACGATCTCGCCGAGCGGTGCGCTGCGCACGGGGCGGAGCATGACCGTCCCCGCCGGAGCGTCCGGGCGGATACCCGCGAGCGTGGTCAACAGCAGCACTCCGGCTGCCGCCGCGGTGGCCGCGGGGCGGCAGGCCGCCGGATGCGGGAGGGGGGCGCCGCCGTCCCTGCGTCGCTCTCCCGCATACATGTCGGGCAGCCGGTGTCTGAACGCGGCCGCGGCCGCGAGTACGCCCCGCAGCAGTCCGCTCGCCTCCTTCTCGTAACCGGCCGTGGCCAGCCCCGCGACGGCGAGCGCGGTCTCGTGTACCCGAACGGCGCCACTGCGGTGCCCGAACGGGCTGTGCCCCGTCTCCTTCACACCCAGTCCACGAAGGCCCCAGCCCGAGTCCATGGCCGGGCCGCCGAACAGCCGGGCGAGCTGTTCGGTCTGCACCCTGTCGAGCAGGCCGGGCGCCTGTTCGCCCCCGCCCAGCAGACCGGTGTCGAGGAGGTGGACGGCGGCGGCGCCCAGATGCGGCACGACACGCCCGTCCGGGGCTCGGGCAGCCGCGGGCCGACCGCCGCTCAGGTCGTCGAGCCAGAACTCGGCGCGGAACGCCGTCCGCAGCGCCCCGGCCCACTGCCGCAGCCCCGCACCGCCCGGTCTGCCGCAGGCGTCGAGCAGATCGGCTCCGAGCAGCGCGGCGCGATGGGCGTGGGCCTGGGTCTCGCAGCGGACAGGGCCTCCGGGGTGCGGGTCGGGCAGGTAGGTTCCATCGCCCACCGTGGCCCGCAGCCAGGTCAGACAGCGCTCGGCAGCCGGGAGGAGTTCTTCGATCTCCGGTTCGGGCAGCCCCCAGCGTCGGGCCTCCGCGAGCAGGGCGGGGAAGAGCAGCGTGGCCTCCGTGCCCGTGCAGCCCGGTGGCAGATGCGTGCCTGCGTCCCGTATCGGCGCGGGGATCATGCCGGACTGCGTTCCCTGGAGCGGGAGTTGCGTGCGGGCGAGGGTGCGCAGCGTGCCTGCGGCGAGCCGGGTGCCCAGCGGCAGGGCCATGCGGGCCGCGGCGAGGGCCTCGGCCGGGGCCAGGCCGCAGCGCCACGGTGCCCCTGCGGCCAAGTGGACATCGGAGGGGTGGGCGGGGTCGCGCAACAGAAGGGCCTGGAGGTCCTCGATGCTCGTCCGCAACAACGCCTCCACCCCGGGATCGTCTCCGGCCGCCCGCGCCGTCGCCAGCGGGCTGGTCGCTGCTCGGCCTGCGGCGCGCACGGGGCCGGCTCCGTCCGGCAGCACCCTCAGCTCGATGCTCACGCTGCCGCTCGGAGGAAGCGCGAACACCCACCGCAGCAGCCCCGCGGAGGCCAGCGCGTCGGCGGGTGGCGGGTCGGCCGTCACAAGCGAGCTGCCCCTGGCGGACGACCAGCGCAGGCCGGAGTCGTGCACGGTGGCGGGGAGTTCCGGCCCGGGGCTGCCGCACGCGATGGCGCCGAGGTCGGCCAGGTCCGTGCCCAGGGCGACCTCGACCGGCAGGCGCAGGGGCCGGACCGCCGCGCTGTGCAGCGTGATCCGCTCGATGCCGTCCGCCTGGCGGGTTCGCTCGACGACGACGTCCGGGTCCGGGCCCGCCTGTGGGGAGCTGCGCAGCGTGCCCACGAAGCGGGCGCGGTCGGCCGCCGTCATCCTGGCCTGGACCGCGAGCGGTTCGCGTCCGGCCACACGGATCTGGCAGCGCGAGAGCACACGTCGGCCCGCGCGGTAGAACCCGTCGAGTCCCCGGCCGGTCAACTGCCCCTGGTCCGTGGAGATGGCGAGGCCCGGCAGGGCGACACAGATCAGCGCGTTGTGGCTGGGCGGCAGGTCGGCGAACCGCAGCGCGGTCGACGGCTGAGCCGACGAGGGGGTGTCCTGGGGCTGGGCGAAGCGCCGTGCAGGCTCGGCTGATGTCGGCGCTGCCGTGTGCGGGCTCGTGGGTGACGAGGGCGACGCCCGGCTCTGGTCCGTCGGCCGATTCGGCTGATCGGACCGGCGAGGAGCATCCTGCAGCGGCCTGGGAGCGTGCCGCCCCGCACCTCCCGTGGACGGCGGCAGCCCCGTGTCCAACCTCTGGGACGGGACCGACCCACCGGCTGTAGAGCGATCGTCGGTGGTCGGTGAGGTCTGAGTCTGCGGTGGCACCGGGGTCGGCTGTGGCATGGGGCGGCTTCCTCTGCGCTCTGTGCGCCTCGGGCGTGTGCGGCGCCGGCTGGGGCCCCGGGAGTGACCGGGGCGATGCGGCGGCACGGCCGGTTCAGGCGTTCCGCCACTCAGGTGAACGGGGAGGGATCCCACCAGGTCACGCCCGGGGCGTGGTAACCCCGGCGAAGGACCGCCCCTTTCAGCACGTCCGCCGGACTGGCAGAGGCAATGCGTGGCGGTGGCGCATGCGCGGTCGCTGCCGTGCCCTCCACGGCGCGGGTCACCGTGCCGCCCACCGGAGCTGTGCCCCCGACGGCACGAGGGGCCGCCGCTCTGCCGCGAGCGCTCACGCATCCCCCTCGCCCCCTGCGCCGGCAGGACGCGCGCTGTCCGGACGGGGCTCACTACGACGAACGGCGCCCTTCCTCGGCGTACGCGGAGCCGTGCCCCTCGAACCGCGGGGAACCGTGGCGCCCGGCCGCGGGGCAGCAGGGTGGGTCCTCGCTGCGGCACGGGGGCGGGGGATGCTCGACTTCTGCGCTCGCGCGGCAGCCCTCGCGGCCCGATGGTGACTGCCGGTCGAACGCCGGGGGTGCCGGGACGGGTGAGAATCACCGGCGGAGTTCATCGCGGACTTCACAGCTTCCTCCCGCAGCGGCTCTTCGACGCCCTCCGGCTTGCCATGAGGCCCGGCAGCCACCTCTTCAGGCCCCTGGCGTCCCTTGAGCTCCTGGCGCCCCTGAGATTCCTCGCGGCCCGCACGTCCCTCAGGCTCATGTCCCTCAGGCCACTGGCGTTCCTCTGGTCCCTCCCGTCCCTCGCGTTCCGAACGCAAGCAGCGGCGGATCGACTCGGGATCCAAGCCCTCGTTGCAGGCTTGGTGCAGTAGACGGGCGAAGAGGTAGTCGCGATCCGCGCCGAGTGCCATGGCAAGGGCTTCTCGGGCCTCCAGATCGTCGCCGGTGGACCAGGCGACCCAGCCGGCGAGGGTGAGGGGCGCCGCCGCGTGCTCGCTGTACGGACCGACACAGCGGCGGGCCAATGCCCGCCACAGCCGGAGGGCGGGGCCGGCCTCGTCGCCCTCCATCCACTCGGCCGCACGGTCACGGGTCGCACGGTCCTGCAGACCCAGAATCAGCCTCGCGGCCTCGTCATGCCCGAGTAGTTCGTCGTCCCGGAGATCCGACGTGAGCGTCCCGGAAAGGGGCGGCGCCACAGCGAACCGGCCCATGATTCGCTCGGCCAGTTCGAGTGTCTCCTGGGCCACACCTCCGCGGGTCGCGTCGTCGAGGATCCGGGAGACCAGCGCCAGGCCGGCCCTGTCCAGAGCGGTCTCCTGCTCCAGGGCGGCAGCGGTCTCAAGGGGCAGCAGCCTGGCACGCAACTCGCGCAGCGTGCCGCGTACCTGGACTCCGGCGTACGTGGCCGCTGCGGCCAGCACGGACGTTCCGGGCAGGCCCATGGGGCGGCCCTCGGGCGGGCAGCACTCGGCTCGATCGCAGCAGTACGACCAGAATCGACCGTCCGAAATGCAGAGCGCCTCGATCACCGGCACGTCCAGGCTGCCGCATGCGACACGCATCTTCTGGGCGAGCGGTCGCAGCCGTTCCATGACCTGTCGACCCGTCTCGCCCCTCGCCGGTTCCTGGCAGAGGAAAGCGACCATCTGCTCCGGCCGGGCTCCCCTGCGCTCGCTGCCCGTCACCAGCCCATGGGCCAGCTGCGTGGCAGCGGAGTCCCAGTCGTCCGCACTCGCGGGGATGCCGAGCCGGGCCCGGCCGCCGAACCTGCCGCGCCCCGCCCTGTCGTGCAGCGCGACGAGCACGATGCTGTCCTCGGGGCGGTATCCGAGGAGATAGGGCACAGCGTCGGCCAGTTCGGCCGGGGTGCGCAGGGTGACCTGGTGCTCGGGCAGGTGCGCTTCGTGCGGGGTGCAGTCGAGTTGGGCCACTTGCCGCGGGCGTCCGTGGTCTTCGTCGGGTCCGCCAGGCACGTCGTGCATCGCAGACGTGTCGTTCGGGTCCGTTGCTCCAGGAGCGAGGTGGGGCTCGCCGCCCGGATTGTCGTCGCGCTCAGGAGATCCGGTGGTGTCGCTGTGATTCGTCATGCGAAGACGATCTCCCGGATCACGAAGTTCCGCTTTGCCCTGTGGATAAGTCCGATCAGGGTCACGACAACGGGCCCACCATGGACAGTTGCGTCAGGTTCGACCGGCACCCCGCGCAACCCACCGGTCCCGTCCACTCACCCTTTCCAGCGCAAGTGGTGGCGAGCGTCCAGCCGCACACGTCAGCAAGCGAGTTCGGCCCCAGTCCTCATCTTTCGATGACACCTCTCTGCGAGGTCACCCCGCCGCAGCGAGAACCAACGGAAGAACTTCTCCACTGCCTGCCCGGCGAAGCAACCGGGCCGCGACGGCGAGGGTCCAGCCGGAGTCGGTGTAGTCGTCCACGAGCAGGACGGGTCCCGGGGAACTCGCCAGGGCACCGGCCAGTTCCTCGGAGACGGTGAACGCGCCGGACAGTGAGCGCAGGCGTTGGGCGGAGTTGCTCCGTCGTGCCGCGTGGGCTCCGCTCGGCCCCGTGTAGGTCAGGGTTCCCAGGTAGGGCAGGCGGCCGATGCCGGCGATGCCCTGGGCGAGGGAAGCGACCAGTTGCGGACGGGCCAGGGACGGTACGGCAACGACTCCCACCGGCCGGGCGGAGGCGTCCGGGACGTTCGGCGCCCAGCCGCCCGGTGAGCGCGACCAGTCGGCGAGCACCGCGACCGCGGCTTGAAGGACGTCGTCGGGGACCGGGATGTCGGTCGCGGTCTCGGCCAGCAGGGGGCGCAGGCGGTTGCCCCAGCCGATGTCCGACAGCCGTCCCAGGGCCCGCCCGGTGGAGCACTGCTCCTTCGCCGGGATACGTCCCTTGAGGTCGATGCCCAGGGCGGGCATCCCCGTCGGCCACATCCGGCGCGGCTCGACCTCCACGCCGGGGCGATCGAGCTCCTTCGCCGCCCCTGTCAACGCCTCCGCCGAGACGGACGACGCGATCCAGGTGCCCGCGCAGTTGTCACAGCGACCGCATGGGGCTGCCCCCTCGTCGTCCAGCTGCCGGCGCAGGAACTCCATCCGGCACCCGGACGTGCTCACGTACTCCCGCATGGCCTGCTGCTCGGCCGTCCGCTGCCGGGCCACCCATGCGTACCGCTCGGAGTCGTAGATCCACTCTTCGCCGGTGGAGATCCAGCCGCCCTTGACCCGCTTGACCGCCCCGTCCACGTCGAGGACCTTGAGCATGATCTCCAGCCGGGTCCGCCGAAGATCCACCGCCGCCTCCAGGGCGGGCGCGGACAACGGTCGTCCCGCGTCGGCCAGGGCCGAGAGCGTCTGCCTGACCTGCGCCTCGGGTGGGAAGGCCGTATCGGCGAAGTAGCGCCAGATGGCCTCGTCCTCCTTGCCGGGCAGCAACAGCACATCGGCGTGCTCGACACCGCGGCCGGCGCGACCGACCTGCTGGTAGTAGGCGATCGGCGAGGACGGCGAGCCAAGGTGCACCACGAAGCCCAGGTCCGGCTTGTCGAACCCCATGCCCAGCGCCGACGTGGCGACCAGCGCCTTGACCCGGTTCGCCAACAGGTCGGCCTCGGCCTGCAGCCGGTCGGCGTTCTCCGTGCGCCCCGTGTACGAGGCCACGTGGAAGCCGCGCTGCCGTAGGAAGGCGGTGGCCTCCTCGGCCGCGGCCACGGTGAGCGTGTAGATGATCCCGGAACCCTGCAACTCGTCCAGGTGCTCGGCCAGCCAGGCCAGACGGTGTGCGGCGTCCGGCAGCTGGACCACACCCAGCCGCAGGCTCTCCCGCTCCAGCGAACCGCGCAGCACCAGGGCCTCACCGGCGCCGGTGCCCAGTTGCTCGGCCACGTCCGCCGTCACGCGCGCGTTGGCGGTCGCCGTGGTCGCCAGCACCGGAACCCCGGGGGCCAGCGCAGCGAGCATCGCGCGGAGCCGGCGGTAGTCGGGCCGGAAATCATGGCCCCAGTCGGAGATGCAGTGTGCCTCGTCGACCACCAGTAGGCCCGTCGTGGCAGCGAGCTTGGGCAGCAACTGCTCGCGGAAATCAACGGAATTGAGGCGCTCCGGGCTCACGAGGAGAACGTCGGTCTCACCGCGCTCGACCTCCTCGTAGATCGTGTCCCACTCCTCGGGGTTGGCCGAGTTGATGGTCCGCGCCTGAATGCCGGCCCGGGCCGCCGACTCGACCTGGTTGCGCATCAGCGCCAGCAGCGGGGAGACGATCACCGTCGGGCCGGCGCCCCTTCGGCGCAGCAGGGCGGTGGCGACGAAGTACACCGCCGACTTGCCCCAGCCGGTGCGCTGCACCACCAGGGCGCGTCGGCGGTCCTCCACCAGAGCCGCCACGGCCTGCCACTGGTCCTCACGCAGCCGCGCCGAGCCCTCCTGGGCTCCGACGAGCTCGGCGAGGATGGCATCGGCTTCAGCGCGGAGCTCCAGATTGTTCATGCCTCCATGCAACCCGATGGCACTGACAATCAGCCACCTCACCCGGCCCGACCGGCGCTCCTGTGCCATCGACAGAGCGGGTGAGCAGCCACGACCTCCTGATGCGGGGCCGCCCCATGCATCGCACCGTGACGCACTGGGTAGGGATATAACCCGCGCACCACCAGATAACGGTCGGTGGCCCCAATTGCTCGTTGCCGCATTCAGGTTCGGCAGGAAGAATTGAAGTCCGCTCCCCGCACGGCTCGTCCGTGGTCCGGTAGGGCTCTGCTGCGGTGTGCGCTCCCCCGATTCCGATCTCGCCCGCAGTGTGGGCGCGTAGCCGAAGGGAGGACCGTGACCTTCGGATTCGCTCCGTCCTCCGCGGCATCCATGTCGACGTCAGCCGACCTGTCCGCCGCATCCGCCAACCCTCTGGCCCGCATGCTCGAACCCGCGGAGTGGGCCGCCGCGGGCATCCCACTGCTGCGCAACCCCCGCGAGGTCGTCAGCGGTCTGCACTCCCGGCACCGCCCCAAACCGGCGACGGCGATCGTGGCCGTACTCGACCCGGACGAGCGACTACGGGCGAGCGCCTCGTTCACCAGCCGCCCGGCCCCGGCCGACGGCTGGATGTTCCGCAACTCGCTGCTCGCCCAGCTGCGCCGCGTCATCCCGCACGATTTGCGGCGACGCACCCCGGTGCGCACCGCGGTGCTGCTCTACTGCCGTGAGGGCGACGCCCGTTGGACGGAGGAGGACGGGGCGTGGATGTGGGGGCTGCGTGACGCCTGCACCCTGCATGGGCTGCGGTGCGGGGCGTACATCACACTGACCCGTGACGGCTGGCAGGTCCTCGGTGAGGGCCGCGGCGGCCGCCGCCCCCACACCGACTCGACACCAGAGCCCTTCGCCACGTCCGAGTCACCGCTCCCGATACCCCGCACCGGCGGTGCCGCCTCGGAGGTCCTGCGACGCGCGGCAGCCCGCTGAGGGCCCGGTCCGGGCTCCTCGACCGACTGCACCTGGCAGCACGGCCAAGCCGCACGACATAGGCGATTGGCCCCCGTCGCACGAGATACGACGTGGCGTACGGGATACGACGTGCTGTGCGGGACGCGACGCTGCCGTGAGAGACGCGACGCGACGCCTGCCGTACAAGACCCGCCACCTACGGAGCGCGCTGCAACGTACGACATCGGCAGCCGCGGACGCCGCGACGCGAGTGAGCGCCGTTGCCCGACCCCGGCCGGGCAACGGCAGGCCAAGGCCCGTGCAGCTCACACCACGAACCAGACGGCGACGGCCCTGGTACTCCCGCCCAGCCGCCCTCACGGCATCACGCGGACCGGCAGTCGGCCGCACCCTCGCGCCTGCACGACCGACGACGACTGTCCATCGGCTGTCCGTCGGCAGGACGCTCATGGGGGTTCGCTGAACCTGTGCACAGCGAGCTCCCCGCTCGTCCACGCATGCCAAGGGCGCCACTGTGCAGACGCCGCCAAAAGTGACGGCGTCCTGCCCCCGCTGTCCTGCGGAGTCTCCCCGCGGACGAGTCGGATCCGCCTCAGACGCCCGCGCCCAGCACCGAGTTGATCCGCTGCGGGTCACCACAGACGATCAGCAGGGCACCGGCTCGGCCGAGGGCCAGAGGCAGGGCGGTGGCAGCAGCGGTGTCGGGGCCGCCATTGACCGCCACCACGACCACGGGGCGCACCGCGGCACGACCCGCGACCGCGGCGTCGGCGTAGAAGACGTCGTCCCCCGCGTCGTGCTGCGCCCAGTAGGAGGCTTCGCCGAAGGACAGCTCGTGGGCAGCCCACGGGTGCTGTTCTCCAGTCGTGATCACCAGCACGTCGCTGGGGGCACGGCCCGAATCCAGGAGCAGGTCGACGGCTTCCTCGGCGGCGTCGAGCGCACCCTCGGGGGAAGCCGGGATCAGCTGGATCTGCGGGGGCGCCGCAGCCGGAGCGGAGGCGGCGGGGGCAGCCGGGCCGGTCGGTCCGGGCTTGGTCACGGCCACGTCGCGCGGCGTACGTTGCACCGGCGGAGCGGGCCGCGGGGGCCCGGGTCGGCCGGGACGCGACGGAGCCGCGGGGCGGGGGCCGGGTACGGGGCGAGGGGTCGGCGCGGTACGGCCGCTGGCCGGCGTGGCGCGGGGACCCTGGGCACTCTCGTGAATCTGAGGCTCCTCGGGAATGAGAGGCATGAGCTGATGTTTATCAAACGCTGGTGCGACTCGCGCGAGCGGGTGGCACACAAATGCGAGCGGAAACGTCAGAAATCGAAGCCGAGCTGACCCTCGATCTCCGGAACGCTTCCTTCCACCCAGGTGCGGGCCTTCTTGAGATGCCGCCACTGGGGCAGCGCATCAAGATACGCCCACGACAACCGGTGGTACGGGGTGGGCCCCCGCTCCGCCAGTGCGGCCTTGTGCACGGGCGACGGATACCCGGCGTTGTCCGCAAAACCGAAGTCTGCATGGTCGATACCCAGTTCGGCCATCATTTTGTCGCGCTGCACCTTGGCGATCACCGAGGCCGCCGCGACCGCCACGCACGACCGGTCACCCTTGATCACCGTCCGGACCTTCCAGGGGACCCCCAGGTAGTCGTGCTTCCCGTCGAGAATCACAGCGTCGGGACGGACCGGCAGGGCTTCCAGGGCGCGCCCCGCGGCGAGCCGCAGCGAAGCCGTCATCCCCAGGTCGTCGATCTCCTCCGGAGAGGCGTGCCCAAGGGCGTACGACGTCACCCACGTCCGCAGCAGGTCGGCGAGCTCGGTACGCCGCTTGATCGTGAGCAGCTTGGAGTCGGTGAGCCCCGCGGGGGGCCGACGCAGTCCGGTGATCGCCGCGCAGACGGTGACGGGACCGGCCCACGCGCCGCGCCCCACCTCGTCGACACCGGCAATGATCTTCGCTCCGGTCGTGGCTCGAAGGGAGCGCTCGACGGTGTGAGTAGGCGGTTCGTACGGCATGGCGCCCTTAGCGTACGCCGACCCGGGCAGGCTTCGACACCCCGGTTCGGCGAAGCAACCTCCGGTACGCCGGAGCGATGCTTCAGCCGCGTGTCGGGCGTAGCAGTGGAAGCATCAACTGGTCGATCATCTCCGCGAGATCCTGGTCGTTCCATTCGCTTGAGCACATCTTCGATCGGTACATCATCATCGCCGGAATAGCGTCGAACACATAGCCGTTCGCCGCGTCGGCCCGCACCTCTCCCCGCGCAATGCCACGGGTGATGACCTCCCGGAGCAATCCGATGGTCGGCTCCACGACCCCCTCGAAGATCACGCCATGAAACCGCTCCGCCTGGATACTGTCGCATTCGTGAATAACCGAGCGCAGCGCGAAACCGGGGCGCGAGAACATCGCCTCACGCGTCTGTCGACACAGCTCGAGCAGATCTTCGCGCACGCTCCCCAGATCGGGAGCCGACTCGAACCGGGGCAGCCCGGCACGCAACGCATCGGCGACCAGATCCTCCTTGGACGGCCAACGCCGATAGACGGCGGCCTTCCCGGTCTGAGCACCGGCGGCGACGCCCTCCATCGTGAGGCCGTTCCATCCGACCGTACTGAGCTGTTCCAGCGCGGCGTCGAGGATCGCACGTTCGAGCACAGCGCCACGCCGGCGGAGAGAGGCCGTCTGAGCGGGGGCGGCCGTCCAGCGCGAGGTAACCATCTGAGCGTCTCCAACGAACAAGGGAAGCGGGGATTTCGGGGACAGGGGAACACCGCGCGGCCACTACGGGGGGGACGGGCCGCACAACGACAACCTAAGTGAACGCTTGCGTTCACTACTGGGGACTCACTACGGTTGACGCGGCAGTGAACGCGAGCGTTCACTAAGGCATTTGTGGGGGACCCATAGTGACAACCTCTCAGTTGATCAAGGATCAGAAACCAGGTGCGGCCCGCCGGGAGGGGCATCCCGGTATCGCGCTCACCGTCATCGCGGCCTGCCAACTCATGGTGGTACTCGACGCGACGATTGTGAACATCGCGCTCCCGCACATTCAAGACGCTCTCAAGTTCAGCACCACCGACCTCACCTGGGTCGTCAGCGCCTACACACTCACCTTCGGCGGTCTGCTGCTCCTCGGTGGCCGCGCTGGTGACATCCTCGGGCGCCGCCGGGTCTTCATGTCCGGCATCCTGCTGTTCACGCTCGCCTCCCTGCTCGGCGGACTCGCCCAGGAGCCCTGGCAGTTGCTGGCCGCGCGCGTACTCCAGGGCGTGGGAGGCGCCATCGCCTCGCCCACCTCGCTGGCGCTCATCACCACGACGTTTCCCGAAGGGCCGGAACGCAACCGGGCGTTCGGCGTCTTCGCCGCCGTGTCCGCGGGCGGTGGCGCCATCGGTCTGCTCGCGGGCGGCATGCTCACCGAATGGCTCGACTGGCGGTGGGTGCTCTTCGTCAACGTGCCGATAGGCATCGTGATCGCCGTGCTCACGCCGCTGTACATCAGTGAGTCCGAGCGGCACACCGGTCGCTTCGACATCGCCGGCGCACTGACCTCGACGACCGGCATGGCCTCCCTGGTCTACGGCTTCATCCGTGCCGCGGACGAAGGGTGGCGGGACAGCCTGACCATCGGCTCTTTCGGCGCCGCGGTGGTCCTGCTGCTGGCCTTCGCGTTCATCGAGTCGCGGGCCAGGGAGCCCATCACACCGCTCAGGATGTTCGCCGACCGAAACCGCTCGGGCACGTACGTGATCATGCTCAGCCTGGCCGCTGCGATGTTCGGCATGTTCTTCTACATCGTGCTGTTCGTGCAGAACGTGCTGGAGTACAGCCCGATCGAGGCCGGTCTCGCGTTCCTTCCGGTGACGGTCGTGATCGCGCTCGGTGCCGGACTGTCGCAGCGCTTCCTGCCGGTGCTCGGCCCCAAGCCGTTCATGCTCGTGGGATCGGCCCTCACGGCGATCGGGCTGGCCTGGCAGACCCTCCTCAGTGCCGACAGCTCGTACGTCGGCGGAGTCCTCGGCCCGATGCTGGCGTTCGGCTTCGGCATGGGCCTGAACTTCGTGACGCTGACGATCACCGCGGTGTCCGGTGTCGCCCAGCACGAGGCCGGCGCGGCTTCCGGGCTGCTCAACGCCACACAGCAGGTGGGTGGTTCGCTCGGTCTGTCCATCCTGACGACCGTGTTCGGCTCGGCCAGCAAGGACGAGGCGGAGAAGCAGCTGCCGAAGTTCATGGCGGAGGGATCGGCCGAACAGAAGGCGGAGTTCGCCAAGACGCAACAGCTGCCCGGACCCTGGGGGCACGAAGTGCTCACCCAGGGCATCTCGATGGGCTTCGTGGCGGCCGCAGCGATGGCGGTCCTCGCCCTGGCCACCGCGTGGTTCGTGATACGGGTTCGCAAGAGTGATCTTGACGCCCTTGCCGGGACGGCGGGTCCGATGGCCGGCTGACTCAGTCCGGCCCTCCAAGGGCCGCGGATGGCCGGATCGCGTCCGGGGGACCTCCCGCGAGGACGTCGAGCCGGCCATCCGCCCCACCCTCATGGCGGCCGACGGCAGAGGAGCCCCGCCCGCGCGGGAAAGTCGAATGCTGCCCCACGCGACGGCGGCCGCGACGAACAGCGCACCCAGCACCGACACGAACTCCACGACTCCACCCCCAGCGCCTCTCGTATGTCATGTGCGTACGACCCGAGCGGGGCCGCACACCAGCTGCCATGACAACGGAAGGCCGGTCACACAGAGTTCCCGGCATGCACAGAAAGTTATCGGGGGATCTATGCCGGCAGCGGCGTTCGGGCCGCTACGCCAAAGGCGCCAGCCACTCGGGGAACGCCTCGGTCCGCTCCAGCCACTCGGCTGGCACCGACCCGGCCTTCCCTGCACCGATCACACCGCCCACGATGGCGCACGTGGTGTCCACGTCGCCGCCGACCTGCGCGGTCGTCCAGAAAGCCCGCTCATAGTGGCCGAGGGCCCGCGCCGCCGACCAGAGCGCGAAAGGGACGGTGTCGTGGGCCGTCGTACGGCGTCCGCAGCCCAGGACAGCGGCGACAGTGCCCGCGTCGTCGTAGTCGAGCATGTCCCGGGCACGTCGTAGACCTGCTCCGACCGCACTCTTCGGCACGAGGGCGATGACATCGTCGAGAAGCGACTCAGGGCTGGGCGGACCGCCTGGAGCCGCAGCCAGCGCGGCCGCAGCGGCGACAGCCATGGCGCCGACCACTGCCTCACGGTGCTGATGCGTAGGGTAGGCGGAGATCTCGGCCTGGTGGGTCGCCTGCTCCGGGTCGTCCGCGTACCAGGCGCCGAGGGGCGCGATCCGCATCGCGGCGCCGTTGCCCCAGGAGCCCTGCCCGTTGAAGAGCGCGGCCGACAGCTCGCGCCAGTCCCCGCCCTCCCGGACCAGGCGCAGCAGCCGGTTGACGGCAGGACCGTAGCCCCGGTCGAAGTCGTGGTGCTCCGCGAAGGAGCGGGCCAGGGCGTCCTGGTCGATGCGGTGATGAGCGGCCAGAACGGCGACCACGGAGCAGGCCATCTCCGTGTCGTCCGTCCACTGCCAGGGCCCGGAGGGCAGCTCACGGCGCTTCAGCAGGGGGTAGTTCACAGGGACGAAGAACTGCGAGCCCAGCGCGTCCCCCACCGCGAGTCCGCGCAGGCTGGCCACGGCGCGGTCCAGGCGCCCTTCAGGAGAGGAGTCAGCGGTCATCGCTCTGCCACTCTATCCGGTGATCCCGTAGGGTTCCGGATCTCGCCAGCGTTCGAACGGCCGGTCAAGCGTGTACTTGCCGTCGTCCCCGAGAACGAGCATCCGCATCTCCGCGTTCCCCGGGTTCGACAGCGACTCGAATTCCGCGACCGTCCAGTGGAACCAGCGCATACAGAACAGCCGCATCGCGAGTCCGTGCGTTACCAGCAGCACGTTCGGCGGATGGTCGGGTGCCTCGAAGCTACGGAACAGACTCTCCAGGAAGTTGCCGACCCGGTCGTACACGTCGGCGCCGGACTCGCCCTGGGCGAAGCGGTAGAAGAAGTGGCCGTATGCGTCCCGGTAGGACTTCTGGAGGCGTACGTCGTCGCGGTCCTGCCAGTTTCCCCAGTCCTGCTCGCGCAGCCGGGGCTCTTCACGCACGCGTATGAGCTCCTGGTCCAGGTGGAAGGCCCGCAGCGTTTCGTGCGTACGGCGATAAGGCGAGACATACACGCTGACCTGCTCCCGGCCGAACACCTCCCGCAGCCGTTTCCCGGTCTCCTCCGCCTGAAGCCGGCCCCGCGCGGTCAGGGCCAGGGCATGGTCGGGCTCACGCTCGTAGACGGTGTCATCAACATTGCCCGTTGACTCGCCGTGCCGGACAAGGACGATGCGCCGTGGTCGTGCCATGCCAAAACCCTAGATCGGGTCACGCCCCATCGAAGACTCGTACGGGCTCCATACAGCGTAGGTCACACATTTCCTGCACCACCAGCCACATCAAGGCCCACCACTGGGGGTCCGGAATTCAAACCGTCCAGGTCGGTTCGAGCTCCACGATGTCACCCGTAAGGGCCGCGATGTCCGCCTCGGTCTGGGCTCGCAGCGCCAGTCGCTCCACGCGCTCCGTCCGGTACTTACCGTGCTCCGCGGCCGACCGCCACATCGACAGCACCAGGAACTCATGCCCCGGGGCCTCACCGAACAGCCCGCGGATCATCCCCGGGGAACCGGCCATAGCCGGGTTCCAGACCTTCTCCTGCATGAGCGTGAAGTGTTCGGCCCGTTCTTCATGGACACGGCAGTGGGCGACCCGGACGAGATCGGCGTCGGTGAAGCGCGGCTCGAACCCGGTTTTCACGTCGAAGCGGTAGTCGAAGAGTCTGACCTGCATGTCCTTGTAGGTGCCCGACTGCGCCGTCGCCAGTCTGTCGTGGGAGCGGGCCATGAAGGAGTCGTAGAAGGAACGGCTCTCCCAGAACGAGAAGATGTGCGCCACCCCCTGCCGCCCCCGACTCCAGCCACCACCCTGCCCCCGAAATCCCGGCTCCCCCAGAAGCCCCGCCCACTTTCGCTGCCCCCGCTCGAAGCCGCGGCGGTCCACCACGGTGCAGCGAATCCACTTGACCAGCACCGCGCCATCGTAAGGCCCCGGAGCGTGGCGTCGGTCACTCTCGGCGGGAGTGCTCTCCGGCGTACCCTCCCGCGCGCGTGGCAGGATGGACAACCGGCCTTGTCTGCTGGGCAGTTCGGGCTGAGACAAACGCGCAACGGGGAAGGGGAGCCTGGTGAACGCCATCAACAAGGGGATCCGGAAGGTCGAGATCTCGCTCAAGTGGGATCCGAGTCCGGCGGGACAGCCGCCCACCGACCTGGACCTCGTCGCCGCGACCTACCTGGCGAGCGATCCGTACGGCGATCCCGCATACGTAGTGCATTTCGACAGCCGTTCTCCCGACGGCACCATCTACCTCAACCGGGACAGCAAGGACGGCAAGGGCTTCGGATGGGACGAGGTCCTCACCGTGGAGCTCGACCGGCTCGACAGCCGGTACGCGCGCGTGATGGTCGGAGTCGTGATCCAGCAGAACCCCGCGAAGCGCACCTTCGTCAGCGTCATCAACCCGGCCCTGCGCATTCGTGAGGGCTACACGGTCATGGCCGAGGACGACTTCGGCGGTGTCCTCGGGGCGACGGCGACGACGGTCGCGGAGTTCGTCCGCGACGGATCGAGCACCTGGGACTTCCACCCGGGCATCCATGGTTTCGAGGACGACCCGGAGACGTTCACAGCGACGATGGGACAGGCTCGCCGGCCCTGAGACACTCCTGGTTCGCCGGGCATACGGCCAAGAGGGGCGCCGACCATGTGTCGGCGCCCCTCTTCAGGGCCTTCGTCGGATCAACGGCTACCCGACGCCCGGGCCATGCCCCTGCCCGGTGTCAGCTGCAGCCGCTGGTCGAGCCGCAACCCTCGCAGATGTAGCAGGAGCCGGCCCGCTGCATCTTGGTGCCGCAGGAGAAGCACAGCGGGGCGTCGGCCTGGATGCCCAGTTGCATCTCCACCAGCTCGGCGCTGGTGTGGGCCTGCTGCGGAGCGGGCTTGGCGGCCGAGGCCTCGGCCTTCGGCGTGGCGACGGCCTTCAGCTCCTGGGCGCGCGGCGCCGACTGGGCCAGTCCCTCGACGTCGACCTCGTCCTCGTTGGGCTCGTAGGAGCCCGTCTCCAGGTGACGCTGACGCTCCTCCGCGGAGTGGATGCCGAGGGCGGAGCGCGTCTCGAACGGCAGGAAGTCCAGCGCCAGGCGACGGAAGATGTAGTCGACGATCGACTGCGCCATCCGCACGTCCGGGTCGTCCGTCATGCCGGCCGGCTCGAAGCGCATGTTCGTGAACTTCGAGACGTACGTCTCCAGCGGCACGCCGTACTGAAGGCCGACGGAGACCGCGATGGAGAAGGCGTCCATCATGCCCGCGAGAGTCGAGCCCTGCTTGGACATCTTCAGGAAGACCTCGCCGAGACCGTCGTCCGGGTAGGAGTTGGCGGTCATGTAGCCCTCGGCTCCGCCGACCGTGAAGGACGTGGTGATGCCGGGACGGCCCTTCGGGAGGCGCTTGCGGACCGGGCGGTACTCGACCACCTTCTCGACCGTCTCACGGATGGTGGCCTCGGCCTTCTCCGTGATCTCGGTCTTCTCCTTCTCCTTGGTCTTGGCGGAGAGGGGCTGGCCGACCTTGCAGTTGTCGCGGTAGATGGCGAGCGCCTTGACGCCCAGCTTCCAGGCCTCGAAGTAGATCTCCTCGACCTCCTCGACGGTCGCCGACTCCGGCATGTTGACCGTCTTGGAGAGGGCGCCGGAGATCCAAGGCTGGATCGCGGCCATCATGCGGACGTGGCCCATCGCGGAGATGGAGCGTTCGCCCATGGCGCAGTCGAACACCTCGTAGTGCTCGTGCTTGAGGCCGGGGGCGTCGACGACATTGCCGTGCTCGGCGATGTGGGCGACGATCGCCTCGATCTGCTCCTCCTGGTAGCCCAGGCGACGCAGGGCCTGCGGGACGGTGCCGTTGACGATCTGCATCGAGCCGCCGCCGACCAGCTTCTTGAACTTGACCAGCGCGAGGTCGGGCTCAAGGCCGGTGGTGTCGCAGGACATCGCGAGACCGATGGTGCCGGTCGGGGCGATGACGGACGCCTGGGAGTTACGGAATCCGTTCTTCTCGCCGAGGCGGATCACGTCCTGCCAGGCCTCCGTGGCGGCGGCCCAGATCGGCGTGTCCAGGTCGTCCATGCGGACGGCCGCGGTGTTGGCGTCGGCGTGCTGCTTCATGACACGCAGGTGCGGCTGGGCGTTTCGGGCGTAGCCGTCGTACGCGCCGACGACCGCGGCGAGTTCGGCGGAACGCTTGTACGAGGTGCCCGTCATCAGGGAGGTGATGGCGCCGGCGAGGGCGCGGCCACCGTCGGAGTCGTACGCGTGGCCCGTCGCCATCAGCAGGGCGCCGAGGTTGGCGTAGCCGATGCCGAGCTGGCGGAACGCGCGCGTGTTCTCACCGATCTTCTGCGTCGGGAAGTCCGCGAAGCAGATGGAGATGTCCATCGCGGTGATGACGAGCTCGACGACCTTCGCGAAGCGCTCGACGTCGAAGGACTGGTTGCCCTTGCCGTCGTCCTTAAGGAACTTCATCAGGTTCAGCGAGGCGAGGTTGCAGGACGTGTTGTCCAGGTGCATGTACTCGCTGCACGGGTTCGAGCCGTTGATACGGCCGGACTCCGGGCACGTGTGCCAGTGGTTGATGGTGTCGTCGTACTGGATGCCGGGGTCGGCGCAGGCCCAGGCGGCCTCGGCCATCTTGCGGAACAGGGCCTTGGCGTCGACCTCTTCGATGACCTCACCGGTCATACGGGAGGTCAGGCCGAACTTGCCGCCGGCCTCGACCGCCTTCATGAACGTGTCGTTCACGCGGACCGAGTTGTTGGCGTTCTGGTACTGGACGGACGTGATGTCGTCGCCGCCCAGGTCCATGTCGAAGCCCGCGTCACGCAGGGCGCGGATCTTCTCCTCTTCCTTGACCTTGGTCTCGATGAAGTCCTCGATGTCGGGGTGGTCGACGTCGAGGATGACCATCTTGGCGGCGCGGCGCGTGGCGCCACCCGACTTGATCGTTCCTGCAGAGGCGTCGGCACCGCGCATGAAGGAGACCGGACCGGAGGCGTTGCCACCGGAGGAGAGCAGTTCCTTGGAGGAACGGATCCGGGAGAGGTTCAGGCCGGCGCCGGAGCCGCCCTTGAAGATCATGCCCTCTTCCTTGTACCAGTCGAGGATCGACTCCATGGAGTCGTCGACGGACAGGATGAAGCAGGCCGAGACCTGCTGCGGCTGGGGCGTGCCGACGTTGAACCACACAGGGCTGTTGAAGCTGAAGATCTGGTGCAGGAGGGCGTAGGCCAGCTCGTGCTCGAAGATCTCGGCGTCGGCGGGCGAGGCGAAGTACTTGTAGTCCTCGCCTGCCTTCCGATACGTCTTCACGATGCGGTCGATGAGCTGCTTGAGGCTCACCTCGCGCTGCGGGGTGCCGACGGCACCGCGGAAGTACTTGCTGGTGACGATGTTGACCGCGTTCACCGACCAGAAGTCGGGGAACTCGACGCCGCGCTGCTCGAAGTTCACAGAGCCGTCGCGCCAGTTGGTCATGACGACGTCACGGCGCTCCCAGGCCACCTCGTCGTACGGGTGTACGCCGGGGGTGGTGTGGATGCGCTCGATACGCAGTCCCTTGGTCGCCTTGGTGCCCTTGGCGCGGGAACTCCGTGCCGGACCGCTCGCCGTCTCTGTCATGCCGCCTCCCTGTACGGGCTAAAACGCCCTGAAGTGCCCCGATGTTCCCCGTGGCACATGTTCTGTCTGGTGCTGCGGGCACCGTCCGATTGCCGCCCGCAGCAGGTCTTCTGTCGCCGCCCTCGGCCGGATCCGACGGTCCGAGGACCGGATCCGGCCCGCCCTCAGTCGGCGGCGTTGGCGGGCACGGGGACCTGTGCAGTCCCTCCGGACCCGCGCTCGTCTTCCTGGCCCCCCGTGACTGCGCCGGCGTCGTCTTCGCGGTCGTCGTCGTCCGCGGCGGGGCGTCCCGTCGCCTCCCTGAGTTCCGCGATCGCGGCCTCGAAGTCCTCGAGCGAGTCGAACGCCCGGTAGACGGAGGCGAATCGCAGAAAGGCCACGAGGTCGAGCTCCTGCAACGGGCCGAGTATGGCCAGTCCCACGTCGTGGGTGGTCAGCTCGGCGCTTCCGGTGGCTCGCACCGCCTCCTCGACCCGTTGGCCGAGCTGGGCGAGCGCGTCCTCGGTGACCGGTCGTCCCTGGCATGCCTTGCGCACACCGTTGATGACCTTGGTGCGGCTGAACGGCTCGGTGACTCCGGACCGCTTGATCACCATCAGTGAGCATGTCTCCACCGTCGTGAAACGGCGGGAGCAGTCAGGACACTGGCGGCGTCGACGGATCGACGTGCCGTCGTCGGTCGTACGACTGTCGACGACGCGGCTGTCGGGGTGCCTGCAGAAGGGGCAGTGCATAACTCCCAACCCTCCTCACAGCAGACTCAATAGCCTCGCGGGACCTCATGGGCCCCTCGAAGCAGCCCCAAGCATAGGCGATCTCCGAGCGGTCGAAGACCGGGGGGACCACAACTTCTGGGCTGCTGCCGCAATCCAACCACTAGATGTGGGGATTGGCTCATACATCGACACGCTTCTCGCGTGTCGCACGAGCCGTGGCAGGTGGCGTACGTCCGCACCGACGCGCCGCACGCTTTGGCGCACGGGCGTATCGCCCCGGCACATACGGAGATACCGTGAGCGCCGCACGAAGGGGACGTGGGACTCCCGCACAGATGGGGGTCGGTTCCCGGCTGATCCGATCTCGGATGGCAGACTGGGGCAACAACCCACGAGGTCGTCACCCCGGCGGTGAAGGGTACAACAATGAACCCTTTTGCCCGCCGGACCGCACGCCAGCCATACACCCGGACACACGATCACGTCAGGTGATTCGCGATTTTTCACTCGAACGTGTGTTTGGCGCAACCTTTCGAAAGCAACTACCGTTGTGCAGCAGGGAGACCATCGAGAGGGGCCGACGTGACCACCACCGCAGACAGTGCCACCATCACTGCCCAGGACCGCTCCCAGGGCCGACTCGAGCCGGTGCATGCGATGAACGAAGCCATGAATCCCGAGGGGCACAAGCGCTCCCTGCCGGGCCGACCTCCCGGCATCCGGGCGGACAGCTCAGGGCTCACCGATCGCCAGCGCCGCGTGATCGAGGTCATCAGGGATTCCGTGCAGCGACGCGGCTACCCGCCGTCGATGCGGGAGATCGGCCAGGCGGTCGGCCTGTCCAGCACGTCCTCGGTGGCACACCAGCTGATGGCACTGGAGCGCAAGGGCTTCCTCCGCCGTGACCCACACCGTCCGCGTGCGTACGAGGTGCGTGGCTCCGACCAGGCCGCCTCCGTGCAGCCTACGGACACCACAGGCAAGCCCGCCGCATCGTACGTTCCGCTGGTCGGCCGCATCGCCGCCGGCGGCCCCATCCTCGCGGAGGAGTCCGTCGAGGACGTCTTCCCGCTCCCCCGACAGCTGGTCGGTGACGGCGAGCTGTTCGTCCTCAAGGTCGTGGGTGACTCGATGATCGAGGCCGCGATCTGCGACGGCGACTGGGTCACGGTCCGGCGCCAGCCGGTGGCCGAGAACGGCGACATCGTGGCCGCCATGCTCGACGGCGAGGCCACGGTCAAGCGTTTCAAGCGCGAGGACGGCCATGTCTGGCTCCTCCCGCACAACGCCGCGTACGAGCCGATTCCCGGTGACGACGCGACCATCCTGGGCAAGGTGGTGGCAGTGCTGCGGCGTGTGTGACCGCTGCGGCGGGCGAAGCGCACGGCGTCGCCCTCTGACCGGGCCCCGGAACCCCTGCGCCGGTTCCGGGGCCCTGTGCTGTTGCGGGGCTCGTGCTGCTCCAGATCCTGAGCGGTGCCGACCCCGACGTCGGTGGATGCAAGATCGCGGGTTAGCCTGTCGCGGCGCCGCGACAGGCTAACCCGCGATCACTGTTCCGCTTCCGACTTCTGCGCCGCCGCGTCGATGGCGGCCAGCGACTTTCGGACCTGGTTACGGTCCGTCGTGTACCAGAAGTCGGGCAGCGACGCCTTCAGATAGCTCCCGTACCGCGCTGTGGCCAGCCGCTGGTCCAGTACGGCGACCACGCCGCGGTCTCCCGATGCCCGTACGAGGCGGCCGGCGCCCTGCGCCATGAGCAGCGCGGCATGCGTGGCCGCGACCGCCATGAACCCGTTGCCACCGGCGTCCTCCACCGCCTTCTGGCGAGCGCTCATCAGAGGATCGTCGGGGCGCGGGAACGGGATCTTGTCCATGACGACCAGCTGACAGCTCGGGCCGGGGACATCGACGCCCTGCCAGAGGGAGAGCGTGCCGAAGAGGCAGGTCTTCGGATCGGCCGCGAAGTTCTTGATCAGTTCGCCGAGCGTCTCCTCGCCCTGCAGAAGGATCGGGAACTCGGGGATACGGGAGCGAAGCTCCTCAGCGGCCAACTGGGCGGCGCGCATCGAGGAGAACAGACCGAGCGTGCGGCCGCCTGCCGCCTGGATGAGCTCGGTCAGCTCGTCGAGCATGTCCGCCCGATCGCCGTCCCGCGCGGGCCGCGACAGGTGCTTGGCGACGTACAGAATGCCCTGCTTGCGGTACTCGAAGGGTGAGCCGACATCCACTCCCTTCCACTGCGGAAGGTCATCGCCCTCGGTGCCCTCGGGAGCGAGTCCCAAAGACGCGCCCACGCCGTTGAAGTCGCCGCCGAGCTTCAAGGTCGCGGAAGTCAGGACGACGGACCGATCCGCGAAGAGCTTCTCCCGCAACAGGCCCGACACGGACATGGGAGCCACGCGCAGTGAAGCCCCGAAACGGTCATGCCGCTCGTACCAGACGACATCCCACTCGGAGCCGTTCGTGATGCGCTCCGCCACGTCGTGCACGGACTCCACCGAGGCCAGCGCCTGTTTGCGGACCGCGTCCTCGTCCTGTACCGACTTGTCGCGGGTCGCCCCGATCGCGGAGATGACCGTACGGCAGGCGTCGCGCAGCGCCATGAGCGCGTAGGCGAGGTCTTCCGGGATCTCCTCCAGGCGGCCCGGCAGCGCAAGCTCCATCAGCCGTTCGAAGCCCTCTGCGGCGGTCTGGAGCTGATCGGCGGCCTTCTCGTTGACCAGCTTCGCCGCGCGGCGCACGGCGCGGTTGACCTGGCCCGGCGTGAGTTCGCCGGTGGCCACTCCGGTGACCCGGGAGACCAGCTCGTGCGCCTCGTCGACGATCAGGACCTCGTGCTGGGGGAGTACGGGGGCGCCCTCGATCGCGTCGATCGCGAGCAGAGCGTGGTTGGTGACGACGACCTCCGAGAGCTTGGCGCGCTCGCGGGCCATCTCGGCGAAGCATTCGGCGCCGTACGCACACTTCGAGGCGCCCAGGCACTCGCGCGACGACACCGACACCTGAGCCCAGGCCCGGTCGGACACACCGGGCGTCAGGTCGTCCCGGTCACCCGTCTCCGTCTCGTCCGACCACTCGCGCAGCCGCAGCAGGTCCTGCCCCAGCTTGCTGGTCGGTGCGGCGGCCTCGAACTGGTCGAAGAGGCCCTCCTCCTCGTCCTGCGGCACGCCCTCGTGGAGGCGGTGCAGACACAGGTAGTTCGACCTGCCCTTGAGCATCGCGAACTCGGGGCGACGGCGAAGCAGCGGGTGCAGCGCATCGACGGTGCGCGGCAGGTCGCGCTCCACGAGCTGGCGCTGGAGCGCCAGGGTGGCCGTCGCCACGACGACGCGCTCCCCCTGAGAAAGCGCGGGCACGAGGTAGCCCAGCGACTTTCCGGTGCCGGTGCCGGCCTGGACCAGCAGATGGGACCCACCGTCGATCGCCTCCGCGACGGATTCGGCCATGGTCACCTGGCCGGGGCGCTCGGTACCGCCGACGGCAGTGACGGCAGCATGCAGGAGTTCGGGGAGTGAGGGCTTTGTCATAGCGCGACCACCCTACGGCCCGGCACTGACAAAGGGGCGCCCACGGTGGGGACGAGCGGCGGGATCAAGACCTGGGATTCCTCGGGTGGGGACCGGTTTGGTTCGGGTCGGTGCGGGTTCGGTTCGGGACGGTGCGGAGTCGGGTCGGTGCGGGTTCGGTTCGGGACGGGTGCGGAGTCGGGTCGGTGCGGGTTCGGTTCGGGGCGGGGCGGCTTCGGTTCCGGGCGGTACGGAGTGGGGTCGGTGCGGGATCGGGTGAGGTGGGATCGGTTCGGCCGGGGCTAGAGGCTGCACGTCCGCGATCCAGGTGGTTCGGAAGTGGCCGGGTCGGCGGGGTGTGGCGGGGCGATTCGGACACGTCGCGGTCGGCAGGGTGTGGCGAGGCGAATTCGGTCGCGGTCCGGGCTCGAGTCTGCCTGAAACCGGTTCGTCGGGAGTGGGAACCGGATCGCCGTGAGCGGTGTACCAAAAGTGATGACGCTGTGACGTGGCGTCACAGCAGGTGGCGCAGACTTCGGTCTCTGACCATGAGGGCGGCCCGCTTGGCGGGCAGGTCGACCTCGGCGGAGAACCGGAAGCCGGCGCTCAGGAAAGCGGCGACGGAAGGAGTGTTGCGAATGTCGGGTTCGGCGACGATGCGAGCGCAAGTGGGGCGCTTGTCGAATGCAAGGTCGGCGACTGCTCGCAAGAGGGTTCCACCAAGTCCTCGCCCACGGTCA
Source organism: Streptomyces sp. NPDC028907 (assembly GCF_055564995.1). Lineage (NCBI taxonomy): Bacteria > Bacillati > Actinomycetota > Actinomycetes > Kitasatosporales > Streptomycetaceae > Streptomyces > Streptomyces sp. NPDC028907. The sequence continues at coordinate 93,884 of NZ_JBVHVE010000018.1, forward strand.
CCGACGGCTCCGATGAGGAGATGGACACCGGTGTCATGGGGCCGAGCCGGATAGTGCCGAGCCAACGGATCGAGGTCTGCTCGATAGATCTCCCAGTAGCTCATCGGCGTGCCTTCCAACAATCCCAGGCACGGGACGCTGCGTCCGTCACCTGAGAGATGCGCCCCCAGGTGCTCCTCGGTCGCGTTCTGGGGCCCGGCGAGTCCCCAGAACGCTGCTACGGCGGGATCGTTCATCCAACGGTCGATGATCGGAAGGTCTCGGTCGATCCGCACGGGGACCAGGTGAAGCACCCCTGCGGGGGTGCTGATCGGCCCCCAGTCGGCGATGTGATCGAGCAGATCGTCGGCGAGGGGCAGGTCGGAGGCGGGTGCGCCTACGGGATCGAGTACCGGTGCGTCCGCGGGATCGGGTACCGGCTTGGCTGCGAGGTCGGGCGCAGGCGCGGACGTCCCCCCGGTTGCTGAGGCAGCGCCCGGGTTCCCTGCCCCGACGCCACCGGCCTCCTCCGCGAAGAGCGCTGTGATCTCGTCGGGCAGGGGCACGTCCAGCGTGTCCTCACTGTCCGCGCTCGCGCCGGCATCCAGGGCGCGACGGCTCTCACGATCCCCAGGGCTCGTGGCGGTTCCGGGGGCGGTGACGGGGGCGGTATCGGCGTCGGCACTCGCGTCGGTGGGGGGCACGGCGACGCTCCTCTCAGGAGACGGGGTGGGGCGTGTTCCTCAGGGATAAAGGAGGTTGCTGGAGGCCGGAGACAGTGTCGGGAGCACAGGAGTCGAGCGAAGGGGGAGTGACGAGGGAGGGCGAGGGTTGGCGGCAGCCAGGACGCAAGGAAGGGATGACGGGGGCGACAGGGAGGGTCAGGTGTGGAGGGGGTTGGCGATGGTGACGTAGACGGACTGGGTGTCGACCGGGCCGACGAGTTCGTCGAGGCCATGCACTCGGGTCAGTAGATTCGCCTTGCACCGCAGGACGGGTGAGTCGAGCAGGTGTGCTGGCAGTGCTGTGTTCAAGCGGGCGGGACCGGAGGCGATGTCGCCGAGGAAACGACGGAATGCCGCGAGCAGCAATTGCTCGTCGGCGAGACGCTGGGAACCGAACGCCCCGATGAGCCCGAACACGTTGTTGATCGCGAGGTAGTACGCCAAGCGCTCGTCGGTGACATCGTCCGAGACGAAGGTGTCGCTCCACTCGCCAAGGCCGGGAAGCCGGGCGTCGAGTTCCGTGCGCCGGGACTCACGGAAGTAGTAGCCCTGGTTGTCGCGGTATCGGCCGCCTGCGGGCCAGCCGTCGCCATCCAGCAGGAGCAGGGTGTTCTGCTGGTGTGCTTCCAGGGCGATCCCGGCCTCGGCATCCAGCCACAGCACCGGACGGACGACCTGTTCGAGGTAGCGCAGGAACCACTCGGCAGCAACGGCCCCGCGAGGGCGCCCTGTCCGGGCGGCGAGATGCGTGACGACCTCGGACAGACGGGACCTGAGGAGTTCCTTGCCCGACCGCGGTCGGCCGGAGGCGGTGCCGGGTCGTGCACAGGGGCGGGGCGAGACGAGTCCGGCTACGCAGGACACGTCATCGGAAGGCGTGAACGGGTTGTGCCGGATCACCACGTCGATGCCAGGCACAGCAGCGCCGTCCGGCCCGTCGACGGCGATCCATGCCGGGTCGCGAACGATGTCGAACCCCGGGTGCGCAATCTGCCACTGAGTCGAGAGACCACTACGCAGGAGGCGGTGGACCTCGACACCGCGATGCAGTTCCTTGCGGAGGTTCTCACGGCGGGAGTTGGTGATGCGCAGCCCCAGCGACAGTTTGAGCATGGCGGGTGCGCCGGACAGGTGGACGGTTCGAACGGAGGAGGTGGGATGCCACGGGGCACCGTGGGCGCCGAGGTCCCGGAGCACACCGGCCTCGATCAGGGCCGCGGTGTCGGAGCGGTGTAGCACCTCGCGGTGCTGCCAAGGGTGCAGAGGGAGTGCCGCGTACCCGTCGGGCAATGGCAAGTCAGGGCCGGCGAGTCGGGCCGTGAGATGGGCGGCTGGGACCGCACGGCCCCGTTCGGTCCAAGCGGAGTCAGTGGCGAGCACGGAGGGAGCGACAGCCAGCCAGTGCAGAGGGAAGGAGCCTCGCAACTCGGGTGAGTACCGCCCGGCTTCGCCTTCGGACAGCCCCTCGCGGCTCTTCGGCGTCGGGTGCAGCGGGTGTCCGAGCAGAAGTGCCTGCTCGGCCGCGAGGAAGCGGTCTGGGCAGTCGGCAAGGCGTTCACGGCGCTCGCTGATGAACGTGACGGTCCGCCGGACGGAGTCGGCGACACGGGCAACGAGGTCAGTGGCGGCGGAGGAAAACGCGGGGTGGGGCAGGGTTGTGGGCTCTGGAGAGGCCGAAGACTCGGAGGCCGGAGGCACATCAGGGAGCGGAGGTACGGCAGGGGTCGCAGACTCGGCGGACTTCACGGATACAGCGGCGGGAGATGGGACGGACAAGGAAGCGAGGGAGGCCCCAGCAGACGGTGTGGAGGCAGTCGAGGGTGTCGCGGTGTCGGAGTTCGGCAGCGGGCCGGCGCCACCAGCAGGCGGGGTGCCACCTCCGAGCGCCTCCCTGCTGAGTAGTGCGGCGAGGGTGACCGCGTCGGTCGGCGGGGACTGGGACGGGGCGTCGGCGAGGTGTGGGAGGCCGAAACGGTGCCATCCGGTCGGGGACCAATAGCGGACCGGGACAAGCAGGGCGGTACCAGTGGCCGGCAAGGGGATTCGGAGGGCCCCGTTGTCGGGCGCCGGGACGTTCGTCTCGCGTACCCAGCAGCGGAGCAGGTTCTCCACTGCGGCGGCCTGGGCTGCCATGTGGGGGTCGGGATGGTCCAAGAAGGTGTCGGGATGGTCCAAGAAGTCGGCGGTGCACTCGGGCAGCGACTCCGCGTCCGGCGCGCCTCCCTGCATCGGCGCGAGTACCGACGCCTGGGGATCGGCGAGGCCCCGTTCCGGCACGGTCGGCTCCGGCTCCTGTTGGGAGGGCTGCCAAGCGGACGAGCTCTGCGCGCGGGTATCGGTACGGCCGTCGGTCGCGGGGGTGGTGGTCAAGGCTGGTCCTCTTGAAGTGGGTCCGGCTGTACGGCGACTTGAGGTGGTTCCGGCTGTGCGGCGGCGGCCGCCGTGCTGGTGGTGAGGGTGGGCGTGGCCGCGAGGGGGCCGCGGCCAAAGGGTGAGCTCGGAGGGGGTGTGTCAGTTGGCAATGAGGTTTCGGAGGGGAGTGAGGGGGCGCTCGGACGTGGGTCGGTCGACTGACGCCGGCACGACGGCACAGGTCGAGGTAGGCAGTGGCGCGCCCTCATCGGCTGCGCAGCTACACGGCGCGATCGGCCCAGTCGGCCCGGCCTGTCCGATCTGTTCGCCCTCCGCGCTGTCGGTGGCCCCGGTGCGGCTGATAGGTCCCGTCGTGGCCGACCTGATCGCGGGACACCGCGTCCACCGCGTCGGTCAGCCGGTCCAGCACTGCGCTGGCCTGCTCGTCGCTGATGGTCAGCGGTGGAAGCAGCCGTACGACGCTGGAGTGGCGGCCGCCGAGTTCGACGATCAGGCCGCGTCGAAGGCACTCCCGCTGGATGGCGGCAGCGAGTTCGGGCGCAGCTGGACGTGGGCGGCGATCCTGGTCCTGCGCTGCCGCCGCCCGCGCTCCTCCGCCGGCTGGTGCCAGGTCCTCCGAGAGACCGCCCGTAGTCCGGGCATGGGCGGCGTCCACGAGACCGCTCGCCGCACCCCCACCAGGCCATCCCAGATCATCGGAACCACCAGGATCAGCCTGGCCGGGAGCGCGCCCGTGCCCTCCCAGAGGAGCCAGGAGACCCGGCTCGCCGCCCGCCCTCTCAAGCGCCGCCCTGTTCGCCGTCCGCGGCCCTGCATTGCGCACCGATTCGGCTGGCTCCACCACCTCGACCCCGATCATCAGCCCCCTCCCCCGCACATCGCCGATGCACGTGAACTCACCGGCGAGTGCACGGAGTTGGCGCAACATCTGCGAGCCCAGTTCGGCCGCCCGCTCGGCGAGCCGGTTCTCGCGGACGTAGGCGAGGGTCGCTGTGCCGGCGGCCATGGCGAGCTGGTTTCCCCGGAACGTTCCGGCATGCGCGCCGGGTTGCCAGGCGTCGAGTTCGTCGCGATAGACGATGACCGCCAGGGGCAGGCTGCCGCCGATGGCCTTGGAGAGGACCATGACGTCGGGGGTGACGCCGCTGTGCTCCACGGCCCAGAAGGCACCGGTGCGCCCGACTCCTGTCTGGACCTCGTCGGCGATCAGTGGGATGGAGCGGTCGGCGGTGATCTGCCGCATGCGCCGCAGCCAGCCGTCCGGCGCGGGGATGACACCACCCTCGCCTTGGACGGGTTCGAGGATCATCCCGGCGGGATGCGGCACTCCCGACTTCGGGTCTTCGAGGACGGACTCGGTCCAGCGGGCGGCGAGTTCGGCACCGCGTTCGCCGCCGACGCCGAAGGGGCAGCGGTAGTCCTGCGGGTAGGGCAGGCGCGCGACGCGTACGTCGAAGGCGCCCCCGGACGCTTCGAGCGCCCCGGCGGTCATCCCGTGATAGGCGCCACTGAAGGCGAGGATCCCGTTGCGTCCGGTGGCGGCCCGGACAAGCTTGAACGCGGCCTCCACCGCGTCGGTGCCGGCCGGGCCGCAGAACTGCACGCGCGCGTGGTCGGAGAGGCCGGGCGGCAAGGTATGGAACAGCTCGGTGATGAAGGCGTCCTTGACCGGGGTCGCCAGGTCCAGGACGTGCAGTGGTGCGCCCGAGTCCAGGACTTTGCGGATGGCCTCGAGGACCACGGGATGGTTGTGTCCGAGTGCCAGCGTCCCGGCACCGGACAGACAGTCCAGGTAGCGGCGGCCGTCGGCCCCTTCGATGGTCAGTCCGCGCGCCCGCACCGGCACGATGGGCAGGGCACGCGCGTACGTGCGTGCCGCCGATTCGCGCGCCGACTGCCGCCGCAGAATCCCCTCGTGCACCGGGTGCGCCCCCGCCGACTCCGTTGTTTCCCCGCGCACAGATTCGGTCACTGCCATGGCTCCCTGTCCTCCCGCTGTCCAGGGGCGAGCAGGTCTCACACATCCTCGCCCGACCCGACATACGAAGCCCCGCGAGCGTCCACTCGAAACTCCGGGGAACTGGGCACAGGGGACCGCACACAGACAGCAGGCCCCCCACCGCTACCAACCCCGGACCGTTCACCGGGTTACGGGTTGCTTCAAGATCCTTGCCGTGGCGGGAACCGTTGCCGGTTCCGCACATGCCCAGGTGCAGCGCCCGCCGACCCCCTCTGGACGCTACGCAGACGGTCGCGCAGCGTCGTATCAGGACCGGCCTGGGGGCCCAGCCCGGTCGTGTACGAGATGTCCAGCAGGCGACAGGAACAGGACCGCGTCAGAGGGCGGGAGCCCGCGAGAGGCGCTCGGCCAGGGTGGCCGCGAACTCCTCAGCACGGGACAGTTGGGTGCGCAGGTCCTCGACCCGCTGCTGGGCGGCCTGTTCGAAGCCGCGAATCCGCTCCAGGAGTTCCTCGCGCTCCTCCGACAGCAGTTCCTCGCCCGAGTCGAGGCGGTCGGTGGCCTCCAGCAGGGCACGCATCTCGTCGAGGGTGAAGCCGAGGGGCTTCATGCGGCGTATGACCATCAGGCGGGCGACGTCGGCCTCGGTGTAGAGGCGGAACCCGCCTTGGGAGCGGGCGGAGGGGATGACGAGGCCGGTCTCCTCGTAGTGCCGGATGGTGCGCAGCGACAGCTCGGTCCGTGCGGCGACCTCGCCGATCTGCATGTGCTCGCTGCTCACGCGGGGTGCCTTCCTCGTCTCTCGTCACGGCCGCGCATGGCCGCCGCCGATCTCTACTCTAACGTTAGGGTAGAGTTTCCCTGGTACTGGCTCGGCTGGCTGCCTTGCCCATACCCATGGTGCGGGATGCCGTCCCGTGACCGTCAGTCATGTCGGGGCCGACGATGCCCCCGGCGAAGACCGTAGTCCGTGAAGCAGGAGAGAGCGTGCGCATGTCCGTGATGCCTGGCGCCGCTGCCTGCCCGCCGTGACCCTTCGCTCCTGAGCAGCGACCGATTCCCTCGCGGGTCGCTCAGCTACCGCCGCTCTGACTCCGGTCCGCCGTTCACGGACTTCGTGGCCGGCCGCCTGGCCTTCCACACCTTTCTGCGCGCCCGCCTGATGCCGGGTGTGCCCGAGCACGACAGGTTCCTCATCTCTTGTCTTCCTCCGCACTGTCCCCGGCCGCGTGGCTGCGCGGCTCCCGACGCCCGTCCTGGCTGTCCGATCCGAAGGTGCTGCGCACCGAGGTGCTGGCCGGTCTCGTGGTCGCCCTGGCGCTGATCCCGGAGGCGATCTCCTTCTCGATCATCGCCGGGGTCGCCCCGGCGGTCGGCCTTTTCGCCTCGTTCACCATGGCGGTGACCATCGCCGTCGTGGGCGGCCGGCCGGCCATGATCTCCGCGGCCACGGGTGCCGTAGCCCTGGTCATCGCCCCGCTCAACCGCGAGCACGGCTTCGGCTACCTCGTCGCGGCCGTCATACTCGCCGGCATCTTCCAGATCGTCCTCGGCGCGCTCGGGGTGGCGAAGCTGATGCGGTTCGTGCCGCGCAGTGTGATGGTCGGCTTCGTCAACTCCCTCGCCATCCTCATCTTCATGGCGCAGGTGCCGGAGATGACGGACGTGCCCTGGCCGGTCTATCCGCTGATCGCCGCCGGGCTGGCACTGATGGTGTTCTTCCCGAAGATCACCACCGTGATCCCGGCGCCGCTGGTGTCCATCGTCATCCTCACCGTCATCACCGTCGCGGCCGGGATCGCGGTGCCGACGGTGGGCGACAAGGGCGCCCTGCCCTCGTCCCTGCCCGTCCCCGGCATGCCGGACGTGCCCTTCACCCTGGACACGCTCACCACCATCGCCCCGTACGCGCTCGCCATGGCACTGGTCGGCCTGATGGAGTCGCTGATGACCGCCAAGCTGGTCGACGACATCACCGACACCCACTCCTCCAAGACCCGCGAGTCCGTCGGCCAGGGCATCGCCAACATCGTCACCGGCTTCTTCGGCGGCATGGGCGGCTGCGCCATGATCGGCCAGACGATGATCAACGTACGGGTCTCCGGCGCCCGCACCCGCCTGTCGACGTTCCTCGCGGGAGCATTCCTGATGGTGCTGTGCATCGCCTTCGGGCCGGTCGTCTCCGACATCCCCATGGCCGCGCTCGTCGCCGTGATGGTCATGGTGTCGGTGGCCACCTTCGACTGGCACTCCATCGCCCCGAAGACCCTCAAGCGAATGCCGGCCGGGGAAATCACCGTCATGGTGATCACCGTCGCGTGCGTGGTCGCCACCCACAACCTCGCCATCGGCGTCGTCGTCGGCACCATCACCGCCATGGTCATCTTCGCCAAGCGCGTCGCCCACCTCGCCGAGGTCACCGCCGTCACCGACCCCGACCACGCCACGGCCGTCTACCGGGTCACCGGCGAACTCTTCTTCGCCTCCTCCAACGACCTCGTCGGCCAGTTCGACTACGCCACCGACCCCGACAAGGTGGTCATCGACCTGACCGCCGCCCACATCTGGGACGCCTCCTCCGTCGCGGCCCTGGACGCCATCGAGACCAAGTACGCCCAACGCGGCAAGACCGTCCAGATCATCGGCCTGAACGAACCCAGCGCCCGGATCCACAAGACGCTCAGCGGTGAGCTCACCGGAAGTCACTGACCGGCGCGTACCCGCAACCGAGGGCCGTGGGAGGCATCGCTTCCCACGGCCCTCCGCCGTGGCACACTGCGCCTTCGGCCCAGCCGGCCGCATCACGCAGGGGCTTCACCCGGGACGCCCCGGTCTCCACGCTCCGCCAAGACGCCCGCCCCTTCGGGTCGTACACGACGGCGAGTGCGTCGCCAGGGCGAGTCGTCTTACCGCAGCCTCGCCAGATGCGGATCTCGAGCGGTGCGCCATACCGGTCGGCCACGGAGCACAGGTAGCGGCCGCGTAGCACAGGCAGCGGCCACGGCCGGCCGTCGCCGCAGCGTCCTGCACCGACGTCACGACCACGGACTCGACACGCCCGTGCCCGGCCAGGACCACACCAGCGGCGGCCTGAGGTGACGAGGGCCAGGCCCATTCCGAGCACGCCACGATGCCGATCAGCGCCCGTCCGGCCCGCATCACGCCAGGGTGGAAAGCAAGTGCCGCAGCGCACAACAGGCCGGCTTCGCCGTGTGCCAGCCCGGGGATCCCGCACCAGGCGCCCACCAGCGCACTCAGGCCGATGGAACCCCGCCCCGAGCACTCCGGCCAGGAGTCCCTCCCCGGTCAGCCACCACGGTGGCAGACCGACGAAATCCGCGGGCCCCCACACCACGGCGCGCGATTGCCCCATCAAACGCGGTTCCACCCGGGCCAAGGGCGATGCGGTCGGCGCATGTCCGACCATCACGCGTCGCGCCCGACAGCGGCGTCGGTCGCCCAACCAGCGGGTGCGGTTCCGGATCGTCCGACGTCGGCGCCAGTGGTTGCTGCTCAATCACGGACCGGGGACAGATTCTCCCCGCCCCGCCCCGCCCCGCCCCGCCCCTAAGCATGTCCATGACCGTGGTAGCGCAGCAGGAGCATCGCCGCATCGTCATGCACTGGCCCGGCGACGTGCTGAACCACGTCTTCGCGCAAGCCCCGCAGAGCGGCGTGCGCGTCCAGATCCTTCAGCAGGTGGGCGCGGTCGCCGAGGGGATAGAAGCGGCCGGTGTCGTCGCGGGCTTCGGTGATGCCGTCGGTGTACAGCAGCAGTTGCTCGCCAGGTGCGAAGCCCACGCGGAACGGCTCGGGAGCATCCGTCCCGTGCGCACCCAGTCCCAACGGGAGCGCGTACGCGAAGGGCTGGGGAAAGTCAGTCGTTCCGTCGCGCCGTACGAGCATCGGGGCCGGATGGCCGTAGTTCAGGAAGACGGCCTCGTGGTCGGTACCGATCTCGGCGAGTATCGCGGTGACGAACTTCTCCCCCTCCAACTCCCGTGCCACACTGCGCTCCAGACGCGCGCCGAGTCCCGTCAATTCGGGCTCGTCATGGGCGGCTTCCCGGAACGCGCCGAGCACCACCGCGGCCGTCTCCACCGCGGCCAGCCCCTTGCCCTGCACATCGCCCACGATCACCCGGACGCCGTGCGGCGAGGCCACCACCTCGTACAGATCTCCGCCGATCCGAGCCTCGGCGACAGCAGAGGTGTACGACACCGCCGCCTGCAACGGCCCCGCGGTCAGCGGCACCGGCCGCAGCAGCACCCGCTGGGCCACCTCCGCGATCGACCGCACACTGGCCAGCTCCGCCTCCCGACGCGAACGCATCACGGCCGCCGCGATACCCGCGCCCGTCACTCCCGCCACAGAAGCCATAGCGGTGTATCCCCGCCGGGACTCGAACAGTCCGTCGTACAGCCCCAGCCCCACGCACAGCACCAGCGCCACGAAGCCGATCAGCGCGGTACGCCGCCACCCTCCGACCAGCCCTGAGAACGCCGGCCCCAGCGAAACCAGCGGAAGCAGCCCGACACTCGGGCCAGCCACGACGTCCACGCCCGCCACCGCCGCCATCACCATGATCGGCATCCAGGACAGAGCCCGGCCACCGGACGACGGTTTGTTCACGGTCACGACGTACTCCAGCGGTGTGGCAGCCCTGGAGGGGGTCACTCTTCCCAGATGTCTCCCCCCATCACATTTAGACTATGCAAAGGTTTGCCGAACGAGGAGATCCCCGCACCAGCCCTTTACCCAATCGAGTCCGGATCCGAGTCCGAGCCGAGTCCGAGCCGAGTCCGAGAGTCGACAGTTCCTACCCGCGAAAAGAGCCACGATGACGCGCAGACGCGAGGAAACATCCGTCCGCCCGCAACTCCCTGCCGGATGGCGGCGCCTGGCCGCACGGCTGCCGATCCTGCTCTTCCGCGCGGGACTGGGGCCGGTCTTCGGCAAACGGCTGCTCCTGCTGCACCACACCGGCCGCGTCACCGGACTGAATCGCCATGTGGTCCTGGAGGTCGTGCACTACGAACCCTCCGAAGGGAGTTGGACCGTCGCTGCCGGCTTCGGCCCGAAAGCCGATTGGTACCGGAACCTTCGCGCGGAGCCGAAGACGGTCATTCAGTTCGGCAACCGTCACCATGCCGTCACCGCCCAGTTCCTGTCACCCGAGGAGGGAGGGGAGGAAATGGCCCGCTATGCCCGGAGGCATCCCGCAACAGCCCGCCGTCTGTGCGCATTCATGGGGCTACCGGTGGATGGTGGCGACGCGTCGTTCCGAGATGCCGGACGAGCCATCCCCTTCGTGCGTCTCGACGCCGTCAGCCGTGCTCGCCGCTGAGCGAAGCCCGGCAGCGAGTCCGGCAGCGAAGCCCAGCGGGACGGCGGGACGGCAGGGGCTGGCGATCTCTTGCACTGCGCAAGGGTCTCGCCCCAAGGGCTGAGCCGGCGGCGCACGAGAGGCACAAGCACGGTCACCACCACCCGGGCCCTGCATGCCTACCTGCGATGGCGCGACGCCAACACCCGCCACCGCGACCTCCTGGCCGCCGAACGAAGGAACGAGCCCGCGCCCGCAGCGAGAAGGGCCACCACTGGGGGCCGCTCCCGCACCGCCGCGGTCGGATACGGCATATCTCCCCCTCACTCGCTGCCCTCAGTCTGACAACGGCAGCGTGCCCGCCGTAAGGAAGAACGTGACGGCGTAGGTAAAGCGACCTGCGCGCACGGCATCGTCGAACTGGGCCACGAACCGGTCCGCGTCCTTGAGGTCGAGGTAGCCCCGAGCAGCGGCGGTGTGCGCCCAGGTGCGCAGCCCATGACATTGTCGGCCGCCGACGAGTCGCGCACGACCAGAGTCCGGGCTTCCACAGTGATGTCGTGGAGGCCGCGAGCACCGAGCAGTCCGGCGTGTCGGTGGGCCAGCGCACCGTTGCGCAGACCCGCGTCGGCCCGGAAGCGCAACACCCGGCGGGCGAGCTCCTGGTCTTCGATGTCGAGTACCTGGGTGTCGTAGTCCGGGTCTGCCAGGGCGATCCGGCCACCGGGGCGGACCACGCGTAGCAACTCGTCCAGCACCCGCGCCGGTTCGGCGACATGCTGCAGGACCCGGTCGGCCCAGGCGCCGTTGAACTGACCCGCCGCGAAGGGCAGCCGATGCCCGTCCGCGACAGCGGCGCGTGGCAGCCCTCGGTTCCGTGCCTGCGCGATCATCGTCAAGGAGCTGTCAACCGCCACGACCTCGACCCCACAGCGCGAGCGCAGGGCTACGGCGGCGTCCCCAGTACCCGCTCCGACCTCAAGGAACAGCTCGCCGGGCTCGGCACGCAGGAACTCCCGCAACCGCTGCTTGTAAGCGGCGTAGAACGGCTCCGCACTCAACCGGTCCAGGGCCTGGACCCATTCGGCGGGCCGAGGCTGCGTGTCCACCGACGTGAAACCGTGAGCAACATCGCGATCGTTCATGGGAGCACGCTAGAGGTGCCGACCAGGCCCATGGGCCTTTCCCGCCAGAGCACCAGCCTCACTCGGCCATGCACAAGCCACGGCGTTTCCCAATCAGCACCTCTCCGGATGAATTGCCAGGTCAGCAAGCCCGTAGCGAAACCGTTGCCGTTCCGTCGGAACTCCCCCGCAGCGAGCGCATAGTGTGTGGTGCCGTCCCAACGCGCCGTGACACACACCGGACCAGCGATGGAACGCGGAAGTACACGGCCGCGGCACCAAGTACCGTCATCCCAGGGGGAGTCAGATCATGCGTTCGATACGGCCGTCGTTCACCGCTCGTCGAGGGAGGAACACGCGCCGCACCACCTCCCCGCTCCCCGTGGTCGCGCTGGCCGCGGCGCTGGCCTTCAGCGTCACCGCCTGCGAGTCGGGCGAGCCCGAGGCCGGCGGCGCCGCCACCGCGTCGGCGGCGGCCGGGGGCGAGGGCAAGATCACGATCCCGGACGACATCAAGGACAAGCTCAAAGAGCACGGGATCGACATCGACAAGTGGAAGGACGGCGCCTGGAAGCAGTGGGACAAGGACGACTGGCTCCGCGAGGCGCAGGACTACATCAACCCGATCATCGAGGGCCTGTGGGACCCGGACCGTATGCGGGACGCCGAGGATCCGGACCGTGGCGTCGACGACAGCGACCTCTCCGGTGACCAGGGCGTGACCGACCCGACGCCGGCGCCCGTGGACGCCCAGGCCGTACCGACGTCGTACCACGCCAACGCGCCCGAGGCCGGCAAGGTGTTCTTCGACTCCCCGGAAGGCACGATGGTCTGCTCGGCGACGGTCGTCCAGGACCCGGCCAACCCCGGCAAGTCCAACATGGTCTGGACGGCCGGACACTGTGTGCACGCCGGCAAGAGCGGTGGCTGGTACCGCAACATCGCGTTCGTGCCGTCCTACAACGACTCGGGCATGCCGGCCGCGCAGATCAAGAACGCCACGCGGGAGCAGGTCGCTCCATACGGCGTCTGGTGGGCCGACTGGGCGCAGACCTCGGACCAGTGGATCGCGCAGGGCGGTGCGACGGGCGGCGACGGCGCCTCGTACGACTTCGCAGTGCTGCAAGTGAAGCCGGAGAAGGGCGGCAACGGCAAGTCCCTGGAGGAGATGGTCGGTTCGGCCCTGCCGGTGGACTTCAACGCGCCCGCTGTCCCCGACGTGGACAGCATCAAGGCGATCGGCTACCCGGCGGCCGCGCCGTTCGACGGCCAGAAGCTGTACCAGTGCCAGGACAAGCCGGGCCGGCTGTCGCTCAAGGCATCGGACCCGACCATGTACCGCATCGGCTGCACCATGACCGGCGGTTCGTCCGGTGGCGGCTGGGTCGCGACGGGCTCGGACGGCAAGCCTGCGCTCATCTCCAACACCTCCATCGGCCCGGTGGACTCGGGCTGGCTGGCAGGCCCGCGGCTGGGCAAGGAGGCCAACGGCATCTTCGACAAGGTGAGCGACAAGTACGCCGGTCAGTGACGTAGGCACCGGCGGCGGTGGGGCGGGGGAGAAACCTTCACCACCTCACCGCCGTTCGCCCTCAACTCCACGGGCATAGTGGGGTGTCGCGTCCGAGGGGTCGCACTACGTCTCAGCACGTTCCAACGGGGGTTACCGCACCGTGCGTTCCACACCCATGCCCACAGCTCCACGCCGCAGGCGGCGCTCCGCCCTGACGGCCACCGGCCTTGTCGCCGTCCTCGCGCTCACCGCGACCGCCTGTGGCGGCTCGGTGGAGGACGCGGCGAACGACCGGGCCGATGCCGCCGCGTCCAAGGCCGCCGACGAGATCGGCGACGGCAAGATCCAGATCCCGACCGACATCGCGGACAAGCTCAATGAGCACGGCATCGATGTCGACAAGTGGACCAGCGGCGGCTGGAAGGACTGGGACAAGGACAAGTGGCTGAGTGAGGCCAAGGACTTCGTCAACCCGGTGATCGAGGGCCTCTGGAAGCCCGATCGGATGCAGTCCGCCAAGGAGGCCAACAAGACGGTCACCACGCAGGACGCCTCCGCCGACCAGGGCGTGAGCGATCCGGAGCCCGCCCCCGTGCAGGCCACGGCCGAGAAGACGCCGTACCACGACAACGCGGCACCGGTCGGCAAGGTCTTCTTCGACTCCCCCGACGGCCCGGCCGTCTGCTCCGGCACGGTCATCAAGGACGTCAACCACCCCGGCAAGTCCAACCTCGTCTGGACCGCCGGCCACTGTGTGCACGCCGGTGGCGACGGCGGCTGGTACCGCAACATCGTCTTCGTACCGGCGTACAACGATCTCGGCAAGTCCGCGGCTCAGCTGAGCAACGCGAACGCCACCGAGATCGCCCCGTACGGCAACTGGTGGGCGGACTGGGTCTCGACGTCCAACGAGTGGATCCAGGGCGGCTCGGAGACCGGCGGCGCGGGTGCCGCGTACGACTACTCCGTGCTGCATGTGAAGCCCGAGCAGGGTTCCAAGTCGCTCGAGGAGACGGTCGGCGCCGCCCTCGACGTGGACTTCTCGGCGCCGTCGGCGACCGAGGCCGGCACGATGGGCGCCTGGGGCTACCCGGCGGCGCCGCCGTACAACGGCCTGCGGATGTTCAAGTGCCTCGACCAGCCGGGCCGGTTCTCGCTCAGCTCGACTCTGCCGACGATGTACCGCATCGGCTGCACCATGACCGGCGGTTCGTCGGGGGGCGGCTGGTTCCGGGTGGTGGACGGCGAGACCAAGCTGGTGTCGAACACGTCCATCGGCCCTGAGGACAACACCTGGCTGGCAGGCCCGCAGCTGGGAGCGGGCGCCGAATCCGTGTACCAGTACATGAGCAAGACGTACGGCGGTCGCTGACACTCATACATACGCCGAAGGCCCGCCCCCTGCGTGAGGGGGCGGGCCTTCGGCGTATCTACGGCGTGGCTCAGGCGGCCGGCGCCGGAACGTACGGCGCGAGATCCGCCGCCAGTTCCTCGTGCACCAGCACCTTGAGCAGCGTGCCCTCCGGGGTGTGCTCCTCGGAGATCACCTCGCCCTCGGTGTGGGCGCGGGCGACCAGCTTGCCGTGGGTGTACGGCACGAGCGCCTCGATCTCGACGGACGGGCGGGGCAGCTCGTTGTCGATCAGCGCAAGCAGCTCGTCGATGCCCTGGCCGGTGCGGGCCGAGACCGCGAGGGAGCGCTTCTCGATCCGCATCAGCCGCTGGAGCGTCAGCGGGTCGGCCGCGTCCGCCTTGTTGATCACGACGATCTCCGGTACGTCGGTCGCGCCGACGTCCCTGATCACCTCGCGTACGGCGGCCAGCTGCTCCTCCGGGTTCGGGTGCGAGCCGTCCACCACGTGCAGGATCAGGTCGGACTCGCCGACCTCCTCCATGGTGGAGCGGAACGCCTCGACCAGGTGGTGCGGCAGGTGCCGTACAAAACCGACGGTGTCGGCCAGCGTGTACAGCCGTCCGCCCGGGGTCTCGGCCCGGCGCACGGTCGGGTCGAGGGTCGCGAACAGCGCGTTCTCGACCAGCACGCCCGCGCCAGTGAGGCGGTTGAGCAGGGAGGACTTACCGGCGTTGGTGTAGCCCGCGATGGCGACCGAAGGCACCTTGTGGCGCTTGCGCTCCTGGCGCTTGATCTCGCGGCCGGTCTTCATGTCCGCGATCTCCCGGCGCATCTTCGCCATCTTCTCGCGGATCCGACGCCGGTCCGTCTCGATCTTGGTCTCACCGGGACCACGGGTGGCGAGGCCACCGCCCTTGCCGCCGCCCATCTGCCGGGACAGCGACTGACCCCAGCCTCGCAGCCTCGGCAGCATGTACTGCATCTGCGCGAGCGCGACCTGCGCCTTGCCCTCTCGGGACTTGGCGTGCTGGGCGAAGATGTCGAGGATCAGGGCCGTACGGTCGATGACCTTGACCTTGACGACGTCTTCGAGGGCGATGAGCTGGCCCGGGCTGAGCTCACCGTCGCAGATGACGGTGTCGGCGCCGGACTCGACGACGATGTCGCGCAGCTCCAGGGCCTTGCCGGAACCGATGAAGGTGGCCGCGTCGGGCTTGTCACGGCGCTGGATCACGCCGTCGAGCACGAGCGCGCCCGCGGTCTCCGCGAGGGCGGCGAGCTCCGCGAGGGAGTTGTCCGCGTCCTGCACGGTCCCCGAGGTCCAGACACCGACGAGCACGACCCGCTCCAGGCGGAGCTGGCGGTACTCGACCTCGGTGACGTCCTCGAGCTCGGTGGAGAGGCCCGCCACGCGGCGCAGTGCCGCGCGCTCGGAGCGGTCGAACTGGTCGCCGTCCCGCTCTCCGTCGATCTCGTGGCTCCAGGCGACGTCCTCTTCCATCAGGGCATCGGCCCGAAGACCTTCGGGATAGGTGTGCGCGAAGCGCTGCGAGTCCTGGGAAGGGGAAGAAGAGGAGGTCATTGGGTCCTTACGTCGATGGGGAATCCGTTTGCGGCGACGGTGGCAGTGGTTCTGGCCCTTCGGAGTGGGTCCGTAGCGCCCGGAAACTGTCCGTCACTACCCACAACGCACGAGTACCCCGGGAGATTCCCGCGGACCGTGCCGTGCCGACCTGAAGATGGTCGCACGGCACGGCCCGTCTCGTCACCGCCTTATTCGCCGGTCGCCTTCTTCCCGGCGGCCGTCCTGGCGGCGGCCTTCTTCCCAGCCGGCTTCCCGGTTGCCTTCGTCTTCCCGGCCGTCTGCGTCGGGTCCGCAGACTTCCACTCCGGCTGACCGGGCATCGGCGGGGTCTTCTCGCCGTACAGCCAGGCGTGCATGAAGCCGTCGAGGTGGCGTCCGGAGATGTCCTCCGCCAGCGCGACGAAGTCCGCGGTCGTGGCGGAACGGTCCTTGTAGCGCTGCACCCAGGCGCGCTCCAGGCGCTCGAACGCCGGGGCGCCGATCTCCTGGCGGAGGGCGTACAGGACCAGGGAGGCGCCGTCGTAGACGTTCGGCCGGAAGATCCCGTTCTTCTGGCCGGCGGCGGCCACCTTGGGCGCCGCGGGCGGCCCGCCTGCCGCACGCCAGCGGTCGGAGGCGGCGTACGCGGCCTTCATCCGCGCCTCCATCGGCCGGCCCGCCTTCTCCGCCGCGTACAGCGTCTCGTACCAGGTGGCGTGCCCCTCGCTGAGCCACAGGTCGGACCATGCGCGCGGGCTGACGCTGTCGCCGAACCACTGGTGCGCCAGCTCATGCACCATGATCGACTCGATGTACCACTTCGGGAAGGCGGAGTCGGTGAAGAGGTCCCGCTCGAAGAGCGAGAGCGTCTGCGTCTCGAGTTCGAATCCGGTGGCGGCGTCGGCGATGAGCAGGCCGTACGTCTCGAAGGGGTAGCGCCCGACCTTGCTCTCCATCCAGGAGATCTGGCCCGGGGTCTTCTTCAGCCACGGTTCGAGCTGCTTGCGGTCCTTGACGGGCACGACGTCCCGGACGGGCAGTCCGTGCGGCCCGGTGCGGTGCACTACCTCCGAGCGGCCGATGGACACCTGGGCGAGTTCGGTGGCCATGGGGTGCCGGGTGCGGTACGTCCAGGTCGTCGAGCCGCCCGCGCGGTCCACGTCCGTCGGCAGGCCGTTGGCCACGGCGGTGTAGCCATTGGGCGCGGTGACCCGGATGGTGAACATCGCCTTGTCGGAGGGGTGGTCGTTGCACGGGAACACGACATGGGCGGCGTCGGCCTGGTTGGCCATGGCGAGGCCGTCCTTGGTCCGCACCCAGCCGCCCTCCCGGGTCTTGCCGTACACGGGGTCGCTGGTGTGCCGCACGGTGATCCGCGTCCAGCTGCCGTCGGCCAACGGCTCCTCGGGCGTGACGACCAGGTCCTCACCGGCGCTGCGGAACGTCGCGGAGGTCCCGTCGACCTCGACTGACTCGACCTTGCCGTGGGCGAAGTCCAGGTTGACGCGGTCCAGGTCCTTCGTCGTCCAGGCGTCGATCGTGGTGACGGCCTGGAGGGGCTTGCTGTTCGTGCCGGTATAGGTGAAGGAGAGGTCGTACGAGGCCACGTCGTAGCCGGGGTTGCCCAGGTGCGGGAACAGACGGTCGCCGACGCCCAGGGGTTCGGCCGGGGCGCTCGCGGCGAGGAGGCCGAAGGACGCGGTGAGGGCGACCAGGGCGGACGCCTGGGCCCGTCGGCGGGTTCCGGGGCGGGTGCGAGGAGCGCCAGGGACTGGTCGCTGAGCCTCGGTGCGGGGGGTGAGCAGCATGCACCACGGCTATCAGCGCGCGCGTGCGGGGCGTCGACGACGCGCGACCGTCCCACTCGAACGGGTATGTCAGGTGGGTCCAGCCGCTGGAGCCCCCCGTGCCTTCACGCGCCCGCGTCACCCCCTCACACGCGCCCTGCTCACACCCCCTGAGTCTGCGGCTGTGCCCTGCTCACGTCGTACACGCCCCCCACGTTCCGCATCGCCCGCATGAGCCCCGGCAACAGCGCCGCGTCCGGCAGCTGGACGGTGTAGGTGTGGCGTACGCGCTGCTGGGTCGGGGGTTCGACCGTCGCCGAGACGATCTCCGCGCCCTCCAGGGCCATGGCCTCCGTGAGGTCCGCCAGCAGATGGGGGCGGACGAACGATTCGGCGACCAGAGTGACCCGGCATTCGGTGATCTCTCCCCAGCGCACACCGACCTCCGCGCGCCCGGCCCCCTTCATACGCGCCACCGCGGAGCACCCGACGCGATGAACCGTCACCACTCCCCCGCGCACGGCGAATCCGGTGACCTCGTCGGGCGGTACGGGGGTGCAGCAGCCGGCGAGGCGTACGGTCGCGCCGGGACGGTCGACGAGTACGTCGCCGCCCTCGGACCGGCCGACCGGGCCCTCGGCACCCGGCCGCACGGGCGCCCCTTCCGGGGCAGCCGTCTGGTTCATGGCCCCTTCCGCCGCCCCCCGGAAGGCCACCCCGGCCTCCTTGGCCTCCGCGGTCCCCTGCGAGGGGTGCGCGGCCAGCCACCGCTGGATGGCGATCCTGGCGGCAGGCGTGTGAGCGTGCTCCAACCACTCCCTGGAAGGCTCCGAGGCCGGGTCCTGGCCCATGAGGAGCTGTACGGTGTCGCCGTCCCGCAGAACGGTGCTGAGGGTCGCCAGGCGGCCGTTGACGCGGGCGCCGATGCACGCGTGCGCGTCCTCGCCGTACTGCGCGTAGGCGGCGTCCACACAGGTCGCGCCCTCGGGCAGCCCCAGAGTGCCACCGTCGGGCCGGAACACGGTGATCTCGCGGTCCTGGGCGAGATCCTCGCGCAGGGTGGACCAGAAGGTGTCCGGGTCGGGGGCGGCCTCCTGCCAGTCGAGGAGGCGGGAGAGCCAGCCGGGGCGCGTGGGGTCGGCGCGCTCGCCGTCGCCGGCAGCGACCTGCTCCTCCGAAGGAGGAGCATAGGGATTGCCGAGCGCGACGACGCCGGCCTCGGCCACCTTGTGCATCTGGTGGGTGCGGATGAGGACTTCGGTGACCTGGCCGTCCGCGCGGGCGACCGCTGTGTGCAGCGACTGGTACAGGTTGAACTTGGGGACGGCGATGAAGTCCTTGAACTCCGAGACGACCGGCGTCATACAGGTGTGCAGTTCACCCAGCACGCCGTAACAGTCCGCGTCCTCGTTCACCAGCACCAGCAGCCGCCCGAAGTCGGCGCCACGCAGTCGGCCGCGTTTGCGGGAGACGCGGTGCACGGAGACGAAGTGCCGCGGCCGGATGAGGACTTCGGCCTGGATGCCGGCCTCGCGCAGGACCGTGCGCATCTCGTCGGCCATCTCCGCGAGCGGATCGTCCTCGCGTGAGGCGTTGCCGACGATCAGCTCCCGGGTGTGCTCGTACTCCTCGGGGTGCAGGATCGCGAAGACCAGGTCCTCCAGTTCCGTCTTGAGCGCCTGGACGCCGAGTCGCTCGGCGAGCGGGATGAGCACGTCACGGGTCACCTTGGCGATGCGGGCCTGTTTCTCGGGGCGCATCACGCCGAGGGTGCGCATGTTGTGCAACCGGTCGGCGAGTTTGATCGACATCACGCGGACGTCGTTGCCGGTGGCGACGAGCATCTTGCGGAAGGTCTCGGGCTCGGCGGCGGCGCCGTAGTCGACCTTCTCCAGCTTCGTGACGCCGTCGACGAGGAAGCGGACCTCCGCGCCGAACTGCTCGCCGACCTGATCGAGCGTCACGTCGGTGTCCTCGACGGTGTCGTGCAGCAGAGAGGCCGTCAAGGTCGTGGTCTCGGCGCCGAGTTCGGCGAGGATCAGGGTCACCGCGAGCGGGTGCGTGATGTACGGCTCGCCGCTCTTGCGCATCTGGCCGCGGTGCGAGGACTCGGCCAGCACATAGGCGCGGCGCAGCGGTTCGAGGTCGGCGTCGGGATGGTGGGCCCGGTGGGCCTCGACGACATGGCTGATGGCGTCGGGCAACCGGCCGCGCGAGGCGGGGCCGAGCAACGCCGCCCGGCCGAGGCGGCGCAGGTCGATGCGGGCACGGGCCTTCCTGCGAGGCACCGCAGGCGTCACAGGGCCTGCTACCGGGCCTGGCGTCGCGGAATTCGTGGCCTCCGCACTCATGGGCACCTCCGGCTGCGTGGACCGGCGAACGGGGTGCCCCATGGCGGACACGGCTCAGGGGATGAAGACATCTCCCCCGTCCGGGCCGGTGCTTGATGCTACCGAGCCCATCACGTGCGACTGACCGCCTCCCGCCGAGCGTGAAACGGATCACCCATTCGAGCGAGGGTGTGCGGGTATACGTTTTTGCGCCAGACAGCCAGCCGTCGTTCGTGATCTCGAACGCCCTGAAGGTCCGACGGCTCACCTCTCAAGCCACGTCCGGCCCGAGACTCTGATGCCGCGTCGCCAAACCGTTCAGGGAACGAACTTTTCCAGCCACTCGGCGTCGATCTCTCCCTCGGCCACGATCACCGCGGGGCCGGTCATCTCGATCTCTCCGTCGGGCCGCTCGGTGATCACCAGGGTGCCGCCCGGCACCTCGACGGTGTACGTCGCGGGGACGCCGGTGACCGCCGGGTCGGTCCCGTCCCGCCGAGCGGTGGCCACGGCGACGGCGCACGCGCCCGTGCCGCACGACCGGGTCTCGCCGGCGCCGCGCTCGTGCACGCGCAGCGCGACGTGGCCGGGCCCTCGGTCGACCACGAACTCGACGTTGACCCCGTCCGGATAGGCCGAGGCCGGGCTGAACGGCGGCGCCGAGTACAGGTCGCCGGCGTGGGCGAGGTCGTCCACGAAGGCGACCGCGTGCGGGTTGCCCATGTTCACGTTCCGCGCGGACCAGGTGCGCTCACCGACGGTGACCGTGACGTCCCCTTCGGGAAGCAGCGCCTTGCCCATGCCGACGGTGACATCTCCGTCCTTGGCGATGTGCACGGTCTTCACACCCCCGCGCGTGGCGACCGCGAGATCACCCTCGGCGGCGTACCCGGCGTGCTGCAGGTAGCGCGCGAACACGCGCACGCCGTTGCCGCACATCTCCGCGATCGAGCCGTCGCCGTTGCGGTAGTCCATGAACCACTCGGCCTCGGCAGCCATGTCCTTGGCCTCGGGGTGCGCCGCGGACCGCACGACGTGCAGCAGCCCGTCACCGCCGATGCCGGCGCGGCGGTCGCACAGGGCGGCGACGGCGGCCGGGGGGAGGTCGATGACGTTCTCGGGGTCCGGGACGATCACGAAGTCGTTCTCGGTGCCATGACCCTTGAGGAAGGCGATCCGCGTGCTCATTCCTCGATCGTACGGTGCCGCTACGACAGACCCGTCAGGACGGCCCTCAGCGCAGGCGAGCCACTCGCCACACGGCCAGCACGACGATCGCGGCAACCAGCAGGACGTACGCCAGCACGACCCGCCAGTCCGGTCGGCGGCCGGAGCCGCGCTGCGGCAGCCCGGGCCAGGTGTAGCCGACCCGGCGGGCGGCCATCATGCCCCAGCCGGCCGCGCAGGAGCAGATCAGCAGCCCCAGCATGGCGATCACGGCCCCGCTGTCGCCGAAGTCGAAGGCCAGCGGGAAGGCGAACATCAGGGAGCCGACCGCGGCCAGGGAGACGATCGGCGCGAGCTGCCAGATGCGCAGTCGGCGCTGCGGGCGCAGCTCGACCTCGACCTCCGGGCCGCTCGCGTACATCTCCTCGGGCTCGGGGCCGTCGTCGGTGACGCCGCCCTCGGTCTCGTCGATCCCGTCCGGCCCGTCGGGGCTCAGACGGTCGCCGTCCCGCTCCGGTTCGTCCCGGTCAGCGGTGACGTTCTCGGTGTCTTGTGCGGTGTCGCGAGGGCCGGCCTCCATCGCCACGCGCCCTCCCAACTCGGACTCCACTTGGTCGATCGAAGCTCGATGATGGCATGGCACCGGAGGCCCGGATGACGGCCGGAGCGTCCCGATGCCATCACGTGATCAGGCTGTAACCGGTCGTTCGACCAACGCCAGCGCGAGATGCGGAAGTTCTGTGAGATCCGCCGCAGCCCCACTTAGCCAGTGCACCCGCGGGTCGCGCCTGAACCATGAATCCTGACGGCGCGCGAAGCGCTTGGTGGCACGTACGGTCTCGGACCGCGCCTCTTCCAGGGTGCACTCCCCGGCGAGCGCCGCGAGCACCTGCTGATAGCCGAGCGCGCGCGAGGCCGTACGCCCCTCTCGCAACCCCTGCGCCTCCAGCGCGCGAACCTCGTCCACGAGCCCGGCGTCCCACATGCGGTCGACCCGGCGCGCGATGCGCTCGTCCAGTTCCGGGCGGGCCACGTCGACGCCGATCTGGACCGTGTCGTAGACCGAGTCATGGCCGGGAAGGTTGGCGGTGAAGGGCTTGCCGGTGATCTCGATCACTTCGAGAGCGCGGACGATGCGGCGGCCGTTGCTGGGCAGGATGGCCTGCGCGGCCTCGGGGTCGGCGGCGGCCAGACGGGCGTGCAGCGCCCCGGAGCCGCGCAGCGCGAGCTCCTCCTCCAGCCGGGCCCTGACCTCGGGGTCGGTGCCGGGGAACTCCAGGTTGTCGACGGCTCCACGGACGTACAGCCCCGAGCCGCCGACCAGGATCGGCCAGCGCCCTTCGGCGAGCAGCGCGTCGATCCGTTCCCGCGCGAGCCGCTGGTACTCGGCGACGGACGCCGTGACCGTCACGTCCCAGATGTCCAGGAGATGGTGCGGAACGCCGTCCCGTTCCTCGGGCGTCAGCTTGGCGGTGCCGATGTCCATCCCTCGGTAGAGCTGCATGGAGTCGGCGTTGACGACCTCGCCGCCGAGTTGCCGGGCCAGGAAGACGCCCAGATCGGACTTTCCGGCCGCGGTGGGTCCGACTACGGCAATGACGCGGGGGGCGGGGGGTGCGCTGCTCACCGCCCCAGTCTCGCAAACCTCGCGGGGTGGACTCGAACGAGTTACGTGACGGCACACGCGCGAGGTCGTTGCCTGTTGCGAGGTTTTCGCCGCCGGTTTCGCGGAGGCGGCGACCCGGGGGCGCAAACGGACGCACCGGACGACGCGGGATTTCGCCCGCACGAGTAACGTATGGAGTGGATATGGGCGTTTTCGCACGGATTTTCCGGCGGTCGAAGACCACGGAGGAGGCGTCAACCGTCGAGACTCAGACCGACACACCAACGGCCGAGCCCGCGGCGGAAGAGGCGGCGGAGGCGAAGGGGTCGGCTGAGGCCAAGGCCGAGGAGTCGGCCGAACCGACGGCGGCGTCCGTCGAGACCGACGCCGACGACGGCGTCGAGATCCCCAAGCAGCAGTCCGCCGACGAGGCGGCCGACAGCGAGGCCGGTGAGGGCGCCCGCACGTAACTGTCCCGCGCGGGAAGGTGAACGATGGGTCTGAAGGACAATTTGAAAGCCAAACTCGCCCCGGCGAAGGACAAGGTCTCCGGCCTCGCGCAGCGGCACGAGGGCAAGATCCAGCACGGTCTCGACAAGGCCGCGAAGGTCGTCGACGAGAAGACCAAGGGCAAGTACAGCGACAGGATCCACACGGGCACGGGCAAGGCCAAGGGCGCCATGGACCGACTCGCGCACAAGGGGAACGACACGGCGGCCGGGGGCAGCACACCGCCGCCGGACGCACCCCCGCCGACCACCTGAACGGCACATCGACGGACGGCCGCGGAGCTTGACGGCTCCCGGCCGTCCGCCGTTTTCGGAGATCTTTCGACGTCGGCTTTCGGGGGTTCGGCGTGCGCTACGACCAGGTCGCGACCAGGTAGCCGACGCCGTACGGCGCGTCCTCGTAGAGCAAGGCGCCCGAGAGACCCGCCTCCTCCGCGGCGCCCGCGAGGACCTGCCAAGGAGCCCGGCCGGACGCCTTCAGCTCCTGCGCGAGCCCGGTGTCCAGAGCCTTGAGGGCGGCCACGTCCCCGTCGCCGAGCGCACGCGCGACGGACGCGTCGAACGGTGCCGCTCGCTCGTCGAGGTACCCGGGCGCCTTGAGCGTGCGACAGGCACTGGCGTCGCCCATCGCCAGCAGTGCCACCCGCTCGGCCCGGGCGGCGATGTCCCTTCCGATTTCCATACACCGCTCGGCCTCAAGAGGTTCCCCCACACCGAGTCCCTCGATCGGGGCGTCCGACCAGCCGGTCCGCTCCAGAAGCCATGCGGCGACGGCGAGCGAGGACGGAAGCCGGAGCTCCGAAGACGCCGGATCGGCCCCGTCGCCGTCGCCCTGACCTTCACCGAGGCCCAGCCGTACGTCGACGTCCACACCGAAGCCGCGGAACGTACCCCCTGTCCCTCGCGGATATGTCCGCGCCCCGCTCCCGTCTGCGGGCCCCACGACCACCAGCCGGTCCGGTCGGGCGGCGGCGAGCAGGCCCAGCGCATCCGTACAGGCAGCTCGTGCGGCGTCCAGCTCGGGCGCGGCGCCCGCGGCGACCTGGGGCACGAGAAGAGGCGGGCAGGGGCAGACGGCGGCAGCGACAAGCATGATCGGCAGCCTACTGCGGGCCCCCGGACGCGCCCCGGGACGGCATCCGCGACGCTGCCCGAGATGGCCTCCCCGGACTAAGAGGCGGCCTCCGTGCCCCACACGCGCTCCGCGAGCCAGTACCGCAGGCGGTAGGTGCACGCCCCCTCGCGGTCCGGTCTCCGGGTCCCGTCAGTCGATGGCGCAGCCCCCGGTGACGGCCGGCAGCGGCTCGGGCACGCCCATCTTGGGCAGCCCGAGCATGACACCAGCGGCCTTGGTGGCCTCGGCGGCGTTGCGCTTCTCCCAGGCGTCGCCCGCGCGGGTGCGGCGCACGTTCAGGACGGCTCCCTCGGCGAGGAGGTGGTGGGGGGCGGCGTACGTGATCTCGACGGTCACGACGTCGCCGGGCCGGACCTCCTGCTCCGGCTTGGTGAAGTGGACCAGTCGGTTGTCGGGGGCGCGGCCGGACAGGCGGTGCGTGGCGCCGTCCTTGCGGCCCTCGCCCTCGGCGACCATCAGGTCGACGGTGCGGCCGACCTGCTTCTTGTTCTCATCCCAGGAGATCTCCTCCTGGAGGGCGACGAGACGCTCGTAGCGCGCCTGGACGACCTCCTTGGGGATCTGGTTCTCCATGGTGGCCGCGGGGGTGCCGGGGCGCTTGGAGTACTGGAAGGTGAAGGCCTGGGCGAAACGCGCCTCGCGGACGACGTGCAGCGTCTGCTCGAAGTCCTCCTCGGTCTCGCCCGGGAAGCCCACGATGATGTCGGTGGTGATCGCGGCGTGCGGGATGGCTGCACGGACCTTGTCGATGATCCCCAGGTAGCGCTCCTGGCGGTAGGAACGGCGCATCGCTTTGAGGACCGTGTCCGAGCCGGACTGGAGCGGCATGTGCAGCTGCGGCATCACGTTCGGGGTCTCGGCCATCGCCGCGATCACGTCGTCCGTGAAGTCGCGCGGATGCGGCGAGGTGAAGCGGACGCGCTCCAGGCCCTCGATGGTCCCGCAGGCCCGCAGCAGCTTGCTGAACGCCTCGCGGTCGCCGATGTCGGAGCCGTACGCGTTGACGTTCTGGCCGAGCAGCGTGATCTCGCTGACGCCCTCCGCGACCAGGGCCTCGATCTCGGCGAGGATGTCGCCGGTGCGGCGGTCCTTCTCCTTGCCGCGCAGGGCCGGGACGATGCAGAAGGTGCAGGTGTTGTTGCAGCCGACGGAGATCGACACCCAGGCCGCGTAGGCGCTCTCGCGCCGGGTCGGCAGCGTCGACGGGAACGCCTCCAGCGACTCGGCGATCTCGACCTGCGCCTCCTCCTGCACGCGCGCGCGTTCCAGCAGGACAGGGAGCTTGCCGATGTTGTGCGTGCCGAAGACGACGTCCACCCAGGGCGCCCGCTTCACGATGGTGTCGCGGTCCTTCTGCGCGAGGCAGCCGCCCACCGCGATCTGCATCCCGGGCCGCTTGGTCTTCATCGGCGCCAGGTGGCCGAGGTTGCCGTACAGCTTGTTGTCGGCGTTCTCGCGAACCGCGCAGGTGTTGAAGACGACGACGTCCGCGTCACCGTCGGAGCCCTCGGGCGCGCGGACGTAACCGGCGTCCTCGAGCAGCCCGGACAATCGCTCGGAATCGTGGACGTTCATCTGGCACCCGTAGGTGCGCACCTCGTATGTCTTCACGTCCACTGCCTGGCTCCGGTCGCTGCTGCTCATGGGACAAGGGTATGCGGTCGCGAGAACCCGTCGCCCCGGCCCGAGCGGGCCGAAGCGCCGGGAAGAGAGCTACCGCGCGGGAGCAGCCCACCCCTGCCTGCGCAGCACACCGGACACGTCCGGCGCCTCGTAGTACTCGCCCTTGAGGACCTTGCCGTCGGCTCTGCGCGAGATCCGGCCGTCGGGGCCCAGCTTGGTCATGTTGGAGCGGTGGATCTCGGACAGTACGGCGTCGAGGTCGATGCCGTGGATCAGGGCCGTGCCGTACGCGACGTAGACGACGTCCGCCAGCTCGTGCGCGAGCCTGTCGAGCGGGCCGGTCACGGCGACCTCGGCGACTTCCGCGGCCTCCTCGGCGAGCAGCTCTCCACGGTGGGCGGCGAGTTCCGGGGAGACCTCGGTCGGCGTCCTGCGGGCGTCGAGGCCGAAGGCGAGGTGGAATTCACGGACCAGGTCGGCGGGAGAGGAACTCATGCGTCGACTGTATCGGCCGGGTCCGACACTCCTCGGTGCGCGACCGACGCTGTGACCCCTGCCCTGGTCAGCACCGCGTACGGGCTGGCAGGATCGCGGCCATGTTCAAGGCATTCACCCGCATCAGCAGGCGCCGGGCCCTAGAGGGCGCGGCCGCCGGGCTCGTGACCCTCGGGTTGCTGCTGTGGTGGGTGCTGCCGCTCGGTGAGGATCCGCCGAGCGGGACGATCACCTTCAGCACCGGCACGCGCGCGGGGGTCTACCAGGAGTACGGCGAGCTCCTGCGCCAGGAACTCGCCAAGGACATGCCGCAGCTGAAGGTGCGGCTGACCACGAGCGCCGGGTCGCAGGAGAACGTCGAACGCGTGGCTACCGGTGAGGCCGACTTCACGATCGCCGCCGCCGACGCCGTGGACACCTTCAGGATGGGCGGCAAGCCCGTCACCGACCGGCTGCGCGGCGTCGCCCGCCTGTACGACGACTATGTGCAGCTCGTCGTCCCGCCGGACTCGGACATCCGCTCCGTCGCGGACCTGAAGGGCAAGCGAGTGGCCATAGGGCTGCCCAACTCCGGTGTGCGGCTGATCGCCACGCGCGTGCTGGAGGCCGCCGGCATCGATCCGGAGAAGGACATCACGCCCAGGTCGGACGGCATCGACACCGGGCCCAAGCGGCTGGGGCACGAGCTCGACGCGTTCTTCTGGTCGGGCGGACTGCCGACGGGCGGCCTGGAGGAGATCGCCAAGACCTCCGCGTTCCGGTTCGTGCCGATCGACGCGGACCTCGTCGCCAAGGTGCACGCCCAGGGCGACACGGCCCACTTCTACCGCGCCACCAACATGCCGGAGTCGGCCTACCCCAGCATCCAGGACGGCGCCACGGTGCCGACGATCGCCGTGTCCAACCTGCTGATCACCCGCAAGAACATGGACCCCCGGCTCACCGAATGGCTGACCCGGACGGTGATCAAGAGTCGCGACGGCATCGGGGCCCACGTCCACTCCGCACAACTCGTCGACCTGCGTACGGCGATCTACACCGACCCGCTGACGCTGCACGAGGGCGCCAAGAGTTACTACCGCTCGGTGAAGCCGTAGCGCAGGCCGCCACGGGACCGGCCGTAGGCGAAGACGGGAACGCCCGCCGACCGGTACCCGCACGCACACGTGCACCGGAGTCGACACCGGTTACGGCGTAGGCCCCGACCTCGGCACCGTCACCGTCACCCGCAACCCGTGCGGCTGATGACGGCCGTACGCGATCGAGCCGCCGCCCGGTGCGAGCAGTGCCCGGGAGATCGACAGGCCCAGCCCCGAGCCCTTGATGTTCTGGTGCCTGCCGCTGCGCCAGAAGCGGTCGCCGATGCGGGCGAGCTCCTCGTCGGTGAGGCCGGGGCCGTTGTCGGCCACCTCGATCGTCGACGTCCTGCCGTTGGACGCGACGGTCACCTCGACCCGCTCGTCGCGCGGCGTGAACTTGACCGCGTTGTCGATCACAGCGTCAAGAGCGCTGGACAGCGCCACCGGGTCGACCCAGGCGGTGGTGGGCGGGCAGGTGCCCACCAGCCGTACGCCCTTGGCCTCGGCGGTCGGCGCCCAGGCCGCGAGGCGCTCGGCGGTCAGCGCGCCGACGTCGGTCAGCCGGAGATCGGCCTCGGTGTGCTCGGCGAGGGCGAGGTCGAGCAGATCGTCGAGGACCTGCGCCAGGCGCTTGCCCTCGGCTTGTACCGAGGCGATCTCCGCATTGCCCTCGGGGAGTTCGAAGGCGAGCAGTTCGATGCGCAGCAACAGCGCCGCCAGCGGGTTGCGCAGCTGGTGCGAGGCGTCGGCGACGAAGGCGCGCTGCTGCTCCAGCACGTCCTCGACATTGTCCGCCATCTCGTTGAACGACCGGGCCAGCCGTCTGAGCTCCGGCGGACCGCTGGCCACCGCGACGCGTGACTTAATGCGGCCGCTCGCGATTTCGTGCGTGGTGACGTCCAGCACGCGCACCGGTCTGAGCACCCACCCGGTCAGCCTGAGGGCTGCCCCGACGGCCACCAGCATCGCGGCCGTCAGCCCCGCGCCGATGATCAGCCAGCCGTGCAGGATCCGCGAACGCATCTGCCCGGTGGGCGAGTCGGTGACCACGACCGCGACGACGTCACCGTCCCGGATGACCGGCGAGGCGATGACGAGGCGGTTGCGCTGCCAGGGCCACACCTGCTTGGGGTCGTGGCTGCGCCGGCTCAGCAGCGACTCCTGGAAGGCCTCGCGCTCTTCGCCGGTATCGGGCAGGAGCCAGGTCGTCGGGCCGGTGGCCAGGGGCGTGTCGTTGGGCAGGAAGACACCGGCCCGGATGCCGTAGACCTCGTAGTAGCTCTCGAGTTCCCGGCTCAGGATGCGCAGGTCGTCGCGGGAACCGGTCGTGGTGTCGGCGGCGGGCCGCGCGATCGCCGCGAAGTACGCGGTGTCGTCGATCCGGTCGACGACCACCTTCTGCTGCTGGGCCGACGCCAGGCTGACGGCGAGCGGTACGCCGAGGGCAAGCAGCACCGCCGCCATCAGGACGATCAGCAGCGGGAGGAGACGAGTGCGCACCCCTGCCCGCTACGACGCCGGGGCGACGAGTCGATAGCCGACGCCGCGTACGGTCTCGATCAGCGCCGGCATGCGCAGCTTGGCGCGCAGGGACGCCACATGCACCTCAAGAGTGCGCCCGGTCCCCTCCCAACTCGTGCGCCACACCTCGCTGATGATCTGTTCTCTGCGGAAGACCACCCCTGGGCGCTGGGCGAGCAGCGCGAGGAGATCGAACTCCTTGCGGGTCAGTTGGACAACCGAACCGTCCACGCTGACCTGGCGGGTCGGCAGTTCGATGTGCACGGCGCCCAGGCGCAGCACGCCGTCGCCACCCACATCGGCGTCCTCCTGCACGGTGCGCCGGCTGACGGCGTGGATCCGGGCGAGCAGCTCTCCGGTGTCGTACGGCTTCACCACGTAGTCGTCGGCCCCGAGATTGAGGCCGTGGATGCGGGAGCGGACGTCGGAGCGCGCGGTGACCATGATCACCGGGGTGCTGGTGCGCTTGCGGATCTTGCCACAGACCTCGTAACCGTCCTGGTCGGGCAGGCCGAGGTCAAGGAGGACGACGCCGAAGCCGTTGCCCTCGGGTACCAGCGCCTGGAGGGCCTCCTCGCCGCTACGCGCGTGCGTGACGTCGAAACCGTGCCGTGCCAGGACCGCGGACAGCGCGGCGGCGACATGGTTGTCGTCCTCGACGAGGAGCAGTCTCATCCCGGCCTCCTTCGGTTCATCGGCCGTACGATTCAGGTAGATACACAGTGCGTGCACACGCGCGAGTGCACCATGGAAGTCACGCTGATGGACGAGGACGCCGTCAAGTGGGTTCCGGTTGCGCGCAGCTTCCGTTATCCAGCCGGTACGCGCCCGGTCCCAAGTGCTACGACACGTGTCCGATTGCTATCGGATCGTGATGCTCAGATTCACCTCAGAACTGATGACGCAGGTCGGATACGGTTACTACTGTCCTCCGAAACCGAGGAGGACGGAGCCTGAGAGCGATGACCGAAGTATCGGTGGCCAAGGAAGACGTGGCCGCGACCGGCGAGCTGGTCGTCCTGAAGAACGTGAACAAGCACTTCGGCGCGTTGCACGTGCTCCAGGACATCGATCTGACGATCGCCCGCGGCGAGGTCGTCGTGGTCATCGGACCCTCCGGGTCCGGGAAGTCCACCCTGTGCCGCACCATCAACCGCCTGGAGACGATCGACTCCGGCACGATCGCGATCGACGGCAAGCCCCTGCCCGCTGAGGGCAAGGCGCTGGCCAAACTGCGTGCCGACGTCGGAATGGTCTTCCAGTCCTTCAACCTTTTCGCGCACAAGACCGTGCTCGAGAACGTGATGCTGGGCCAGATCAAGGTCCGCAAGACCGACAAGAACAAGGCCGAGGAGAAGGCCCGCACCCTGCTCGACCGGGTGGGCGTGGGCAGCCAGGCGGACAAGTACCCCGCCCAGCTCTCCGGCGGCCAGCAGCAGCGTGTGGCCATCGCCCGTGCGCTGGCCATGGACCCCAAGGTCATGCTCTTCGACGAGCCCACGTCGGCGCTCGACCCGGAGATGATCAACGAGGTCCTGGAGGTCATGCAGCAGCTCGCCCGCGACGGCATGACCATGATCGTCGTGACCCACGAGATGGGCTTCGCCCGTTCGGCCGCCAACCGGGTGGTGTTCATGGCGGACGGCAAGATCGTCGAAGAAGCTGTGCCGGACCAGTTCTTCAGCAACCCGCGCAGCGACCGCGCCAAGGACTTCCTGTCCAAGATCCTGCACCACTGACGAGGTGCGATCCGCGCATCCCGTCAGTGGTTCGATCCAGCACCACTGACGGGGTGCCACCCGCACCACTGAAGGGGACGCGACCCCGCACCCCTGACGGACTGCTTCCGCACCCGACGACCTGCGTCACCGCCGTTCCTGACGGCACGCATCTCTTCTTCACACAAAGGATGTTCACCATGAAGCTCCGCAAGGCCTCCGCCGCGGCCGCCGCTGCAATCGTCCTCTCCATCACCGCCACCGCTTGTGGTGGTGACGGCGACAGCGACAGCAACTCGGGCTCCGGTGGCGGCGACAAGATCAAGATCGGCATTAAGTACGACCAGCCGGGTCTGGGCCTGAAGGAGCCGGGCGGCTACTCCGGCTTCGACGTGGACGTGGCGACGTACGTGGCGAAGGAGCTCGGCTACGAGCCCGACCAGATCGAGTGGGTCGAGACCAAGAGCGCCGACCGTGAGAACGCCCTCGCCCGCGGCGACGTGAAGTTCATCGCGGCGACGTACTCGATCACCGACGAGCGCAAGCAGAAGGTCGACTTCGCCGGGCCGTACCTGCTGGCGCACCAGGACCTGCTGGTCAAGTCGGACTCGGACATCTCCGAGGCCACGGACCTGAACGGCAAGAAGCTGTGTTCGGTGCAGGGCTCCACCTCGGCGCAGAACGTCAAGAACGACTTCGCGCCGAAGGCCAACCTGACGGAGAGGGGCGGCTACTCGGAGTGCATCGCCGCTCTGCAGAGTGGCGCCGTGGACGCCCTGACCACGGACGACTCGATCCTCGCCGGTTACGCCGCGCAGGAGCAGTACAAGGGCCAGTTCAAGCTCGCCGGCCTCAAGCTGAGCAACGAGAACTACGGCATCGGTGTGAAGAAGGGCGACACCGAGACCGTCAACAAGATCAACGCCGCCCTCGAGAAGATGGTCAAGGACAAGGCCTGGGACAAGGCGGTCACCGACAACTTCGGTCCGGCCAACTACAAGAACGAGCCCGCGCCGAAGATCGGCGTCATCGTCAAGTAGCGCAAGGATCCACCGGCGCGCCGCCGTCCACCCGCGATCAGGGCGGCGGCGCGCCGCGCTATCCACGTTCGCCACCCACCCGGAAGCGCGGGAGATCGTGTTCGACTTCATTTCAGACTATGACGACCCCACCCTGTGGGGTGCCTTCTGGACGACGGTGCAACTCACCGTCTTCTCCGGCCTCGGCTCCCTGATCTGGGGCACCCTCCTGGCCGCGATGCGGGTCAGCCCGGTCCCGCTCATGCGTGGGTTCGGCACGGCCTATGTGAACATCGTCCGGAACATTCCCCTGACGGTCATCATCATCTTCACCTCGCTCGGCCTCGCCGACATCTTCGGCGTGACGATGGGCGCCTCCGACTTCCAGGTCCGGGGGTTCCGTCTGGCGATCCTCGGTCTGATCGCCTACACCGCGGCCTTCGTCTGTGAGGCGATTCGTTCCGGCATCAACACCGTGCCGCTCGGCCAGGCCGAGGCGGCCCGTGCCATCGGGCTGACCTTCAGCCAGACCCTCCGGCTGATCATCCTGCCGCAGGCCTTCCGCTCGGTCATCGGCCCGCTGGCCAACGTGTTGATCGCTCTGACAAAGAACACCACTGTGGCGGCCGCCATCGGCGTAGCCGAGGCCGCCTATCTGATGAAGGAAATGATCGAGAACGAGGCACAGACGGTCCTTATCGGCGCGGTCTTCGCCTTCGGTTTCGTGGTATTGACCCTGCCCACCGGCCTCATCCTCGGTTGGCTGAGCAAGCGACTGGCGGTGAAGCGATGAGCTCCGTTCTCTACGACGCTCCGGGCCCCCGCGCCAAGTGGCGCAATCTGATCATCTCGGTGGTCTTCTTCGCCCTGCTCGCCCTGCTCGTGTGGTTCATCTGGGACACGATGGACGAGAAGGGCCAGCTGAAGTGGGCCCTGTGGAAGCCGTTCACCCAGTCGGAGGCCTGGACCACCTATCTGCTGCCCGGCCTCGCCGACACGCTGAAGGCCGCGGCACTGGCCATGGTGATCGCCCTTCCACTGGGCGCGTTCTTCGGCATCGCGCGCCTCTCCGACCACCGGTGGGTACGGCTTCCCGCCGCCTGGGTGGTCGAGTTCTTCCGGGCCATCCCGGTCCTTCTGCTGATGCTGTTCGCCAACGAGTTCTACGACCGCTGGACGAACGTCTCCAGTGAGCAGCGCCCCCTGTACGCGGTCGTCACCGGTCTGGTCCTCTACAACGCGTCAGTCCTAGCCGAGGTCGTACGGGCCGGCATCCTCTCCCTGCCCAAGGGGCAGGGAGAGGCCGCCATGGCGATCGGTCTGCGCAAGAACCAGACCATGAGGACCATCCTGCTGCCGCAGGCCGTCACCGCCATGCTGCCGGCCATCGTCAGCCAGCTCGTGGTCATCGTGAAGGACACCGCGCTGGGCGGCGTGATGATCGGCTTCACCGAGCTGCTCAACTCGCGCGCGACCATGGCGTCCTTCTACGCGAATGTCATTCCCAGCTTCATCGTGGTGGCGCTCATCTACATCGTGCTGAACTTCATCCTCACCAGCTTCGCCAGCTGGCTGGAGAAGAGGCTGCGCCGCAGCAAGAAGAGCACGGGCGCGGTCCTCAGCGCCGAGGACATGGAGGAGCTGAACCCGGCGGCGGTGGGCGGATCCTTCGGGACCGGCGGAGAAGGCGGCGGTCTGCCCGGCTCCAGGACCTATACCTGACGAACAGTCAAATAGCATGAACACCCCGGAGGGCAGTGGCATGATCGCCACTGCCCTCCGTCACTTGACGCAAGCACCGGCAATGGGTTGCATACGTTCTGTGATCGTGCACCCTGCTCCAACTTTCTGTTCACTTGCGTCCCTCGGGACACCGCTGCGGGCAGGGGGCGCCGCGCCGTGGACCCGGTGATCATCGTCGGAGCGGGGCCCGTCGGGCTCACGCTCGCCCTGGCGCTGGCCCGTCAGGAGGTTCCGTCCGTCGTTCTCGACGAGGGGCCCGGCAAGGACGAACCCCGTCTCGCGCGCACTGTCGTCCTGCGCGAGGACGCCATCGCCCTCTTGGAGCGCCTGACGGGCACGCCGCTCTCCGGGGCCGGGGCCTACTGGGCCGGATGGCGGGCAATGCGGCGCAAGCAGGTGATGCGCGAGGTCACGTTCGACGACGCCGTGGAGGAGACGGAGGGGCGCGAGGGGGCCACGAACCCCCCGCCCCTGCACATCGCCCAGCACGTGCTGACCGGTGCCCTGCGCGCCGCCCTCGCCGACGAACGGCTCGTCAAGGTCGCCGTGGACAGTCGCCTGGACGCCATCGAGCAGGAGGTCTCGGGCGTCAGCGTCCACACCCGTGGCCCCAAGGGCACCTGGTGGCGTGGCAGTTATGTGGTCGGTTGCGACGGCCCCCGCTCGACCGTGCGCAAACTCCAGGACATCCGCTTCCCGGGGCGTACGGCGGTGGAGCGACACGCCGTGGCCGCGCTGCATGTGGAACTTCCGTGGGAGGGCCAGGCGTTGCTCCATCGGATGCCGCCGTGGCGGGCGTCCGGACCCTCGGGCGGGGAGGTGACCGGGCGGCCGCTCCCGGACGGGGTCTGGCGCCTTGACTGGTTGCTGCCGCCGGGCAAGGACCTGGTCACACCCGAACTGCTGGTGACTCACGTCCGCGAAACACTCGCCGGCTGGTCCACCGGCCCGACACCGCCGTACGAACTCCTCGACACCGGAGTGCACACGGTCCACCACCGTCTGGCTCGTCGCTGGCGCGTGGGCCGCGTCTTCCTCGCCGGAGACGCGGCGCACTGCCTCGGCACGCTCGGTACGCATGGGCTGGAAGAGGGGCTGAGGGACGCCGACAACCTCGCCTGGAAGCTGGCGTCGGCCTGGCATCACGGGCCGCACGAGGCGCTGCTCGACAGCTACCAGACGGAGCGGCGCGCGGCCGTCGCCGCCCGGCTGCGCGCCGCCGACCAGGCGCTGCCGCTGCTGCGCGGCGGCGGAGGGCTGCGCGCGTACGTGCCCGGCTCCGCCCGAGGCCATGATGCGCTGCTGATCGACGGCCACCTCGGGCAGGGAGCGATCGGTGCGCCGGGGACGTACGCCGACTCGCCGCTCGCGCCCCCGCACCTGGAGGGCGAGGTGCCGGTGGACACGCCGCGCGGTGCGCCGGTCAGGGACGTACGCGTCACGGCCGAGGACGGCTCCTTCGTACGGCTGCGGGACCGGCTCGGACGGGGCGCGCTGCTGGTCCTGCTGATCGCTCCGGGCACGGGCGTGTGGGACCGCAAGCACTGGGCGACCGCGGGGATCATGCCGCGACTGGCGGCCGCGGTGACGGCGCTGCCGCATCCGGCCGAACTCCTGGTCGCGGAGAGCTATCCGGGGGCGTCCGCGCACAGCGTGCTGCTGATCCGACCCGACGGCCACCTGGTGACCGCCCTGAGCGGGGTGCGGCCGGCCGATCTGTACGCGGCGGCCGAGGCCGCGTTGGGGGGGCCGGTCAAGGCGGAGGTGGGAGCCGGGGCGCGCGCAGGTTCACGCTGACATGAGGGTGAGTTGACCGGCTCGCCCGCGACCGCGCCCAAGGGCCCACGTATGCCCCGACCATGCGCGCGCAGAGAGAGCAATGAGCAATGGTCTACAAGGGAAGAGACCGCTCCGCACGCGATGCAGGTGTAGGTGCGCTCCGACAGCGGCAGTGCGTGCTTGGTTCTCGCTCCGCACAATGCGCGGTCCATGGTGGTGTGCGCGGGGTGCACGAGGCGGACATCCCGCCCGTGCTTGCGGTCCATCTCCAGCAGGGCCTTCTTCGTTGCGCCGATGGCAGCATCGGCTGCCTTGCGGGCCATCGACGTCTTAGCAAGGAACTTCGGGCGGAAATCCTCCACCGCGATGGCGTCGTGGTCCGTCACGACCTTCTTCGCCCACTTGCGCCCGGCATCCTGCCGCTGCCGGGCGACCTTCTGGTGGGCCTTCGCACACAGCTTCCTCGCCTCGCTGTACCCCTTCGAGGCCGCCTGTCCTTTGGCGGGTTGAGGGCGGGCCATCATTCGGTCGTACCTCGACATTTCCTGCTGGGCCTTCTGCCCGTGCTGGGCATGGGGAAGGTCGTGCGAGTCCGAGGTTGTGGTCGCGGTCTCCTTCACACCCCAGTCGATCCCGATCACCGCGCCGGTAGCGGGCAGAGGCTGGACTTCGGCAGGCACGACGAACGAGGCGTACCAATGGCCGACGCTCTCGGTACACACGCACGGAAGACGGGACAGCGGGCAATTCTCGGGACCACACCATGGTCAGGACGATGCCGCCCGTCAGGTGCAGGCTTCCGTCTCCGAGACGGAAGCCACGCTTGGTGTAGTTGAGCGTCGGGTCCGCTTCGCATTTCTTCTTCCAGCCGGGCATCCCAGCTCTCTGCCTGAGCGGCAGGCGCTCCTTGATGTCCTTGTGCGCCTTCGCGCGCGACGTGCCGAAGTCTCGGATGATCTGTTGCTACGGAACGCTGGCGCCTTCCCTCAGCCATGGGGTCACCCGCCTGGTCTCGGTGAGCATCCTGTCGAGCTGGGCCGGGCCACAGGTCTGCTGTCCTCCGGGTGCGCCTTGTTGTGCGCGTGCACGGCCTTGGACTTGGCCACGCACTCGTTCCACACCCATCGGCAGCGGTCCCACTCCGCAAGCAGTTGTGTACGAGCGGTCGGCGACACACGCAGCCGGTACGTGTAGCGGGCATGACCTCCTTCCTTCAACACCGGCACGGCACAGGATGCGGCTGTTCCGCGGTATGAACGCCGGGCGGCCTCGCCAGATCAGATGACGGCGAGTTGACCGGCTCTCACCGTCATGGTGTACTCCCGATCGTGACCGACACCTGTGTGCGCCTGTGGCGGAGGGTCCATATGGACCTCGTCCGCTATGCGGGCTGCGTGTGTCGCCCGTCCTGCTGAACTCGCCTCTCTTTCTTCTCGCGCGCGCCGCTCCTGGCCTCCTGATTCCTGTCGCCGGTGCCGTCGCGCGCACTTCGCGAACTCTCTTCAGGACGGTGCCCGTGTCTGTCTCCCCCGCCGCCGTTGCCTCTTCCGACCCGGCTGTCACGCCTCCCGCGTCGAATTCCGCGACAACCTCCACGCCGCCGACGCAGGCGGACCTTCTCGACTTCGTACGGCGTACGGCCGCCGACGCCGACTTGATCGCCTCGCTCCCGCTCGACCCGGAGGGCCGCACCTGGGTACGGCTCGAAGGCCCCGGCGGCAGCGAGGCCTGGCTGATCGGCTGGCCGCCAGGAACGGGCACCGGCTGGCACGACCACGCCGACTCGGTCGGCGCCTTCCTCACCGCGGCCGGTGAGCTCAAGGAGAACGCGCTCGCCGTCCGGCTGCCCGCCGACGGCTGGAAGACGCTGGAACTGACGGACGACGTGGACCGGGAACGGCGGTTGCCGGCCGGAAAGGGCCGCTCCTTCGGCCATCACCATGTGCACGAGGTCCTCAACGAGTCCTCCGGCCAGCATGCGATCTCCGTGCACGCCTACTACCCGCCGCTGCCGCGCATCCGCCGCTTCAGCCGCAGCGGGCCGATCCTGCGCCTGGAGCAGGTGGAGCGCCCGGAGGACTGGCAGTGAGCGGCGTGAGTGAGCGGCCGGTCGGTATCGACGAGTTGCTGGAACGGGTACGCGCGGGCTACACGCGGATCGAGCCGCAGGAAGCGTACGAGGCAGCGCAGTCCGGCGAGGCTCTGCTGGTCGACATCCGGTACGCGGCCCTGTGTGAGCGGGACGGTCTGATCCCGGGGGCCCTCGTGGTCGAGCGCAACGAACTGGAGTGGCGGCTCGATCCACAGGGCAGCCATCGCGCCCCCGAGGCAACGAGTCACGACCTTCTGGTCGTGGTGATCTGCAACGAGGGGTACGCGTCGAGCCTGGCAGCCGAGTCGCTACGACGACTGGGTCTGCACCGGGCCACCGACCTGGTCGGAGGTTTCCAGGCGTGGCGGGCCGAGGGGCTTCCGGTGACGTAGTGGCTGGAGGCCAAGGCGAGAGTGATCGAAGGCAGCGGAGCAGGACCGTGCCCTACGGACCCACCTGATCACTGCACAGACCCACCTGATCACTGCCCGGCCCCGAATGCGATGGGCGCCCCCGCGCGTCCACCGTGTCCGGGGCCGGAAACCCCCGCGATCGTCGTCGGCCCTCGCTCATGTCCAGGCCCATGTGCAGGCCCTCTACGGTTCTGGGGCCGTAGGGATCAGTACCCCTCGTCCCCGAGGAACTCCGTGTCCTCGCCCTCTTCCTCCAAGGCCTGCCGGACCACCCGTAGAGCCATGCCCTCGGGGTAGCCCTTGCGGGCGAGCATGCCCGCGAGGCGGCGCAGGCGTTTGTCGCGGTCGAGGCCCCGGGTGGAACGCAGTTTGCGGGCGACGAGTTCGCGTGCGGTCGTCTCTTCCTGTTCTGAGTCGAGCTGCGAGACAGCCGCGTCGATCAGTGTGGAGTCGACGCCCTTGGTGCGCAGTTCCCGGGCGAGCGCACGTCGGGCGAGCCCTCGGCCGTGGTGGCGGGATTCCACCCAGGCGTCCGCGAACGCGCTGTCGTTGATGAGGCCGACCTCCTCGAACCGCGACAGCACCTCCTCGGCGGCCTCGTCCGGGATCTCGCGTTTACGCAAGGCGTCCGCGAGTTGCTTCCGCGTGCGCGGGGTCCCGGTGAGCAGGCGCAGACAGATCGCCCGCGCCTGCTCCACCGGGTCCGCTGGGGGCGTCCTCTCCTCGGCCCTCGACGAGGAAGAGGCGCCTCCGTCCTCTCCGGGCGGCTCTGTACGACCGCGCCGACGACGCCCGCGTGGGCCGTCCGAGCCCCGAGCCTCACGCCGGCCGCGGCGTGAGCCATCACCGGGCGCACCGGTGCCGTGCACCGAACCGTCCTCCACCCACGCTTCGCCGTCCGCCGCGCCATGGCCCGGGTCTTCGCCGTACGCCAGGCCCGACTCGTCGCCGTACCCGTCGAAGGACCTGCTTCTGCCGTACGGCGCAGTGCCGTCGTTCCCCCGGTCCGCGTCATGGGCCGTCTCTCCCGCATGGGCGTGGTCGCCCATTCCGGAGGAGTCCGCGTCGCCGCCTCGTCTCCGCTCGCGCGGAGCGTCCGGGTAGGCGGCGTACTCGGCCCAGTCGGTTCGCCGTGTCAAGGGTCAGCTCTTGGCAGTCGCAGCCTTGGTCTTGGCCGCCTTGGCCGCCGGAGCGGGCACCGTCTTCGCGGCGTCGTCCGGGGTGGCGGAGACCGCGGCGTCCGCACCCGGCTCGGCAGCAGGCTCCTCCGGACGCACGCCGACGCCCAGCTTCTCCTTGATCTTCTTCTCGATCTCGTTGGCCAGGTCGGGGTTGTCCTTGAGGAAGTTGCGCGCGTTCTCCTTGCCCTGGCCTAGCTGGTCGCCCTCGTACGTGTACCAGGCGCCGGCCTTGCGGACGAAGCCGTGCTCCACGCCCATGTCGATCAGGCCGCCCTCGCGGCTGATGCCCTGGCCGTAGAGGATGTCGAACTCGGCCTGCTTGAACGGCGGCGCGACCTTGTTCTTGACGACCTTGCAGCGGGTGCGGTTGCCGACCGCCTCCGTGCCGTCCTTCAGGGTCTCGATGCGGCGGATGTCGATACGCACCGAGGCGTAGAACTTCAGCGCGCGGCCACCGGTCGTGGTCTCGGGGGAGCCGAACATCACGCCGATCTTCTCGCGGAGCTGGTTGATGAAGATCGCGGTGGTCTTCGACTGGTTGAGGGCGCTGGTGATCTTCCGCAGGGCCTGGCTCATCAGGCGGGCCTGGAGACCGACGTGGCTGTCGCCCATCTCGCCCTCGATCTCCGCGCGCGGGACGAGCGCGGCGACGGAGTCGATGACGATGAGGTCGAGGGCGCCGGAGCGGACCAGCATGTCCACGATCTCCAGAGCCTGCTCGCCGTTGTCGGGCTGGGAGAGGATCAGGTTGTCGATGTCGACGCCGAGCTTCTTCGCGTACTCGGGGTCGAGGGCGTGCTCCGCGTCCACGAAGGCGACCTGGCCGCCGGCCTTCTGCGCGTTCGCCACCGCGTGCAGGGTCAGGGTCGTCTTACCGGACGACTCCGGGCCGTAAATCTCCACGACACGGCCGCGCGGCAGGCCGCCCACGCCGAGGGCCACGTCGAGCGCGGTCGACCCGGTCGAGATGACCTCGATGGGCTCCATCGACCGCTCGCCCATGCGCATGACCGCGCCCTTGCCGAATTGCCGTTCAATCTGTGCGAGTGCGGCTTCCAGGGCCTTCTCGCGGTCGGTTCCTGCCATGGGTTCCACCCGATTTGCTTGAGTCGATCGCTTCACGTCAAAGACGCTAGCGCCTGCCACTGACAATGCGCCCCGACGCCCGTCCGGCCTGTGGATAACTCGGGGACTTCCCCATCGAAAGCGGGGCGAAATGCCCGCCGAGCACCTCGCCGGAGCCTCCATGAGAATGGATGTTCGATTTTTGTGTCAAGCGCACCACACGTCACCTACGAGACTACGTTCGCGGCCCTGGACACCCCGGAATCCCGGCCCGGCCGGCCATGCGCCACTCCCGCCAGCGGGCCACTAGCAAGCCGCCCAGGGAGAGCATTCACCCCAGGCGGACCACACGCGCCCGGGGCAGACCACCCGCTCTCCTCAGCCGGAGTTCTCCCTGGAACTCCCCCCGGAACCCCCGGCGCCCGCCCCTGGCTTCGCCGCCCCCGGCCGATGGGCCCACAGCGCACGCGCGCGCGTGACCAGCCCCCGCCCCGCTCCTCGGCCCCGGTGCCCATGAACCCGGGGATCGTCCGTGACGTCGTAACGCTTCACGTACGCCACCAGGAACGCCTGCAGCGTGGCGATGGCCGGGATGGCGATCAGCGCACCCACCGCGCCGAGGAGGGCGGTGCCGGCGACGACCGATCCGAAGGCGACCGCTGGGTGGATGTCGACGGTCTTCGCGGTCAGCTTGGGCTGCAGCACATAGTTCTCGAACTGCTGGTAGACCACGACGAAGATCAGCACCCACAGCGCGTACCAGGGATCGACCGTGAAGGCGATCAGCATGGGCAGCGCGCCCGCGAGATACGTGCCGATGGTGGGGATGAACTGCGAGACCAGACCGACCCAGACAGCGAGCACGGGCGCGTACGGCACGTCCAGGCTCGCCAGCAGGATGTAGTGGGCTATGCCGGAGACGAGCGCCATCAGGCCGCGCGAGTACAGGTAGCCGCCCGTCTTGTTGACGGCGATCTCCCACGCGCGCAGCACCTCGGCCTGCTTGGCGGGCGGCAGTACGGAGCACAGCGCGCGGCGCAGTCGCGGACCGTCCGCGGCGAAGTAGAACGAGAACAGCGTGATCGTCAGCAGCTGGAAGAGACCGCCGAGGACCTGGGCGGACACGTCCAGGACGCCGGTGGCGCTGTTCTGCACGTAGTTGCGCAGCCAGTCGGACCGCAGCAGGCCCTCCTGGATGTCCACGCGGCGCAGCTCGGTGTGGAAGTGCGCGTTGATCCAGTTGATGACGGAGTCGAGGTAGTTCGGGAAGTCCTCGACGATCTTGATGATCTGGCCCGCGAGCATGGACCCCAGCAGCGTCACGAACCCGGCGGACACGATGATCACGGCGAGGAAGACGATGGCGGTGGCCAGACCCCGGCGTATGCCGCGCGAGGCCATCCAGCTCACCGCCGGCTCGATGGCCAGAGCCAGGAAGAACGCGATGAGGATGTTGATCAGCAGCCCGGTGAGCTGGTGAAAGGCCCAGCTGCCCAACTGGAACACGCCGACGAGTGCCAGCGCGAGCACCATGGCACGCGGAAGCCAGCGAGGCATGCCGGCGTCCGGCCCGGCGGCGCCCTCGCCCGGCGGCGGGGTGGGCGGCGTCGTGCCGAACGGCGATGTGTGCCGGGCGGGCTGCCCGGTCTCGTCAGTGCGTGCCACGGAGCAAGTGTCGCCCACGCCGCCGACAACCGGCTGCCGTACTGCGATCTTCGTGACCTGTCAGCGCTTCTCCCCCGGAACGTTCATGACGGCGCAGACCACACGCCACACGTCCTTGGCCTCCCAGCCGCTGTTCAGCGCCTCGTGCACCGTGCGCCCGCCGAGCTCCGCCATCACGTGGTCGCGCGCGAAGGTGTCGGCGTATCCCGGACCGAAGTGGTCCGCCATCCGCTCCCAGAAGACCGTCAACCGCATGAATTCCGCTCCGTACACACCTTGACCTGCATGTTTCCCACCTCTCACGGTCCCCGCATGGCCGTCAGGGGTTTCCAGGGAGTTCGCCTCCCCTCTGAACCAAGCATCCATGGCGGCGCGACCTCGCCTGCCCGCGTCGGGCATGAAGTCCGTGTATGTACGCAGAGTAAAGCCAGGGTCGGCGTGCCCGAGCCAGCGGGCGAGAGAGACGATCGACTCGCGGCTTCGAGCTGGACGCCGGCGTCGGTGTGGCGCAGGGCACGGAAGGCAAACTCGCACGACGGCTCCCACCTGCTCCAGTGGGTCGGGGTCCACTTTGCCGATGAGTCCCGCAGAGGCGAGGCGTCGGACGTGTCGGTAGGTGCTGAGGCAGGTGGCGAGGTCGAGGAACGCCTCGTGGATGTCGTCGCGTCGCTCCCAGCGGATACGCAGGCGGCGGGAGCCGTGCAGCCCGGCGATCGTTCTCTCGACGACGTACCGGAAGATGCCCTGGCCGCAGCCGTGGGCTGGCCGCGTGCGGCGATGACCGGATGG
Source organism: Streptomyces sp. NPDC028907 (assembly GCF_055564995.1). Classification (NCBI taxonomy): domain Bacteria; kingdom Bacillati; phylum Actinomycetota; class Actinomycetes; order Kitasatosporales; family Streptomycetaceae; genus Streptomyces; species Streptomyces sp. NPDC028907. The sequence goes on from NZ_JBVHVE010000018.1 coordinate 136,518, forward strand.
ATGCCGCGCTGCGACAGTAGACGCCGGTACTTGTCATGGTCGAAGCCGCGGTCCGCGAGCAAGGCGTCGGGCCTGCGCCGTGGCCGGCCCATGGTCCCGGCGACGGAGGGGAGTAGCACGCGGCCGATCTCACCATCCGCCAGCGTGGGCAACCCGTGCCAGGCACCGCCGACCGCGGTGCCCATGGTGGGCGCGCCCCAAGGATCCATGCCGCATGCGTGTCTCCACCTCCAGCCCAGTTCCCTGTGCGTCCACGACATCCTGGCGTCACGGGCTGGTGATCAGCACTGCCCTCGGCCGGACACACATGCGGGCCGCCTCGCCGGGATCCGGCAGTCGAGCCACGTCTTCACACGCGCGAGTGCGTCCGGTCTGCCGCGACATCGCACGCGGTGTTGCCGCGGCCCGCGCCTACTTCCCCGTACCCGACGAGAAGGGCCATCCGTACTGGTCCACCTTCCTGGACCAGTCCGAACAGGCCGCCACCAGATGCAACAGACGTACGTCTCCCCCCTCCCCCAGAGGGTCTTCAACTGGATTGAGACGTACGTCGATTGACGATCGCCGTAAGTTCGCCTCACCCGTTCGGGTGGCTGATCCGGATCACTGGGAGGGGTCCCGAAGGCCTGGCCAGATGATTCGAGCGGCTGGCCGAAGCTGTGTACAGAAGGGGAAGAGCAATGCCGATGAAGACAGGGATGGGGCTCGTCGCCCTGCTGACGGCAGGGGTCGCACTGGTCGTCAGCGGGTGTTCGTCGGACACGGCGGACGACGACGGTTCAGCCGGGGTCGCGGCGAGCGCCTCGCGGTCCACCGCGTCGAAGTCGGCCGAACCAAGCCGGGCGTTGGTGAAGTGGGCCGGTCAGATGTGTGAGGCCACGGAGCTCTTCGAGACGATGAAGACGAACAGCGCCATCGGGGTCGAAGACATCTCAGATCCGCCCGCGGACGCGCTGATCGCAGCGGAGTTGACCGCCATGGGCTACCTCTGGGACACGTCGTCGTCCCTCGACCAGGTCGCCGAGGGGCTCGACGCCTTACGGCCGTCAGGTATCGCCGCTGCGGACCGGCTGCACGGCAACCTGAGCAAGGAGGTGGCGAGGGTCCGGCCGAAGGTCACCGACCTCACCGACTCGAGCAGGCACACCAGCCCCGCAGAAGACTCGGTCGACCGGGCCGAGCGCGTCGGCAAACTGATCGCGTCCCTGAAGGTGCCCGAACCTGACTTGGCCGCCGTGGCCGCGCAGGACCCACAGCTCTCGGCCGCGTACGACACCGCGCCCGAGTGCGCCCCGTCCGGACCACTGCCCAAGGCCGCGGACGGCACGGACGTCGGCGCCTGCAAGGACGGGGCCTGCGAGATCCTGGTGACGAAGAAGGTGCACCTCATGATCGGTCCGTGGAAGGTACGCGTATCGCTGACGGAGACCAAGGCCACGGTGCGCAACGACGGATCCAAGGGCGGGGTGGGGGAAATCTGGTTGAGCACGGGCGGAACCGGAAAGTTCGGCGAAAGGGGCGGCGACGAGTTCACCGTCAAAGCCATTGCCGTCAACAAGGACGGCGCCGTGCTGAAGCTCCACGCGAAGTGACACTCCCGTGCCGACTTCGTACCCGTCGGGCCTGCCGGTATGACTACGTATGGTGACAGCGCCGACCGGCGTCCGCCCCACCCCCTCGCCGCACGACCTGGACTTGCAGGCCGCAGCGAGGTCGAAGTCGCCATGCTCGCTCCCGGCTCCCTCTGGGTCACCGGCGCCGCAGGTGATCGCGACCAGGCTCGCGGACTGCGAGGAGTTTCTTCGCGCCTGCCACCAATTTCGGTCCTCCTCGCCGGTGAAGCGGCCGCGGCTCCGCCAGCCGGTTCGCCTTCGACCGGGCCCCGGCCCTGTTCTCCTGGTCTGGCCCGAACCGGCGCCGGCCTGGGCTTCACTCCGCTGCCCAACGGGCACCGCCCGGCCCTGCTACTGCGGGGCCGGGGACATGTGCCACACGGACAGCTGTCGCTACCTGGTCCACGTGAAATCAGTGATGACGCTTGTCCTTGTCGATCGCTCGGAAGCTGCCCACCAACGCGAATGGCACCACCAGACCGTCGAAGACCGCGGTGCCGGCAATTGCACTGCTGGAATTACCGGGCCCAATGGTCGCAATTGCAGCGCCATTGTCGCAGGTAATCCCGGTGAAGAATTCGACGGTCCTGTCACTCTCGTTTCGGACGTTGAAGGTGACCGCCGGACTGCTGATCACAGCAGTGCATACGCCCGACTCTGCCGAGAACGTCCGCTCGTTGACGTAGATCCGCCCGTCATCGTCTCTCTGACGGCCTCCGTTGTGGTCGTTCTGGTAGTTGAAGTCCGTCTGACCGTCGCCGCCCCGGGGGACAGCGGCAAGAGGCTCCTGCACCGACGGAGCGGACTTCGAAGCGGAACTCGAAGCCGAGGCGTAGTTCACACTGGTTGCGGCAATGACGGTGACGCCCACCGACAATGCGATCCCCACAACGGTACGCGTACGCAGACCGATTCTCCTTTTCACAGGCATTTCTCTCCATCTCTCAGGGATGTCAGCCGAGCCGGCCGGTATGAATGAACATACTCACGCCTAATTCTGTCGCCACCTCAGAAATGTGTGAGGAGCAGCAAAAATGGGCCGACTGGGCGTTGGAGCGCCCGACATCAGCTCTGTGACGGATCGTCAGAAAGGCGCGCGCAACAGTGACTTGGCGAGGCAATGGAGCCGTTCGGGGGACTAGGCTGACGCCCCATCACACTTCTGCGCACGTGTCGGGTATTGACAACCTCCTGCGCGACGGCTAGAAGGCACCCGGACTCATGGATTTTCCCTGCTCAGCGGCCTACAACTGGGACTCTAGCCGGTACGCACGGGCGATCGCGGGACCGGCAGGGCCGCCGTACCGGTCAAAATCGCGCACCGCCCCGAGGACGTCTGAGGCGCACGGGTGAATGCCGCGGACCGCAGGACTGACGCCCTCCTCGCCCGGGTACCCAGCGGCCCGTGGCGGTGGACAGCAGGACCGACCCGGCGCGTGAGACACCGCCCCGCTCGCGCGGGCACTTCGGCCGGGCGTTGTTGCGGTGGACCACGACGACCGACCACAAGGTGATCGGCAACCTCTATCTGACGACCTCCTTCGGCTTCTTCCTCCTCGGCGGTGTCCTCGCACTGCTGATGCCGGCCGAACTCGCCCGCCCCGGCTTCAGCTGTTGACCTGTGGACCATGGGGCTGGTGGTGACCGGCGTGTCCACCACGCTCGGCGCGGTCAACTTCATCACCACGATCCTGTGCCTGCGCGCCCCCGGCATGGCGATGCGCATGATGCCCTGCGCGATCCGCAGCCCGTGCCCGACAGCAGGTCGTCCGGCAGCGAGTAGCCCGCGAAGCCCTCGCCCAGCGCCAGCAGGAACAGGGTCACACCGGTCAGCCAGTTGACCTCGCGGGGCCTGCGGAACGCGCCGGTGAAGAAGATCCGCAACAGATGCAGCCCGATCGCGGCGAGGAAGACCAGCGCCGCCCAGTGGTGCAGTTGCCGGATCAGCAGACCGCCGCGTACGTCGAAGCTGATGTCCAGCGTCGACTCGTACGCCTCCGACATGCGCACACCGTTCAGCGGCCGGTACGAGCCGTGGTAGACGACCTCCGCCATCGACGGGTGGAAGAAGAGGGTCAGCCAGACGCCGGTCAGCAACAGGACGACGAAGCTGTAGAGGGTGATCTTGAGGGTGATCTCGCAGGACCAGCAGGAAAGACCAGTAGTCGGGAACGCCGTGTGCAGGAGCCCGTCACCCTCCGAAAGCGGCAGCCGAGCGTCGACGTAGTCCGCGGTGCGCTCAGCGGCATGCCGGGCAGCACCGATCACGAGTGCCCTCGCGTCCGCGACCGGAAACGGACCGTTACGAACGATCACCCTGCGCCTTCCCTCGCTGGAGGGATGCGCCGGAGGGCGGCGGCGCAAGGGCTGTGCCGATGTCCCGCAGGCCCGTATGCCTTTCGCCGCTGTGGGGGGCGGAGGGCACAGTCGCCAGCGGAGATGAGTTCGGCGCCGACACGGAGCTGCTCCAGATACTGCGGTTCCGCGCTACCGGGCCGCGGTGCTCAGCCGCCAGGCCACGTCCTGCACCGCCCGGCGCCCGCCGAACCACTGGCTGTCCTTCCACCTCTACCCGGACGCATCCGGCATCAGCGTGCGCATCGTCCGCGCCCTCTCAGCCCACACCACGCCCTCGCCCCAACTGCCACCCCCCGCTCCCGAAGCCGGCCCGCTTCGTGCCACCGCCCTTTACCACCTGATGCATCTGGCTACCACCCTCACCTAGGCCGTCGGTGTGCAGGACGTGGTCGAGAAAGTCGCCGACCAGGTCCTGCCGTCTTCGGCGCCCAAGCCCTCGCCCTGATGACCGCTCAGGAGGGCCGACTACGGATGGTCGGCCACCGCGGCTACCCACCCGCGCTCATGGCTCGCTTCGACGCCTCCCCCCTGACTTCCGACACCCTCGCCGTCCACGTGCTGACAACAGGCGTTCCCAGCTTCTTCGCCACGTTCGCCGACTTGAATAGCTATCTCACTTGGAATGGCTGTCGCCTTCACGGGGGTCTCCGCGACCACGTCGAGTGCCTACGACAACTCGGACCTGTCGGTCCGGAGCTGGGAATACAACACCGGCGACTGCCCTTGCTCGAACAACAGCGGCCTCGACTACACCGGCTTCAAGGAGGACGCCGGCGGCGAAGCTCTGAAGCTGGTCGTGGAGAAGAACGGCACCGCCGTGGCGCAGGTCGAGTTCCATCCGTCGGACGAGGTGCTGTACGTCTACGACGGCAAGAACGACGGCGACACGATCTACGTCCGGGCGCATTGGTGGGAGGGCCTCAAGAAGGAGGCGACGTACTGGGCGCCGGGGACGTCCAAGGAACTCGATATGAACAGGATTGAGATGGGAGAAGACGACGACCTCGATGAGGGTGAGGCCGTGTACTTCAGGCTCTACGACGACAAGGCTCTGACCGACCCGATCACCGACTGGTACGACTACATCGCGCATGCCTGACGGCCTGAGCTGACGGCTCCCACGGCCATCTCCGTCGTCAATGTGCCGCTCGCCTCGGCGGTTTCCGTTCTTGGCCAGTCCTGGCCAGCCCCCTCCAAGAGGTCTCCGTCTCCGCGGCGACGGGAAGGGGCTGCCGCCAAGGGGTCGACGCGTCGAGATCCGGTGCGGAACGCCTCAGCCGTTCCGCCGTGGCCTCCACGTCGTCCCGCATCGAGACGGCCAGGAGGCTGAAGGAAGCCGAGGACCGCAGTTCGACGCACACCACGGACCTGCCGGGCCGTATCGCCACGAAGTCCTGTCCGCCTGAGTGCCCCCGTGCGCCGACGCACAGGACGCCAGGAATCCAGACGCCGTACAAAGCCGCTCCACGCAGGGCACGCCACCAGTCCGGCTCCACCGTCACCCGGCACACGGCCGCCAACGGCACACGCACGCTTCCGCGGTGCGCGGCAGCCTTCTCCCACCACGAAAGGCGCACCACGAGGTCGTTGTCCTGCACCACGATCCCTGCCACGTTCACTCCCTGCCTTCCATCCTCGCTCCGGAAGGGGCTGTGACACAGAGACTCCGCGAACGCACGGTCTCATCCGCGATCGCCTGCCACTACTCGCTGTTTGGGCATCTCATTGAATGAGGCTTTCGGCAGTCGGAGGAGATGAGGGGCGAGCACGTTCACGCTCGCACTGGGACGGCGTCAGAGGGCTGACGGGACCCTGAACCGCCATGACCTGACGCCGCCATCAGGTGCGGCTTCGGCCAGCCGTCCGCGCGCGGAGCCCCGGCCGAAGGCGTGCGGTTGGCACACCGGGCCAATACGATGCGGTCGGCCCCGGGGCTCAACCGAAGAACACCTCGAACTCGTCGTACAGCGACGGATCGACCTTCTTGGTCTCCGCAGTGGCCTCGGCGAGGGGAACGCGGACGATGTCGGTGGCGTGCAGGGCCACCATCTTGCCGTAGTCACCGTCCTTGACCGCCTCCACGGCGTGCAGCCCGAAGCGCGTGGCCAACCACCGGTCGAAGGCACTGGGGGTGCCGCCGCGTTGGATGTGGCCGAGGACGGTGGTGCGGGCGTCCTTGCCCGTGCGCCGTGAGATTTCCTGGGCCAGCCACTCGCCGATGCCGGAGAGGCGTACGTGACCGTACTCGTCCAGCGACTGATCCCTGAGGAACATCTGCCCTTCTTTCGGAACAGCCCCTTCGGCTGCCACGACGATCGGCGCGTAGTTGATCTGGAATCGGCTCTTCACCAGCTCACAGACCTGATCGATGTCGAACCGCCGCTCCGGGATGAGGATCACGTTGGCGCCGCCCGCGATACCGGCGTGCAGCGCGATCCACCCGGAGTGTCGCCCCATCACCTCACAGACCAGGGTGCGCATGTGCGACTCGGCGGTGGTATGGAGGCGATCGATGGCCTCGGTCGCAACGCCGAGGGCCGTGTCGAAGCCGAAGGTGTAGTCGGTGGCGGACACGTCATTGTCGATGGTCTTCGGTACGCCGACCAGATCGACCCCCTGACGGCTCAGCTCGGTGGCCGCACCCAGCGTGTCCTCGCCGCCGATCACGACGAGCGCGTCCACGCCGTGCGCGGCAAGGGTGTCCTGAATGCGTTGCGCCCCGTCCTCGTGCTTGAGCGGGTTGGTCCTGGAGGACCCGAGGATGGTTCCGCCGCGAGGCAGGATCCCGCGCACCCGGTCGATGTCCAGCGGTACGAGCCTGCCCTCCAGCGCTCCGAGCCAGCCGTCCCGCACTCCGACGAAGTCGAAGCCGTACTTCTGCACGCCCTTGCGGACGACGCTGCGGATAACAGCATTGAGGCCAGGGCAGTCGCCGCCGCCGGTCAGCACTCCGACCTTCATGGCTTCCTCCCTTCCGTCGGCACCCCACCTGGTCGCAGCTCCTACTCAAGCCTCTCTCCATTCGATCCGCGGCGGCCACTCCACCGGCTCCCGGTTCACGCCTGATGGCCGGGTGCCGGCATCGTTCGATCACGAGCATGAGGGGAATGGCGTCAGGTGGAGGTGACGCTGATGTCCGACGCGCGACTACCTCTGATCGGTACGACGTCAGGCGGCGGCGGGTAGGGCTAGCACGACCTCACCCAGCAGCCGGTGGCCGCTGCCAAGCGGGACATCGAGGGCATGAAGCGCGTCCGGGACCGGACCAGGCACTCACCCGGCGTCGGACGGCCGCTTGGGGCGTTGCATGCTCTCGCGCGCCCACCTCGTTCATTACTCATGGTGACCAACCCGCCGCTTCCGCATGCGGAGCGTGACTACAACAGAGCAGGAAGAGGTGTGCCATGTCGGTCGAGTCGAGCGCCCCGCCGACGGCAGACGCCGCGCAGCAGGACGAGCAGGAGCGCCAGAGCCTTACAGGGCATCAGCTCGCGCTGGCTGACCCGGATGCGGCCCTGGGTGAACGTGCCGGGTGCGACGTATCGCGTCAACCTGCCCGCACCGAGATAATGGATCTACCTCCGAAGCCAGAGCCGGATCGCTGCGACGGTCACGGTGCCCTGGAAGACAAAACCGATGCGTTGTCCGCGCGGTACTGTCCGCTCAGCGTCTCTCAGCCCGCCCACGTCGATGCCGTCCAGCAGGTACGCACCCTCCGTGGGAGAGTCGAGCAGCCCGAGCACGTTCAGGAGCGTGGACTTTCCGGCGCCGGACGGTCCCACGACAGTCACGAACTCACCGCGCTGGATGATTTGGGCCGCAGGGCCGAAGCGCGTACCGGGGGGGCGGCCCCGGATACGTCAGGGCGGCCTGCCGCAGTTCGATCACCGGTGGCTGTGCATGGTTCCTGATCATTGCTGCTCCTCCGACAGCGACGATGCGCCAAACCGCACGCCGGTCACGGCGAGAGAGCGTTGATGGGGCTGGCCTCGGCTGGCGGGAACACCGCCCCGGTCGTCGCCCAGCTGGTGCAGGCCGACGAGGACGCCGTCCGCGACGTGATCCATGCCTTCAACGACAGGGGCTGGCCTGCCTGGACCCTCGCTGGGCGGGAGGCCGTCCCCGCTTGCTCGACGGTGACGGCGAGGACTTCGCCATCCTGACGGCCACCACTCGCCCGAGCGCGCTCGGCATGCCGTTCACGCACTGGTCGGTGCGGAAACTCGCCTCCTACCTGCGCCGGGCTCCAGGGCGGTGCGACGGATCGGTCGGGAGGCGCTGAGGACGCTGCTGATCCGGCGCCAGATCACCTTCCAGCGCACCAAGACGCGGAAGGAGTCCACCGACCCGAACAAGGACGCCAAACTCGACCGCGTCGAGTACGCGATCCACGAAGGTCCGGACCGCACCTTCGCCTTCGACGAGTTCGGCCCGCTCGGCATCCGTCCGACCTCTGAGGCCTGCTGGGCTAGGCCGGCCGGCCCGACCGGCTCCCGGCCACCTTCCACCGCACTCACGGAGTGCGCTACTTCCATGGCTGCTACTCGGTCGGCGACGACACTCTGTGGAGCGTCAACCGCATGCGCCCAGTATCCCGCCCCTGAGAGTGGGCCTGTGCCGGGACCGCTTGTCGAGACCGCTTTCCGCCCTACGGTCTGTCGCATGCCCGAAACCGGAGCTTCTCCACTCACCCCGACGCCCCCGACGCGCTCCCCGCTCTTCCGCGCCGAGCAGTTCGTCTGGCTCACCGCGCGCGTACTCGAACAGCGCCTCTTCGCGTATCACTTCCTGAACGGCGCCGCCGACCCGGTGGAGACCGCGCTGGACGCCTACCGCAACGAGGACGGTGGGTACGGCCACGCTCTCGAGCCCGACCTGCGCGGCCCGGTCAGTCAGCCGCTTCACACAGGTCGCGCACTGCAGGTCCTGGACGCCGTCGAACGCTGCGGCGGACTGCGCGTGGACCGCGTGTGCCGCTACCTCACCTCGGTCTCCACCCCGGACGGTGCCCTTCCGGCGATCCACCCCAGCCAGCGTGGCTACCCGACGGCGCCCTTCATCCCGATCGTGGAGGACGCTCCCAGCTCGCTCCTGGCCACCGGGCCGGTGGTCGGCCTGCTGCACCGCAACGAGGTCTGGCACGCCTGGTTGTTCCGGGCCACGGACTTCTGCTGGCAGGCGGTCGAGTCCTTGGAGAAGTCCCATCCGTACGAGATCGAGGCCGCGGTGGCCTTCCTGGACTCCGCTCCCGACCGCCCGCGCGCGGAGGCGGCCGCAGACCGCCTTGGCCGCTTGGTGCGCGAACAGCGCCTTGCTGCCCTCGACCCGGACGACCTCGACGCGTACCCGGTCTCCCCCGGCTACGCCCCCGACGAGCACCACTTCCCGCACCACTACGCGAGGACACCGCACTCCTTCGCGCGCGCGTGGTTCACGGACGACGAGATGAGCCGTTCCCTCGACCACCTGGCCGGCGAGCAGCAGGAGGACGGCGGCTGGCCGATCCGATGGCGTCAGTGGGCTCCGGGCACCGCCCTGGAGGCACGCCCCATGGTGACGATCGAGGCGTTGCGCACGCTCCGCGCGTACGGCCGTCACATCGGCTGACCAGCCTCACCCGCCGAGGGCCCGTACCCCTGCCGTCACCACCACCGCGGCCGCGACGACAAGCAGGAACGGTGCCCGCAGGACGAGCGCCACAGCAGCCGCCGCGACTCCTGCCACCCTCGCGTCCAGCACCAGCTCATGCCCCTCCCCGAACGTCTGCTGAGCCGTGAGGGCAGCGAGGAGGGCGACGGGCAACAGTGCGGCAAGCCGCCGTATGAGAGGCCGCTCCAGAGCGCCCGCGGGCACCAGCAGCCCGATGAGCTTGACGCCGTAGCAACCGAGAGCGGTGACGCCGATCGCGATCCAGGTACTCACCGCTCCCCCTCCCGTACGTCTCCCCCGCGACGCCCCTGCGCCCACAGCACGACCGGCGCCGCGAGAGCGGCCACCAGGACGGGCACACCAGCGGGCAGCACGGGCAGCAACCCGAGGCCCAGCACCACCGCAAGACCTGCGACAGCCCGCTCGGTCGCGGTCTTCAGCATCGGCGCGAGCAACGCCAGGAAGACAGCGGGCCCGGCCGCGTCCAGCCCCCAGGCATCGGTGTCCCCCATGGCCTCCGCCCCGAGCCCACCGAGCAACGTGGTGACGTTCCAGAGCACGTACAGACTGAGCCCGGTCACCACGAACCCGATCCGCGCACTGCGCCGCGTCGGCTGCGCCAGCGCTACGGCAGCCGTCTCATCGATCACCCACTGCGCGGCGAACGGCCGCATCGCGCGCGTGAGGCTCAGCAACTGCGACAGCCGCAGCCCGTAGAAGGCGTTGCGCACCCCAAGGAAGAAGGCACCGGCGGCCGCGGTCAACGGAGCACCACCGGCCGCAAGCGCCCCGACCAGCGCGAACTGCGACGCTCCCGTGAACACCAACAGACTGAGCGCGCAGGTCTGCACGAGCGTGAGCCCACTGCCCGCCGACGTCACTCCGAACGCGAACCCGGACAGTCCGACGGCGACACCGACGCCCAGCGCGTCCCGTACGACGACGCCATCCGGTTTGTCTCCTTCGGCACGGAGACCTTCAAGAGCTTTCTGTTCTGCCACGCCCGCGACGCTAGGCCGGTCACTCCCGCGCGTCTTGTACGTTCTTGCGCTCCCGCTGATACGCCCCCGGGGGCACGCCGACGATCCGGGTGAAATGCCGGTTCAGATGCGGCTGATCAGTGAACCCCACCGCGACGGCCGCGTCCGCCGGCGAGACACCCCCGTCCAACAGCCGCCGAGCCTCACGCACCCGCGCATCGGTCAGCCAGGCGTGCGGCGGCATCCCGTAGAGCTCCCGAAACGCCCGCAGCAAGGCAAACGGACTGCTGCCAAGATCAAGAGCCAGCGTCTCCAGACTCGGCGGCTCGGCCATCCGCCCTTCCAGCACCTCACGCGCGCGTACAGCGACCCGAGCACCCGCCGTCCGCACCTCCCGCTGCGGCAGAGCCGCACCGTTCAACCGCAGCAGCCGGGTCACGGCGACCCGAAGCAACGTGTCGGCAGCCAGCGCGTTCCCCTCGTCAGCGGCACGCAGCACCTGATGCACCAGCCTCACCGCGTACCGATCATCCAGCACCGGACTCACGAACCCCGGCGTCCCCCGGATCAAAGTGGTCTCGGCCGCGATCTCGGCCACCACCTCCGGCGACGGGTACACGGCCCCGTACCGCCACCCCTCGGGAACCCCCGCCCGCCCGGTATGCGCCGTATCCGGATTGACCAACGCAAGGGCACCCGCCCCCGCATACTGATCGGCCCCCCGATGGTGAAAGACCTCCACACCGTCCGCGATGGCGGCGATCACAAAGTGCTCATGGGTATGCCGCGCAAACGTCTTCCGCACATACCGCGCCCGCAGCAGATCAACCCCGGGCAATTCGGCGTACTGCCAATGCCGCGCCCGCTCGCTGGAACCTGCCACACACCCACGCTACGGGACCCCCACCCCCCGCAACGGGCCGCCCAGGCGACGAAGCGCACCTCCGGAGGCACTCCACCACCCACACCCCGAAGACATCTGCCCAGCTCAGCCCCATTGTCAGTGCCCGGGTGCAGGATGGACGCATGGTCAGCAACCCGCGCCGAGCCCTGGACGGCTTCTCCCCCGCGACCCGCGGCTGGTTCACGGGCGCCTTCTCCGCGCCCACCGCAGCCCAGGCAGGCGCGTGGCAGGCCATCCACGAGGGCTCGGACGTGCTGGTCGTAGCCCCCACCGGCTCGGGCAAGACCCTGGCCGCCTTCCTCGCCGCCCTCGATCAACTCGCGGCCACATCCCCACCGGCCGACCCCAAGAAGCGCTGCCGCGTCCTCTACGTCTCCCCTCTCAAGGCCCTGGCCGTCGACGTGGAGCGCAACCTCCGCAGCCCCCTGACCGGCATCCGCCAGGAATCCGTCCGCCTGGGCCTCCCAGAGCCAGAGGTAAAGGTCGGCATCCGCTCGGGCGACACCCCCGCCGCGGAGCGGCGAGCCCTTTCGACCCGCCCTCCGGACATCCTGATCACCACCCCCGAGTCCCTCTTCCTGATGCTGACGTCGGCCACCCGCGAGGCCCTGACCGGCATCGAGACGGTGATCCTGGACGAGGTCCACGCGGTCGCGGGTACCAAGCGCGGCGCCCACCTCGCGCTCACCCTGGAGCGCCTGGACGAACTGCTCCCGAAGCCCGCCCGCCGCATCGGCCTCTCCGCGACCGTCCGCCCGGTCGACGAGATCGCCCGTTACCTCTCCCCCCACCGCAAGGTGGAGATCGTCCAGCCGAAGTCGGGCAAGGAGTTCGACCTCTCGGTCGTGGTCCCCGTCGAAGACCTGGGCGAGCTGGGCGGCTCCCCGGTCGCCGACGGCAGCGAAGGCGCGGAACGGCCCTCGATCTGGCCCCACGTCGAGGAGCGCATCACCGACCTCGTCCAGTCCCACCGCTCCACCATCGTCTTCGCCAACTCCCGCCGCCTCGCGGAGCGGCTCTGCAACCGCCTCAACGAGATCGCCTACGAGCGCGCCACCGGCGAACCCCTGGACGAGCACCACGCCCCGGCCGAACTCATGGGCGGCTCGGGCGCGGCCCAGGGCGCACCCCCGGTGATCGCCCGCGCCCACCACGGCTCGGTCTCCAAGGAGCAGCGCGCACTGGTCGAGGAGGACCTCAAGGCGGGCCGCCTCCCGGCGGTCGTCGCCACCTCCAGCCTTGAGCTGGGCATCGACATGGGCGCCGTCGACCTCGTCGTCCAGGTCGAATCACCCCCGTCCGTCGCCTCCGGCCTCCAGCGCGTCGGCCGCGCGGGCCACCAGGTCGGCGCCGTGTCCACCGGCGTCGTCTTCCCGAAGTACCGCGGCGACCTCGTCCAGGCAGCAGTGGTCACCGAACGGATGCGCACCGGTTCCATCGAGTCCCTCAAGGTCCCGGCCAACCCCCTGGACGTCCTGGCCCAGCAGGTCGTCGCCATGACGTCGATGGACACCTGGCAGTTCGACGACCTGCTCGCCACCGTCCGCCGAGCCGCCCCCTTCGCGTCCCTCCCCGAGTCCGCGTTCACCGCGGTCCTCGACATGCTGGCCGGCCGCTACCCGTCCGACGCCTTCGCCGAGCTTCGCCCACGCGTGGTCTGGGACCGGGTCGCCGGCACGATCACCGGCCGCCCCGGCGCCCAGCGCCTGGCCGTCACCTCCGGCGGCACCATCCCCGACCGGGGCCTCTTCGGGGTCTTCCTCGCCGGATCCGACCCCAAGAAGGGCGGCGGCCGGGTCGGCGAACTCGACGAGGAGATGGTCTACGAGTCCCGCGTCGGGGACGTCTTCACGCTCGGCACCAGTTCCTGGCGCATCGAGGACATCACCCGCGACCGCGTCCTGGTCTCCCCCGCCCCGGGCGTCCCGGGCCGCCTCCCGTTCTGGAAGGGCGACCAGCTGGGCCGCCCGCTCGAACTGGGCCGCGCGGTGGGCGCGTTCCTGCGCGAGGTCGGCTCGCTGCCCAAGGACGACGCCCGTCTCCGCCTCCTCGCGGCCGGCCTGGACGCCTGGGCCGCCGACAACGTGCTGTCGTACCTCGACGAACAGCGCGAGGCCTGCGGGCATGTTCCCGACGACCGCACGATCGTCGTCGAGCGCTTCCGCGACGAACTCGGCGACTGGCGCGTCGTCGTGCACTCCCCCTTCGGCGCCCAGGTCCACGCCCCCTGGGCGCTCGCCCTCGGCGCGAAGCTCTCCGAGCGGTACGGCATGGACGCGCAGGTCATGCACGCCGACGACGGCATCGTCCTGCGCCTGCCCGACGCCGACCTCATGGGCCTGGACCTTCTCGACCAGGAACCGGCGAAGGCCGGCATGGAGTACGACGCCGACCAGGCTCCCGTCGGCGCGGCGGATGTCGTCTTCGACAAGGGCGACGTCGACCAGGTCGTCACCGACCAGGTCGGTGTCTCGGCCCTGTTCGCGTCCCGGTTCCGCGAGTGCGCCGCCCGCGCCCTGCTGCTGCCGCGCCGCAACCCCGGCAAGCGCACCCCGCTGTGGCAGCAGCGCCAGCGCGCCGCCCAACTGCTGCAGGTGGCGAGCGAGTTCGGCTCGTTCCCGATCGTCCTGGAGGCGGTCCGCGAGTGCCTCCAGGACGTCTTCGACGTCCCCGGCCTCGTCGAGCTGATGGGCGACCTCGAATCCCGCAAGGTACGCCTCGTCGAGGTCACCACCCCCGAGCCGTCCCCCTTCGCCCGCTCCCTCCTCTTCGGCTACGTCGCCCAGTTCCTGTACGAGGGAGACTCCCCGCTCGCCGAACGCCGTGCAGCCGCCCTTTCGCTGGACTCACGGCTGCTGGCCGAACTGCTGGGACAGGCGGAGCTGCGCGAGCTGCTCGACGCCGAGGTCCTGACCGAGCTGGAGCGAGAACTCCAGTGGCTCACCGAGGACCGCCGCGTCAAGGACCACGAGGGCGTCGCGGACATCCTGCGGCTCCTCGGCCCGCTCACCGACGCCGAACTGGCCGAACGCGGCGCCGAACCCCACTGGGCCCAGGAGCTGGCCGCCGCCCGCCGCGCCATCAAGGTCCGTATCGCCGGCACCGACCACTGGGCGGCGATCGAGGACGCGGGCCGACTCCGCGACGCCCTCGGCACGGCCCTGCCGGTAGGCGTCCCCGAGGCCTTCACCGAGCCGGTCAAGGATCCTCTCGGTGACCTCCTCGCCCGCTATGCCCGCACCCACGGCCCGTTCACCTCGGCCACCGCGGCGGGCCGCTTCGGCCTGGGCGTGGCGATCACGGACGGCGCCCTCCAGCGGCTGGCGGCGGGCGGCCGCGTCGTACAGGGCGAGTTCCACCCGGCCGGCATCGGCCAGGAGTGGTGTGACGCCGCGGTCCTGCGCCGCCTGCGCCGCCGCTCCCTCGCCGCCCTGCGTCATGAACTGGAGCCGGTGCCGCCCGCCGCACTCGCCCAGTTCCTGCCGCAGTGGCAGCACATCGGCAAGGGCCACGGCCTGCGCGGCATCGACGGACTGGTCCGCGCCATCGAGCAGTTGCAGGGCGCGTCCGTGCCCGCATCCGCCCTGGAGAAGCTCGTCCTGCCATCCCGTGTCGCGAACTACACGCCCGCGATGCTCGACGAGCTCACCTCCGCGGGCGAGGTCGTGTGGGCCGGAGCGGGCTCGCTCCCCGGCAAGGACGGCTGGGTCTCCCTCTACATGGCGGACGCGGCCCCCCTGCTTCTGCCGCAGCCTCACCCCCTGGAGCTGACTGCACTGCACCAGTCCGTCCTGGACACCCTGTCCGGCGGCTACGGTCTGTTCTTCCGTCAGATCGCCGACCAGGTCCGCGCCACCACCCACCCCGACGTCACCGACCCCCAACTCGCCGACGCCCTCTGGGAGCTGGCCTGGTCGGGCCGTCTGACGAACGACACGCTCGCCCCCATGCGCGCCCTGCTGGGCTCGGGCCGCACTGCCGGTTCCACCGCCCACCGTGCCAAGCGCACGGTTCCGCGCGGACGCTACGGCTCCCTCACGGCCGCCGCCCGCCCCGCCTCCCGGTCCGGCCCGCCGACCGTCGCCGGCCGTTGGGCCCTGCTCCCGACCCATGAGCCGGACCCCACCGTGCGGGCCCACGCCCTGGCCCGCACCCTCCTGGACCGACACGGCGTGGTGACCCGTGGCGCGGTCGCCGCGGAGGGCGTCGAGGGCGGCTTCTCGGCGACGTACCGCATCCTGTCCGCCTTCGAGGAGAGCGGCCAGGCGCGACGCGGTTACGTGGTAGAGGGACTCGGCGCCGCACAGTTCGCCATGGACGGCGCGGTGGACCGTCTGCGCGCGGTGGCCAACGCCCGCGAACGGGGCGACGGCCTGCCCGGCCCGACCGCCCGCGACACCACCGACGCCCCCGACCTCTTCGGCGCACCTGCCCCGTACAACACACCTGACGGTTTCGGCGGCTCCAGTGGCTTCGGCTCCTCCGACGGATCCCCCACCCAGGACGCCGACCAGCCCCCCAACCCCGCATACGACTACCCCGACGGCACCCCCACCTACGACATCCCCGACCTCGACCACGACTTCCTGGACGCCCACCTCGGTCCCGGCGACTACCGCTCGCCCCGCGACCGCGACCCGCGTGGCGGCCCACGCACCCCACAAGGCGGCGCGTGGCGCAACGGCGGCACTCCCTACGCCCCGGGCCCCGCCTCCCACCGCCCTCGCCCCGCCGCCGACACCCGAGCCGTCGTACTCGCCGCCGCCGACCCGGCGAACGCGTACGGCGCCGCCCTGACCTGGCCCGAACCCCCCACCGGCGCCGGACACAAGCCGGGCCGCAAGGCGGGCTCCCTCGTGGTCCTCGTCGACGGCGAGCTGACCCTCTACATGGAACGCGGCGGCAAGACCCTGCTGGCCTGGCTCTCCGCCCCGGACACCGAGCCCACCGACGACTCCCGCCTGCACACCGCAGCCGAGGCCCTCGCGGCGGCGGCCCGCGCGGGCTCTCTGGGCACGGTCACGGTGGAGCGCGTGAACGGCACGTCGGCGCTGACGTCCCCCATAGGCACCCTCCTGGAAGGAGCGGGTTTCATCGCGACCCCCCGAGGCCTGCGCCTACGCGCCTGACCTGCCCGCCAGCGCCCCGGCCCCGCCCAGCCCTGTCCGACACCGCCGAGCGCCGAGCTCCGAGCTCCGAGCGACCCCACACCCGCCTCCGCACCCGTGCCACCCTTGACCCATGCCCGAAGGAGACACGGTCTGGCAAACCGCGAAACGGCTGCACACCGCCCTCGCGGGCAAGGTGCTGACCCTCAGCGACTTCCGGGTGCCGAAGTACGCCACCGTCGACCTCACCGGCCGTACCGTCCTGGACGTCACCCCGCGAGGAAAGCACCTCCTCACCCGTGTCGAAGGCGGCCTGACGGTCCACACCCACCTGGGGATGGAAGGCTCCTGGAAGGTGTACGCCGAGCAGCAGCGCTGGACGGGCGGTCCTGCCCACCAGATCCGGGTGATCCTCGCCGCCGACGCCCGACCGGCCCGCACGGCCGTCGGCTACCGCCTCCCCGTCCTCGACCTCCTGCGCACCGCCGAGGAGGACCGCGCCGTCGGCCACCTGGGCCCCGATCTGCTGGGCCCGGACTGGTCCCCCGACCGCGCTCTCGGCAACCTCCTCGCGGATCCCGCACGCCCTCTCGGTGAGGCCCTGCTGGACCAGCGCAACCTCGCCGGCATCGGAAATGTCTACAAGAGCGAGCTCTGTTTCCTGCTCCGAGCCACCCCGTGGCTCCCCGTCGGCGCCCTCCCCGCCGAGCACACCGCCCAACTGCCCCTACTCGCCAAGAAGCTCCTGGAAGCCAACCGCGAGCGCCCGATCCGCAGTACGACGGGCCGCCGCGGCCAGGACCTCTTCGTGTACGGCCGGGCGAACCGCCCCTGCCTGCGCTGCACCACCCCGGTCCGGGTGGCGAACCAGGGCGACGGTTCCCGCGAGCGCCCCACCTACTGGTGCCCGAACTGCCAGGCGGGCCCGGCCCCGAGCCCCGCCGCCCCGCACCCGGCTCCCCGCACCGCCCGAGAACCCCGGCGCAGCACTCCACCCCGTACCACCAATTGACGACCCGTCAGATCCCCTCGTACCGTCCCTTCATGGCCGTCGACGCGTACGACCTCACCGGGCGCACCGCATTCGTCACCGGCGCCGCCAGCGGCATCGGCCGCGCCACGGCCGTGCTGCTCGCCGAAGCCGGCGCCGCCGTGCACTGCGCCGACCGTGACGCACAGGGCCTGCACGAGACGGCGACCCTGATCAAGGCGACCGGCGGCACCGCCCGCACCCACCCTCTCGACGTCACCGACCGCGAGCAGCTCCACCAGGCCGTCGCCTCCTGCGAGCGACTCGACGTGATGGCCGCGGTCGCCGGGATCATGCACAGCAGCACGGTCCTGGAGACCCGCGACGAAGACCTCGACCGAGTACTGAGCGTCAACTTCAAGGGGGTGCTGTACGCCTGTCAGGAGGCGGCCCGCGCGATGCTCGCCCAGCGCATCGGCGGCAGCATCGTCACCATGGCCTCGGGCGCCGTGGACACCGGCGGCCCCGGTCTGCTCTGCTACGGCGCGGCCAAGGCGGCCGTCATACAGCTGACCAAGACGCTGGCGACGGAGATGGGCCCGCACGGCATCCGCGTCAACGCGGTCGCCCCGGGCTGGATACGCACCCCCATGACCGACCGCCACGACTCCGCGGCACAGAAGCAGACCGAGGCGTTCATGGCCCGTATGTCACCACTGGGCCGGGTCGGCGAACCGGAGGACATTGCGCACGCGGTGCTTCACCTGGCGTCCGACGCCACGGCGTTCACCACGGGGCAGATCCTGCGTCCGAACGGCGGTGTGGCGATGCCGTGGTAGCCCGCCCCTCCCGCCCCGCCTGCCAGGCCTGAGCCCACCGCCGTGAGTCGACGGCTCCCAGGGCCCGTGCCTTGGGCACACAGTGCACCGGCAGGAGGCTCAGCCCCCACCCTCCCGCGGCGACAGCCGCCTCCAGCGCCCCCGCGCCGGGCGCCAGCGCGAGTCTCAGCACGGCCCACCACCACAGCGCCCCGAGCACCAAGGCCACCCCCCAGCGCGCTATCGGCCGTGCCATCCGCTCACCTCCAGCCCGAGGCTAGGCCGCCGGTTCACCCGCCGGGAGGGCGCACCCTCGGCACACGGATGCAGCGCGGGCCAACGTCGTCACAGCGCGTCAGGCGCCGTCACACCCCTCCACCATGACCGCCGGGACAGGCACCGGCAAACGGACCGGGCAGGCCACTGCCACGGACGCGAGAGGCCCTCAACAGCACGAAACCCCGACCGCACTCCCCCAGGTCTCCCTGGAGGAGGCCCGGCCGGGGCCTCACACAACTTCTCGGCACGTGGTCAGCCCACGCGCAGCCTTGTCACCGTCAGGCGGCGACGACGTCCACCGCCTCGGAAGGCGCCTTGATGGTCACCCGTTCCGGTGGCACACCGGTCACCGACACGGAACCCAGCATCGGACGGACCGACGCCGGTACAGGCTCGCTGGGTGTGGCCGCAGCAGACTGGGCCAGCTCGGCGAGGGCGAGCTCGTCGCTCACTTCCCGCATGAGCTCGGACATCCGTACGTCCAGCGCGTCGCAGATCGCGGCGAGCAGCTCGGAGGAAGCCTCCTTCTGCCCCCGCTCCACCTCGGAGAGATAGCCGAGTGAGACTCGGGCGGACGAGGAGACTTCGCGCAGAGTACGGCCCTGGCGCTGGCGCTGCCGACGCAGCACGTCACCCAGCAGGCGACGGAGCAGAATCATCGGTGGCTCCCTCCTCGGACCGCGTAGCCGCATCCTTCACGCCCCACCGTACCGCCTTGCGCCGCGGCCGTGCGGGGAGCGATGTCGTGTTCACTCAGGGCTGCAAACATCAAAACCCCCCGTTCCGTTCCGTATCCTGTGCCCGCTCATTCCCACTGTGTTCGCTCGCAAGCTCCGTCAGGAGCAGTGCGAGTACGCTCCGTACACTCTCCATACGAATTTCCGCACGGTCGCCGTTCAACCGCAGGGCCTCTACTTTTCCGCCACCGGCGGAACCGGAACCGTGGTCGACGGGTCCGGCCACGGCCACGAAGACGGTGCCGACGGGCTGTCCGTCCTGCTCCTCGGGACCCGCGACACCGGTCGTGGCGATGCCCCAGTCGGTGCCCAGCGCCTTCCGTACGCCGACCGCCATCTGAGCCGCTACCTGCGGATTCACCGCTCCGTGCTGCTCCAGCAGGGTGGCGTCCACGCCGAGCAGCTCATGCTTCAGCTCGGTGGCGTAGGCGGTCACCGAACCCCGGAAGGCCTGGGAGGCCCCAGGGGCTGCTGTGATTTCCGCCGCAACCAGTCCACCGGTCAGCGACTCGGCGACAGCGACCGTCTCGCCCTTCACTGCGAGTAGTCGCACCACGTCGGCGGCCGGGGAACTCACGCTTCCGTCTCCTCCAACGCGGCCTTGCGCTCGGCAATTCCCTGCCTGCGCAGCACAATGGCTTGTCTCACATAGTCGAGCCCGGTCACTACGGTCAGGACGACCGCAGCGGCCATCACCCACCACCGCAGGGTGGCCAGCCACCCCGTCAGCGCCAGGATGTACATCCCGACGGCCACGCCCTGCGTGAGGGTCTTGAGCTTGCCGCCGCGGCTCGCCGGGATCACGCCGTACCGGATGACGATGAAACGCAGCAGCGTGATGCCGAGTTCCCGGCCGAGGATGACGCCCGTGACCCACCACGGCAGATCACCGAGGGCCGACAGACAGATCAGCGCCGCACCCATGATCGCCTTGTCGGCGATGGGGTCGGCGATCTTCCCGAAGTCGGTGACGAGGTCGTACGTCCGTGCCAGGTGGCCGTCGAACAGGTCGGTGATCATGGCGATGGCGAAGGCCGCCCAGGCCAGGGAGCGCCAGGCCGGGTCGTATCCCCCGTCGGCCAGCATCAGCGCGACGAAAGCCGGCACCAGGACCAGCCGGAGCATGGTCAGGAGGTTGGCGATGTTCCAGACGCTGGCCTGGTTGACGGCCGCGGCCACGACCTTCCCGCCGCGCGCGGCCTTGGCACCGCCCGCGACACCCGGTTCGGCGCCGCCCGCCTTCGGCCCGGGGGCCTTGGACGAACCCACCGCGCTCGCCTTGCCCGCCGCACCCGCCGGGGAGGAGCCACCCGCGGCGGACGCCGGAACTCCGGTCATCTGCCCGCCTCCTCACTACACGCGAGCATGCCCTGAAGCGGCTCGGCCACCAGGTCGACACCCTCGGTACCGACCACCTTCGCCTCGACCATACGACCGATGCTCAGCCCCTCGCCGCTCGTGAGCAGCACCTGGCCGTCGGTCTCCGGCGCCTGGTGCGCTCCACGGCCGTACACACCCTCGGCCGGGTCCACGGACTCGACGAGCACGTGCACGGTCTCCCCGACACGCTCCTCGGCCCGCTGCGAGACGAGTTCCTCGGCCAGCCGGGAGACACGTGCCAGCCGTTCTGCGACGACGTCCTCGTCGAGCTTGTCGTCGTACGTCGCCGCCTCCGTGCCGTCCTCGTCGGAGTACCCGAAGACACCGATTGCATCCAGGCGCGCGCCGTTCAGGAACCGCTCCAGTTCGGCGAGGTCGGCCTCGGTCTCGCCGGGGAAGCCCACGATGAAGTTGGAGCGCACGCCGGCCTGGGGGGCCTTGCCGCGGATCGTGTCGAGCAGTTCCAGGAAGCGGTCCGTGTCACCGAAGCGGCGCATCGCGCGCAGCACGTCGGGAGCGGAGTGCTGGAAGGACAGGTCGAAGTACGGGGCGATCTTCGGCGTGGAGGTCAGCACGTCGATGAGGCCGGGCCGCATCTCGGCCGGCTGGAGGTAGCTGACGCGCACCCGCTCGAGACCGTCGACCTCGGCGAGCTCGGGCAGGAGGGACTCCAGCAGGCGGATGTCGCCCAGGTCCTTGCCGTACGAGGTGTTGTTCTCGGAGACCAGCATGATCTCCTTGACGCCCTGCTCGGCGAGCCACCTCGTCTCGTTCAGCACGTCGCTCGGGCGGCGCGAGATGAAGGAGCCGCGGAAGGACGGGATGGCGCAGAAGGAGCAGCGCCGGTCGCAGCCGGAGGCGAGCTTCACCGAGGCGACCGGGGCGCCGTCGAGGCGGCGGCGCAGAGGCGCACGGGGCCCTGAGGCCGGAGCGAGCCCTTCCGGAAGGTCCACGGGCGCGTGCCCGGGCAGCGCGACCTCGGCCGCGGACTCCTGTCGCTGGGCCGGGCTGATCGGCAGCAGCTTGCGCCGGTCGCGCGGCGTGTGGGAGGCGTGGACGCCGCCGTTCAGGATGGTCTGGAGGCGGTCCGAGATGTTGGCGTAGTCGTCGAAGCCGAGCACACCGTCGGCCTCGGGCAGGGCCTCGGCGAGTTCCTTGCCGTACCGCTCGGCCATGCAGCCCACCGCCACGACGGCCTGGGTTCTTCCATGGCCCTTGAGGTCGTTGGCCTCCAGGAGGGCGTCGACGGAGTCCTTCTTGGCGGCGTCGACGAAGCCACAGGTGTTGACGACGGCGACGTCCGCGTCCTCGGCGTCCTCCACGAGATCCCAGCCGTCCGCCTCCAAACGGCCTGCGAGCTCCTCCGAGTCCACCTCGTTGCGGGCGCAGCCAAGAGTGACGAGTGCGACGGTACGGCGTTCAGGCATGGGCTCAAGACTACTTTGTCTCACTGACAGCCCACGTCGACGGGGTTGGCCGATCTTGGCCAACCCCGTCCACAGCTCAACCCTTCGGCCTGACTTATCCGGCCTGCGGGTCGCCCTTCGTGTAGGTGAGGCGCTCCACGGCCCCTGGCTGCCAGTCGTCCTCGATCTTCTTGCCGTTGACGTACAGGTCGATCGCACCCGCGTCGCCGAGGACGAGGTTGATCTTGTCGCTGTCCTGGAAGGTCTTGGTGTCGCCCTGCTTGAGGAGGCCGTCGAAGAGCAGCTTGCCGTTGTGGTCCTTGGCCGAGATCCAGCTCCTGCCGTCGGCGGCGCTGACCTGGACGGTCACCTTGTCCTGCGGAACGGCGGCGATGGCGCTGTCCGAGGGCTTGGGGTCCTTGGGCTTGTCGGTCTTCGGGGTGGGCGTGATCTTGTCGGCGGTCGGCGTCGAGCCGCCCTCGGCGACCGCCGTCCTGCCGCCCTCGTCCTCACCCTTGAAAGCGGTGAACCCGACGAACCCGATCACGGCGACGATCGCGGCGACCATGGCGGCGGTCCAGTTTGGCCCGCGCCGCTCGGGGCGGATCCGCTCCGCCTCGAACAGGGGGGCCGCCGGGGTCGGCGCCGGGCGTCCGCCGTGCGAGTCGTCGTACTGGGCGAGGAGCGGGGCGGGGTCGAGGTGGACGGCTTTGGCCAGGGTCCGGATGTGGCCACGGGCGTACACGTCGCCGCCGCAGGGGGCGAAGTTGTCGTCCTCGATGGCATGCACGATGGCGATGCGGACCCGGGTGGCGTTGGTGACGTCGTCGACGGTCAGCCCTGCGTCGATGCGCGCCTGCCGGATGGCACGGCCGATCGAGGGGCGGAATTCGTCGGACACGTCTTCGAACGGACGCTCGTCTTCAGGGGAGTTGCCGATGGACACGGGGGCGCCTTTCGAGCGTTTAAGCCACCTGTGCTGGAGGTTCAGTCTAGGGGGGGTACGAAAGGGTGGGGCAACCGGGCGGTAGGACTTTGTACGCCATCGGAATGGCCGGACACGCCGATGACGGAGTACGAGATTCTCGCGCTTCCCTCAACTTGACGTACGCCGAAGGGGAACGGTTGCCCAATGATCCCTTACGGGTGAGTCACGATCGGACATCGACCCGTCACCCACCCGCCCGCAAGGCGATCACCGCGTCCCGTTTCCGCCCGGACTCCCTTTAAGCCTCCCCGCGGATCACGGCGAGCACGCCGTCCAGCTCATCAGGTTTCACAAGAACGTCACGAGCCTTGGAGCCCTCGCTCGGTCCGACGATGCCCCGCGACTCCATGAGGTCCATCAGCCGCCCAGCCTTGGCGAACCCGACCCGCAGCTTGCGCTGCAGCATGGACGTCGATCCGAACTGCGTGGAGACCACCAGTTCGGCCGCCTGGCACAGCAGATCGAGGTCGTCGCCGATCTCCTCGTCGATCTCCTTCTTCTGCTTGGTGCCCACGGTGACGTCGTCCCGGAAGACGGGCGCCATCTGGTCCTTGCAGTGCTGGACGACGGCCGCGACCTCGTCCTCGGTCACGAACGCGCCCTGCATGCGCGTGGGCTTGTTGGCACCCATCGGCAGGAACAGCCCGTCGCCCTTGCCGATCAGCTTCTCGGCGCCGGGCTGATCGAGGATGACCCGCGAGTCCGCGAGCGACGAGGTGGCGAACGCGAGCCTTGAGGGGACGTTCGCCTTGATCAGACCCGTGACGACGTCGACCGACGGCCGCTGTGTGGCGAGCACCAGGTGGATGCCGGCCGCGCGCGCGAGCTGCGTGATGCGCACGATCGCGTCCTCGACGTCACGCGGCGCGACCATCATCAGGTCGGCGAGCTCGTCGACGATCACCAGCAGGTACGGGTAGGGCTGGAGCTCGCGCTCACTGCCCTCCGGCGCCTTCACCTTGCCGCCCCGCACGGCTTCGTTGAAGTCGTCGATGTGCCGGTATCCGTACGCCGCCAGGTCGTCGTAGCGAAGATCCATCTCCCGTACGACCCACTGGAGCGCCTCGGCGGCCCGCTTCGGGTTGGTGATGATCGGGGTGATCAGGTGCGGGATGCCCTCGTACGCGGTGAGCTCGACACGCTTGGGGTCGACGAGGACCATCCGGACGTCCTCCGGGGTCGCCCGCATCATCACGGAAGTGATCAAGCAGTTAATGCACGACGACTTACCGGAACCGGTCGCACCGGCAACCAGCACGTGCGGCATCTTCGCGATGTTGGCCATCACATAGCCGCCCTCGACGTCCTTGCCGAGCGCGACCAGCATCGGGTGGTCGTCCTCGGCGGCGGCCGCGAGACGCAGCACGTCACCGAGGTTGACCATCTCCCGGTCGGTGTTGGGGATCTCGATGCCGACCGCGGACTTGCCGGGGATGGGGCTGATGATCCGCACGTCCGGGCTGGCGACCGCGTACGCGATGTTCTTCGTCAGCGCGGTGATCCGCTCGACCTTCACGGCGGGCCCGAGTTCGACCTCGTAGCGCGTGACCGTCGGCCCACGCGTGAAGCCGGTGACCCTGGCGTCGACCTTGAACTCGGTGAAGACGGTGGTGAGGGACTCCACGATGGCGTCGTTGGCGGCACTGCGCGACTTGCCGGGGCCGCCGCGCTCCAGGAGGTCGAGCGACGGGAGCGAGTAGGTGATGTCACCGGACAGCTGGAGCTGTTCGGCGCGTGTAGGCAGGTCGCGGACCTCGTCGGGAGCGGCCTTGGTGAGATCCGGGACCCCGGCCTTGGTCAGGTCCGGGACCTCGCTCTTGGGGAGCTTCTCCTGCTTGGGCCGCGCGGCCGGAACCGGCGTCGGCACCCGCGTGGTCTCCGCGCGGTCGCCCACGCTGACGCCCTGGGTGAGGTCGGCGACGATCGGCGAGGGCGGCATCCCGTGCAGGACGGCTCCGTCGAGTGCGGCAGCGGCGGCAGCGGCGACGTCCACAGCGTCCATGGGACGGTTCATCTCGGGCTGCGGCACCGCGGAGCGCCTCGGGCGCCCGCGACGCCGCGAGAGGGCCTCCTGCTCGGCGCTGTCGGGGTCGTACGCCTCGGGCGCCGGGCGGCGCTTACGGCCGCGCGCCGCGGGCAGCGCCTCGCGCCATTGGTCGTCGTAGCGCTGGTCGTCCTCGGTGACGTCGTCGTCCTCGTCCGGGTCGGGCAGGATGCCGAGCTTGATGCCCAGCAGCCGCAGCCGCTGCGGAATGGCGTTGACCGGCGTGGCCGTGACGACGAGCAGCCCGAAGATCGTGAGCAGCACGAGCAGCGGTACGGCGAGGACCTCGCCCATGGCGTACGTCAGCGGAGTGGCCGCGCCCCAGCCGATGAGGCCGCCCGCGTCCCTTATGGCCTGCATGCCGTCGCTGCGGGCGGGCGAGCCGACGGCGATGTGCACCTGGCCGAGCACACCGATGACGAGCGCGGACAGGCCGATGACGATGCGGCCGTTGGCCTCGGGCTTCTCGGGATGCCGCATGAAGCGTACGCCGATGACCGCGAGCAGTATCGGCACGAGCAGGTCGAGCCGGCCGAAGGCGCCGGTCACGATGATCTCGACGAGGTCGCCGACGGGGCCGCGCAGATTGGACCAGGTGCCGGCGGCGACGATCAGCGCGAGCCCGAGGAGCAACAGCGCGATGCCGTCCTTGCGATGGGCCGGGTCGAGGTTCTTCGCGCCCTGCCCTATGCCGCGGAACACCGCGCCGACCGCGTGCGCCAGCCCGAGCCAGACGGCGCGCACGAGCCGGTAGATGCCCCCGGTGGGGTTGGGTGCCGGCTTGGGCGCGGGCGCGGCTTTCTTCGCCGCGGCCTTCTTGGCCGGCGCCTTTTTCGCGGGGGCTTTCTTGGCAGCGGCCTTCTTCGCCGGGGCCTTCGCGGAAGCGGCCGCCTTCTTCGCGGGCGGCTTCTTGGCTGCGGAGGGACGTGAGGCCATGGGTGTGAGGTTACCGGTGGAGACGACAGCGGACACGTGTGCCCACTGCTTCACCCGTTCGTGTCGCCCTTGCGGAGGCAGCGAACTGACGCCGGTTCACGGACCGGTCGCACGCCGGACGGCCCCCAGATGGCGCGCGTCAACACGCGCCTCCTCGATGTCAGTTCTGCGAAGGGACCGAGGACGTGCTTCCGGTGCCCGGCTCCAGCGCGTCCAGCGCCCGCCGCAAACCCGTGAGTTTGCGTTCGAGATGGGCCGCCGTGGCCACTGCGGCCGCGTCCGCGGACTCCTCGTCGAGCTGCTTGGACAATGCCTCGGCCTGCTCCTCGACGGCGGCGAGCCGCGCCGACAGTTCGGCCAGCAGCCCCGCCGGCTCCTTCGCGTCGCCGCCCGCGGCCTTGCCGCCGCCCTCCAACTGGAGCCGCAGCAGCGCCGCCTGCTCACGCAGCTGGCAGTTCTTCATGTACAGCTCGACGAACACCGAGACCTTCGCCCGCAGCACCCACGGGTCGAACGGCTTGGAGATGTAATCCACCGCGCCCGCCGCGTAACCACGGAAGGTGTGATGCGGGCCGTGATTGATCGCGGTGAGGAAGATGATCGGGATGTCCCGGGTCCGTTCCCGCCGCTTGATGTGCGCCGCGGTTTCGAAACCGTCCATTCCCGGCATCTGAACGTCCAGCAGAATGACCGCGAAGTCGTCCGTCAGAAGTGCCTTGAGCGCTTCCTCCCCGGACGATGCCCGCACCAGGGTCTGATCGAGCGCAGAGAGGATCGCCTCCAGCGCCAGCAGATTCTCCGGCCGGTCATCGACCAGGAGGATCTTGGCCTTCTGCACCATGGCCCGCCCTCCTCGCCCCGGCAGTGCACCGGGCTCCGCCCCAGGGGACGACTCCCTTACGCCGCCCGCCCTCGTGCCGGTCATGGTAGCCGCACCCCGCCTGTCGCCACACCCTGTCACCGCGATGTCACTGTGCACGTAGCAGAAACGCGGCAGGAGACCAGAAGGTTCCCCGAATCCCGCACTTCTACACGGCTTCGAGCACACTGAGTCAGCAACTCCGCGTGAACACTGTCAGCTCCGGTCACTGTTCCCTCATCCACTGATCCATCACCGCCAGCAGGTGATCAGGATCGACCGGCTTCGTCACATAATCAGATGCACCCGACTCGATCGCCTTCTCCCGGTCGCCCTTCATCGCCTTGGCGGTCAGCGCGATGATCGGGAGTCCGGCGAACTGCGGCATCCTACGAATCGCCGTAGTCGTGGCATATCCATCCATCTCGGGCATCATGATGTCCATCAGGACAACCGCGACATCGTCGTGCTGCTCCAGGACCTCGATGCCCTCCCGGCCGTTCTCCGCGTACAGCACGGACAGGCCGTGCTGCTCCAGGACGCTGGTCAGCGCGAAGACGTTACGGATGTCGTCGTCGACGATCAGTACCTTCTCGCCGCCGAACCGGATGCCCCGGCGGGACTGCGGCGCCGCGTCCGGCTCCGCCGCCGACCACTGCTCCGGCTGGGCCGGCCGCTGCTCCAGCTCGCTCGCGGCCCTGCGACGGCGCCTGAAGAGTGCCGCGGCGCCGTTCTGCGTCTCCCGGTACGACCGCACCTCGGCCGGCGTCTCGACCTCCACGTCGGAGAGCTCGGCCAGCTCGGCCGCCGAGGCGACCAGGGCGCCGGCGTCGAGGGGCGGCAGCTGCTGCTGGTAGCCGTGCGGAGGCAGTTCGCTCGGGTGCAGCGGCAAATACAGCGTGAACGTCGAGCCGCGCCCCGGTTCGCTCTGCGCGTGGATCTCCCCGCCGAGCAACTGGGCGATCTCCCGCGAGATCGACAGCCCCAGTCCCGTACCGCCGTACTTGCGGCTCGTCGTGCCGTCCGCCTGCTTGAACGCCTCGAAGATCACCCGCATCTTGCTGGCCGCGATCCCGATACCGGTGTCGGTGACGGAGAACGCGATCAGCGGCGCGTCCGCCTCGGTCAGCGAACCGGCCTCCAGCAGCTGCTCCCGGATCTTCTGCGGCACGTCCATCCCGGCGGGCCGGATGACCAGCTCCACCGACCCGGAGTCGGTGAACTTCACCGCGTTCGACAACAGGTTGCGCAGCACCTGAAGCAGCCGCTGTTCGTCGGTGTGCAGCGTGGCCGGCAGCTCCGGGGAGACCCGCACGGACAGGTCCAGGCCCTTCTCCGCGGTCAGCGGGCGGAAGGTGGCCTCCACGTAGTCCACGAGCTGGACGAGCGCGATACGCGTCGGCGAGACGTCCATCTTGCCCGCCTCGACCTTCGACAGGTCGAGGATGTCGTTGATCAACTGGAGCAGGTCCGACCCGGCGCCGTGGATGGTCTCGGCGAACTCGACCTGCTTCGGCGAGAGATTGCCCTCGGCGTTGTCGGCGAGCAGCTTCGCCAGGATCAGCAGCGAGTTGAGCGGCGTACGCAGCTCGTGCGACATGTTCGCGAGGAACTCGCTCTTGTAGCGCATGGAGACCGCGAGTTGCTCGGCGCGCTCCTCCAGGACCTGCCGCGCCTCCTCGATCTCGGTGTTCTTCACCTCGATGTCGCGGTTCTGCTGGGCCAGCAGCTCGGCCTTCTCCTCCAGTTCGGCGTTGGACGCCTGAAGCGCCTTCTGCCGGTTCTCCAACTCGGCCGAACGCTCCCGGAGTTGCTCGGTCAGCTCCTGCGACTGCTTCAGCAGCACCTCGGTCTTGGTGTTCACCGAGATGGTGTTGACGCTGGTCGCGATCATCTCGGCGATCTGGTTGAGGAAGTCCTTCTGGATCTGCGTGAACGGCGTGAAGGAGGCCAGCTCGATCACGCCGAGCACCTTGCCCTCGAACAGCACCGGAAGGACGATCACCTGCGCGGGCGGGGCCTCGCCGAGTCCGGAGGAGATCTTCAGGTAGCCGCTGGGCGCGTTCTCCACCAGGATCGTGCGCTTCTCCTCCGCGGCCGTGCCGATCAGCGCCTCACCCGGCCGGAAGGACGTCGGCATGGAACCCATCGAGTAGCCGTACGACCCGAGCATCCGCAGCTCGTACTGGTCTTCGCTCTCGGCCGCGAGGTCCTTGCCGTCGAGGAGCGGCATCGCGACGAAGAACGCCCCGTGCTGCGCCGTCACCACCGGCGTCAGCTCGCTCATGATCAGCGAGGCCACGTCCTCCAGGTCGCGCCGCCCCTGCATCAGGGCCGAGATTCGGGCGAGGTTGCCCTTGAGCCAGTCCTGCTCCTTGTTGGCGATCGTGGTGTCGCGCAGGTTCGCGATCATCTTGTTGATGTAGTCCTGGAGCTCCTGGATCTCGCCGGACGCGTCGACGTCGATCTTCAGGTTCAGGTCGCCTCGGGTCACCGCGGTCGCCACGCGCGCGATGGCTCGCACCTGCCGAGTAAGGTTTCCTGCCATTTCGTTCACGGACTCGGTGAGGTCGCGCCAGGTGCCGTCGACGTCACGCACGCGTGCCTGGCCGCCGAGCTGTCCTTCCGTGCCCACCTCGCGGGCGACCCGGGTGACCTCCTCGGCGAAGGACGACAGCTGGTCGACCATCGTGTTGATCGTCGTCTTGAGCTCGAGGATCTCGCCGCGAGCGTCGATGTCGATCTTCTTGGACAGGTCACCCTTGGCGATGGCGGTCGTGACCAGGGCGATGTTGCGCACCTGACCGGTCAGGTTGGACGCCATCTGGTTCACGGACTCGGTGAGGTCCTTCCAGGTCCCGGCCACACCCGGCACATGCGCCTGACCACCGAGGATGCCGTCAGTACCCACCTCGCGGGCCACCTTGGTGACCTGGTCGGCGAACGAACTCAGCGTCTTCACCATCGTGTTGAACGTGTCGGCGAGCTGCGCGACCTCACCGCGCGCCTCGATCGTCACCGTCCGCGTCAGGTCACCGTTGGCGACGGCCGCCGCTACCTGGGAGATGTTCCGCACCTGCATGGTCAGGTTCTTGGCCATCAGGTTGACGTTGCCGCTCAGGTCCTTCCAGATGCCCGTGACACCGGGCACATGCGCCTGGCCGCCCAGGATGCCCTCGGTGCCCACCTCACGGGCCACCCGGGTCACCTGCTCGGCGAAGCTGGACAGTTGGTCCACCATCGTGTTGACGGTCGTGACGAGCTCGAGGATCTCGCCCTTGGCGTCGACGGTGATCTTCTTCGACAGGTCGCCCTTGGCGACCGCGGTCGTGACCTCGGCGATCTGACGCACCTGGATGGTCAGGTTGTTCGCCATGAAGTTCACGGACTGAGTGAGGTCCTTCCAGGTGCCGGAGACGCCCTGCACCTCGGCCTGACCACCGAGCTGGCCCTCCGTACCCACCTCGCGGGCGACCCTGGTGACCTCCTCCGCGAACGACGACAGCTGGTCCACCATCGTGTTCAGCGTGTTCTTGAGCTCCAGGATCTCACCGCGCGCATCCACGGTGATCTTCTGCGACAGGTCACCCCGTGCCACCGCGGTGGCGACCTGCGCGATGTTGCGCACCTGGGCCGTAAGGTTTCCTGCCATTCCGTTCACGGAATCGGTCAGGTCCCGCCACACACCGGCGACTCCGGGCACCTGCGCCTGACCGCCCAGACGGCCCTCGGTACCCACCTCGCGCGCCACGCGGGTCACCTGGTCGGCAAAGCCGGAGAGCTGGTCGACCATCGTGTTGATGGTGTTCTTCAGCTCCAGGATCTCGCCCCGCGCGTCGACGTCGATCTTCTGCGACAGGTCACCCCGCGCCACGGCGGTGGTCACCTGGGCGATGTTGCGCACCTGGGCGGTGAGGTTTCCTGCCATTCCGTTGACGGAGTCGGTGAGCTCCTTCCACGTGCCGGCCACACCCGGCACGACCGCCTGACCGCCCAGCCGGCCCTCCGTTCCCACGTCCCGGGCCATACGCGTGACCTGGTCGGCGAAGGACGACAGCTGGTCCACCATCGTGTTCACGGTGTTCTTCAGCTGGAGCATCTCGCCGGAGACGTCCACGGTGACCTTCTGCGACAGGTCACCGTTGGCCACGGCCGTGGTCACCTGGGCGATGTTCCTCACCTGTCCGGTGAGGTTCCGGAACGCCGTGTTGACGGAGTCCGTCAGGTCCTTCCAGGTCCCCGCCGCACCCGGAACCTGGGCCTGTCCGCCGAGCTCACCCTCGACACCCACCTCACGCGCCACACGCGTGACCTCGGAACCGAAGGAAGACAGCTGGTCCACCATCGTGTTCACGGTGTTCTTGAGTTCCAGCATCTCGCCGGACACATCCACCGTGACCTTCTGCGACAGATCACCGTTGGCCACAGCCGTCGTGACCGCCGCGATGTCCCTCACCTGTCCGGTGAGATTCCGGAACGCCGTGTTGACGGAGTCCGTCAGGTCCTTCCACGTCCCCGCCGCACCCGGCACATTCGCCTGGCCACCGAGTCGGCCCTCGGCACCGACCTCGTTGGCCACGCGTGTGACCTCGTCCGCGAAGATCCGCAGCGTCTCGGTCATCTGGTTGATCGTGTCCGCGAGCTGGGCGACCTCGCCGCGCGCCGACACCGTGACCTTCTGCGACAGATCACCGTTGGCGACCGCCGTCGTCACCTGGGCGATTCCTCGCACCTGCGCGGTCAGGTTGCCGGCCATGAGGTTCACCGAATCGGTGAGGTCCTTCCACGTGCCGGCCACACCCGGCACCTGCGCCTGACCACCCAGCTCGCCCTCGGTACCGACCTCGCGCGCGACTCGCGTCACCTCGGACGAGAAGGACGACAGCTGGTCCACCATCGTGTTGACGGTGTTCTTCAGCTCCAGCATCTCGCCGGCCACGTGCACCGTGACCTTCCGCGACAGATCACCCTTGGCGACCGCCGTGGTCACCAGCGCGATGTCCCGCACCTGGGCCGTCAACCGGTACGCCATCGTGTTGACCGAGTCCGTGAGGTCCTTCCACGAACCGGACATCCCACGCACACGTGCCTGCCCGCCGAGCTTGCCCTCGGTGCCCACCTCGCTGGCCACCCGCGTGACCTCGTCGGTGAACGTCGAGAGCTGATCGACAAGGTTGTTTACAGTCCGTCCGACCTTGAGGAACTCACCCCGCAGCGGATGCCCGGTCCCGTCCGGCGCCTGCGTCCGCAGCTCCATGCGCGGCGACAGATCACCCTCGGCCACCGCGGACAGCACCCGGCCGACCTCGGAGACGGGCCGTACGAGATCGTCGACCAGGGCGTTGGAGTTGTCGATGGCGGCAGCCCAGGAGCCCTCACAGGCCCCCGTCTCCAGCCGTTCCGTGAGCTTGCCCTCACGTCCCACCACGCGCCGTACCCGCGACAGCTCACCCGTGAGGTGGAGATTACGGTCGGCCACCTCGTTGAAAACGGCGGCGATCTCCGACATCACGCCGTCCCCGGACACCGTGAGCCGCTTCCGGAAGTTCCCGTCCCGCATCGACACCAGGGCCGCCAGCAGCCGGTTCAGGGAAGCCGTGTCCACCGCGGTGGTACCGCCTCGTGTCTTGCGTTCGTTCCTCAGGGACTGTCCGCCTTTCGCGCGCGTCTTAGTGCCCCGCGTCGCTGCGCCAGACTCCACTGTGTCCCTCCCGCAGGGGTCGACCGTTACTGCTGTGCTCGGGTGCTGCCGCTCGGCGTACCCGTTACTGCTGGGTATTCCTGCCGGATATACCAGGCCGCTCCACGTGCTGCTGCCCGCGGTACGCGAATGTCACCCAGCCTGCCCGGACCTTCACAAGAAGCTTGCCCAGTGTTTCACCCTGGCTGAACCCGGCCATAACAGTTCGGCAGCTTCGCACATCGTCCGCACACCCTCCGGACGGAAACACTGCAGACCGGCATCCGCATGGACGGCGAAGGTAAGTAACCTTGCATGCGGCTGTCCAGCCGCGCCGGTCCCGTCCGGCCTGGGCGGTGACAGGAGGAGTACGAGCGGGCATCGGAGGGACAGCCGGACATGACCACCGGACTGATCCCGGGGGGACAACCCCCGGACCGGCCGACAGGCACGCAGATGCCGCATCAGCGGCGCGAGCCGGTCGGCCTCGGAGCCCTGCACGTCGACAACCGGCCGAGGAGTTCTGTGATCACCGCGCGCGCGGCAGCCAGCTTCGATCCCGTCGGGCGATCGGTCGCGAGCGCCCGCTCCTTCGTTCGCGACACCCTCCAGGGGTGGGGTTTCGCCGACATCGTCGACGACGCCGTCGTCCTCACCAGCGAACTGGTGACCAACGCCGTCGTCCACGCCGGCACTTCCGCGGACGTTCTGTGTCTGCGCAGTGACGACGGGGTACGGATCGAGGTGGCCGACCGGTATCCGGAGCGCGAGATCCCCCTGCAGGGCCATCCCGTCAACATGGGCAGCCCCGACCGCGAGGGCGGCCGCGGGCTCCAGCTGTGCGCGGCCCTCGCCGGACGCTGGGGCGTCGAGTACACGCCCACCCACAAACAGGTCTGGTTCCAACTCGACCTCCCCGACCGCCCCGTGGGCACGCGCGCCGCAGGCCCGTCCCTGCCCTCCGACCTCCTCCCGCTCGCCGACGGCCGCGTCCGCGTGGCAGTGGTCCAGATCGACCGTACGGGCGCCATCTCGGCCTGGAACGAGGACGCCGAGGATCTCTTCGGCTATGCCGCCGAGCAGGTCACCGGGAAGCCCCTGACCGACCTCGCGGCCTGGCCGCACACACCGGGCACCAGTACCGGTATCGCCGAGGCACTCCAACTCTCCCGCTGGGAAGGCAGCTACGGCATAAGGGGCGCCAACGGCCGCGTCACACCGGTCTACGCCTCCCACCTCCGGGTCCGAGACACGGGGGGCGAGCCTTCCACGGTCTGCCTCCTGGTCCGCGACCACGAACGCGCGGTCCTGCAGACCCCGTTGCGCATCCCCGCCTCCGACACCTCGTCCGACGCTCAGAGCACCGACCCGTTCGAGGTCTTCATCGGCTCTCCGGCCCCGGACGACCTCGACGGCCTCCTTCAGCGCACGGTCGAACGCGCCCGCGACATGCTCGACGGCGACTCCGCGTTCCTGCTCCTCGCGACCGACGACGAGACAGAGCTGGAGGTCCGCGCCTCCACGGGCCTGCCCTCAGCCCGTCAGCGCTTCGCGCGCGTGCCTGTGGAAGCGGGCCCCGGCCGCTACGGCTCGGCCCGCATGCCGGCCGTCCACGAGGACCTCACGATGGTCCCCGGCGCCGTTCCCCTGCTGAGGGGCACCGGCATGCGTTCGGTCGTCACGGTCCCCCTCAAGGTCGAGGGCCGCCTCACCGGCTCCCTCGGCGTCGCCGCCGAGGCCCCCGCCAGATACTCCAACGAGGAGGCACTGCGCCTCCAGTTCGCCGCCGACCGCATCGCGCTCGCGGTGGAGTCCGCCCGTCTCGGCGAACTGGAACGCCTCCGCCGCGGCTCCCTCAGTTTCCTCGTCGAAGCCTCCGATCTCCTCGCCGGCACCCTGGACCGCGACCAGACCCTGGCCCTGATGGCTCAGATGACGGTCCCGACCCTGGCAACCTGGTGCGCGGTCTACACGATCGCCGACCAGGCCTCGGAGCCGTACCTGTCATACGTCCTGCACGAAGACGAGGAACTCATCGACGGCATTAAGTCCCTGCTGTCGAAGATCGCCCCACCGGACCCGGTCCCCACACCTGGCGCCCGCGTGTGGTCGGCTCCCGCCGAGTCGGCCCACCAGGCGGCCCTGCGCACCTCCATGCGCAGCCTGGGCCTCGGCGAACCCATCGGCCGCATCAGCGCGGGAATCGGCCCCACACTGGCCACGGCGTCCGCGGTGGGCGGCGAGACGGTCGTCCTGCCGCTGGTGGCCCGCAACCGCGTCATCGGCATGCTGACCCTCGGCAAACCGACGGACGAACACTTCCGTCAGGAAATCCTGGAGTTGGCGGAGGACCTCTCCCGAAGGGCCGCCCTGGCGCTCGACAACGCCCGCCTCTACTCCGAGCGCACGGCCATCAGCCAGTCCCTCCAACGCAGCCTCCTACCGCCCGAGCTCCCCGAGATCAACGGCGTCGAGGTCGAGGTCATCTACCGCGCGGCCGGCGAGGGCAACGAGGTCGGCGGCGACTTCTACGACCTCTTCCCCATCAGCGACGGCGCCTACGGCTTCGCCATCGGCGACGTCTGCGGTACGGGCCCCAACGCGGCGGCGGTCACCGGCCTGGCCCGGCACGCACTCCGGCTCCTCGCCCGCGAGGGCCTCAGCGGCCCGGCGGTCCTGGAGCGCCTGAACTCCGCGATCCTCGACGAGGGCGCCCGCAGCCGCTTCCTGACCCTCCTCTACGGCGAGTTGAGGCCGCAGGAGGACGGCAGCGCCGAACTGAAGGTGGTCTGCGCCGGCCACCCGCTCCCCCTGCGCCTGCGTCAGGACGGCACGGTCGAGCCGGCCGCCGAACCCCAGCCGCTCCTCGGCGTCATGGAAGACCTGGAGCTCTACGAGCAGACGGTCACCCTGGACCCCGGCGACGTCCTGCTGTGCGTCACGGACGGCGTCACCGAACGCCGCGAAGGCAGCCGCATGCTGGGCGACGACGGCCTCACCGACGTCCTCACCACCTGCACGGGCCTCACTGCCGGT
Organism: Streptomyces sp. NPDC028907; assembly: GCF_055564995.1. Taxonomy (NCBI): domain Bacteria; kingdom Bacillati; phylum Actinomycetota; class Actinomycetes; order Kitasatosporales; family Streptomycetaceae; genus Streptomyces; species Streptomyces sp. NPDC028907. Next base: position 172,263 of record NZ_JBVHVE010000018.1, read on the forward strand.
GCGGTGGCGGCCCGCATCATGCGCGCGGTCGAACGCTTCGCCTCGGACGCCCCGTCCGACGACATGGCCATCCTGGCGATGCGCGTCCCGGGCATCCACAAGGACTGAGGAAGACGGGAAGAAGAGCATGAGAAAGGCCCCGCCCGAATGGGCGGGGCCTTCTGCATGGAGCCCCCAAACGGAATCGAACCGTTGACCTTCTCCTTACCATGGAGACGCTCTACCGACTGAGCTATAGGGGCCTGCTGCCTTTTGCGAAGTTCCCCTCGCGGCAACGGAATAGATCATACCCCGAACACACCCGTGCTCCCAAACCCATCAGAAGGCCGGCTGGAGCAGCCCTCCGAGCGCGTTGCAGGCGGCCACGATCCGCTGCATGTCCCGCTTGGTCAGAGCGCCATCGACGGGCAAAGCCAACGTTTCGTCAGCGGCACGCTCGGTCTCCGGCAGCGAAACGCATCGCCGATATTCAGGCAGCCGATGCACAGGCGTCTTCACCGGCACTCGACACTCAACACCCTTGGCCCGCACGGCCCGAGCGAACGCATCGCGATCCGGCCGCCCATTGCCCAGCACCCGCACGACATATTGCTGATAAGTGTGCCCGTCACCACCATCGGGCGTCTGCACACCCTTCAACTTCGCATCCAGATACGAAGCCCGCTGCCTGCGCTGAGCGACCTCGTCGTACGGAACTTCGGACTCGCCCTGTTCCAGCACCAACAGCCCGTGCCGCTGGCCGATCTCTTGCAACGGCGCGATATCGGCCGACCGACCAAAGCGATGTACGGCGACGACGGCCGCCGTCCGCGGAGTCACGGCCGCCTCCACAGCGGCGGCCTCCAGGCAGTACGACAGCGGATCTATGTCTGCGAACACCGGCAGCGCCCCGGCCAGGACCACAGCCTCGGCGACTTCGACGTTCCCGAAGGCCGGTACGACAACCTCATCACCGACTCCGACGCCGGCGGCCCTAAGCATTGCAGCAGTACCCATACGGGGGATGTTGGTTGCGCAACGTGAACTTCAGGTGACGCACAACAAAAAAGGGTTGGGCCCGGAACCGAAGTTCCAGACCCAACCCTATTAAAAGGAGTTCGGCGGCGTCCTACTCTCCCACAGGGTCCCCCCTGCAGTACCATCGGCGCTGTAAGGCTTAGCTTCCGGGTTCGGAATGTAACC
>NZ_JBVHVE010000019.1:0-161545 GCF_055564995.1 Streptomyces sp. NPDC028907
TTCACCCCACTCCCTCTCATTTCCCCCCCCTTTTGTTCTGGGGTTTTTTTTTTTTTTCTTCTTTGGTGGGGGGTTTTTAGTTTTTTTTTTTTTTTTTCTTCTTTTCTCCCCCCCCCCCCCCCCCCCCCCCCCCCCCCGACGCCCTCCCCTCCACCCCGCCCTGGGTGGTCATGGTGGCGGCCCCGTACCTGGCGGGTACGGGGCCGCGTGTGTGCGTGGATGCGAGTCAGTAGGTGGGGCAGATGTGCTTGTGCGCGGCGTTGAGGATCTTCTCGCCGGTGGTCGTGTCGCGTCCCTCGGGGTGGTCGGGCGAGGTGAAGCGCTGGGCGGCGGTCTTGGCCTGCTTGGCGGTGTCGCCCGGATAGCGCTTGATGCCGCTGCAGGTGTCGATGCCGCGTGAGATGGCCTTCTCTTCCTTGCCGTGGACGATGTCGGGGTCCACGGCGTCGAGGGCCTTGATGTAGGCGGCCCAGTCCGTGGGGTTCGGGGTGGGCGGCAGGCCGGCGGCTTCGCGGATGCTGGCGCGCTGCTCGTCGGTGAGTTCGGGGGCGGATGCCGTGGGCATCGGGTCGTTCGCCTCGGGGGTGCTGCTGCAGGCGGCGAGGAGCGCGGCCGCGGCGAGCGTGGCCAGGGCAGTGAGGTGTCGTGTTCGCATGCCGTGCACCGTGGCGGCCGAGCTCCCGCCTACGGGCGCATATGGGGCGCTTGTGACGGTGCTGTGGCGGAGTTGTGACGGGGTGTTCGGCCCCGCTGCCCGGGCGCTGCGCGCACACCTGGTGAGGCGCCCCGTTCGGGGCCCCCACGGGGGAGACTCTCCGTCCCATCGCCAGGCAGCGGGTGTCAAGGGGCGCCGATGCCGACGAGGCGGAGGGCGCGGGCGCGGGTGACTTGTTCGGCGCGTGCGATGTCGGTCCGGGCGTAGACGGGGTGGCCCTGCTCGTCGAGGCCTGCGGCTTCGAGGTGGCCGCGGTGGGCCCAGGAGCGGATGGTGGCGGGGGTGACGGCGGCCGCGCCGGCGGAGACGAGGCGGCGCCATGTGGTGGCGAGGTCGGCGGCCGCGGGGGCGGTGTAGAGCTCGTCGGTCACCTGTGGCCACCCCCGCCCTGATGTCCTGGCCTACGGCCTGCGTGGGCCGGGGTGGAGGCGGCCGCATCGGCATTGGGGGCGGCGGCGCCGTGCCCGGTCCGAGCGGTGATGCACGCGTAGGCGTTCGAGTAGGCGCGAGAGCATCCCGTTACTTCCTCAGCTGGGCATACGTGTGGCGCTGGCAAGAGTGTTGCGCTACGTGAGGGATCTTGTCCAGCAGGAACGCCGCGGCCCGCCACACAACGGATGTGTGGCGGGCCAGTGTGAAGCCCCGACTCAGTCGGGTCTGAGCGGCGAACCCAGTGTCACACGGGGCGAGTTCAGGGCCGCCACTCGTCGCGGTAGCCGGGCCGGTCCGCGTACCGCAGCGCGAGGTATCGCGCGGCCTCCCCCAGCCCGGCTGCGCGACCGTACGCAAACTCCGGCTCGGGGTCCTCGGTGTCCAGGTCCGCGACGGCTTCGTACGCGGCCAGTAGGGCTCGGTCGGCTTCGATATCGCGCAGCACCCGAGCAGGATCGTGATGGGCGACGTGTTCGCCACGCCCCTGCTCCAGGAAGTCCTGGAGCGGGAACGCTGCGATGAACTCGGATCGCTCGACGAGTTCCTGAGGTAGCGCGCCGCGCCGCGAGAACACGAAGCCGTCGTTGTAGTACCAGTCTGGGCCCGTGTCCTGGGCGGCGGCCCGCGCGATCCTCTCGTCCTCGTCGAGCTGGGCGCGCAGCCACTGCACCAGGTCGTCCATGGGTTCATCCTTCCGCATGGTCAGGCGGCTGCATCGTCGGTGGCGGTCTGGTGGGCGCGCAGGACTTGTGCGGCGTGCTGGTCGTAGTCGGCGTGGCTGAGGTGGTGGCCGCACACGGTGCAGGTGATGCCGTCCTGGCCGTCGACGGACGCCAGCCCGAAGGCCTTGCAGGCGGGGCAGGGGGCGGCGTAGTGGTGGCGGTGGGGTACGGCGTGGGTGAGGTCGCGGATGCGGTGGATGAGGTCGCCGAGCTGGTCGTGGAAGTCGGTGACGAGCGGCAGGGTGAGCGTGAACGGCAGGTAGGCCGTGAGCCATTTGCACCAGCCGGTGATGGTCTCGCCCTTGGCGGGCCAGGCCTGCTGGCAGGGCATGGTGTGGGCGGTGCCGTGGGCGTCGCGGGTGGTGGCGGGGTAGTGGTAGGTGATGTGGCCGGCCCAGGCGCCGAGGACGGCGCTGATGGGCGGCTCACCCTCGTCGTCGCTGCCAGGGCGCGGGTCGTAGCGGCCCGGGCCGACGAGGAGGTTGAGGACGCGGAGGTCGACGGGGATGGGGGCGTGGGCGCGGCCGGTGCCGCCGATGCGTCCGGTGGGCGGGCGTGAGCCGGGCGTGATGAAGGCGCCGAGGAGCTTGGCCTGTCTGGGGAGTTCGGCGAGCCACTCGCGCAGCTCGGCGGCGCAGAGCGGGCAGGCGTGGTGGCCGTCGGGGGCGGTGCGGGGGCAGATGGCGCAGTTACTCACGGTCGGCTCCAGCGTCGTGGCTGCGGCAGGTGTGTTCGCGGCCGCCGGTGCGGAAGGCGGCTTCGCAGCAGTCGCGGCCCTGGGCGTGCAGTCGTTCCATGGCCATGCGGGAGCGCTCGGCCTGCTGGGCGACGTCGTCGAGGAATGCCTGCAGGGCGCCGTCGCCTTCGTCGTGGCTGATCTGGGCCTGGATGGTGCCGAGGAGTTGTGCGATCACGCAGCGCGGCAGGACCGTGTCGAGGCGCTTGGTGGGGCCGTCCTGGGAGAGGTGCCGGCCGAGCAGGGATACGGCGATGGCGCGCTGTCCGTGCTCGCAGCTGGCGTCTTGGGCGATCTGGACGCCGGTGTTGCCGACGAGGAAGAGGTTACGGGGCCGGATGATCTCGAAGCGTTCGGTCACTGGTGTCTCCGGTCGGTGGGCGACGGGCATTCGTACTGGCGGGTAGGGGTGGTGTCTCGCGCGCACGCGCGCCTGCGATTGCGCGCGCGAAACGCAGGCGCGCGTGCGCGCGCGAGGCTCACGCTTCTTCGGGGGCCGGTTCGCGGAGTGCGTAGGGCTTGGTGCCCCAGCGCTTCTCGACCTCGTCCTCGGTCACGGGGATCTCGCGGTAGGCCTTGGTGGGCAGCTGCTCGCCGGTGCGCAGCGCCCACCAGCCGGCGCACACCATGGCGCCGAGCGGGAGGCCGCGGAACGTCGCAACGGGCGTGTACTGGCCGGAGGCGTTCACGGGGAGGCCCTGGTGGCAGTAGAAGGGCTCTTGCTCGGGTAGCTGGGCGCCGTTGGCCTCGAGCTCGGGCGAGCCGGGCCGGAATGCGCAGTCCGCGCAGGGGGTGCGCATGACGCCGGGCGGGCGTGGGGCGCGTTCGGCGTCGCCGCACGGGTCGTCGGTGAGGCCGACACCTGAGCAGTGGTGACAGCGTTCCGTGCCGCCCTCGGTGGCTCCGACCAGGCCGCCGAGGCAGAACGGGCATTTCCACAGCAGGATCAGCAGGTCGCCGCTCACCGGCCCTCCTCGGTCGGGAGGATCGCTTCGCGCAGTTCGGCGAGGCGGGCGTCCCACCAGCGGGACATGGAGGTTCCGAGGGGCGGGGGGCCGGCCTTCACCCACTGCTCGTACAGGGCGGTGACGCGCTGTACGTCGGCCTCGGCGCTCTTGTGGAGTTCGGCGGTGAGGCGGGTGGTTGGCAGGATCACGGCTGACACGACGTCCGCCATGTGGCTGTCCCAGTCGTACTCGCCGCCGTCCATGGGGCCGGGCTCGCGCCAGTTTCCGCAGACACAGGGCATACGGCCGTCGGCATCGGCCTGGTCTCTGTCGGTGCTGAGCTGGTGCGCGCGCGTGGCTTCGGCGAGCAGTTCGCGCAGCGCGGGTGTGCGTGGGCCGGGCGCGGGCCCGTCAAGGGCTTCGCGGATGCGGCCCTTGTCGTCGATGAGGGTGTGCTCGGGCTCGTCGGCAATGAGTGCGAGGAAGTGGAGCCCGTCCTGTGCGTGCCTGGTGTTGCCGTTCTCGTAGAGGTGGGTGGCGTAGGCGCGGACGCGGGCGATGGCGCCCTCGGCTCGCTGCGTGGCCTCCCCGGCGGTCTTCAGCTCGCGCTCGCGGTCTCGGGCGATTGCCTGCCAGTCGACGGGCGCGTCCTGCTCGTTGGGGTGGAGGGGCCGGATGCCGGGGTGTCCGCCGACGGCCTGGCGGCGGACGCGGCGGAGGCCGTCGACGATGTCCTCGACCTGGCTGACGGGGACGTAGACGGAGGCCGTTTGGCTGTCACGACGGCGCTGCGTGGTGATCGTGACGACGTCGACGCTGAGGATGGGCTGGCCAGTCGCGGCGTCGGTGAGGCCGGGGCTGATGTGCATCTGGTCGCCGTCGGGGTCGGTGTACTGGTAGGTCATTGGTGCTTCCTGGTCTGGTTGGGGCAGTTGGGGTCGTGGCGGGTGGCGGTGGATGTCCACCAGGTCTCGCAGCAGGCCTCGTTGAGGGCGTGGGTGACGGTGTCGTCGATCGCTGCGGTGTGCTGGGTGCGGGCGGCGTGGCGTGCCTGGCGGTCGTTGCGGGTGTCGATGGCGCGGCATACGGCGGTGTAGACGGCGGCGAGGAGGCCGAGGAGGACGGCCAGGCCGAGGAGGGCGATGAGGCCCCCGAGGGCGGCGACGGTGAGGGTCTGGTCGGGGGTCATCGTGCCCGGTGTCCTCGGCGGCGGTCGTTGATGTCGCGGATGCACTCGAGGCTGAGGAGGACGGTGACGGTGGCGCCGAGGACGGTCCACATCCACTCGTCTCGTAGCGCGGCTGCGAGGGTGGAGGCGATGGCGATGAGCGTGACGGCGGCGGTGGTCGCTATGGCGCGACGGCTGGGCACGGGGCCGCTCGGGGTGACGGGGTTCATGCGGGGTCTCCGAAGATGGCGGTGTAGGCCTTGTCTGCGCGGGCGTGGGCCTGGCGGATGCGGTTGTCGGTGTGGTGGGCGCCGGCGATGCAGTCGGGGTGGTCGCAGTCCGTGGTGCGTTGTAGGCGGCCTTCGGGTTCGCGGCCGTGGTGCTTTTCGAAGGCGATGGCGCGGGCGTTGTGGGTGCGGCCGGAGGCGGTCAGGGGGAAGCCGCGGCCGGCGCGGGGCCCGGTCCACAGCAGGTGGCCGCCGACGGTGTCGGGCTTGGTGTGCCGGGTGAATGCCTGGTCGATGGTGAGTCGTCGGGCGGCCCAGGCGTTGTGGTGGTCAGGGACCGGGATGCCGTGGATCTTGCGCAGCTCGCACACGCGGTTGGGGCTGAGCCGGAGCGCGTTGTAGATCTCGGCGTGGGTGGCGCCGGCGCGGAGCATGGCGACGGCCTGGTCCTCGATGGCGGCGAGTTGGGCGCGGCTGCGCTTGGCGCGGCCTGCGGGGACGGGGATGTTCAGGGCGCGCCGGGTGCGGATGACGGTGTAGCTGCTGACGTGCAGCTGCTGCTTGATCTCCTCGACGGTGGCGCCCGCTTGGAGCATGTCGGCGACGTCGGCGCGTACGGCGGTCACGGCAGCTCCCGGGGGATGTCGGTGTAGGGGCAGATGGACAGCACGGCGTCGTGGCGGTTGCCGCAGGAGCGGCAGCGCCAGGCGCGGAGCCATGCGGGCAGGAGGTGGGTCATCGCTGCCACCTGACGGGGCGTACGCCGGTACGGACGCGGGCGGCGGACATGCGCCTGCGGGCCGGTGAGCCGGGCGGGGCGGGCACGGCGCAGGTGGCCACGTGGGGCATGTGGAGGGCCTCGGCGCCCTCCACTGTGGGGCGGTCCTTGGTGAGTTGTCGTACGAGCCAGCGGCCGGTGTGGTCCTGGCGTACGGCTTGGTTGCCGTCGGGGTTGCGGTCGCGGTCGACCATCTGGGCGCGCTGGTTGGTGGTGGTGCACCAGATGACCGGGGCGTGGCATCTGGGGCAGGTGGCGGGCCCGTTGGGGGCGGGCGGGCGTGGGGTCGGGTAGGGCATTGCATCGGGTCCTTTCGGTGGTCAGTCGTTGGCGAAGATCACGGTGGCGATGCCGAGCCATGTGAGGACGGTGGCGATCACGCCGAGGATCGCGGCGAGTTGTCCGTCGGTAGTGAGTGCGTAGGTGACGCCTCCGGAGATGCCGCCGAGGGCGACGCCGAGAAGGAAGAGCGGCATGGTGGTGGCCTTTCGGTCAGGTTCCGGTGGGTCTGCAGGTGGCGCAGAGGTCGTGGGTGAGTGGGGTGCGGGAGGGTGCGCGGCAGTGGGCGCATTCGTGCCAGGGCTTGGTATGTGGTGGGTGGGCGGTGCGGGCACGGTCGGCGGCGAGCTCGGCGCAGGCCTTGCAGGGGGCGTGGGTGTAGCGCTGGTAGCCGCGGACGCAGTCGGTGGTGCCGCAGTGGCCCGGGCGGGCGGGCAGGGCGGCGCCGAGGATCCATGCGGCGGGGTCGCGGATGTCCTCGCGTATGGTCCAGGCGCGCAGGGTGCGGATGGAGTCGCGAATGTCCTCGGCGAGAATCCCGTCATCGAGCTGGCGGCCGATCTCGCGGGCGATGCGGCGTACGGCGAAGTCCGTGCAGGCGGGCAGGAGATCGGCTACGGGGGCCAGGACGGCCCAGACGCGTGGGCTGAGGGTCAGCTGGGGTCCGGCGTACGCGGGGGGCGCACAGGGGCGCACACGGCCTCGGAGGGCCGGGGGCACGTCCGGTGTGTTACCGCTGGTACCCACAGGCGGGGTGACCCACTTACGGTCATCTCGCCTACGGCGGAAAGAACCACGCTCGTGCGTGCTTCTCCGGTCGTTCAGTTGTAGGTCTTCCTTATACGCGGGGGATCCGTCACCAAGATCGGGACCCGATCCGTCACCAGGATCAGGAGTCGGGGTGTCCTCGGTGACGGGGCGGACGGGGTCGTCGTGGACGGTGATGGCGTGGCGGCCTCGGTAGCCGGCGCGTTTGTCGAGGGTGATCCAGCCGAGCGCCTGGAGCTCGTCCAGGAGGCGCGCCACGGAGGCCTCGGCGAGCGGCTGCCCGGCGAGCTTGCCGCCGTGGTGGCGCAGCAGCTGCGCGAGTTCGGTCAGGGTGGGCTGGTGGCCCTTGACGAGGACGGCGTAGCGCAGGCCGAGGTAGAGGCGGTGCAGGAGCGGGCGCAGCGTGTCGACGGCCAGGACCGGCCCCCACACGTGCGCCTCGCCCTTGTCGATGTCGCGGCACCACCGCTCGGCGGTCTGCCCGGTACCGGTGATCTTGTGGGTCTTGCGCTTGGTGAAAAGTTCCTGCACACCGTCCGTCGGCGCAGGCGTTCGCAGACGGCGGGCCGAGCGCTCGCCGCTCGACTTCGACCAGCCGAGGAAGGCGGCGATCTTCTCCATGGACGCGGTTGCCGGGCGCCCGTGTGAGAGGGCCTTGACCTTCCCGTAGAAGTTCGTGTCCCCGGGGGCGTACGCGTCGGCGTCGACGACGACACGCAGCGGGTACTTCACCCACTGCCCGCGCCCACCACGACCGGCCCCGCCACGGTGGCGGGGCTCGGAGGCGGGCTCAGGCAGACGGTGCACGGGGTCCTAGCTGGTGTCATCGGCGACCTGGTCGCCGTCGGGGACGGTGTAGGTGGCGCCGCACGGGCCGGTGCGGATGCCGGGGAAGATGTGCCGGTGGAAGGAGCCGCATCCGCCTTCGCCGTTGCAGTGCACGGCGTACTCGGTGCGGCCCTGGGTGCGGATCGGCTCCACCGCGGCGGCGGCCGGGCCGCCCCAGCGCGGCGGGTCGGAGGGCAGCAGCGATAACTGCTGCTCGTGGCCGCTCACCGTGGCTCGCCCGTACTGGGAGGCACCCGCTCCGTGACGGCGGCCGCCGGGAGGGTGAGGGTGATCGGGCGCGCCACGTGGGTCTGCTGGCCGGGGGTCGCGGGAGGCCGCTGCAGCATCCCGGCCCTGTCCAGGTCGCGCAGGGAGAGCTTGACCGATTTCTGTGGCAGCCCGGTGAGACGGGCCAGTTCGCCGATGTGCTGGATTCCGCCGGCGGGCAGGTAGCCGTCCGCACCGGCGTGGTGGGCCAGGACGAGCGCGAGCAGCCGGGGCGCGTAGAACAGGCTGGTGTCGGCCTGGACGGCGCTCTCCCAGAGGCGGCGGTCGTACGGGGGCGTGTCCGCCGGACGGCTGGCCGGGGGGCGGCGGGTGGCTGCGAGGACGGCGGGGGTCGGTACGGGTCTGGTCTCCATGGAGGTCTCCCGGTTGTGGTCGCTGCGGGATGCCGGGCCCCGGCGGGGGCGGGGCCCGGCGGTGGATGGGACGTCAGCCGCGGCGGCGGCGCGGGGCGAGCTTCAGCAGCGCGAGGCCGGCCGCGAACAGCGTGGTGGCGGCGACGACGGACGTGAGGGTGTTGAACCCGGCTCCCGTCGCAGCCAGTGCGCCGGTGGCGACGGATCCGCTGCCGATGACTCCGTACATGTGTTGAACTGCCTTTCTGTGTGGGTTTCCTGATGAGGTGGAACGCTGGATCAGGTGGCGGTCCAGCGCTCCTCGCGCCGCAGCGCGAGGTCAATGAGGGCGCGGAAATAGACCGCGTGCTGGAACAGGTCGTAGACGAGCTCGAGGACCAGGAGCGCGGCCAGGAGGCGGGCTCTCCAGCCCATGGCCCAGATGGAGACGACCTTCTCGACGACGAAGACCATCCCGATGGCGGTCCAGAACGGCGAGAACTCCAGGCGGCCGAAGAGCAGCAACTGCCAGGCGGTGAGCCACAGGTAGAGGGCGAACGCGAGGGCGCCGAGCCCCATCATCAGCTGCTGCCCGAAGTAGCGGGCCGTGACCTTCGTCAGGCCGTAGGTGCGCAGGTTCTCCAGGGCGCCGCGCTGCCACCGCATCCGCTGCTGCCACAACTTGCCCAGCGTCGGCATGACTTCGGTCGTGACCGTGCACGCGGCCGGGCTCATCGTGCGGTAACCGAGCGTCTTCACGGCCTTGGTGATCTCGTCGTCCTCCGTGAGGGAGGCGAGCGTGTAGTACGAGGCACCGCCGGGCAGACGGCCCGCCTGACGGGCGGCCTTGAGCTCCCGCAGCACACGCACCCGGAACAGGGTTGCGGTGCCGGTCAGGACGGTGGCGCGGCCGCCGCGGCGGCCGATCTCCCAGGCGTAGCGCTGGTACTCCATGCGCTGCAGCTGGCCCAGCAGGCCTGCGCCGTCCTCGCCGTAGAAGACGCCGCCGACCGCGCCCACGCGGCGCTTCATCGCCGCGGCGGCGTGCTCGACGAAGCCGGGGTTCAGGACGGTGTCGGCGTCCTGGATGAGGACCAGGTCGTCATCCCCGAGCCCGGGCAGGACCTCGTCCAGGGCGTGGTTCAGGGCGCCGGCCTTCTTCCCCTCGATGCCGTGCAGGTCCAGGACCCAGGCGCCGGCGTCACGGGCCGTCTCGCGGGTGGCGCCGTCGTCGGTGCAGTTGTTCGTGACCGCGATGATCTCGTCCGGGGTGCGGGTCTGCGCCTGAAGCCCGGCGACCGCCGCGGCGATCCGCTCGTGCTCGTTCCGGGCCGGGATCAACGCGACGATCCGCGGCCGGCCGGGCATCGGTATGACGACCTGGCGCAGCTGCAAGGTGTCAGTGGTGTGCATCTGGTGTGTCCTCGGGTCAGGTGGGTGCGGGGTGGTCAGAGGTCGGCGCCGATGCGCCGCAGTGCGGCCCGGGCGTTCAGGAGTGCGCGGGCGTTGGTCCGCACCCCGGGCGCGGGCATGATCACGACCTGGCCGGAGGGCGAGGTGACCTTGCAACGGCGGTGCGAGCGGCCGGTCTTGGCCTCGACGGTGAACCCCTGATCGGTCAGGGCCCGTATCAGCGCCGGGATGTCCTTGTGCGTCATCAGGAATCTCCTGCCGGGGTGGTGGGTGTGCGGCGCGATGGCCAGCCGGGGCCCGGCTCGGGCGGCGGCCGCCCGGCCAGTGCCCACGGGCTGTGGCGGTCACAGCGCCAGCCGCACGGGTACGGGCGGGCGTAGGTCAGGTCGTGCGGCCACCACGGCACGTCGCACTGATGGCGCCTGGCCGGGCCAGGTCTGCCCGTCACGGCCGGCCGCCGTCAGCCGGGGCGACCGGCGGCGCGTTCGGGGACGGCCGGGGCACGGCTCCCGGAGGCGGACTGCCGCAGGACGCGGACAGCAGCAGCGCGGCGAGCGCGAGAGCCATCAGCACGGCGTAAGCGCGGATCAGCACCAGCCACCTCCGGGGTAGTCGTTCGAGGTGGGCCGCCCGCCCCGCCTCCAACAACGGGGCGGACGGCCCGGTCATCAGGCGGCCGGCCGGACGGCCGACGGCTTCAGCCGCATCTCGATCACGTCGAAGGCCTGGCCACGGCGCAGCAGGCCGCGGCCGCGGGCGGTGCGGTAGGCGGTCGCGAGCCGGTCGACGGCGAAGTTGATGACCTCAGCCGCGGCCGCGCCGGTCTCTTCCAGCAGCGCCAAGTCCTCGGCCAGGCCCGGGAAGTCGTCCAGGTCGACGACCAGGCGGCGCGGCCTGGCCGGGGCCTGGCCGACCAGGACGTCGAGGTGGCTGGCCACCCTGGCGGCCACCGGCCGTTCCTGGTCGGCCACTTCAGCCACCGGCTCAGCCACCACACCGGTCGCCTCGGCCACCGGCTGAGCCAGCGGCCGCGCCAGCAGCTGCTCGGCCGCGTACCGGCTGATCCCGAGCTCCTTGCCGATACGGCGCGCCCCGTAGCCGAGTTCCGTCTTCAGCCGGTGCGCCTCGGCGTGCTCGTCGACGCCGCTCACTGCCCGGGCCCGATGTGGACGGGGCGGCCGTCACGGACGATGGTCAGCGCGTGCGGGCCAGCCTCGAACCACAGCTCCATGAGCGGGTCCGGGGCGTCCTCGGCGGCGAAGCAGCCGACCATGCCGTCGAGGAACTCGGTGTCCTCGGGCAGGGTGTGGGCGAGCAGCTGCATGGACAGGAAGCCGTGGGCGCCCGCGGCGACGATGTACGTCTCACCGAACGCTTCGGCCAAGGAGCCGGCCTCGTGGTGGACGTGGACCAGGTCGCCGGGGCGTACCGGGTGCCAGGGCGCGGACTCGAGGTCGACGCCGGCCGACATCAGGATGCCGACCTCGCCGACGAGGTCCCGGGCGCGCTTGGCGTCCTCGGCCTGGGCGAGCGGGCTCTGCTGCTCGGTGTCGTCGGTGAGCGGGAGCTGGTCGGCGATCTTCAGCGCGAGCATGTCCACCTGCATCGCCCACGGCTTGGGCGCCTCGGGGGTGGGGCTCTCGATGTGGGCCAGTGCGCGGCCGTAGATCAGGTCGGCGGCGGGCACGTTCTCGACGGGCTGCTTGAGGACGCGGGTGATGATCTTCAACGCCTCGGTGCGACGCATGTTCGATTCCTTGGGTGGTTGGTGCCCGGGCGGGCGGGACGGTTGTCAGGGCACGTCCCGCCCGCCCGGAGTGCGGGGAAGGGGCAGGCGCTCGCGTGGATGGCGGCCGCGGCCAGGGCCTGGGTGGTGTGCGCGATCCACGGCACGGCGAGCGCGTCCAGGCGGGTGCCCGGGCGGATACGGCCCAGGGGGCGGCCGCACTGGCAGGTGCCGACCAGGTCGGGGCCGCGGTTCTCGATGACCAGGGCGTGACCGGCCGGGAGGCTTCCGGCCATGGCGCCGGCGGTGGCCGCGTCCATGACCGTGAGCGCGGTGTCGACGGCGTCGGCGAGCTGCGGCACGGTCGCCGTCCACTCCGCCACCGTCGAGCCCGGGCCAAGGCCCTGGACCAGGCGGCCGCGCAACTCGTGCGCGAGGACCGGCCGCTGAAGGACAGGGCGGCGCAGGACGGCGGCGATGGTGTCGGCGCGGTTCATGCGGTGCCTCCATCTCGGCGGTGGCGGCCCGGGCCAGGAGGGCCGGGCAGGCGGGTGTGGATCAGGTCGGCGTGCCCCCACCGGGCCGCGGTGGGCAGCTGCGGCGCCGTGGCGGGCTTCACGTGCAGGACGGCGGGCGGGGGCTGGCGCCGCTCGAACAGCAGGTGCTCGAGCACCACGCACACGCAGAACGCGGCAACGGCGGCGGCGAAGATCAGCAGCCAGATCACCAGGTCACCTCCCGCTCGTCGAAATGGCAGAGGGCGATGTCCAGGTAGACGGCGTGCTCCCACCGGGCCGTGCGGTCCGAGGGCTCCCACGCGTCGTCGAGGTGGTGACGGGCCAGGTGTTCGGCGGCCTCCTTGACGACCTTCGGGGCGGCCAGGACGTTCAGGTCGAGGAGGATGTGACCGCCCTCGCAGTCGTGCGCACTCCAGCCCGTGACGTGCGACCAGGCCAGCGTCAGCCCGTACGGCTCCACCGCGTCGTCGAGGACCGGGTGACCCGGCGTCCAGACCAGCCGGAAGTACAGCTCCGGCAGCCCCGGCTTACCCCGTAACCCGGTCTCGAGGAACTCGGGCGCGAGACCGTGGGCGGCGAGCTCGGCGTACACGGCGTCGCCGTACGGCAGCTGCGGCAGGCTCAGCGCCCGGGTGGCATCGCCCACAGACAGCCGGCCGCTATCGAGGGTGCTCTTCCCGGAGGCGCCGGCCTGGCGCAGGTTCTGCTCGGCGGCGCTCACCGCGCACGCCCCTCGGCCTCGGCGGGGGGCAGCTGGGCGGCGACCCACTTCGCGGCCGCGGTCACCGACCGCAGCGTTGCGTCGTCGCCGCTGTTGCGGGCCCAGTCGATCCGGCCCCGCAGGTACTTGCTGTCGCGCGGGTCGGTCGCCGCCGACCAGGTCACGCCGCCGCGCTTGCCGCGCGTCTGCATGATCACGCCGACCACGTCCGCGCGGGTGACCGCCTTGACCCCGGGCCGGGTGACGAGGAAGTCGTACGGCTCGTCACTGCCCAGGCGGCCGAAGTCGAGGAACGGCTCGCCCGGCCACAGCAGCAGACCGGCCAGGCGGCGGGGCGGCAGACCGTAGCCGCGCGTCGTGGTCGCCGTCGTGCCCCGGCTCGTGGAGCCGTGCTCGCCGACGATGACGATCGCGGCCTGGCACGAGGTGCACACCACGCGGACCGTCGTGCGCGGGTACCGGTCGCTGTGCCCGCAGTCCTCGTTCGGGCATTTGTGGGGGTTGGCGTCGCCGCCGTTGTACCGGTAGCGGAACTCCTCGGGGTCCGTGCGGTAGTCCACCGACCACGCGGGCTTCTTGCAGCCCGCCTTGTGCCCCGGCTGCTCCCAGCCCAGATAGGTGCTCTGGACGGTCGTCACAGGCCACCGCCCTCGGTCACGCGGACGGCGTAGACGAGCTCTTCCGGGGTCACGCACTGGGTGCAGAGGTCGATGTTCTGGTTGTTGGGCGCCCAGAGGCAGCCGCCCTCGCAGGGGGTGTTCTCGGTGCAGCCGCAGCGGTGGCAGCGCGCCTCGTCCGTCTCCTGGACGGTCGTGACGTCCTCGGCGGTTGTCGTCGTACAGCTGGAGGCAGGCCAGCCGAAGTGACCGCCCGCGCCATCGGCCATGGCGTGGTCACCGTCGTGCCCGGTGGGGAGGTCGCAACGACGGCCGTAGGGGCTCTTGTTCCGGCAGAACCCGGGCGCCTCCTCGACGGGTGCGATGTCCTCGGCGAGGAGGTAGGGCACCTGCTCGTCGGGGTCGATGGCGGCGGCCTGGTCGTCGGCGGCGAGTTCGTGGCCGGCGCGGGCGAGCGCGTCGACAACGCACATGTCGCTGCAGTACCAGCGGGGCTCATCCCCCAGGGATGCGACCTGCAGGCGGGACCAGCCGAACAGGGACGGGTCGGAGGCGTCGTAGTCGTCGACGGTGCCGCAACCATCGGTGGGGCAAGGGGCGTGGATGTCGCGGACCTCGAGCTGCAGCAGGCTCGCGAGGGCGCGGCGTTCCTCGGCGGACAGGACGAGGTCGGCGCGGCCGCCGTGGACGCTCTCGCACTCGACGATCGCCATCTGATCCGCGTCCCCGGGCTGCGGCACCTGGGCGCTGCGCTTCCACGACAGGGTCATGGGGGCGGTGTCGTAGGGGGTGCGGGCGTGGGCGGCGGCGTCGAGGATCGCGCCCACCGGGAGGTGGTGGGTGGCGGGGCGTCCCTCGCACAGGCGGAGGATGGCTTCCAGGGTGCGCTTGCGTTCGGCGAGGGCGGTCTTCAGGTTGCGTGCGCGGTCGGTCATCACCGCCACCTGTTCGCCGCGCTGGGTGACCTCCTCGCGCAGTGCCGTGATCTCGGCGGCGTACTCGGCGCGTGCCTGCTCGCGGGCGGCGTCCGCGATGTCCTTGGCGCGCTGCGGGTCGAAGAGGATGCCGGCGTCGTGCTCGGCCTGGGCGAGTTCGGCGGGGGCGGTGTGTCCCTGTTCCATCGCGGCGCCGAGGACGCCGGTCGCGGCCTGCAGGGAGGTCACGACGGGCGCTGCCGGGCCCGCGGGTGCCGGGATCACTCCGGTGTAGGAGGTGACGGCAGCCTGCAAGGGGCGCGGGTCGTACGGGACTTCCGGGGGCAGAGCTCCGGGCGGAGTCTGGGATGATGCAGTCACGGGTGACCTCGATTCGTGTTGGTTGAGGTGTGCCGAGGGGTCGTGCACCGGGGACCAGCCGGGCGCGGCCCCGTTCTCTTTGGGTCAGGCGGCCGCCGTACGGGCGGCAGGGCGGCGCGAGCGGGCATCGGGCGCGGGCACTGCCGTACGGCGGGCGCCCATCGGGATCAGGGCGCGCAGCAGATCGGCGTCTTCCGGCGTGAGCGACGGCGCAGCATCGACGACCCGGCGGACGTAAGCCCGCCGCTCCTCCCGCGTCACGCCGCGCTCTCCGTGTCCGGCTGCGAGCGCTGGTCGAAGTCCTCGATGTCGAGCTCAAGGACCCTGGCCAGGACGCTGCGCAGCTTCGGGCGCGGGACCTGAACCCCGCGCTCGATCCGGCTGAGCGTGGACTCGCTCACGCGCGCGCCGTCGGCTGCGCACTTCTCGGCCAGATCCAGCAGAGTCATGCCGCGCCGAAGCCGCCCCTGCTTGACTGGGCTTCTCACTTGAATTGGCATGAGACGCAACTTAGCGACTGAAGACGTAAGAAGCAATAAGCGTGGGTAGGTAAGTTCACGCAAGCTACACAGATAAGGGAAGCCTTAATGCGCTAGCTTGCGTAAGGTTGCGTTCCAAAGTGGCAGCAGCGGAGGAGCGGGGCATGAAGCCGTTCGAACGGCTGGACGAGGCGATGAATCGCCGGCGTCTTGAGTTGCGTATGAACTGGCGCCAACTGGCCGAAGCGGCTGACATCTCGTACACCGCATTGCGAGCCATCCGCCGGGGCGAGTACCGGCCCACCGAGCTGACGGCACAAGCCCTCGACGAGGCCCTTCAATGGGAGCCCGGCTCCGTCTTGGCGATCCTTGACGGGGGCGACGCCACCCCCATCAAGGCGCACACCGACCGTCGCGCAGTCTCGGGACAGGGCGAGTCGGCGCAGGCCGCCGACCCGTCACTGTCATCGCGGGAGCTTGACGCGCTGGCTGATCTGATCGATGTCGCGGCGGAAAAGCTGGGACTGACGCCGGAAGAGGCCGAGGAGGCGTTCCGGCGCGGGCGGGCGAAGATCGAGCGCCGGCGGGCGGCCGAGCAGGCGCAACAGGAGAGTGAAGGGCGTCGCGGCCGCACCGGTTAAACGAGTAACGCTTTGATCACGATGCGTAGATATATGCACGCCTGTGACGCCTTGCGAGCAGAGAGTGTTCATCACCCCCCACATAGAAAGCCCTTTACACGCAGGGGGAGGTGTCGAGGTGATCAATCTCGGCCAAGTGGTCGCGGCCATGGCAGTTGGAGCCATGCTGGCCATCGCGATCGTCCTCGTGTTCCAGCTCCACAGCTGGCAGCGACGGGACACACAGCAGCCGAAGACAGAGCAGGAGACCGCCCGGGAACAGCGGATCGAAGCCGCGGCCCGGTTCGCCGACGAGTACTTCGATGAGTTCTACGACGAGCTCACCAGCGGCGACGACGAGGACAAACCCCGCAAGCTGCCGTACGGGACAAAGGTGGTGCGCTCGAAGGGCCACCTGCACCTGATCGGTGCCAGCGCCGCGGCGATCGCCTCCATCACCGCAGTCGCACGCGAGGCGCTACGCGAACACCGGGGACTGGCCGGCGCCACCATCGGCGGCCTGGCAACAGCCGGCGCCGTGACCACCCTGACGCTGACGCCCTGGACGTCCGACAACCACGCCGGACCGCCGCAGCCCTCGGCGCCGTCGGCGACCAGCTGGCCCTCTCCCACACCGCCCCCGGACAACCCGACGCCCGCACCGTCCGGCCCAGCCGACCCCGCACCGTCCGCGCCGGCCACAGCTCCCCCGCCGTCGGCCAGTCCGTCGCCGAGCCCGTCCAGCACGTCGGTCTCCGTCACCTCCCCGAGCCCCACCGCGGTTTCACCGACCGCTCATACGCCGACGGCGCCGGGCCAGGGCCGCGGCCCTCAGGGATCCACACCGCCCGGCCACGGCCGCCCGGATCAAAACGGCGGCAGCGGACGGCCAGGCGACGGCGACGAGGAGGACGGTGAGAGCAGCGAACAGCCCCAGAACACCGGCCGACTCGCGGTGGAAGCCATGCTGTGCGGAGATGCCGGCATAGGGCCGCTAGCGGACGTCGGCGTCTGCGTCCGCGGTGGCCGGTGACGGGGTCCTGGCGAGCGCGGGGATCGCACCCTTGACGTGCCGCCACGAGATGCGTTCGGCGACGGGCTGGTTGGGCCCGGTGCGGGGGCTGGGCAGGATGTACGGGTAGCCGAGATAGCGCGGCGAGAGGATGAGCCGGACGACGTCACGGCGAGCAGCGATCGTCGCCTCTTGCCACGACGCCCACACATCGGCCCCCGGCTTGATGATGGTGAGGACCGAGGACGGCAGCGTCAGCTCACGCTCGCGTGCCTCCAGTTCAGCGACCTCGTCCTCCTTCGCCTGCAGGGAGTTGGCGAGCAGACGGATCTCGGCCATGGTGGAGCCCTTGGCCTCACGCATTTCGTCGCGCTCGGCGCGGGCCTTGGCCAGCTCGGCCTGCAGCTTCAGCACGGTGGCGTCGTCGCTGCCGGGTGCCCGGAGCACGTCGTAGATGTCGTCGCGGGCGAGGAACTCCAGCAGCACGCCCAGGTCCCCCGGCTCACCGATGATCAGTTCGTCGACGGGCTGCTTCTGGATGACGAGGCACGCGCCCCCGGCGCACTGGTACGCCGCCTTCCTGCGGCCGCTGTTCTCATCCATGACGCGGAACAGGCTGTCGCACCGGCTGCACCGCAGGCCGGCCGTGAGCTCGTGCCGCGTTCCCCCGCCCCGGTATGTGGCACGCCCGGCGAGGAGGCGCTGCACCCTCCAGAAACGGTCGCGGGGCACGATGCCGTCCCACGTGCCCTCGTAGGTCTGGCCCTTGTGGGATCTCAGCCCCGTGTACGAGTGCCGGTCCACCATGTCCCGCAGGTGCTCATGGGTGAAGGGGCGGCCCGAACGGTTCGTGTACCCGCGCTTGTTGAAGCGCCGCGTTATCTCAGCCATCGGCACCCCGAGCTCCAGCAGCCGGAACAGCTCCCTGACCACGATGGAGCGCACCGGGTCCTCGGCCCAGGTCTGCAACTTGCCCGTCTTCGGGTCGTACACCGGCATGAGTCCGTACGGCGCTTCCCCGTACGGGCGGCCCCGCATCGCCTGATTCCCCGCGGTACGGGTCACGCGCCGGTGGGTCTTGTACGACTCGTACTCCGAGTCGTTGGCGTCGTCGATCAGGGCCTTGCGGTCACGGCCGTTGGCGGGGTCGTACAGCCGCTCATGGGTCGTGACCCAGATCCTGACGCCCTTGTCCTCGCAGAGTTCGATGAAGCTGACCCACTCGCCCACGCGGCGGGATCCCCGGGAGGACTCCCACAGCATCAGGATGTCCGCGCCGAACCGGCTCTCGCGGCCGGTCGGTCCGGTTTTGAGGTCCGCGACCATCTGCTCGAAGTCGTCGCGGCGCTTGCGTGCGTAGCGGGAGGCGCTCAGGCCGTCGTCGATGTACGGCTCGGGGTGAAGGTCCCAGTCGTTCTCGTCGGCCGCCGCGGTGTTGTCGCTGCCCTGGTCCTTGAGGCTCGTGCCGCCCTTGGGGTCGGACAGACGCTGATACTCGCGCGCGACCAGGCGCCGGCCGTTCAGGTGGTGTGTCACGCGCTGAGTTCACAACATAATCGCCACATCTAGCAAGGCATGTGGGAACCCATGCCGGTCGCGGCCACCTTCGCCTTCGCCCGCGACGACGGCGCCACCCTCGGCGACCTGGCCCTCCTGGACACCATGGTCACGGTCGTCGACGCCGCGGGCTTCCTGTCCGAGCTGGACAGCGGCGACGAGCTCGTCGAGCGCGGCCTCGACCAGTACGAGGACGACGAGCGCACCGTCAGCGACCTCCTCGTCGACCAGGTCGAGTTCGCGGACGTCATCGTGCTCAACAAGCTCGACCTGGTGGACGCCGTCACGGCGGACGGGCTGCGGGCCGCGCTCGGCCGGCTGAACCCCGCCGCGCGGATCGTCGACGCCGTACAGGGACGCGTGGCGCTCCACGAGGTGCTCGGCACGCGGCTGTTCGACCTGGAGCGGGCCCAGCAGGCGCCGGGCTGGGTGCGGGAGCTCAACGGCGACCACGTGCCGGAGACCGAGGAGTACGGCATCTCGTCCACGGTGTTCCGCTCGGAGACGCCCTTCCACCCCGGGCGGCTGTGGACCTTCGTCACGGACGAGCTCGACAGCGGGGCGTACGGGAAGGTGCTGCGCTCCAAGGGGTTCTTCACCCTGGCCAGCCGTCCCCGGGTGACGGGGCTGTGGTCGCAGGCCGGTTCCGTCGCCCGCTTCGAGCCCAGCGCCGCACGGGACGCCGAGGCGCCGTACGCCCAGGAGCTGGTCTTCATCGGCACGCACCTGCGGGCGCCGGCGCTCCGGGCCGCCCTGGCGGAGTGCCTGATGGCGGACGGCGAGGGCGTCCCGGCCGCCGACCCGTTCCCGGCGTGGGACACGTACGGCATCGACGACGCCTGCGAGCACGAGCAGGCGGCCCCGCTCCAGGTGTCCGCTCACTGAGCTCCCCTCGGGCCCGGCCCGCCTATTCTGGTGGTGGGCCGATCCTGCTCGCAGAGCGCGAGAAGGGAGCCGTGGTGACCGAGCGGACGATCGACAGGGCGGCCGCGGACACCTTGCGGCAGGCCAGGGACGCCGCCGCCCGTGAGGCGTGGGCCGAGGCATACCGGCTGCTGAGCGGCCTGGACTCCGGCTGCCTCACCCCCGACGACTGTGCCGCGTTCGCGGACGCCGCCTGGTGGACGAGCCGGGTCGAGGAGTCGATCGTCCAGCGGATGCGGGCCTACTCCGGATATACCGCCGCGGGAGCGGCCCGGCAGGCGGGGCACATGGCCTGGCTCCTCTTCTACGAGCACCAGCTGGCGGGGCACACGTCCCTGGCCGCCGGCTGGCTGCGCCGGTCCCGGCGGCATCTGCGCGACCGGCCGGAGTGCGTCGAGCAGTGCTACCTCGCCTGGGTCGACGCGGAGGACGCGCAGGCGCGCGGCGCGTTCGACGAGGCCATGGCCGCGGCCCGGCGCATGGCCGACATCGCGCGGCGCCGCGGCAGCCGGGATCTGCTCGCCATGGGTATCCAGGCGCAGGCGGGCGTCCTGGTGGCTCAGGGGCTCGTCGGTGACGGACTCGACCTGCTGGACGAGGCGATGTGCTCGGCGATGGCCGGTGAGCTCAGCTCCTTCTTCACCGGATGGGTCTACTGCCTGGGCCTCCAGCAGTCCATGGCCTGCGTCGATCTCGGACGGGCCGCCGAGTGGACCGACGCGGCCATGCGGTGGTGCGCGGCGATGCCGGCCGAGAACAACTTCCGCGGACTGTGCCGGGTGCACCGGGTCGAGGTGCTGGAACTGCGCGGCAGCTGGCCCGAGGCACTGTCCGAGGCGGAGCGGACCTGCGAGGAACTGCTGCCGTACGAGTGCCGGACGGCCGCGGAGGCCGTCTATCTGGTCGGCCAGATCCAGCGGCGGCGCGGCGAGCTCACGGCGGCCGAGCAGTCGTACGACCGCACCCATGAACTCGGCCGCGACCCGCAGCCCGGACTCGCCCTGCTGCGGCTGGCCCAGGGCAAGGCCGACGCCGCGGCCACGGCGCTGCGGCTCGCGCTCTCGGGCGCGGCCGAGGCCGGCGGTCTCGAACGGTGCCGGCTGCTCGCCGCGCAGGTGGAGATCTCCCTGGCACTGGGCCGTACCGCCGAGGCACGGGCGGCGGCCGAGGAGTTGCGGTCGCTGGCCGTCGACTGGCAGCGGCGGTGCGGCTCCGAGAAGACCCTGCTGCACGCGAGTGCCGGGGCGGCCTGCGGCGCGGTGGCCTTCGCCGCCCATGACCTCGACCGGGCGCTGCCCGAGCTGCGCCGGGCGCTGGCGCTCTGGCTGGAGCTGCGGGTGCCGTACGAGGTGGCCGGGGTGCGGATGACGCTGGCGGCGGCCGACCGGGTGGCCGGGGACGACGAGGGTGCCCGGATGGAGTTGCGGGCCGCGGAGCAGGCCTTCCGGCAGCTCGGTGCCGTGCCGGACGCGCGCCGGGCCGCGGCCCTCCTCGCCGATGTGCGCCGGCGCCGGCCCGGAGGGCTCACCGAGCGCGAGATCCAGGTGCTGCGGCTGGTCGCGGCGGGCCGCACGAACCGGGCTGTCGCGGCGGAGCTGGTGATCAGCGAGCACACCGTCGCCCGGCACCTCAACAACATCTTCGCCAAGCTCGACGTGTCGTCGCGGGCGGCGGCGACGGCGTACGCGTTCCAGCACGGCCTCGCGTGACGTTCGGGGCCGCATGCGGCCGCCCATGGGCCGTTCCGCCCATGCCCGATCCGCCGCGATGGGCGATTCCGGCGATGAGACCGCCCCCGTCACGGGCGTACACCGATGGTGTATCCCTTCCGGCACAAGCACAACCACAGGCACAGACGCAGGCGCAGGCGCAGGCGCGGAGAGCGGGTGGCTGACATGACGACGTACACACCGACCCTCGACCATCAGCTGCTGGACCGTCTGCGCGGAGCCGTGCGCGGCGAGCTCGTCGAGCCCGGCGACCCGGACTACGACGAGGCACGCAAGGTCTACAACGCCATGCACGACCGACGGCCGGCGATCGTCGTGCGGGCCGTCGACACGGGCGACGTCATGGCCACGGTGGACTTCGCGCGCGAGCAGGGCCTGCCGCTCGCGGTGCGCGGCGGCAGCCACAGCGTCCCCGGCTACGGCACCTGTGACGGCGGGGTCGTCCTCGACCTCGGGCGGATGCGCGGGATCCGCGTCGATCCCGGCACCCGCACGGCGTGGGTCGAGGGCGGCTGCACCTGGGCGGACGTCAACCACGCGACGCACGCGTTCGGGCTGGCCACCACCGGCGGGGTCGTCTCCACCACCGGCGTGGGCGGCCTGACGACCGGCGGCGGCATGGGCTACCTGGCCCGGCAGTGCGGCCTGGTCTGCGACAACCTCGTCTCGGCGGACCTGGTGACGGCCGACGGCTCCTTCGTGACCTGTGCCGATGACCAGCACGGCGACCTGATGTGGGCGGTGCGCGGGGGCGGCGGGAACTTCGGCGTCGTCACGTCCTTCGAGTACCGGCTGCACCCCGTCGCCGACATCCTCGGCGGGCCGACCTTCTTCCCGCTCGACGCCGACGTGATCCGCCGCTACCGGGAGCTGGTCGCCGAGGCGGACGAGCGGCTCGGAGCCGTGTTCCTCGTGGGGCTCGGGCCACCGGTGCCGTTCCTGCCCGAGCGCTGGCACGGGCGTCCGCTGTGCGGCGTCGTCGCCTGCTGGACCGGACCGCAGGACGAGGACGACGGCATCCGGGACCGGGTCGCCGCGCTCGGGCCGGTGCTGGGGCGGCATCTGGAGCGCATGCCGTACCCCGTGATCAACACCCTCTTCGACGACCTGGTGCCCGCCGGCCTGTTCCACTACTGGAAGGGCGCCTTCACCCAGGGGCTCCCGGACGGCGTCGTCGACGCCTTCGTCGAGTACGGCCCCACCACGCCCTCGATCCAGAGCGTGACGATCGTCTTCCCCGTCGGCGGGGCCTGCCATCGCGTCGGACCGGAGGAGACCGCCTTCTCCTACCGGGACGCCGACTACTCGATCGCGCTCAGCCCGACGCTGCCCACCCGGGAGGACTGCGAGACCGGCAAGGACTGGGTGCGCGCCTTCCACCGGGCGCTGGAACCGCACTCCATGGGCGGCGGCTACGTGAACTTCATGGACGGCGACGACCAGGACCGGGTACGGGCCAACTACCGTGCGAACTACGCCCGCCTGAAGGATCTGAAGCGGCGCTACGACCCTGGCAACCTGTTCCGTCTGAACCACAACATCGCGCCGTGAGGAAGCCGGCCGGGAATCCCGCGGGCGCTGCGGTGTTGAACCCTGCATGAGTTCCGTGATCGCGCAGACCCGCTTCTCCGTCCTGGACCGCTCCCGTACCCGGGAGGGCCGTACGAACGCCGAGGCACTGCGTGACACGGTGACGCTGGCGCGGGAGCTGGAGGAGCTGGGCTACCACCGCGTCTGGGTCTCGGAGCACCACGGCGTCCCCGGCGTCGCGGGTTCCGCGCCGACCGTGCTGGCCGCCGCTGTGGCGTCCGCGACCAGCACCATCCGGGTCGGCACCGGCGGCGTGATGCTGCCCAACCACCAACCGCTGGTCGTGGCCGAGCAGTTCGGGGTACTGGAATCCCTCTTCCCGGGGCGTATCGACATGGGGCTGGGGCGTTCGGTCGGTTTCACCGACGGGGTGCGTCGGGCGCTCGGTCGGGACAAGGGGGACGCGGAGGACTTCGCGGCGCAGATCCAGGAGCTGCTCGGCTGGTTCCGGGGCACGTCGCCCACGGGGGTGCACGCGCGTCCCGCGGAAGGACTGACGGTGCCGCCGTTCGTGCTGGCCATGGGCGAGGGAGCGGACATCGCGGCCCGCGCGGGACTGCCGATGGTCATCGGCGACCTCAGGAACAGGGAGAAGATGCGGCACGGCATCGACCACTATCGCGCGAGCTTTAGGCCCTCCTTCTGGGCGAGCGAGCCGTACGTGGTGATCTCCGGCACGATCGCGGTGGCCGCCACGCCCGAGGAGGCCCGGCGGCTGCTCGTGCCCGAGGCCTGGTCGATGGCCCACTCGCGCACGCACGGCACGTTCCCGCCGCTGCCGCCCGCCGAGCGCGTCGAGGCGCTGACGATGACCGACAAGGAGCGCGGCTTCTACGAGGGCGGCCTCGCCGGGCACCTCGCCGGCACGCAGGACCAGGTCGCGCACGAGCTGGAGACGGTGCTGAAGGAGACGGGGGCGCAGGAGGTGCTGGTCACGACGAGTACGTACGACCGTACGGCCCTCGTGGACTCCTACCGAAGGCTCGCCCGGATCGTCACGGCCTGATCCGGGCGAGCCTGCGGCCGGTGCGTCAGTCCGGGTCGCGCGGGTCGAAGGACCTGGTGTCGATCGTCAGCGGCCGCGGGAACGCGCCCGCCACCGACTCCCAGCCCGTGAACTTGAAGTCGGTGCCTTCCCGGTCGCCGTCCGCCGGCGTCGCCTCGCCGTCGTGGGTGACGAGCAGGCCCTTGGGGAAGGACCGGCCCAGCGGGACGTTGAGCACGGCGGCGCCGTCGGAGTGCTGCACGCCGTCGGTGGCGGCGCTGTCGGCGATGGCGAAGGAGCCGAGGTAGGCGTTTCGGCCCTGGCGCTCGTACACGGCGAAGGTGTTGTCGCCCTGGCTGGAGGCGAGCAGGTACCCCCTGCCGTCGGCGGCGTGGTAGATCGCCGCGCCCTCGGCGTCGGCGCTCAGGTGCTCACCGCCGAAGCCCGGGTCGTGGGTGGTGTCGATGACGCACTCCTCCTCGGCGTCGTACGTCCACGGCGTGCCGTACTCCCGTACGCGGTCGATCAGCTTCGGCCGCCCGAACTCCTCGTCGTCGAGGTCGACCCGCCACAGCCCGACGTCCTCCTGCGCGGCGTACAGGACGTGCTCCTCCTGGTCGACGACCATGCCCTCGACCTGGGCGTGGTCGCCGGGATCGGCGCACGGCGTCCAGCTCGCGCCGTTCGGCAGGGTGAAGGAGGCGGGCAGGTCGAGGGTGTCCTCGGTCCGGTAGCCGACGCGGCCGTCCCGGTCCGCCAGCCGCAGCAGCCGTACGCGCGTCTCCGAGCGGCGCGAGACCACGGCATAGGCGTGGTCGTCGTCGCTGAAGGCGGCCAGGCCGTAGGCGCTGCGCTGGTCGTCCACGTCGGTCTCGCTCGCGGAGAAGACCGGCGCGGTGTCGGCCGCCGTGACGTCCTTCAGCGGCGGCCTGCCCGCGGCCACGGCGGCCGGGTCGATCGCGTAGGCCCGGATCCGGTCCCGGCCGCGGTCGCTGACCAGGGCCAGGTCGGTCTTCCGGCCGTCCAGTTCGAAGCCGTAGACGACGTCGACGTTGTTGAAGCGGCCGGGCGCCGCGCCCTCGCCGGGCGCCGCGGGTGCGGCGATGTGCTGGAGCCGGGTGCCGTCGAGGCCGTGGAAGTCGAGGCCGGCCTCCTTGAGGGTGCCGATGACGAGGCTGCGGCCCGGGTGGTGGGGGTCGACCCAGATGGCCGGGTCGTCGGCGTCGGCGTTGCCGCCCGCCTCGTCGTCGTGGACGGCGGGGGTCTCCACGCGTGCGGAGACGGAGACCGGCGGCGGGGCGGACGCGCCCGTGACCATCAGCAGGGCCGCGGTGAGAGTGCTCAGAGCTGAGGCGCTCACGATACTCCTCGGTAGGAAGAGAGACTGGCGAGACGCTATGGGCGGCCGGTGTGGGCGAGCCGACGACCTCGTGAACAACGAGTGGCTCGTGCGGTCTCGTACGGCCGCGGAGGTCCCCTTCGCATAGGATCGCGGGGTTTGCCCACGTCCACCGACCCGCCCCTCCCGGAGCTTGTGCCCATGCATTCCCCACACGATCCGTACGTCCGTGTCCGTGGCGCCCGTGAGCACAACCTCAAGGGCGTGGACGTCGACATTCCGCGAGACGTGTTGACCGTGTTCACAGGGGTGTCCGGGTCCGGGAAGTCGTCGCTGGCGTTCGGCACGATCTACGCGGAGGCCCAGCGCCGCTACTTCGAGTCCGTCGCGCCGTACGCGCGCAGGCTGATCCACCAGGTCGGCGCGCCGAAGGTCGGCGAGATCAGCGGACTTCCGCCCGCCGTGTCGCTGCAGCAGCGCCGCTCGGCGCCGACGTCCCGCTCCTCAGTCGGCACGGTCACCAACCTCTCCAACTCCCTGCGGATGCTGTTCTCCCGCGCGGGCGACCACCCGTCGGGCGCCGAGCGGCTCGACTCGGACGCCTTCTCGCCGAACACGGCGGCCGGGGCGTGCCCGCAGTGCCACGGGCTCGGGCAAGTGCACCGTACGTCCGAGGAGTTGCTGGTACCCGACCCGTCACTGTCGATCCGGGAGGGCGCGATCGCCGGGTGGCCGGGGGCGTGGCAGGGCAAGAACCTGCGCGACATCCTCGACGCGCTCGGCCACGACGTCGACCGGCCCTGGCGGGAACTGCCCGCCGGGGAGCGGGAGTGGATCCTGTTCACCGACGAGCAGCCGGTCGTCACCGTCCACCCGGTGCGCGACGCCGACCGTATCCAACGGCCGTACCAGGGCACGTACATGAGCGCCCACCGGTACGTCATGAAGACGTTCTCCGACTCCAAGAGCCCCGCCCTCAGGGCCAGGGCGGAGCGGTTCCTCGCCGCCGCGCCCTGCCCGGCGTGCGGCGGCAGCCGGCTGCGGCCCGAGGCGCTGGCGGTGACCTTCGCCGGCCGGACGATCGCCGAGCTGGCCGCGCTGCCGCTCACCGAGCTGGCTGGCACCCTCGACGGCGAGGCCGCGTCGGAGTCGGCCCGGGTCCTCACCGAGGACCTCCGGTCCCGTATCGCACCCGTCGTCGAGCTCGGCCTCGGCTATCTCAGCCTCGACCGCGCCACGCCCACGCTCTCGACCGGCGAACTGCAACGCCTGCGGCTCGCGACCCAGCTGCGGTCCGGGCTCTTCGGTGTCGTGTACGTCCTGGACGAGCCGTCCGCGGGCCTGCACCCGGCGGACACGGAGGCGCTGCTGACGGTGCTGGCGCGGCTGAAGGCGGCCGGGAACACGGTTTTCGTGGTCGAGCACCACCTCGACGTCATGCGCGGCGCCGACTGGCTGGTCGACGTGGGTCCGCGTGCCGGTGAGCACGGCGGGGAGGTGCTGCACAGCGGACCGGTCGCGGAGCTGGCGACGGTCGCGGAGTCGGCCACCGCGCGCTTCCTGTTCGACGACTCCCCCGCCGCCGTACGCCAAGTACGTGCCCCGTGCGGCCAGTTGAAGGTCGGCCCGGTCACCCGGCACAACCTGCGCGGGGTGACCGCCGAGTTCCCGCTCGGCGCGTTCACGGCCGTGACCGGGGTCTCCGGTTCGGGCAAGTCCACGCTCATCGGCGAGATCACCGAGGACCTGGCGGGGGTCGGGCGCCTGGTCTCGGTCGACCAGAGGCCGATCGGCCGTACCCCGCGCTCCAACCTCGCCACCTACACCGGCCTCTTCGACGTCGTACGCAAGGTGTTCGCGGCCACCGACGAGGCCCGGGAGCGCGGTTACGGCGTCGGGCGCTTCTCCTTCAATGTCGCGGGCGGACGCTGCGAGACCTGCCAGGGCGAGGGGTTCGTCAGCGTGGAGCTGCTGTTCCTGCCGAGCACGTACGCGCCGTGCCCGGACTGCGGCGGGGCGCGCTACAACCCCGACACGCTCCAAGTGGCGTACCGGGGACGGAACATCGCGCAGGTGCTGGACCTCACGGTGGAGACGGCCGCGGAGTTCTTCGCGGACACCCCGGCGGTGGCGCGCAGCCTCGCCACCCTGCTGGACGTCGGCCTCGGGTATCTGCGGCTCGGGCAACCGGCGACCGAGCTGTCCGGTGGCGAGGCCCAGCGCATCAAGCTGGCGAGCGAGTTGCAGCGCGCCCGGCGGGGGCACACCCTGTACCTCCTCGACGAGCCGACGACCGGCCTCCACCCGGCCGACGTGGAGGTGCTGATGCGCCAGTTGCACGGGCTCGTCGACGCAGGGCACACCGTGGTCGTGGTCGAGCACGACATGTCCGTCGTCGCGGGCGCGGACTGGGTGATCGACCTGGGGCCGGGCGGCGGGGACGCGGGCGGGCGGATCGTGGCGGCGGGCCGGCCGGCGGAGGTGGCGCGTGCCGAGGGGAGCGTCACGGCGCCGTATCTGGCGCGTGTGATGCCCTGATCCGACGGGCGTGACGACTTGCAGTTCCCTTGAGGGCCGGGCAGTTGTGGCTCGTAGAGTCACCGCGTGCGTTGATCCTCCGCGCGGCGGCACGTGCCGTCGCGGACCGTGTGGGCCCCGGATGTTCCGTGGCCGCCCAGGCAGGGCATACCCGTCACCGTCTCACGGAGATCACCCATGACCGCGCAGCAGTCCCTCACCTACGACGCCTTCGTCGCACGCGCCACGGCCGACCGGGCGGCCGGAATGCCGGGCTTGGAGCGCTATGCCCTCGCTCGGGCACGGGTCGTGCTCGACCGGCTGGACGGCGGGATCGCGGAGATCCTCGCCGCCAAGGCACGGCTCGGCGCCGACGAGGCCTTCGGGGCGGCCGACCGATGGCTCGACGCACGGGCCACCTGCTGAAGCTGCTCTTCGCCCTGGACCGGCGGCCCCGCCCGTACAACGAGTACCTACGCTGGGAGCTCGCCCGCCATCCGCTGCCGGGCTGGGACGGCGCCGCCCTGCTGCGGGACGTGGACCGTGTCTCCGCGAGCGGCGACGTAACGGTCCAGCGGAGGCTGTTCGCCCTGGTGGAGGCCGCGGCCCACCGGGCGGGGCACGGGGCGGTGCTGGACGGCTGGGACGGGGATCTGCGGCTGATGCGACCCCGGTAGTACGGAGCGTTCGGCGGCTCGGGCGAGGCCGCGGCGGTCGGCGTGCCGGCCCGGCGCGATGGCGTCGCGCACCTCGACGTCGGCGACCAGCTCACGTGCCCGCACCACCCGCCACACCGAGGTGAGCAGCGCGTCCTCGCCGACGAAGGCGGCCGCCGTGCTGGGCGTGCCCTGGGCCAGCCGGTAGTGCAGTCGGACCGGCTGGACGGGGACGTCCGCGTCGAGGGCCGCCTGGAAGACCGCCCGGCGGAAGTGGCCCTGGGCACGCCCGCACCAGGTGCTGCCCTCGGGGAACACGGCGACCGCCTGCCCGGCCCGCAGCGCCTCGGCGATCCGGGCCACCGTCCCGGGCAGGGCGCGGATCCGGTCCCGGTCGATGAACAGGGCGCCGCTGCGGGCGGTCAGCCACCCGGCGACGGGCCAGTCCCGGATCTCCGACTTGGCGAGCATCCGGGCCGGGCGGACGGCGGCGAGCAGCGGGATGTCCAGCCAGGAGAGGTGGTTGGCGACCAGCAGCAGTCCGCCGTCCGGCGCGGCGGCGCCGTGGATCCGTACCCGGACGCCCGCGGCCCGCACGACCAAGACGCACCAGCGCCGGATCAGCCCCGTCGGTATCCTCCCCCGCGCGCGCGGGGACCCCCAGCTCAAGGGGATGGCCAGGAAGCCCACGACCAGCAGGACCAGGACCACCGTGAGCCGCAGCACGGCCAGGGGTACGGCTCTGCCGCGCCCCTTGGCGTCCACGCACGCCTGCGGGGTGCAGGGCGCGTGGGGCCGCCAGAGGTTCGCCGCCTCGACGGGGTGGGCCAGACGTACGGCGTCGAGGGAGTGGGTGCTCATGGCCGCCACGTCCGTCACGCCGGGACGAGGGAGAGGAAGTGCCGCAGATAGCGCGGGTTGACCCGGCGCATCGACAGCAGCACATACAGGTCGGCGACCCCGAACTCCGGGTCGTGCGCGGGTTCGCCGCAGACGAAGGCGCCGAGGCGGAGGTAGCCGCGCAGCAGAGCCGGGAGTTCGGTGCGGGTGGCGGGGGCCGGGGCGGTCGGCTGCCAGGGCCGCAGCGGGCGTACCCGGTACTCCTCCGGGGCCAGGTGCTTGGCCTGCACCCGGTCCCAGGTCGCGGCCGCGAGCGTGCCGCCGTCGGCCAGCGGGATCGAGCAGCAGCCGGCCAGCCACTCGTGGCCGCGGTCGGCCATGTAGCGGGCGATGCCGGCCCAGATCAGGCTGATGACGGCGCCGTCCCGGTGGTCGGGGTGCACGCAGGAGCGGCCGACCTCCACCAGGTCGGGGCGCAGGGCGTCGATCCGGGTGAGGTCGAACTCGCCCTCGGAGTACAGCCTGCCGGCGACCGCGGCGCGCTCCGGCGGCAGCAGCCGGTAGGTTCCGACGACCTGCCCGGACACCTCCTCACGCACCAGCAGATGGTCGCAGTACGCGTCGAAGGCGTCGATGTCGTGACCCGGCTGCGGGGTGGCCAGCAGGGCCCCCATCTCACCGGCGAAGACATCGTGCCGCAGCCGCTGAGCTGCGCGCACGTCCTCCTCGTTGCGGGCGAGGCCGACGGTGTAGCGGGTGGGTGCCGTGGGCTGCGGGGGACGGTCGACGGTCAGTACGCCGGTCATGGCTTACTCCTGGTCACGGGCCGGGGACGGCGAGCGGAGAGCACGTGCGAGCGGAACGGTGTGCCGCCCCTGTTCTTCCGATGCCGGTTGGCGTACGCGTGACCTGTGCCAGGAGAGTTGATGTGCGGAGGTTGAACGCTTCGCTGGGCGCGCCGAAAAGGCGAGACGGGGCCGGGGAGCACCTCCCGACCCCGCCCGTCCGCACCCTTCGGCGAACGTCCTTTCCGTGTCAGCCGCCCGAGACCCGTTGGCCCTACGGCGCTACCGCTTCGCCTTCCGCGTAGCCCGCAGCCACTCCTTGTTCATCCCGGTGATGGACATCAACGGGATGCCCTTCGGGCAAGCCGTGGCGCACTCGCCCGTGAGCGTGCACCCCCCGAACCCCTCGTCGTCCATCTGCGCCACCATGTCCAGCACCCGCGTCTCCCGCTCGGGCGCACCCTGCGGCAGCACGTTCAGATGGTTGATCTTGGCGGACGTGAACAGCATCGCCGCCCCGTTGGGACACGCCGCCACACACGCCCCGCATCCGATGCACTCCGCGTGCTCGAAGGCGAAGTCGGCGTCCGGCTTCGGCACCGGCGTGGCATGAGCCTCGGGTGCCGCACCCGTGGGCGCGGTGATGTATCCCCCGGCCTGGATGATCCGGTCGAACGCCGACCGGTCCACCACCAGATCCTTGATCACCGGGAACGCCGACGCCCTCCACGGCTCGATGTCGATCGTGTCGCCGTCCTTGAAGGACCGCATGTGCAGCTGACAGGTGGTCGTCCGCTCCGGCCCGTGCGCGTCGCCGTTGATCACGAGCGAACACGCGCCGCAGATCCCCTCACGGCAGTCGTGGTCGAACGCGACCGGGTCCTCACCGCGGAGGATGAGCTCCTCGTTGAGGGTGTCGAGCATCTCCAGGAACGACATGTCGGACGAGATGCCGTCCACCTCGTACGTGGACATGGCGCCTTCGGCGTCGGCGTTCTTCTGCCGCCAGACGCGCAGGGTGAGCTTCATGCGTAGCTCCGCTGGGTGGGGTGGACGTACTCGAAGACGAGGTCTTCCTTGTGCAGGACCGGAGCGGCGCCGGTCTCGGTGAACTCCCAGGCCGCCGCGTAGGCGAACTCGTCGTCCTTGCGGGCCGCTTCGCCGTCCGGTGTCTGCGACTCCTCGCGGAAGTGGCCGCCGCAGGACTCGGCGCGGTGCAGCGCGTCGAGGCACATGAGCTCGGCGAGCTCCAGGTAGTCGACGACGCGGTTGGCCTTCTCCAGTGACTGGTTGAACTCCTCGCCGACACCGGGAACCTTGATGCGCCGCCAGAACTCCTCGCGGATCTGCGGGATGCGCTCCAGCGCCTTGCGCAGACCGGAGTCCGTACGCGCCATGCCGCAGAACTCCCACATCAGTTCGCCGACCTCGCGGTGGAAGGAGTCCGGGGTGCGGTCGCCGTCGACGGACAGCAGCAGGTTGATCCGGTCCTCGGTCTCCGCCAGCACCTCCTGGACGACGGGGTGTTCGGCGGTGACCCGCTCGTGGTGCGGGTTGCGGGCGAGGTAGTCGTTGATGGTGGCCGGCAGTACGAAGTAGCCGTCGGCCAGGCCCTGCATCAGGGCGGAGGCGCCCAGCCGGTTCGCCCCGTGGTCGGAGAAGTTGGCCTCGCCGATCGCGAACAGGCCGGGGATGGTGGTCTGGAGGTCGTAGTCGACCCACAGTCCGCCCATCGTGTAGTGCACGGCCGGGTAGATCCGCATCGGCACCTCGTACGGATCCTCGTCGGTGATCCGCTGGTACATGTCGAAGAGGTTGCCGTACTTGGCCTCGACGGCCTTGCGGCCCATGCGCTTGATGGCGTCGGCGAAGTCGAGGTAGACGCCCTGCCCGCCCGGGCCCACTCCCCTGCCCTCGTCGCAGACGTTCTTCGCGGCGCGGGAGGCGATGTCGCGCGGGACCAGGTTGCCGAAGGACGGGTAGATGCGCTCCAGGTAGTAGTCGCGCTCGTCCTCGGGGATCTTGTTCGCGGGACGGTCGTCACCCCGGGCCTTCGGCACCCAGATCCGGCCGTCGTTGCGCAACGACTCGCTCATCAGCGTCAGCTTGGACTGGTGGTCGCCGGTGCGCGGGATGCAGGTGGGGTGGATCTGGGTGAAGCACGGGTTGGCGAAGTAGGCGCCGCGGCGGTGAGCCCGCCAGACGGCCGTGGCGTTGGAGTTCATGGCGTTCGTCGACAGGTAGAAGACGTTGCCGTAGCCGCCGCTCGCCAGTACGACGGCGTCCGCGAAGTACGTGTCGATCTTGCCGGTGATCAGGTCCCGGGCCACGATCCCGCGCGCCCGCCCGTCGACGACGATGAGGTCGAGCATCTCCGTGCGCGGGTGCATCTCGACGTTCCCCGCGGCGATCTGCCTGCTGAGCGCCTGGTAGGCGCCGAGGAGGAGCTGCTGGCCCGTCTGGCCGCGGGCGTAGAAGGTCCGGGACACCTGGACGCCGCCGAAGGACCGGGTGTCGAGCAGTCCGCCGTACTCGCGGGCGAAGGGGACGCCCTGCGCGACGCACTGGTCGATGATCTCGACGGAGATCTGCGCGAGCCGGTGGACGTTGGACTCCCGGGCGCGGAAGTCGCCGCCCTTGACGGTGTCGTAGAAGAGCCGGTGGACGGAGTCGCCGTCGTTGCGGTAGTTCTTCGCGGCGTTGATGCCGCCCTGCGCGGCGATCGAGTGGGCGCGGCGCGGGGAGTCCTGGTAGCAGAACTGGACGACGTGGTAGCCCTGTTCGGCGAGGGTGGCGCCCGCGGAGCCGCCGGCCAGCCCCGTCCCCACCACGATCACCGTGTGCTTGCGCCGGTTGGCGGGGTTGACCAGCTTGGCCTCGAAGCGACGCTTGTCCCAGCGCTCGTTGACCGGGCCGGAGGGGGCCTTGGTGTCGGCGACCGGTTCGCCGGTCGTGTACTCGGCGTAGGTAGACATGTCAGCTCACCAATCCGGTCATGACGCCCACGGGTACGGCGATGAAACCGACCGTGAGCAGCAGCGCGAGGATGTCGGCCGTGGCCTTCAGGGCGCGGTCGCGGGTGCGGCTGCCGGCGCCGAGGGTCTGGGCGGCGCTCCAGAAGCCGTGCCGGATGTGCAGGCCGAGCGCGAGCATCGCGACGATGTAGATGACGTTGCCGTACCAGGTGGAGAAGGTGTCCACGACGTTCTGGTAGGGCCGGCCCTCCTGGAAGCCGCCGGAGTGCACGGTGCCGGTCGTCAGGTCCAGGATGTGCCAGACGATGAACAGGCCGAGGATGACGCCGCCCCAGCGCATGGTGCGCGTGGCGTAGGAGGCCCGCGGCTTCTTGTGCACGTACTTGCTGGGGCGCGCCCTGATGTCGCGGCGGCTGAGCTGGTACGCGGAGGTCGCGTGCGCGACGACCGCGACGACCAGGACGATCCGCACCAGCCAGAGCGTCCACTCGTAGTGCATGAACGGCTCACCGACGGTGCGCAGCCAGTGCGCGTAGTGGTTGAACTCGCCCGCCCCGAAGAAGATCTTCAGGTTTCCGATCATGTGGACGACCAGGTACAGCAGCATGATCAGCCCGCTGACCGCCATCACGGTCTTCTTGCCGACGGTGGAGTCCCACACCGTGCGTGCCATGGACGGTCGTCGGTCCGTCCGCGTTGCCAGAGCCATGGAACAGGACGCTACGGCCGCGAGAGCTCATCGGTCCAAGACATGGTCCGGCTCGTTTCCATAGGCCCTCCCTATGCAAGCCCTATGCTGGCCGTATGCAGTTCCAGCAGCTCCAGTACTTCGTGGCGGTCGCCGAGACCCGGCACTTCACCCGGGCCGCCGATCTGGTGCATGTCGCGCAGCCCTCGCTGTCGCAGCAGATCAAGGCGCTGGAGCGGGAGTTGGGCGCGGACCTGTTCCTGCGGGCGCGCGGCAACATCACGCTGACGGACGCCGGGGAGGCCCTGCTGCCGCTGGCCCGGCGCATCCTGGCCGACGCGGACACCGCGCGGCACGAGGTGCAGGAACTGGTGCAGCTGCGCCGGGGCCGGGTCCGGCTGGGCGCGACCCCGAGCCTGTGCACGGGCCTGCTCCCCGACGTGCTGCGGGCCTTCCACGACCGCTATCCCGGCATCCAGCTGCTGATCGAGGAGGGCGGCTCGCACGACCTGGTACGGGAGCTCGCCCGCGGCGCTCTCGACCTGGCCCTGGTCGTCCTGCCGCTGCCGACGCCCTCCCCGGCGCTGACCACCGTGGAGCTGCTCCGCGAGGACCTGGTGGTCGTCTCCTCGCCGGAGGCGCCCCGGCCGGGCGGCGGCCGGCGCACCGTGCGCATCGCCGACCTGGAGGGTGAACGCCTGGTGATGTTCCGGCACGGCTACGACCTGCGCGAGCTGACCGTCGCCGCCTGCCGCGCCGAGGGCTTCGAGCCGGACTTCGCGGTCGAGGGCGGTGAGATGGACGCGGTGCTGGGGTTCGTTCGGGCGGGGCTGGGAGTGGCCGTCGTCCCGCGCATGGTGGCGGCCCGGTCGGGCCGGGGGCTGCGGGTCACCCCGTTGGCCCGCCCCGGACTGCACCGCACGATCGCGCTGGCCCACCGCAGCGACGTGGCGCCGCCCCGGGCCGCGCGGGAGTTGCAGCGGATGCTGCTGGAGCGGTGAGCGTCAGCTCGCGGTGCGGGGCGTGAGCAGGTCCGGCATGCCGATGCGCGCGTAGAAGTCGGCGCGGACGGCGTCGGCGAGGTCGCTGACCTGCTCCGAGCCGTCGTTCGCCGGGTCGATGGTGGTGCGGAAGGGACGCTCGCCCTTCGGGGTGTCGACGATCCGCACGATGGCGTCGGCGACCTCCCGGACATCGGCGTCGGCCGGTGCCAGGGCGGCCAGCGCCTTGCCGACGTCGTCCATCAGACCGGCGTAGAAGGCGTCGTACGCCTCGGCCGTGGCCGTGTCGGCCGGGTGCATGGCGTGGGCGAAGTGGTTGGTGCCCGAGGTGAAGGAGCCGGGGACGACGATGGCCGTGTCGATGCCGAAGCGGCTCAGCTCGACCGCGTAGCTCTTGGCCAGGTGGTCCATCGCGGCCTTGGCGCCGAAGTACGGGCCGAGGTAGGGCGGGGTGCCGCCGTAGGTGCTGGACGAGCCCACCCACAGGAGCAGGCCGTCGCGCCGGGCCCGCATCTGCGGGAGCACGGCACGGTTGACGCGCTGCGTCGACACGACGTTGGTGTCGTGGATCTCCGCGATCTGCTCCGGTGTGAAGGACTCCGTCGGACCGAGCACCATGTGCCCGGCGTTGTGCACGACGACGTCGATGCGTCCAGTGTCGGCGGTGACGGAGGCGACCGCGGCGTCCACGGACTCCTGGTCGGAGACGTCGAGTTCGACCGTGCGCAGGTCGACGCCGTGCCGCTCGGCGTAGGCGTGAGCGTCGGCGACGGCCGGGGCGTTGCGGCCGGTGGTCTGCCGTATGCCGGCGTGGACGGTGTGTCCGGCGTCGGCGAGGGCGCGGGCGGTCAGGGCGCCGAAGCCGCTGGAGGCACCGGTGACGAGGACGATGTAGGGCATGGCGAACTCCTTGCGGGACTTACGGGAAGGGGAGGGGGTCCGCCGGTCAGGCGAAGGTGATCACGCTGCGGCCGCGGGCGGTGCCGTCGGCCATCGCGTCGAGGACGGACGGCGCCTGGTCCAGGGTGATAGGGGTGACCTCGGGCAGGATGCCGTGGGCGGCCGAGAAGGCGAGGGTGTCGCGCAGGTCGTGGGGTGAGCCGGAGGGGGACGCGGCCACGTGGAGCCGGTTGAGGATCATGGGCTGGGTCGGCAGCGTCAGCGGCTGCGAGCCGTAGCCGAGGAGGAGGAGGGTGCCGTCGGGGGCGATGCCGCCCAGGGTGGCGGTGGCCGCGGCCGTGGACGGGGCCGCGTTGAGCACCAGTTCGGCGCCGCCGTCCCAGGCCCTGAGTACCTCGGCCGGGTCGGACTCGTCGGTGGCGACGAACAGTTCGGCGCCCAGCGCCTTGGCCTGGTCCTCGCCGCGCCGGGAGCGGCCCACGACGGCGACCCGGGCGCCCATGGCGACGGCGTAGCGCACCGCGAGGGCGCCCACTCCGCCCAGGCCGACGACGGCGACGCGGGAACCGGCCCTGGCGCCGCCCTGCCGCAGGCCGTTGAAGGCGGTCAGGCCGGCACACATCAGCGGGGCCGCGGCCACGGGGTCGAGGCCGTCCGGCAGGGGGGTGACGAAGTCGGCCTTGAGCAGGGCGTACTCGGCGTAGCCGCCGTCGGCGACAATGCCGGTGATGCGCTTGCGCGGGCACAGGATCTGGTCGCCGCGCACGCAGTAGTCGCAGTGCCGGCAGGAGTCGTACAGGAACTGGGCGCCCACCACGGTGCCGACCTCGGGCCAGGTCACGCCGTCGCCGACGGCGGTCACGACGCCGGTGATCTCATGGCCGGGGACGACGGGGTAGCGGGCGAAGGGGTAGTGGCCGCGCAGGAGGTTCAGGTCGGAGAAGCAGACGCCGCAGGCGGTGACCTTGACCAGGACCTCGCCGGCGGCCGGCTGGGGGACGTCGAGCTTGTCGAGGGCGAGCGGAAGGTTCGCGCCGGTGGCGACGGCAGCACGCATCACGGGCTCCAGGGGGTCGAGGAGGTACTCCGGGTTGTCCGGTGCCTTCGAGTCTTCGGGCCCTCAGTGTTCCCCGTCCAATGCCTCTTCCCGTGTGATTGATGCCGAGTCGGCATGGCCCCTGGTCCGCGTCGTCCCACGCGCCCGCGCCGCCGCTTGGACCGTCTCGACGAAGCTCGCGACGCGCTGCGAGCGGTGGGAGCCGTTCCAGGCCAGGGCCACCTGCCCCGGCGGTGCGTCGGCGACCGGGATATAGGCGATGTCGGACCGCGGGAAGGCCGCGGCGACGGAGTTCGGCACGAAGGCGATGCCGCGCCCGCCCCTGACGTACCCCAGGAGTTCCTCCATGTCGTGGAAGGCGGGGCCGTGGCCGGGCCGGGTGCCGTCGGGGCGTGGGTCGGCGTTCCATACGGCCGCCCAGGTCTCGGTGGCGTCGGCGTACTCCAGGACGGGGTCGTCGGCCAGGGCGGCGAGGGTGACCTCGGTGTCGTGTGCCCGTGCGTGGTCGATGGGCAGGACGGCGGTGAGGTGCTCGGGGTAGAGCGGGAGGAGGCTCAGGCCCTCCGCTTCGAGGGGCGGGCGGACCAGCGCGACGTCGACGCTGCCGTCCAGGATGTCCCGAGCCTGTGTCCACCAGCGCAGCCGGACCAGCTCGACGGAGACGTCGGGGTAGCGCACGGAGAACGCGTTCAGCGCGAGGGTGACGTCGGTGCCGAGCATGAACCCGACGATCAGCGCGTCGTCACCGGCGCTGATGCGCCGGGCCCGGTCCTGGGCCGCCTCCGCGGCGGCGAGCAGCGCCTTGGCGTCGCGCAGGAACTGTTCGCCGGCCGGGGTGAGCGCGACCTCGCGGGTGCTGCGGGTGAACAGCTCCACCCGCAGATCGTGCTCCAGCTGCCGCACCTGCCGGGAGAGCGCGGGCTGGGTGACGTGCAGGGCGAGGGCGGCCTGCCCGAAGTGCCGGCGCTCGGCCACGGCGACGAAGTAGCGCAGCTTGCGCAGATCGAGGTCGATCGGCCGGTCGGGCATGGCTTCACGCTATACGACCGTGCGCGGGCCGCACGGGGACGGGCGGCGGCCCCGCCCTGGTCCCGCGGGGGCCACGAGAGCGGCCCCGTTGCGTGCGGCCCGGTTCAGCCCGTCGCGTCCACCAGCGCCAGTTCGTGCAGCCGGTCCGGTGGGCCCGGGCGGGCGTAGTACCAGCCCTGGGCCGTGTCGCAGCCCAGGATCCGCAGCTGCTCGGCCTGGGCGCTGGTCTCCACGCCCTCCACCGTGACCGTGAGGTCCAGACCGTGGGCGAGGGAGACGATCCCCTCGACGATCTTGAGGTCGACGGGGTCGGCCGGGAACCGCTGCATGCTCTGTGTGAAGGAGCGGTCCAGCTTGAGGATGCTCACCGGCAGCCGGCGCAGGTTGGCGAGGTTGGAGTAGCCGGTGCCGAAGTCGTCCAGGGCGATGTCGACGCCCATCTCGGCGAGGCGCCGCAGGGGCTTGAGCAGATCGTCGTCGGCGCCGATCAACGCCGACTCGGTGACCTCCAGGCAGAGGGCGTCGGGTGCCACGCCCGCGCGCTCCAGGATGTCCACCGTGTCCTGGACCAGCCCGGGGTGGGTGAGCTGGCAGGGCGACAGGTTGACGTTGATGCGCAGTGGCCCGGCGTCGTCGAGGCGTTCTCGCCACTCGCGGGCCTGACGCACCGACTGTTCCAGCACCCAGCGGCCGAGCGGCACGATGAGTCCCGTGTGCTCGGCGAGCGGGATGAACCGGTCCGGGCCGAGGATGCCGTGCTGCGGGTGCAGCCAGCGCACCAGGGCCTCCGCGCCGCGCACACTGCCGTCGCCGAGGTGCACCAGCGGCTGGTACTCGATGAAGAACTCGCCCCGCTCCAGGGCCATCGGCAGCGCCGTGGTCAGTCCGTGCCGGGTGATGGCGCGGGCGTCGGCCTCCGGGTCGGCGAGCTCGAAGCGGTTGCCGCCCGCGGACTTGGCCCGGTACATGGTGATGTCGGCGCTGCGCAGCACCTCCGCCGGGCTGCGCTCCCCGGCCGGGCCCTCGACGATGCCGATGCTGCCGCGCACGGTCAGCTCCCGGCCGTCGACGCTGATCGGGGCGATCAGCGCGTTCATGATGCGGGCGGCGAGTTCGTCGACCTCGCGCTCGGTGTCGGGGCCGGTGGTCAGCGCCACGAACTCGTCGCCGCCGAGCCGCGCGACCATCTCGCCGGGCGCGGTGGCGCAGGACTGGAGCCGGTCGGCGACCTCGACGAGCAGCCGGTCGCCGGCCGCGTGGCCGAGGCTGTCGTTGACGGTCTTGAAGCCGTCCAGGTCGAGATAGCACAGGCCGAACCGCTGGCCTTCCCCGGCGCCCAGTGCCTTCTCCAGGCGCTCGAAGAAGAAGGTGCGGTTGGGCAGTCCGGTGAGCGCGTCGTGGGTGGCCTCGTAGCGCAGCCGCAGGTTGAGCAGCCGGCGCTCGGTGGTGTCCTCCATGAGGGCCAGCTGGTACTGCGGGTTGCCGTCGGGGTCGCGCAGCAGGGAGACCGTGAGGTTGGTCCACAGGACCGTGCCGTCCGGACGGGAGAACGCCTTCTCGACGTGGTAGTGCTCGCGTTCGCCGCGTACGAGTTCCTCGTAGAGCTTCCAGGTCTGCGGCGCGTCCTCCGGGTGGGTCCACTGCATGACGTTGCGGCCCTGCATGGTCTGCTCGGAGACGCCGAACATCCTCAGCAGCGCCCCGTTGACCTGCAGGACGTTGCCCGCCAGGTCGGCGATGCCGATGCCTATGGCGGCGCCCTCGAAGACCGCTCGGAAGCGGGCCTCGGTGGCGTGCAGGGCCTGGGCCACCACGCCCTGGGCCTTGAGGGCGGCCGCGGAGATCGCCTCCTGCTCGGCCAGTGTCCGCTCGCGCAGCGCCTGGGCGAACCCGGCGGCCATGGCGTGCTGGAGGCGTGCGGAGCGGGCCCGCTGGTCCTCCTGGTCGCCGTCGGTGCCGCAGTAGAGCACGAGGTAGGCGTCGACGCAGTCCAGGGAGCGGCTGAGCGCCTCGGGGTCGGTGCAGTGCGCGGTGACCAGCGCGGCGCCGACCGCCCTGCCCTCGTTCGCGTCGAAGGTCCTGGACCTGAGCGCCTCGCTCAACCGCCGGGCCAGCGGAAGCAGTTGCTCCTCGAACTCCGGCCGGGTCGACGACGTCGAGGTGACCGGGAAGACCGCCCGGCTCCAGATCGTCGCGAACCGGCGCAGTCTGTCCTCCGGCCCGTCCGGCCCCGCGCTCACGCCGTACGCCCCACGCCGGCGAACCCGGAGAAGGCCCACGGATCCTCGTCCTCCGGTGCGGTGTCCGGACGCCAGAGCGGCATCGGCACCAGTCCGGGTTCCACCATGTCGTACCCCTCGAAGAACCGCGCGATGGTGTCGCGCGAGCGCATGATCAGCGGGTTGCGAATATCCTTGTATACGTCGACCGTGCCCTTGGCCCGCTCCTCGGGCAGCGGGATTCCCTCGTACGAGGCATGCGTGAGCACCAGCAGGCTGCCGGGCGCGAGCGCGTCGCGCAGCTCGGCCACCACGTCGTACGGGTCGTCCTCGTCCTCCACGAAGTGCAGTATCGCAACGAGCAGCAGCACCACCGGCCGGTTCAGGTCGATGAGGCGCTCGACCTCGGAACTGGCCAGGATCTCGCGGGGCTTGCGCAGGTCCGCGGCGACGATGTCCGCGCCCTCGTTGCCGGCGAGGACCGCCTGGCTGTGCGCGACGGCGACCGGGTCGTGGTCGACGTACACGACACGCGCGTCGGGGTTGGCGGCCTGGGCCACCTCGTGGACGTTGCCGAAGGTCGGGATGCCGGAGCCGATGTCCAGGAACTGGGTGATGCCCTCGTCGAGCGCGAAGCGCACCGCGCGGCGCATGAACGCCCGGTTCGCCTGCATGATCTTGGGGAGTCCCGGCATGAACTCCATGGCCTTGCGGCCGGCTTCCCGGTCGACCTCGAAGTTGTGCGAACCGCCCAGGTAGTAGTCGTAGATCCGCGAGACGCTGGGCACCGAGATGTCGATGCTCCGAGGGGCCCAGGCGGGACGCTCCATCTATCTCTCCATGGCGTAGGCGATCCGGTGTTCGAGCTGAGGCTACTGATCGCCCGCCAAAGGAGCGAGCGGAAACGGAAATTGACCATCCGTTCCCGGTCACTGCCTGTGGCACGTGCCGCATGGACGCCCCACGCACTCTTCACGAAAGCATGCGAAGCATTCCACAGAGTTGCGAACCATGGTGAAAGAGGGCGGGGAACCGCGGTGAATCACGGCAGACCGGCCCGCCCCCCGCGCGTGGAGCCGCGGGGGGCGGACCGGTGGGTCGGCGCGCCGGCCGTTCGTCCGGCACTCTCGCTGTCCTCGTCCCTCCCTCCGCGGTCCGTGCGTATTCGACTGATGAGGCGATCAACCCTGGGGAGGTGTGATCTTCTACTGTTCCGACGCGCCGACCGGCTTGCCGTCGGGGCGGATGGCGAACCAAGTGCCGCCGACGCCCTGACCGTTGGTGTCGCCGGGCTTCTTGTCACCGGCGAAGGTGTAGATCGGCACACAGTCGATGGTCTGCTGCTTGATCCCGTCGGGCCGGTCGAAGA
Source organism: Streptomyces sp. NPDC028907 (assembly GCF_055564995.1). Taxonomy (NCBI): domain Bacteria; kingdom Bacillati; phylum Actinomycetota; class Actinomycetes; order Kitasatosporales; family Streptomycetaceae; genus Streptomyces; species Streptomyces sp. NPDC028907. The sequence goes on from NZ_JBVHVE010000019.1 coordinate 40,783, forward strand.
CCACGTAGCCCTGACCCCTCGGGCCGGAGCCCTTCAGGTCGATGCCCTCGGTGTCCTTGGCGTCGACCGGCGCGATGACCGGCCACTTCTCCAGGCACTCGCCGGTGCACGCCGTCTTCATCGGCCAGGGCGAGTCCTTCATGAAGCGGTAGACCGTGTGGCCGTTCTTGTCGACGACGATCTCGCCGAGCTTGGCGTCCTTGCGGGTGGACAGACCGGGCAGGTCGCCCGCCTCGGCTCCGCCCTCCGCACCGCCCTGCGCCTTCTTGCCGTCCGGCGCGAGCGCGTACCAAGTGCCGCCCACCCCCTGACCGTTGACGTCGCCGGCGTTGACGTCCTTCGCATAGCGGTACGCCGGCCAGCCGTCGACGGTCAGCTGCTTGGTGCCGTCGGAGCGGGTGACCGAGCCGAGCAGTGCCTTGTCGATGCCGGCGCCGGCCGTGGCGTCGTCCGCGGGGACCGGCGGCCACTTCGTGGCGCAGTCACCGTCGCAGTTCGACTTCGGCGGCTCGACGGTGTCCTTGTCGAAGCGGTAGAGCGTCAGACCGGCACTGTCGGTCAGCACCTTGCCGAGTTCCTGGTTGCTGGAGACGGACAGCTCACCGGCCGAGCTCGACTGCGTGGCGGCCTCCTGGCCCGCCGCGCCGGCGTCGTATCCGGATCCGTTGCCCAGGCCCGTGCCGGCGGTTCCGTAGTCCCCGGCCGCGGCCGTGGCACCCACGTTCTGGCTGCTCGCCGGCGGGGCGGTCTCCGAGCCGCATGCCGTCGTCAGCGCCGCCACCGCCACGGCGCTCACCACGAGCGAGGCGCTCCGCCACGAGGTCTTCATCGTCAACTCCCCATACTCACAAGGGTGTTGCAGCGCCCTGCTGCGCCGCCGCACGACAAGAGGTACGCACGAGAGCCACGCTCGTGTTCAACCGGCGCACAAAATTCTTTCCGGAAGCTGTGACACCGCCCGCGTCACACCTGTGAACTCCCGCGCCCCACCCGCACCGCATCGCACACCCGTGCGCATCGGCAGTCACTCGTCCGCCCCTTGATCAAACCTTTCGTGGGTCATCCGTCGCCCGTTCGGGGCAATCCCCTCACTCTCCGGCGTGTGAAAGCGCGCACTGGGCTCAGGATCTTCGTCGTGCATGGACTCGAACCGACCCAATCCACCCTGACCACAAGGGCGTTGACGGTGCTGACGCTGACCTGGCTCCTGGTGTCGGCACCGGCCGCCGTGGCTCAGGCCACGGCCTGCGCGTACGCCGACACCGGACCGGACGGCGCGAGGGCGGTCGCGGTCGCCGGGAGCCGCACCTGGCCGACTCCCCCGCACTGCCCGACCCCGACCCCGACCCCGACGCCGTCACCCACGCCCGCGCCGAAGCCGTCCCCCTCACCGGATCCCACACCGACGCCGACTCCGAAGCCCACGCCCACCCCGAAACCCGAGCCGCCGCCTCCTGCGCCGCCACCGCCGCCACCGCCGCCCCAGGCTCCCCCGGCTCCTCGTCCCGCGCCGCCCCGGCCGCGCCCGGCGCCGCCCGCACCCGCCCCGACGCCCCCTCCGAAGCCGTCGGTCAAGCCCACCCCGAGTCCGTCCGCGACCCCGGTGCACTACCCGCCCTACCGCGCCGGCCAGCACCGTCGGCCGGCCCGTGACGCCCCGTCGCCCCTCACCTTCGTCCTGCTCATCGCGGCGCCCGCCATCGCCGCCGTGGCCGCCCTGCGGCCGCGCTGACCCTGCTGAACCTGGAGGCTTCTCTTGCCGGAATGGCTTGTTCTCACCCTCGCGATGCTGGCCGCCTGCGCCGTGGTGGTCATCATCACCCTCCTGCGGCACCGCACGGCCCCCGAGGACGAGGATCCCTCCGAGACCCCGGACGTCATCGAGTACATGACGATGTGGATCGGCGTCGTGTACGCCATCGTCCTGGGCCTGGCCATCGCCGGCGTATGGGAGGGCCGCAGCGCCGCCCAGGACCACGTCCAGGCCGAGGCCGTGGCGCTGCACGAGGTCTCGGAGCGGGTCCGGGTCTATCCCGCCGACATCCGCGACCGTATTCGGGAGGATGTCAACGCCTATGTCGGACACGTCGTCGACACCGAGTGGAAGACGATGGCGGACGACGGCCGGATGACCGAGCGCGGCACCGAGCTTCTCCAGCGCGTCCGGGAGGCCGTCACCGACTACGAGCCGCGGACCGACTTCGAGGCTCAGGCCTACCAGCCGCTGCTGGACCAGGTGACCGCCGCCGACCAGGCGCGCAACGCCCGGGCGAACTCGACCGGGGAGACCATGCCGGGCGTGGTGTGGTTCGGGCTCATCGCGGGCGGCGTCGTCACCATCGGGATGATCTTCGCCCTCCAGATCCGGCGCACGCCCCGTGAGCTGATCCTGGCCGGGCTCTTCTCCGCGCTGATCGCCTTCCTGCTCTTCCTCATCTGGGACTTCGACGCGCCCTACAGCCGGGGTGTCACGGCGTCCGCGGAACCGTTCCTGGAACTCTTCCCGCACATCAAGGGCTGATCGGCCGTCACCCGACGGGCCGCCCGGTGGACGTCGTCCCCTGCGCGGCCCACACCATTGCCCCATTCGTACGACAGCAATCGCGCAGGTGGACGCGCCTTCCTAGCGTTTCGTTCATCGAGGTGCATTTCCGTCGCAAGCGGAAGAGGTCCGCGGCTGCTCCTCGGGGAACCCGGAGGAACCACCATGCGCGCGATACGCGTCACTTCGGCGGCACTGCTGGGTGCCACCGCCCTCGCCCTGACCGCCCCGGCCGCCCCGGCCGCCCGGGCGTACGAGGACGACTCGGGTTTCTGGGCCAGGGTTCTGCCCACCACCGTCGCGCCCGGCGGCCGGGTCACGCTGCACGCGAGCGGCTGCGAGCAGAGCGTGACCGTGGCGTCGGGGGTCTTCGACACGGTCACCATCCCCCGGGGGCGTACGACGGCCAGGGCCACGGTCGACCGGGATGCCAGGCCGGGCGCCGTGTACGAGGTGTCGTTCTACTGCGGCACGTTCTGGCAGAGCGTCGACCTCACGATCGCCGGCGGCCGGCCCGGCCCGGTGCGTCCCGATCATCCCCACAAGGGCGTGCACGCGGGTGAGGGCGGCAGCTTCGCCGGGCTGAACCTCAAGGAGCTCGGCCTGGGCGCCGCACTCGTCACGGGCGTCCTGGGGACGGCGTACCACCTCTCCCGGCGCCGCACCGACGAGGACGGCGCCTGACACCGCCGCCCGTCCGACCGCTCCCGCCTTCGCTCAGGCCTTCGCCCCGGTTCCCCATGAGGGGGCCGGGGCGAAGGCCTGTCTGGTTGCGTGCGACGGGGCTGCGAGGGGGCTGTCCGCGGCGGATCCGCCCGCGACGGGCGGCGCGTCAGGCCCGCTTCTCCGCGCGGCGGCGCATCCAGAACACCCCGCCACCGACGATGGCGACGGCGATGAGCCCGCCTCCGATGGCCATGTCGGTCGGTGTCGCCCCGGTGGAGCTGCTGCCGCCGAGACCGCCCCGGACGCCGCCGATGACGCTGAAGGCGGCCGGGTTGGTCAGGCTCCTGGAGTCACAGACGACCGTGATGCTGTGCGGACCCGGCTTCGCGTGCCGGTCGACCGTCGCGGTGCCCCGCGCCGTGTTGCTGCCGTGTACGGGGCGCAGGTGCGTGGGCCGGAAGGCGTCCGAGGTCGCGGTGCCGCCGTGCGGGCAGTTGTCGACGGTGATGGTGAGCTGTCCGCCGCGGGCGATGACGCTGGGCAGGGCGACGATGTTGCTCGGGCCGGCGGGCATGCCGTCGCGGGCGACGGCCGCGGGGGCGGCGAGGCTGAGAGCGGCGACCGCGGTGGCAGCGGCCGCCATGGCACGTGTAGTACGCATGTGATCCTCCGCGGAAGACGCCCCGGGAACCGTCCCCGGTCGATCGGCGAGAAGCGCCTCCCAGAAAGACCCTCAGATGCCGTGCCCGACGCCGCATTTCGGCAATGGTCCGTCCTGGTGAGAGGACACGCCGACCGATCACCGCACAATCGGAATTGCCGCAGGTCACGGACCGTCAGAATTTTCCTGCCGGTGGCAACTCGGATGGCGCACCGAAAGCGGGTGGGCCACCCGTTCGTATCTGTGCCGTCGCCGGTCGCGCGCGTGGGACTTAGCGTTCACGTATGCGCGATATGTCTGCGTCCGAGGCTGAGCTGGCCGAGCTGGCCGAAGAGGAGGAGCGACGGAAGAAGCGTGCTCCTTGGGGTGTGATAGCGCTTGTCCTGCTGACCGGTCTCGCGCTCGTCCGCAATGGCTCGGGTGAGTTCGACGAGGGGCCGCCGCAGCCCGCCTCGGCGGCCGCCCCGGACCACAGGGTGCCCGACGGGCTCTTCGCCGGTGCCGCGCAGCCACTGCCGCACGCGCTGCCGGAGCGGGTCCGGATCCCCGGGATCCAGGTGGACGCCCCGGTCATCCCGGTCGGCCTGGACGTGGACGGCTGGGTCGGCGCGCCGCCGCCGGAGAACCCCAATCTGGCGGGCTGGTTCACCGGTTCCGTCTCTCCCGGCGAGAAGGGCACCGCGGTGGTGGTCGGCCATGTCGACAACACCCAGGGCCCCGCCGTGTTCTACGGGCTCGGCGGCCTGCAGAAGGGAAATCGCGTCGAGATCGCCCGCAAGGACGGAAAGACGGCCGTTTTCGAGATCTACGGCATCGAGGTGTTCGAGAAGAACAACTTCCCGGGCGACCGGGTGTACGCCTCGAAGGGAAACGCGGAACTGCGGGTCATCACCTGCGGCGGCGGATTCACCAAGCAGGGTGGTTATGACGGGAACGTCGTCGCCTTCGCCAGCCTGGTCGAGGTCCGCTGAGCGTGCTCGACCCGGCGGGCGGGAGCCGTCACCGGGGACGCCGTTCGGGGACGGTGACGTGGTATCCGGCATCCAGCAGTTGCGGCAGATAGGTGCGCAGGGCCCGGACGCTCTGCGAGCGGTCGCCCCCGGCGTCGTGCGAGAGGATCACGACGCCGGGGGCGGCGCCGTTCTCCACCCGGTCGACGATGGTGCGGGTGCCGGGGGCAGTCCAGTCGAGGGTGTCGACGGTCCAGGCGAGCGGCTCCATGCCGAGTTCGGCGCCGATCCGGAAGGTGGCGCGGTTCCAGGCCCCGTAGGGGGCGCGGAACCAGGCGGGGCGTTCGCCGTAGCTCTCCTCGACGACGTCGCTGGTGCGTTCCATCTCCTTGCGGATCCGGGCGTGGCTGAGACGGGTGAGCAGCGGGTGGGACCAGGTGTGGTTGCCGACGACATGGCCCTCCTCGGCCATCCGGGCCAGCAGGTCCTTGTTGTCGACGACCATCTCGCCGCACACGAAGAACATCGCGCGGACGCCGTACTCGCCCAGGGTGTCCAGGATGTACGGCGTGTAGCGGGGGTCGGGCCCGTCGTCGAAGGTCAGCACCATGGTGCGGCCGCGTCCGGACACCCGCAGCAGGGGTTCGCGCCGTACGAGGGTGCGCCGGGGGGCCGTCCGGGGCGGGCCGTAGCCGGTCAGGGGCTGGAGGCGGTACGAGGAGGGCTTGAGCGCGGGACGCGCCTGCGGGCCCGCGGCCGGGACGGCCCGGACCGGCTCGTCGCCGTTGCCCACGACCGTCGCCAGCAGCCCGGCGCTGCCGGCCGCTCCGACGGCGGCGACACCGGCGAGCAACGCACGGCGTCGCGTGAGCGGGCTGGTGGGCAACTGATCCTTCGTCATGACTCATCAGTCGCCCGGCGAGCGACCGGCGCACCAGTACGACACCGGTACGGAGGTACGAATACACCCGCGCGGCCCAGCCGTCCGGCCTGGGACCCCGTCAACGGCGGCGTACCAAGGGGAACGGCAGGGTCTCGCGGATGGTCAGGCCGGTGAGGAACATGACCAGGCGGTCGACGCCGATGCCGAGGCCTCCGGTGGGGGGCATGGCGTACTCGAGGGCGTCGAGGAAGTCCTCGTCGAGTTCCATGGCCTCGGGGTCTCCGCCGGCGGCGAGCAGGGACTGGGCGGTGAGGCGGCGGCGCTGTTCGACGGGGTCGGTGAGTTCGGAGTAGGCGGTGCCGAGTTCGGTGCCGAAGGCGACGAGGTCCCACCGTTCGGCGAGGCGGGGGTCGGTGCGGTGCTGGCGGGTGAGCGGGGAGACGTCGGTGGGGAAGTCCTTGTAGAAGGTGGGCAGGAGGGTCTTCTCCTCGACCAGGCGCTCGTACATCTCCAGGACCACGTCGCCGTGGCCGTCGTCGGCGACGTACGGCACGCCCACGCGGTCGCAGTGCCGGTGCAGGCGGAGCAGTTCGGTGTCGGGGTCGATCTCCTCCCCCAGGGCCTCGGAGATCGCTCCGTACACCGTTCTGACCGGCCACTGCCCGGAGATGTCGTACTCCTCGCCGTCCTGGTGGGCGACGGGTGAGCCGTAGGCGGCGGTGGCGGCGCCCTGGATCAGTTCGCGGACGAGGTGGAGCATCACGTCGTAGTCGGCGTACGCCTGGTAGGCCTCCAGGATCGTGAACTCGGGGTTGTGCTTGTAGTCGACGCCCTCGTTGCGGAAGGTGCGGCCCATCTCGAAGACCTTCTCCAGGCCGCCGACGCAGAGCCGCTTGAGATAGAGCTCGGGGGCGATGCGCAGATAGAGGTCGAGGTCGTAGGCGTTGATGTGGGTGGTGAAGGGGCGGGCGTTGGCGCCGCCGTGGATCTGCTGGAGCACCGGTGTCTCGACCTCGAGGAAGCCTCGCTGGAGCAGGCCCTGGCGTACGGCCTGGACGGCGGTGGAGCGGGCGCGGACCACGTCGCGGGCGGCGGGGCTGGAGACCAGGTCGAGATAGCGCATGCGGACCTTGGCCTCGGGGTCGGCGAGGCCGCGGCGTTTGTCGGGCAGGGGGCGCAGGCACTTGCCGATGAGCTGCCAGGACGTCACGAAGACGGTCGGCTCGCCCTTGTCGCTGACGCCCGCGAGGCCGGTCGCGCTGATGAGGTCGCCGATGTCGGTGTCGGCGGTGAAGCGGTCGAGGGCGGCGCCGGAGTCCCTCCGGGTGAGGGCGAGCTGGTGGTCGCCGGACCAGTCGCGCAGTACGGCGAAGACGATGCCGCCGAAGTCGCGGACGAGCATGATCCGGCCGGCGACGGTGACCTGCTCGCCCGCGCGGACGTCGGCGAGGGCGTGGGTGCGGGCGGGGATGCCCACCGGGTAGGGGTCGACGCCGTCGGCGCGCAGCCTGTCGAGGGTGCGGTGCCGGATGCGGACCTGCTCGGGCAGGCCCGCATCCGGCCCGGCGGCCCCGGCCTCGTCCCCTCCGTCGAGGCCGAGCGCCGCCAGCGAGGGCAGTCCTTCGGTGGTCGCGGGACGTGGCCCGCCTCGCGGGTGCCCGTTTCTGCGGAGTTTGTGCAGCGACGGTACGGAGACGAACCCCTCGGCGATGCCGGACGCGAGGCTGATCCGGGCGAGGGAGGCGGCCTCGCCGTAGCAGATGAAGCGCGGGAACCACTGCGGGTTGTACTTGGCGTTGGAGCGGTAGAGGGCCTCCAGTTGCCACCACTTGGAGAAGAACAGCAGCAGCCGTCGCCAAAGCCGCAGTACGGGTCCGGCGCCGATGCGGGCGCCCTCCTCGAAGACCGAGCGGAACACGGCGAAGTTCAGCGAGATCCGGCGGATGCCCAGCTTCGGGGCCACCGCGCACAGCTCGGCGACCATGAACTCCATGACGCCGTTGGGGGCGGAGCGGTCACGGCGCATCAGGTCCAGGGAGACGCCGTCCTTGCCCCAGGGCACGAAGGAGAGCAGGGCGAGCAGTTCGCCGTCCTCACCGAGGGCCTCCACGAGGAGACAGTCGCCGTCGGCGGGGTCGCCGAGGCGGTCCAGGGCCATGGAGAAGCCGCGTTCGGTCTCGGTGTCGCGCCAGTGGTCGGCCTTGCCGATCACATCCTCCATCTCGGTCTCGGTGAGGGTGCGGTGGCGGCGGATACGGCAGTGGGCGCCGGTGCGGCGGACGCGGTGGACGGCCTGCCTGGTCACCCGCATGTCGCGGCCGTCGAGGTCGAAGTCCGGCACGTTGAGGATGGCCTCGTCGCCGAGTTGGAGGGCGCCGAGGCCGGCGCGGGCGTAGGCCGTGGCTCCCTCCTCGGAGGCGCCCATCGCAGCGGGCACCCAGGCGTGCCGGCGGGCGGCGTCCAGCCAGACGGCGATGGCGTGCGGCCAGGCCTCTCGGTCGCCGACCGGGTCGCCGCTGGCGAGGCACACGCCTGCCTCGACACGGTAGGTGACGGCGGCCTTGCCGCTGGGCGAGAAGACGACGGCCTTGTCGCGGCGGGTGGCGAAGTAGCCGAGGGAGTCCTGGCCGCCGTAGGCCTTGAGGAGGGCGCGGATGCGGGCCTCCTCGTCGTCGTGCAGAGCGGCCTCCATGCGCTGCGAGCGGAAGAGCGTCGCGGCGGCGTTGAGGAGGGCGAGCGCGCCGAAGAGGCCGAGCAGGAAGTACAGGGGGCGGGGCGGGCGTCCGTCGTAGGAGGTACCGGAGACGAGTCCGCCGCAGACCCGGTCGGCGGCCCAGGCCAGCCGCTGGCCCTGCGGCAGGGTGCCGGGGAACAGTTCGACGAGCCCCCAGCCGACCAGGATCCCGATGGCGAGCCCGACGACCAGGACGCCGAGGGCCCGGCGTACGGCGGCGCGGCGGGAGGCGGCGTAGAACTCCCCGCGGGCGGCGATGAGCAGGGCCAGGGCGAGGGCGCACACGATCAGGGACGGGACGGAGTCCGAGTAGTCGCCGAACACCGTGCCGAGCAGGTCGGTCAGGACCAGCAGCCCGAGGTAGACGACGACCAGCCACCAGGCGATCTTCTTGCGGGCGGCCGTCGCCGCGGCGAGCAGGAAGAGGAAGACGGCGTAGGCGAGGTTGGCGCTGACCGGGACGATGATCTCGTCCAGGGCGTGCACGACGGGGCGGAGCGCGGTGCGCAGCGGCGGGACGAGGGCCAGCAGGACGCAGAGCGCTCCGATGGCGCCGAAGAAGGTCGCGAAACCCTCCGGCACCCTGCTCAGGGCGCCGTGCCGGGGCGACCGTATCGGGCCCTTGGTGCTCTTCTCCCGGGTGGCCTCCACGGTGGCACTCATGTTCCGACTCTAGGAAGAGCCCGGCCTCCTCGCCCGTCGAGCGTCCTGGCCGCCGGGCGGACCTGGGGCTTCCGATAGCCTCCCTGCCGTGACGGAACAGCACTCGCACCAGTTCGAGCGGGGCACGGACGGGCCCAAGGTCATCGTGGTCGGCGTGGACGGCTCCGACTCCTCGCTCCGTGCGGCGGCGTACGCCGGTGGCCTGGCCCGACGGCAGCGCGCGCTGCTCGCCGTCGTGTACGTGCAGCCGGTGATGACGGCGGGCGCGGCCCTCGGGGCGCCGGTCGCGGAGACGACCAACGAGATCGCCGAGAGCCTGATCGCCCAGATCCGGGAGGCGACCGAGCGGCTCAAGGGGATATTCGACGTCCGCTGGGAGTTCCACACCTTCCAGGGCGACCCCTACAACGGCCTGGTGAAGGCGGCGGACGACCTGAAGGCCGACGCTGTGGTGGTGGGCGCGTCGGAACAGGCCGGTCACCGGATCGTGGGCTCGGTCGCGGTGCGGTTGGTGAAGGCGGGGCGGTGGCCGGTGACGGTCGTGCCGTAGTGGCATAGACCTGGGGGCATGGCTTCTCATGACTTCGACGTGGACGTCTTCCTCCAGCAGCCGCTGACCGCGCGCCTCGCGACCAACGGGCCGACGGTGCGCCCGGTCTGGTTCCTGTGGGAGGACGGCGCCTTCTGGATCCTGACCGGGCCGCGGACCCGGCTCTTCCACCGGGTCCGGGACGACCCGGCGGTGGCCCTCGTGGTCGACGAGTGCGACCCGGCGACGGGGCTCGTGCGCCAGGTGATCGCGCGGGGCCGGGCCGAACTCGTGTCCTTCGACGTCCCTCGGGGCCGCCGCAAGCTCGCGCGCTGCCTGGGCGCGGACGAGGGCCGTTGGGACGCACGGTTCGTGCGCCATCTGTACGACGACCCGGCGGAGCGCGGCACGGTGTGGCTGCGGCTGGCGCCGGCGTCGCTCGATGTGCAGGACCTGAGTTACGCGGTCGCCGGCTGAGTCGTCCGGGCGTCAGAGCGTGTGCAGGAACTCGGCCAGGATCCGGTTGAAGATCTCCGGCTTCTCCAGGTTCGGGTAGTGGCCGACGCCGCTGATGACCTCGGCGCGGCCGTCCTGGACGGTGGCGGCGAGGCGCTCGGCCGCGGCGAGCATGTCGGCGGGTTCCAGGCCGCCGTTGAGGGTGAGCAGGGGGACGGTGATCTCCGCCGCCCGGGCGAAGGTGTCGGTCACGGGTACGAACCAGTCCTTCTCGCCGGGCGTGTGCTTGGCGAGCGTGCCGCGGGCCATGTCCTGTACCAGGCGCAGGATGTCCTGGTCGACCTCGTCGAGGGCCCGGTGTTCGCCGGGTACGACCTGCACGAAGGCGGCGAGCCAGCCTTCGATGTCCCCTGCGGCGAGTGTCCGCGCCATCTCGGCCTGGAGCTCGCGGGTCCAGGCATCCGTGTACTGGAACTCACCGGTCGCGGCACCGCAGGTGACCACCGCGCGGACGAGCTCCGGATACTCGAGCACCGTGTTGGTGGCGATCAGCCCGCCCATGGACAGGCCGACGAGGACGGCGGGCCCGGCGTCGAGGTGGCGCAGCAGGGCGGCCAGGTCGTCGGCCCAGCGGAAGGGCATGGAGGCGTTGGCGGAGGCCCCGTGGCCGCGGACGTCCAGGGCGATCACGCGGTGCTCGGCGGCGAGGGCCGGGATCTGGGCGCGCCAGACCCGGTGGTCGACGTACCCGGAGTGGAGCAGGACCACCAGGTCCCCGGCGCCGGTGTCGACGTAGGCGAGATCGCCGTCGGCGGACGTGAAACGGGTCAGTTCGGAAGCAACTGTCATGACAACCAAGGTGTCATCTTCCGCCGAGTTTGGCAACCGAGGTGTCATGATGGTCGCGTGAACGACATCGACGCACCGCTGCCGCCCGACGAACTCGGCCACCGCGTGAGCGAGGTGTTCGACCTGATCGGCGCGCTCTACCGGCGCGGCCTGCGCAAGCTCGAACAGGGCCAGGAGATCGAGGGGGTGTCCGTCGGCGTGCGCTCCGTCCTGACCCTGCTCCACCGCTACGGGCCGATGACGGTGCCCCAGATGGGCCGGGTCATGACGCTGACCCGGCAGTTCGTGCAGCGCATGGTCAACGACGCGACGGCCAGGGGCTGGGCGGAGGCCACCCCCAACCCCGCCCACCAGCGGTCCTCGCTGATCCGGATCACGGCCGGCGGCGAGGCGGTCATCACCGCGATCCTCGCCCGCGAGCACGCCCTGAACCGGCAGGTCGGCGGCGATCTGACCGAGGCCGAACTCCGGGCGTGCGTGCGCGTGCTGAAGCAGATGATGAAGACCTTCGACGACGTCGCCCCGGACTGACCACTCCGCCCCGCACCGACCTACTCCCCCATGGTGAGCCCGTCCTTCCCGGCCCCCCGGCTCAGCACGACGTCCCGGATCCGGTCCCGGACACCGCGCACGTCGGCCCCCTTGGCGAGCGCCCGGTTGAGGTCGACCACCCGTCCGGCGTCGATGTCGAACAGCTGCGGGACGAACTCGGCCTTCGACACCTCCCACCGGCCGCCCTTCCGGTCCGGCGCGGCGAAAGTGAAGCGGGCCAGGGTGGACTGGTTGCCGCGCGGGTCCTGTACACCCCGGTCGTTGTACATCGCACCGGCGATCTGGTCGCCCATGCCGTAGACCACCCAGGTGCCGTTGACCTTCTCGTATGCCTGCGGGACATGGGCGTGGGTGCCGAGGATCAGATCGATGTCGGGGCGGCCGTCGGTGCGGGCGGCCGTGAGGTCGCGGGCCAGGGTCACCTGTTCGTCGTCGGGCCTGTCCTGCCATTCGGTGCCCCAGTGCAGCGAGACGACGACCACGTCGGCGCCCCCCTTCCGGGCGGCCCGGGCGTCCGCCAGGATCTTGCTCTCGTCGATCATGTTGACCGCCCAGGGCTGCTCCGGCGGAAGCGGGAAGCCGCTGACCCCGTACGTGTACGCCAGATGCGCGACCTTGGCCTGACCGGCGCGCAGCACGGTGACCGTGCGCGCCTCGTCGGCCGTGCGCGCCGTCCCCGCGTGCCGCACCTTCGCCCGGTCGAGGGCGTTCAGTGTGCGCAGGATGCCCGCGGCCCCGTCGTCGAGGCTGTGGTCGGAGGCGGTGGAGCAGCCGTCGTAGCCGGTGGCCGCGAGCCCTCGGGCCACCTCGGGCGGGGACTTGAAGAGCGGGTAGCCGGTGTAGTGGCCTTTCTCGCCGTAGACGGTCTCCATGTGACACAGCGCCAGGTCCGCGCGGGACACCACCTCTTTGACACCGGCGAGCATGGGGCGGAAGTCGTATCCGGTGCCGCCCGCGTCGAAGCGCGCGCGTTCGATGATCGAGGCGTGCGGCAGGACGTCGCCGGAGGCGACGAGCGTGAAGCCACGAGCCCCCTTGCCGGAGGGACCCGCTTGCCCCGGGGCCTCCCGGCTGTGGGCCTGGCATGCGGCACCTGCCGCGAGAACGGCCGTCGCGGCGAGGGCCACAAGTCGACTGCGTGGGATCATCGGCTCACCCCTTGTGGTCGTATATACGGATCAATAGGTACGAAGCCCTACCCGCCCGCAAACAATCCGGCCACTTTCGTTAGCCCGTCCGGCGCGCATCCCTTGGGCCGGGTCCGCAAAGTCGCGCCCGCCCCAGGCGGAAGGAACCGTTCATCGAACCGTTCGCCGACGCGATCGACCGTCCGCCGCAGATCCGTGTGCGCGCCCTGTCCCGGAACTGCCGCCTGCGATGCCATACGGCCATGACGGCCGGAACCACCCTCACGAACGGGACGACGACCGCCGAGCACGAGCTCGCCGCACTGCAGCGGGAGCACGGCCGGCCTCTCTTCGCACTGCTGCTCCGGCTCTGCGACGGGGACCGGCAGCGCGCCGAGGACCTCGTCCAGGAGACGCTGGTGCGCGCCTGGCAGCATCCCGAGGCCCTGCGCGCCGACGACTTCGACTCCGTGCGCCCCTGGCTGATGACCGTAGGGCGGCGGCTCGCGATCGACGCGCGACGCGCCCGGCAGGCGCGGCCGCCGGAGGTCGGGGACGCGGTCCTGGAGAACGCACGGGTGATCTCCGACCACGCCGAGCGGGCCGTGGAGATGCTCGATGTGCGCGAGGCTGTGAAGACACTCACTCCGGAGCACCGTGAAGTCCTGGTGCTCGTGTACTTCCAAGGGGCGAGTGTTGCGGAAGCCGCGGAAACCCTGGGTATTCCGCCCGGTACGGTGAAGTCCCGCGCGTACTACGCGCTGCGGGCCCTGCGCCGGGTGCTTCCGGGATACGCGGCCGACCTGCGGTGAAACCAATGGCTTAGTCAAACCTCCGTAAAGCGCCTTGCTGAACACCCCGGTTGAGTAATCGGCTGTCCTCATCCGTGTTCCGGATTGGGCCAGGGCCCAGGGGTAGGGCGACGCATTCACCGGAGGAGGGCAGGAAGGGATGCTGCACAGAGGTCAAGAGAGCACGGACGGCACCGGCGGCGGTGAACTCACCGTCCCCATGGCGTGGTTGTACGCCGAGTACATCGCCGACGAGCTGCTGCGGACCGGCGATCTGATGCCGCCGACGTCCTTCGAGTTCCGCGCCGGGCGCGACGCCCTGGCGCTGACCATCTTCCTGTCCGACACCGACGGCGAGCTCTCCGGCATCCGGGTCGTCACCCAGCTGGAGACCTGGCTGTCGCTGACGGCCTACGACCAGCCGTGGCAGGACTGGGTGCGTGAGCGCATGGCGTGTCTCGCGGCCGAGGCGGACCGGTCCGGCGGGCCCGCGCCCGACCTGGAGCTGGCCGAGGCGGCCTGGCGCTGGCTCCAGGAGACCGAGCTGCTCGCGCCCGATCTCAACGCGGTGCCGGGCGGCGGGGCGCTGGTCGGGGAGGACGAGGGACCGAAGGTGTGGACCCCGGCGTGGCAGCTGGGGCTGCCGCTCGGGCACCTCGCCATCCACCTTTTCTGAGTTCTTTTCGCCGCGGACCAATCCTCGCCGCCGACGGCTCCGAATCCCTTGGTTGCGATTCGGTGTCGGCCTTGAGTGATTCGACTTCCTGGTGCGTACCAGTGGGCGCAAGGAGTAACACACCCCACACCCAACGGCACGAGGATTCGGCATGAGGTCCCTGGAGAGGCATCGCGACGTCGCCGCGTACGCGCTCGGCGTGCTGAACGAAGCGGAGGCGTTCCGCTTCGAGGACCACCTCATGGAGTGCCCCCGCTGTGCGGCACACGTGACCGAGTTCGGGCCCATCACCCGCCAGTTGATGCTGTACCGGCGGTCGACGCCCCAGTTCGTGCCCCCCATGACCAGGCCGGGCCCGCAGATGCTGAACCGGCTGCTCGACGCGGTGGCGGCCCGCCACCGCGCCCGGCGCCGGCGCACGATGTACGCCGTCGCCGCCTCGGTGGTGATCGCCCTCGCCGGGCCCGGGGTCGCGATGATGGCGAGCGGCGACGACGGGGCCGCCCAGGTGGTCCAGGCGACCGACGCGCGCTCGGGTGTGTGGGCACAGGTCACCACCGAGAACGAGGCCTACGGCAGCCAGGTGGAGCTGAAGGTGAAGGACGGGTCGGGCCGGCGTCCCTGTCATCTGATCGCCATCGGCCGGGACGGCTCGGAGGAGACCGTGACCAGTTGGCACGCCTCCGACCACGGCTCCGGCGAGAACACCATGACGGGCGCCTCGGCGATGCACACCGACGAGATCGTCCGCTACGAGGTCCGGACGGCGGGCGGGGACCACCTGGTGACGCTCAAGCCACGGTGAGGAGCGGAGCGTCGCGGTGAGCCTGGGGTGCGCCGCGGCCGGCCCCGGTGAGCCATGGCGAGCCGTGGGCCCTCTCCGCACCGGGGCGTCCTTTCAGCGCCGGGGAGTCGGCCGGCGCAAAGGGGCGCGGGGAACTGCGCGATCAGCCGGGCGCCTACTTCAGCAGTCTCGACAGCCGCCGGTCCGCCAGCGGCTTTCCGCCCGTCTGGCAGGTCGGGCAGTACTGGAGCGAGGAGTCGCTGAAGGAGACCTCGCGGACGGTGTCGCCGCAGACCGGGCAGGGTTCGCCGGTGCGGCCGTGGACGCGCAGGCCGCTCTTCTTCTCGGCCTTCAGGCGTCCGGCGGCCACCCCGCGCGAGCGCCCGACCGCCTCGGTGAGGGTCGTCCGCAGAGCCTCGTACAGCCTGGCCGTCTCCTTCGGTGACAGTGCTGCCGCCAGCTTGAACGGGGACATCTTCGCCGCGTGCAGGATCTCGTCGCTGTACGCGTTGCCCACCCCGGCGATGAGGCTCTGGTCGCGCAGGGCGCCCTTGATCTGGCGGCGCTCGTCCTTCAGCAGGGCCGCGAACCGCGCCTCGTCGAAGTCGTCGGCGAGCGGGTCCGGGCCGAGCCGGGCGATGCCCGGGACCTCCTGGGGATCGCCCACCACGTACACCGCGAGGCGCTTTTGGGTCCCTGCCTCCGTGAGGTCGAAGCCCGCGCCGGTCTCCAGAGCCACGCGCAGCGCGAGCGGCCCCTTGCCGGGGCGGGGCATCCCGCTCGGCAGCTCGTCCTTCCAGTGGAGCCAGCCCGCGCGGGCGAGGTGAGTCACGAAGTGGGGCCCGTCGGCCGTGACGAGGTCGAGGAACTTGCCGTGGCGGTGCACGGCGGTGACCTCGTGCCCCTCGATGGCGGTGACCGGCGGGGTGTATGTCTTCAGGACGCTGATCGCGACGGGCAGCACCCTCACGACCTCGTGGCCGACCAGGTGCTCGGTCAGGAAGTCCTTGAGCGCTTCGACCTCGGGGAGTTCCGGCATACGTCCAGAGTGCCACCCGGCACCGACAGCCTCAGCTCCGCTCCGGCACGACGAACTCGCACCACACCGCCTTGCCGCCGCCCCGGGCCTCCACGCCCCACACGTCCGTGAGCAGGTCGACCAGGAGCAGGCCGCGGCCGGAGACGCCCGACTCGCCCGCCTCGCGGCGCCGGGGCAGGGCACTGGAGGAGTCCTCGACCTCGACACGCAGCCGGCGGTCGGAGCCGGCCAGGACCCGCAGGGTCACCACGGCGGAGCCCTCGGTGTGCATGAGGGCGTTGGTGATGAGCTCGTCGGCGACCAGTTCGATCTCGTCGGCCCGGTCGCCGGCGCTCCAGGCGCGCACGGCGGCGCGGATCATGTGCCGGGCGCCGGTGAGGGCCTCGGGGTCGCCGGGGGCGACGTGCTGCTGGAGGCGGCCGCCGGCCTGCGGGGCGTCCAGGACGCGGCGGCGCAGCAGGAGCAGGGCGACGTCGTCGTCGCCGCCGCGTTCCTCGGCGACGTCGATGAGCCGGTCCGCGAGGTCCCGTACGTCGTCCGGGCCGGTGGCGATGAGCGCGGTGAGGGTCTGCATGCCGTCGTCCAGGTCGGCGCCGGGCTGTTCGACCAGGCCGTCGGTGCACAGCAGCAGGGTGTGGTCGGAGTCCAGCTCGATGGTGCCGACCGGGTATTCGAGCCGCCCGAACTCCGCGGACAGGCCGAGCGGCAGCCCGCCCTCGACGGGCACGCGCCGGCAGGTGCCGCCGGGTTCCCGCAGCAGCGGGTCGATATGGCCGGCCCGGACCACCTGGACGACTCCGGTGGACAGGTCGGCCTCCGCGTACAGGCAGGTCGCGAAGCGGTCGGTGTCCAGCTCGTGCAGGAACACGGAGGCGCGGGCCATCACGGTGGCCGGGGTGTGGCCCTCGGCGGCGTAGGCGCGCAGGACGATGCGCAGCTGGCCCATGACTGCGGCGGCGTGGGTGTCGTGGCCCTGGACGTCGCCGATGACGGCGCCGACCCTGCCGCCCGGCAGCGGGATCAGGTCGTACCAGTCGCCGCCGATGTCCCGGCCGAGGGAGGCGGAGCGGTAGCGGACGGCGACGTCGGCGCCGGGCACGCTGGGGATGGTGCGCGGCAGCATGGCCTGCTGGAGGCCGGTGGCGAGGTCCTTCTCCTGTTCGTAGAACATGGCCCGCTGCAGGCTCTGCGCGATGCTGCTGCCGAGGGCGACGAGCACGTTGCGGTCCTCGGTGGAGAAGCCGCGCCGGTCGCTGTAGAGCAGGCCGATGGCGCCGATGGGCCGGGCCTGGGCGATCAGCGGCATATAGGCGGCGGACGTGATGCGCAGGTCGGTGATGTGCGGCCACAGGATCGGGTAGCTCTCGGCGAACTCCTCCGGCGATTCGATGAAGCGCGGACTGAGGGTCCGTACGACCTCGCTCATCGGGTACTGCTCGTCGATCCGGGTGACCATGGTCCCGGGCACGAAGCTGCCCGCGGGGCCCTCGGCGACCAGCCGGATGCGGCCGGCCTCGACCAGGCCCATGACCAGGCTGGTGGCGCCGAGGTGGGTGATGCCGTGGGTGTCCTTGAGGACGTCGATGACGTCCTGGACGGTGCGGGCGTGGGCGAGAGCTGCCGTGGTGAGCTGCACGACGCTGGTCTGCTGACGACGTGCCTCGTCCTCGGCCGCCTGCTCGCGCCGTTCCTCGCTCTCGGCGAGTTCGTCGGTGGCGTCCCGGACGATGCCGATGATGCGGCGCGGGCGGCCGGTCTCGTCGCGGCGGATGTAGCCCTGGGTGTGGGTCCAGCGCAGGGTGCCGTCGCGGCAGCGGATGCGGAAGTAGACGCCGTAGTTCTCGCTGCCGTCCTTCATCGCCTTGGAGACCAGTCCGTCCAGCCGGTAGGCCTCCGGTGGCGGGACCCGGATCGCCAGGGTCGCGGGGTTGCCGTCGAATTCGTCGGGGCGCAGGTCGAAGACCTCGTGGGCCTGGGCGTCCATGTGGAACTGACCGGAGTCCAGGTCCCAGTCGAAGCTGCCCATGCGGTTGAGCGCCAGGATCGGATCCGGGTGGGCGGGCCAGTCGTCCGGGAGTGACAGGGCGCTCGCTCCCCGATCAACCATGGGGCCACCTTGCCAGGGTTTGCCGGATTCTTCGACCGGGGTGACGGAACTGCCTTCACTCGATTCCACGACCGCTCCACGGCACCGGTCATCCGTCGAAGACGTCGGGGGCCGCATTGCCTGCTTCACTCACTCGGGTTACGCAAGCGGAGAAGTGGTATACGGAGAGTCACATGAGTCGGGTGGCGCGACAATGAGGAGAGGAGGGGACGGGCCGTGGAGTGGTTCATCGCACCGGACTACTGGACGAGCCGGCTGGTCTTCCAGCGGGCTCTGGCCGGCGTGTATCTCGTCGCGTTCCTGACAGCGGCCCTCCAGTTCCGGGCGCTGATGGGTGAGCGCGGCATGCTGCCCGTGCCACGCTTCGTCGCGCAGGTGCGCTTCAGGGCCGCGCCGAGCCTGTTCCAACTCCACTACTCGGACCGCTTCTTCGCCGCGTGCGCCTGGTCGGGCGCCGCGGTGTCGGCGGCGCTGCTGTCCGGGCTGGACAATGCCGTGCCGCTGTGGGCCGCCATGCTGCTGTGGCTGGTCCCGTGGGCGCTGTACCTGTCGATCGTGAACGTCGGCCAGACCTGGTACTCGTTCGGCTGGGAGTCCCTGTTGCTGGAGGTCGGCTTCCTCGCCGTCTTCCTCGGCAACGACGAGGTGGCGCCGCCGATCGTGGTGCTGTTCCTGCTGCGGTGGATCCTGTTCCGCGTGGAGTTCGGCGCCGGCCTGATCAAGATGCGCGGCGACGAGTGCTGGCGCAAGCTCACCTGCCTGGACCACCATCACGAGACCCAGCCGATGCCGGGCCCGCTGAGCTGGTTCTTCCACCATCTGCCGAGGCCGCTGCACCGGGCCGAGGTGGCCGCCAACCACGTCACACAACTCGTCGTCCCGGTCCTCCTCTTCACCCCCCAGCCGATCGCGACGGCCGCCGCCGCCCTGATGGTCGTCACCCAGCTGTGGCTGGTCCTGTCGGGCAACTTCTCCTGGCTGAACTGGATCACCATCGTGCTGGCCCTGTCGGCGATCGAGTTCCCGAGCGATCCGCCGTCCACGGCGGACGCACCGCTGTGGTACGAGGCCCTGGTCCTCGCGGTCGCCGCGCTCCTCGTCTTCCTCAGCTACCACCCGGTCGCCAACATGATCTCCCGCCGCCAGATCATGAACCGCTCCTTCGACCCGCTCCATCTGGTCAACACCTACGGCGCCTTCGGCAGCGTCAGCCGGATCCGGTACGAGGTGGTGATCGAGGGCACCGATGACGACGTGCCGCGGGAGGACTCGGACTGGCGGGAGTACGAGTTCAAGGGCAAACCCGGCGACCCCCGGCGCTGGCCACGGCAGTTCGCGCCCTACCATCTGCGGCTGGACTGGCTGATGTGGTTCGCCGCGCTGTCACCCGCGTACGCCGGGTCCTGGTTCGGCACGCTGGTGGAGCGGCTGCTGGAGAACGACCGCGCCACGCTGAAGCTGCTGCGCCGCTCCCCCTTCCCGCCCGACGCGCCGCCGCGCTACATCCGCGCCCGACTCTTCCGCTACCGCTACACGACGTGGCGCGAGCTGCGGGAGACGGGGGCGTGCTGGGAGCGGACGTATGTGCGGGAGTATCTGCCGCCGACCAGGCTGGCCGGGGTGGCTCAGAGGTCGTAGACCCGCGTGGCCGTCGCCCCGAAGATCTGCCGAGGGTCGGACATCGCCGTCAACTCACGTGCGGTGTCGAGCACCTGCCCGTACGACGCCGCCAGCGTGCACACCGGCCAGTCGGAGCCGAACATCAGCCGGTCCGGGCCGAAGGCGTCCAGGACGACGCCTGCGTACGGGCGCAGATCGGCGACCGTCCAGGAGGCGGGGTCGGCCTCGGTGACCATGCCGGAGACCTTGCAGACCGTGTTGGAGAGAGCGGCCAGGGAGCGGACCGCCGTCTCCCAGGGTTCCCGCTCGCCGGAGGCGATGGGCGGTTTGCCCAGGTGGTCGAGGACGAAGGTGAGCTCAGGCAGTGCGGCCGCCGCCCCGACACAGGCCGGCAGTTGGTGCGGGAGGACGACCAGGTCGTAGACCAGCCCCGCCTCCGCCACGGCGGCCAGCCCGCGCCGAACGTCCGCCCGCAGCAGCCACTGCGGGTCTGCCTCGCCCTGGACCTGGTGGCGGATGCCCTTCAGATACCGGCCTCCGGGCAGCTCCCGCAGCCGGGCCAGTTCGTCGGCGACGTCGGGGCGGGTGAGGTCGGTCCAGCCGACGACGCCCGCGATGAGGTCGTGCTCGGCGGCGAGGGCGAGGAACTCCGGGGTCTCCTCGGCGACCGTGACCGTCTGGACGAGGACCGTGCGGTCGACTCCGGCGGCCCGCGCCTCGGGGGCGAGGTCGGCGACCGTGAAGTTCCGTCGCAGTGGCCGGAGTTCGGGGCCGGTGATCCAGTCCTGGTCCCGGACCGAGAGGTCCCAGACGTGGTGGTGGGCGTCGACGATCGTCACGGCAGCTCCCATACGACGGGCAGGCCGGCGTCCGCGCCCTCGTCGGAGTAGTCGTGCACCACGTCCAGCAGTTCGGCCATGCGGGCCTGCCAGGCCACGTTGACCGGCAGCTTCTCCAGCTCGGCGAGGAGACGGCCGTAGTCCTCGCACTCCAGGACGTGGAAGAGGTCGGTGTCGCTGCGCCAGATCGTCCAGGAGGTGGCACCGGCCGCGCGGATGGCGTCCGTGAGTTCGACCGGCACCTCCTGGTGGGCGGCCTCGTACTCGGTGATGCGGTCCGCGCGGACCTTGGTGTGCAGGGCGACTCTCATGACGGTTCCTTGTCGGACAGCAGACCGGACTCCAGCAGCTCCTGCCAGAACGCCATCGGCACCTCCGTGGCGAACTGCTCGGCGCAGTCCCGGACTTCGTCGGCCGACCGGGCGCCCACGAGGACGCTCGCGACGGCCGGGTGCGCGGCGCAGAAGGCGAGGGCGGCGGCCCGCAGGGTGATGCCGTGGCGCTCGGCGAGGGACTTCATGCGCAGGGCGCGGTCCAGCAACTCCTGCGGGGCCTGCGCGTAGTTGTACGTCGCGTCGGGCCTCGGATCCGCCAGGAGGCCGGAGTTGAAGGCGCCGCCGACGACGACGGAGGTGTGGCACTCGACGGCCACGGGCAGCAGGTCGTCGAGCGCGCTCTGGTCGAGCAGCGTGTAGCGGCCGGCGCAGAGCACCACGTCGACGTCGGTGTCGGTGACGAAACGGGTGAGCATCTCGGCCTGGTTCATCCCGGCGCCGATCGCGCCCACCACGCCCTCGGAGCGCAGCTTCTCCAGCGCCGGATAGCCCTCGCGGAAGGCCTGTTCGGCGTGGTCGTCGGGGTCGTGCAGGTAGACGATGTCGACGCGGTCGAGGCCGAGCCGTTCCAGACTCTCCTCCAGGCCGCGTCGTACGCCGTCCGCGCTGAAGTCCCAGACGCGGCGGTGGGTGGCGGGGACGGCGAAGCCGCCCGCGAGGTCGTCGCCCGTCGCGTCCGTCAGCGGCTCCAGGCGGCGGCCGACCTTCGTGGAGATGGTGTACTCGCCTCGGGGGTGCTCCCGCAGCGCCTCGCCGAGGCGGCGTTCCGAAAGGCCGAGGCCGTAGTGCGGCGCGGTGTCGAAGTAGCGGATGCCCGCATCCCAGGCGGCGTCCACCGCCTCGTACGCCTGCTGCTCGCCGACCTCGCTGTAGAGGTTGCCGATGGCGGCCCCGCCGAAGGACAGCGGGCTGACCTCGACGTCGGTGCGGCCGAGCCGGTTCACCGGCCCACCGGCCTGAGGCGCAGGCCCTGCATGCCGCCGTCGACGGCGAGGGCGGTGCCGGTGGTGGCGCCGGAGAGCGGACTCGCGAGGTAGGCCACGGCGCTCGCGACCTCGGCGGCGCAGACGAGGCGGCCGGTGGGCTGGCGGGCCTCCAGTGCGGCGCGTTCGGCGGCTGGGTCGGCGGCCTTGGACAGCAGTCGTCCGACCCAGGGGGTGTCCACCGTGCCGGGGTTGACGCAGTTGACGCGGATGCCCTCGCGGACGTGGTCGGCGGCCATGGCGAGGGTGAGCGAGTACACGGCGCCCTTGGTAGCGCTGTACAGCGCCCGCTGCGGGAGCCCGGCCGTGGCCGCGATGGAGCAGGTGTTGACGATCGCCGCGTTGGCCGACTCCCGCAGCCGCGGGAGGGCGGCGCGGGCCACGCGGACCATGCCGACGACGTTGACGTCCATGACCCGGTGCCACTCGGCGTCGTCGTTGTCCTCGACGGTGCCCTGGGCGCCGACGCCGGCGTTGTTGATCAGCACGTCCAGTCCGCCTAGGTCGGCCACGGCGGCGGCCACGGCCGTGCGCACGGACGCGTCGTCGGTCACGTCGGCGCCGTAGGCGAGCAGCGGCTTCTCCACCGACGACGGGTCCAGGTCGAGGACGGCGACCTGGGCGCCGCGCGCGGCGAGGAGTTCGGCCGTGGCCCGGCCGATGCCGGAGGCGCCTCCCGTCACCAGCGCCTTGAGACCGTCGAAGTCGCTCATGCCGCGTGCCCCTTCTCGTCGGTGGCCCTGAGATCGGCGGCCCAGAAGGCGCCGTCCGGGAATGTGTACCGCGCGATCGACTCGGGCCGCATGGCGGCCGAGAAGCCGGGCGCGGTGGGTGCCGTGTAATGACCTTCCCTGATCACCACCGGGTCGAGGAAGTGGCCGTGCAGATGGTCGACGTACTCGATGACGCGGTCCTCGGTGGTGCCGGTGACGGCGACGTAGTCGTACATCGACAGGTGCTGGACGAGTTCGCACAGGCCGACGCCGCCGGCGTGCGGGCAGACCGGGACGCCGAACTTGGCGGCGAGCAGCAGGATGGCGAGGTTCTCGTTGACGCCGCCGACGCGGGCCGCGTCGATCTGGAGGACGTCGAGGGCGCCGGCCTGGAGAAGCTGCTTGAAGACGACGCGGTTCTGCACGTGTTCGCCGGTGGCCACCTTCACCGGGGCGACGGCCTCCCGGATCGCCGCGTGGCCGAGGACGTCGTCGGGGCTGGTGGGCTCCTCGATCCAGTACGGGTCGAACTCGGCGAGGGCCTTGGTCCAGCGGATCGCCTCGGCCACGTCCCAGCGCTGGTTGGCGTCGATGGCCATGCGGATGTCCGGGCCGACGACCGAGCGGGCGACCCGGCAGCGCCGTACGTCGTCCTCCAGGTCGGCGCCGACCTTCAGCTTGATCTGCCGGAACCCGTCGGCGACGGCCTCGGCGGCGAGCCGGGTGAGCTTGTCGTCGTCGTAGCCGAGCCAGCCGGCGGAGGTGGTGTAGGCGGGGTAGCCGCGCTCCAGGAGCCGGGCCACCCGCGCCTGCGCCCCCTCCCGTCCCCGGCGCAGGATCGTCAGCGCCTCCGCGGGCGTGAGCGCGTCGGTGAGGTAGCGGAAGTCGATCTGGCGGACGATCCACTCCGGGTCGGCGTCGGCCAGGAGCCGCCACAGGGGCTTGGCGGCCCGCTTGGCGGCCAGGTCCCACACGGCGTTCATGACGGCGCCGATCGCCATGTGCATCACGCCCTTCTCGGGGCCGAGCCAGCGCAGCTGGCTGTCGCCGATCAGGTCGCGGTTCAGGGTCCCCGGGTCGCCGCACAGTTCGTCGACGGGGCGGCCGACGACATGTCCGCGCAGTGCCTCGATCGCGGCGACCTGGACCTCGTTGCCCCGCCCGATGGTGAAGGTGAACCCGTGCCCCTCCAGCCCGTCGGCCGCATCGGTGCGCAGGACGACGTACGCGGCCGAGTAGTCGGGGTCCGGGTTCATCGCGTCGGAGCCGTCGAGCTCGCGCGAGGTGGGGAAACGGATGTCATAGGTGTCGACCGCGGTGACGCGGGCGGGGGTGCCGGGGGTCGGGGACACGGAGGGCCTTTCGGTCGGTGACGGCGTGGTCGGGTCGGCGCTGGGTCAGTCCTGGGCGCGGCCCGTCGTCACACGGGCGATCATGAGGGCGACCAGGATGATTCCGCCGTAGATGGCCTGGATCCAGAACGACGGCACCTGGGCGAGGGTCAGCAGGTTCTGGACGACGCCCAGGAGGAGCACGCCGGTCAGGGCGCCGAACATGGTGCCCTTGCCGCCGTCCAGGCTGATGCCCCCGATCACCGCGGCCGCGAACACGGTGAAGATCATGTTGTTGCCCTGGTTGGCGCTGATCGCCCCGACATAGCCGGTCTGGATGATTCCGCCGACGGCCGCGAGGGCTCCGGCGACGACGAACACGCCGAGCATCACGCGCTCGACCCGGATGCCGGCCGCGCGGGCCGCGTCCGCGTTGCCACCGATGGCGTACAGGGCACGCCCGACGCGGTGGTACCTCAGCACGAACCCGGTGACGGCGAAGGCAGCCGCCGCCAGCCACACCGACATCGGGATGCCGATGAACGTGGTGGTGGCGAGGGAGTAGAAGCTGTCGGGCATGCCGAACAGCGTCTTGCCCTTGGTCGCGCCGACCAGCAGTCCGCGCAGGACGATCAGCATCGCGAGCGTCACGATGAACGCGTTGAGCTTGAACTTCACCACCAGGATGCCGTTGAAGGCCCCGACGGCCCCGCCCACCGCGATGATCGCGAGCATGGCAAGGGCAGCGGGGAGTTCGGTGCCCCAGCCGGAGCTGGCGGCGGGCAGCACCAGGAGCGCTCCCACGGCGGGCGCGATACCGACGACCGACTCCAGGGAGAGGTCGAACTTGCCGGTGATCAGGACCAGCGACTCGGCCAGCACGACCATCGCGAGGGCGGCGGAGGCACCGAGGATGGAGATCAGGTTGCGCTCGGTGAGGAAGGAGTCGTTGACCACCGCACCGAGCACCATCAGCAGCAACAGGGCCGGTACCAGGGCGAGTTCGCGGGCTCGGCGGAGCAGGACCGTCCTGGCGGCACGGGCGTCCGGCACCTTCACGGGGAGGGCCGGTGGGGCCTTGGTGTCAGCCATGGTTGTCCACTCCTTCGATGGAGGCGATCAGCTCGTGGTCGTGCCAGCCCGCCGGGTGCTCGGCGACGACACGGCCGTGGAACAGGACGAGGACGCGGTCGCAACGGCGCAGGTCGTCGAGTTCGTCGGAGACGACGAGTACGGAGGTGCCGTCCTCGCGGGCGCTGTCCATGCGGGCGAGCAGGGACTCCTTGGACTTCACGTCGACGCCCGCGGTGGGGTTGATCAGCACGAGCAGGCGGGGGTCGGAGGCGAGGGCGCGGGCCATGACGACCTTCTGCGCGTTGCCGCCGGACAGGTCGGAGACGGGCTGGTCGGGGCCCTCGGCGTGGATGTCGAGGCGTTCGATGAGGGCGTGGGCGAAGCCGCGCCTGCGGTCGGTGCCGACGAAGCCGAAGCGGCCGAGCCGGTCGAGGACGCTCATGGTGGCGTTGTCGCCGATGGTCATGCCGGCGACGAGGCCCTGGTCGTGCCGGTCCCGGGGCACACAGGCGGCCCCGGCCCGCAACGCGGCCTTCACGTCCCCGAACGGCAGCCGCTCACCGCCGAGTCGAGCGGTTCCGCCCGTCGGGGTGTGCAGTCCCGCGAAGGACTCGGCGAGCTCGACCTTGCCGCTGCCGCTGATCCCGGCGAGCCCGACGACCTCGCCGTGCCGGACGGTGAGGTCGATGTTCTCGTACGCCGGTGAGGTGAGCCCGCGGGCCTCGAGCAGGGCGGGGGCGTCATGGTCGACGTCCCCGGGGTGGACGGCCTGCTCGGCGATGGTCTCCAGGGACTCCCCCGCCATGGCCTCCACCAGGGCCCGGCGCGGGAGTTCGGCGACCGGGGCGGTGGTGATCCAGCGGGCGTCGCGCAGCACCGTGACGGTCTGGCAGACCTCGTACACCTCCTGGAGATGGTGCGAGATGAACAGGAAGGTGACGCCGGAGTCCTGGAGCGTCCGCATCCGTGTGAACAGCCGCTCGATCTCGCGGTTGTCGAGCTGGGCGGTGGGCTCGTCGAGAATGATGAAGCGGGCGCCGAAGCTCAGTGCCCGGGCGATCTCGACCATTTGGCGGTCCTCGACCTTGAGGTCGGCGGTGCGAACCTCGGGGTCGACGTGCACGTCCCAGGTGGCGAGGAGGTCGGCGGCCTCGGCGCGGAGCCTGCGCCAGCTGATGAAGCCGCGCCGGAGAGGCTGCCGGTTGATGAAGAGGTTCTCGGCGACCGTCAACTCCGGGACGACCGTGGGGTGTTGGTACACACAGGCCACCTTGCGACGCCAGGCGTCGCGGTCGGCCAGTGGGGGCGCGGGTTCGCCGTCGAAGCGGACGGTGCCCTCGTCGGATGCCTGGAGGCCGGTGAGGATCCTGACCAGGGTCGACTTGCCGGCGCCGTTGCGGCCGACGAGGGCGTGGGACTCACCGGGCAGGACGGTGAGCCGGCCGTCGGCGAGGGCGGTGGTGGGGCCGTACCGCTTGACGATGTCCCGTGCCTCGGCGAGGGGTGTGATCACAGCCGTACTCATTTGACCGTGTTGCCCCAGAGCTTGGGGTCGTCGACGTTGTCCTTGGTCACCAGCGGGGCGGGCAACTGGTCCTCCAGGATGCCGCTGGGCAGCTTGACGATGGTCGAGTCGTGGTCGGTGGGGCCGGGCTCGAAGGTCTTCCCCTCCATCGCCGCCTTGATGTAGTACATGCCGTACTTGGCGTACAGGTCGGCGGGCTGGGAGACGGTCGCGTCGATCTCGCCCTTGCGGATGGCGTCGAACTCCTGCGGGATGCCGTCGTTGGAGACGATCGTGATGTGCCCGTCCTGTCCGGCCTTCTTCAGCATGCCCTTGGACTTCAGGGTCTGCAGGGTCGGGGCGAGGTAGACGCCGCCGGCCTGCAGGTAGATGCCCTTGATGTCGGGGTCGGCGTTGAGGAGGGTGTCCAGCTTGGAGGCCGCGGTGTCGGACTCCCACTTGGCCGGTATCTCCAGGACCTTCAGCTTGGGGAAGTTCTTCTTCACGCAGGCGCGGAACGCCTCGGAGCGGTCACGGCCGTTGACGGAGGCCAGGTCGCCCATGATCTGTACGACCTTGCCGGAGGGGATCTGCTCGCCGAGGTACTGGCAGGCCTTCTCGCCGTACGCCACGTTGTCGGCGCGCACCACCATGGCGACCTTGCCCTTGTCCGGCGCCACGTCGACCGCGACGACCGGCACGCCCTTGCGTTCGGCCTGGTCGAGGCCGGCCTCGATGGCGGCGCTGTCGAGCGGGGCGACGACCAGGCCCTTCACGCCTTGGTTGAGCTGGTTGTTGATGTCGGTGATCTGCTGGGAGGGGTCACTGTTGGAGTTGACCGTCTTGAGCGTGTCGACACCTTCGGAGTCGGCCATCTTCGGCACGTAGTCGTTGTACGACTGCCAGAACGGCGAGGTGAGCAGCGGCAGGATCACCCCGACCTTGCCGCTGCCGCCGCCCTCCGCGCTCGCGGCGCCGGTGTCCTTGGTGCTGCCGCAGGCGGCGAGCACGAGGGAGGCGCCGACGACCGCGGCCACCGCCGTACCTCTCCGAGTCCTGTTCTGCTTCCGCGCTGTTGTGCCGTGCATCTGGCGGCTCCTCGTTGAGCGTGTTCGAGCACATGGTTCGAGCAGATGCCCGCATATTTATCAGACCACTTCCGGGGAGAACACCCTCCAGCGGCAGATTTTCCAGCATCGCGACCGTATTGGTCGGACCACCTCGCTGGTTAGACTGCGGCGCACCGGTGACAGGAGGAACGGCGTGAACGTGGACGAGACAGCCCCGCAGAAGGGCACCGTGACGCAGCGCGCCATCGAGCGGATCAAGGCGATGATCGCGGAGGGGCGGCTGGAGCCCGGCCAACGGCTGCCGACCGAGCGCGATCTGGCGGCACAGCTGGGCATCTCCCGCAGCTCGATGCGGGAGGCGATCCGCGCGCTGACCGTGCTGGGGGTACTGGAGGCCCGGCACGGTTCGGGCATCTACGTCACCCAGCTGGAGGCCGGCGATCTGCTGGAGACGTTCGGGGTGGTCGCCGACCTGTCCCGGGGGCCGCGGCTCGTGGAGCTGCTGGAGGTGCGCCGCATCCTGGAGTCGACGGCGACGGCCCTGGCGGCGGCGCGTATCACGCCGGACCAGCTGGCGGAGGTCGAGAAGCACCTGACGGCGATGAACGCCACGGACGACCCCGAGGAGATCCTCGCCCACGATCTCGCCTTCCACCGCGAGATCGCGGCCGCCGCCGGCAACGAGACGATGGCCGCGATCCTGGAGGGCCTGTCCTCCCGCACGTTCCGCGCCCGCGTCTGGCGGGGCTACCAGGAAGAAGGCGCCTTCGCCCGCACCCGGCGCGAACACGCCGCGATCCACCGCGCCCTGGTCGCCCACGATCCGGAGGCGGCCCGGGCGGCGGCGGCCGCGCATGTGGGCGAGGTGGAGCAGTGGCTGCGGGCACAGCTCGGCGGGTGACCCGCGTCCTTCCGGTGCCGGGGCCTTCCCATGCCGGGTCCTTCCCGTTCCGCGTCCTACGGCCGTACGTCGAAGTCGTGGGCGTCGCCGAGGGGGTCCAGTGAGGTCTGTAGGGGTGCGGCGGACGCGGGGCGGCCGGGCTGGGCTCGTGCGACGAGCTTCAAGAGTGCCTCCAAGGCGCGATGGGGACGCCAACGCCCTTGCGTGTGAGGGCAGTTGGCGTCCCGATCCACGACGGCGCGCCGCCGTCCCCCGTCCGGGCTAAGCGGCCCGGCGCAGCCGCAGGGTCACCAGCTCGAAGGGCCGCAACCGCAGCGCGACGCGCCGCCCGTCGTACGCCGGCGCCTCGGGCAGCGCACGCTCCAGCAGATCCGTCGCCACGACGTCCGCGATCTCGAATCCCGCCGTCAGGGTGGCCCGTACGCGACCACCGTGGGCCTCATGGAGGCGTACCACCACGTCTCCGCTGCCGTCGTCGGCCAGCTTGACGGCGGTGACGACGACCGCGTCCTGATCGACGCCGACGAGCGGTGCCACCTCGTCGACGCCGCCGCTCACCCGTCGCTCGGGCAGGTTGATCCGCCAGCCCTCGCGCACCGCGTCCCCGATGCCCGCGCCCGGCACCAGGGCGTGCCGGAAGCGGTGGACACCCTGGTCGGTCTCGGGGTCCGGGAAGCGCGGGGCGCGCAGCAGGGAGACCCGGACGGTGGTGGTCGTGCCGCGGTCGCCGTCGGTGCGGACCGTGCGGGTCACGTCGTGGCCGTACGTCGAGTCGTTGACGAGGGCGACGCCCCAGCCCGGCTCCTCCAGGTGGACGAAGCGGTGGTTGCAGGCCTCGAACTTGGCCGCCTCCCAGCTGGTGTTGGTGTGCGTGGGCCGGTGGAAGTGCCCGAACTGGGTCTCCGACGCGTACCGCTCCGCGTGCACGTCCAGCGGGAAGGCGAGCTTCAGGAACTTCTCCGTCTCGTGCCAGTCCACCACCGTGTCGACGAGCAGACGCTTGTCGCCCGGCGCGAGGCTGAGCCGCTGCGTGACACGGGAGGAGCCGAAGGCCCGTACGACCCGGACTCCGTCCCCGCTCTCGGCGACCTTCTTCACGTCGGTCAGGTCGGTGACCGTGTTGCGGTAGAACTCGTCGACGTCCCAGGCGTCCCACATGTTCGGGAAGTCGGAGTGGAGTTGGAGGAGGTTCGCGGCGGCGCCCGGCGCGATCGTCTCGCGGTCGGCGCCGATGTCGTACACGGACACCACCAGGCCCCGTCCGTCGATCTCGACGCGCAGCAGGCCGTTGTCCAGGACGTGGCCGCCGTCGCGCCGTGGCGTCACCCGCGTCCGCCCCTGGGTCTCGGGGGTTCCGACGCCTCCCGCCGGGACACCTGCGCGGGTGTGCGGGGAGGAGTTGAACAGCAGGATCCGCTCCCCGTCCCCGGCCAGGGCCCGCTGTGCCGCACGGATGATCCCCGTGAGCTCCTCGGCGACCTGCTCGTAGGTCTTCCGCGCCTCCCGGTGCACCCACGCGATCGACGACCCGGGCAGGATGTCGTGGAACTGGTGCAGCAGCACCGTCTTCCAGATGCGGTCCAACTCCTCGTACGGGTAGGGGAATCCGGCCCGTACGGCCGCCGTCGCCGCCCACAGTTCGGCCTCGCGCAGCAGGTGCTCGCTGCGGCGGTTGCCCTGCTTGGTCCGGGCCTGGCTGGTGAGGGTGGCGCGGTGGAGTTCGAGGTAGAGCTCGCCGACCCAGACGGGCGGGTCGGGGTATTCGGCCTCGGCCTTGCGGAAGAAGGCCTCGGGGGTCTCCCAGACGACGGTCGCCGAGCCCTCCAGGTCACGCAGCCGGGCGGCCTTGGCGACCATCTCGCGGGTGGTGCCGCCGCCCCCGTCACCCCAGCCGGTGGGGGCGAGGGAGTGCCGGGCGATGCCCTTGTCCTTGAAGTTGCGGGCCGCGTGGGCGATCTCGCTGCCCTTCATGGAGCAGTTGTAGGTGTCCACGGGCGGGAAGTGGGTGAAGATCCGGGTGCCGTCGATGCCCTCCCACTGGAAGGTGTGGTGCGGGAACCTGTTCGTCTGCGACCAGGAGATCTTCTGTGTCAGCAGCCACTTGGAGCCGGCGGCCCTGATGATCTGGGGCAGTCCGGCGGCGAAGCCGAAGGTGTCGGGCAGCCAGGCCTCGTCGTTCTCGATGCCGAACTCGTCGAGGAAGAACCGCTTGCCGTGCACGAACTGCCGGGCCATCGCCTCCGACCCGGGCATGTTGGTGTCCGACTCCACCCACATCCCGCCGGCCGGCACGAACCGCCCGTCCGCGACCGCCTTCTTCACCCGCGCCCACACCTCGGGCCGGTGCTCCTTCACCCACGCCCACTGCTGGGCCTGCGACATGGCGAAGACGAAGTCGGGCTCGTCCTCGATCAGCGCGGTCATGTTGGAGGTCGTGCGGGCCACCTTGCGCACGGTCTCGCGCAGCGGCCACAGCCACGCCGAGTCGATGTGCGCGTGTCCGACGGCGCTGATGCGGTGGGCGGACGGTACGGCGGGGGCGGCGAGGACGTCGGTGAGCCGGGACCGGGCGCGGGCCGCCGTGCCGCCCACGTCCTGGAGGTCGATCGCGTCCAGCGCCTTCTCCACGGCCCGCAGGATCTCCCAGCGCCGCGCCGACTCCACCGGCAGCTCGGCCATCAGCTCGCCGAGCACCTCCAGGTCGAGCACGAGCTGCCACACCGTCTCGTCGAACACCGCGAGATCCATCCGGGTCAGCGTGTACTGCGGTTCGCCGCCGGCGGTCTCCTTGTCGCCCAACTGCGTGGGCAGGAAGGGGTGGTAGTCGAGGATGACCGGGTTGGAGGCGGCCTCGATGTGCAGCCGCACCTGCTCTCCGCCCTCGGCAGGGGCGCCGATGCGCACCCACTGGTTGCGCGGGTTGAGGCCCTTCACGGGCGTGCCGTCGGGCCGGTAGACGAGGCCCTCGCACTGGAAGCCTGGCATGTTCTCGTCGAACCCGAGGTCGAGTAGCGCCTCCACCGTCTTCCCGGCCCACGCCTCGGGGACGGTCCCGGTGACCCGGAACCAGCTGGTGCCCCAGGGAGCACCCCAACGCGTCCCCACCTCGACGGCCTCGGGTTCGGCCGCGAGCCCCTCGGCGACCGGCACCGGTTCGCCCGGCGCATGCCACACCGCCACGTCCAGTGGCACGGACTCGGGGTACACGGCGGGTCGGACGCGCTCGTCGAGGACGCGCTTGAGACGGGCTTCGACCAGGCTGCGGTCGTCATGCATGCGGGGTGCTCCAAGGCTGGGGGAACGGTTACCAGGGGTGGGTCACGGTGGCGGGGGCCGACGCTGTGTACAGCTCCCCTACGGCACGCAGTTCCAACCGTGCGGCCGCCTCGCCCTGTTCGGGCCGAAGACCGGCGACGAAGTAGGCGCGCTGGCAGGTTCCGCCGAGGAAGCGCCGGGTGCCGTCGGGCAGGACGCGGTGCAGGGTGTAGTGCCGTACGGCGTCCGGGGAGGCGTTCCAGGCCAGGCGTAGCTCGCCGCCGGAGGCACCGGTGATCCGCAGGCGGGAGGGAGGGGCGGGGGTGACGGGTTCGTTCCGTACGGCGATCCCGCCGAGCCGCCAGCTCACCGGGCCGTCGATCGCGGTGAGCCGGATCCCCAGCGCGCGCACGGTTCCGCTCAGGCCGGTGAGCCGTACGGTCGACGACTGCCACGTGTTGACCGAGTTCACAGGGAAGAAGGTGTACGGCGGTGTCGCCCCCGGCGCGCTCGGCTCGGCGGTGGCGACGCCCAGCTCGACGTTCACACGGCCCTCGTCGACCCGGTGCGTCAGCTCGACAACCGTGTCAACACTCAATGGCAGCCGTGTCGCATACACATCCACCACCACGGGTTCGTCGAGTTCACCGTCGACGAGCACACTGCTCCCGCCACACCACGCGTCGGCGAAGTCGAAGTTCACAGCCGGACGTTGCCCCTCGGTGTGCACGACCCAGCGCCGGGACGGCAGCCGGTCCTGCAACCCGAGATGGTTCCAGGGGGCGGCCGAGGTCACCTCCCCCGCCTCGTACCAGCGCAGCCCGTGCCCGGTGTTGAACACGCTCGCGAACGGCACCGACGTCGCCGTCGAGCGGTCGGCGACGGACACGGCGGGTGCCCGCCAGCTGTCCGTGCCGTCCGGCGCGGACGGGTCGAGTGAGCGTCCGGTCCAGAACCGGTCGTCGGCTGCATGGAAGTCACCGGGTGCCCGACCCTCCGCCGGCAGGTGGTTGCGCGTCCACTCGGGCCGGTAGAAGCCGACCGACGTGACATGCGCCTTGTCCGACGGCACGATCGCGTCCCACCGCACGGACGAGTTCCACCCGTTCGCCTCGACATCGACACCCGCCCACAACTCGTACCGGCTGCGGCCGAGTTGCTGGGCCCGCCGCCCCGACGAGGACAGACTGCCGGCCGTCCACCGGAAGTCGACGAACATGTCGTCGGCGGCCTGGAAGAACGCCTCGTTCTGCGAGTTGAGCGCCCCCTGCCAGCTCACGCTCCCGTTCACGGTCATCGAGTCGTACCAGGTCACCCGCTGTCCCTTGCCCTGGGCGAGCGATTTCAGCTCCCGCAGGAAGCCGAGCATGGCGGCACCGAGAGCGGCGTCCCCGCCACTGGTCTCGGCGTTCACGAACCACCCGTCGAACCCGTACGCCTCCGCGACCGCCACCAGCCGCTCGGCCAGCGGATACCGCCCGGCGGCGTCCTTCTGCACCAGGTCCCGCGTCCACCGCAGCTGCCCGCCGTAGGCGACGGGCGGCAGGAAGACGTTCCCGAGGACGGGCACCCCGTGCCGGTGGGCGGCGTCCACGATCGGCGCGTTCGGCGCGAGGATCAGCCCCTCCCCCGACGAGCCGCCCCAGAACACCAGCTCGTCGATGTACGCCCAGTGGGTGAGGGCGTAGTAGTCGGCGGTGGCCGAGCCCTGGGCGGGGTTGCTCGCGGTGGGCCCGAAGGACACGAGGGACTGGATACGGGCCTGCCCTGCGCGGGCCGTGGCGTTGGCCGGGGTCGGGGTGAAGCGCGGGGCCAGCGGCACGGTCGACGCGTTGAAGGCGAGGTCCGGGTCGTCGGCGGGGCGCCAGGACTTCAGGCCGCGCCAGGTGATGCCGGGGCCCGGGGTGCCGGAGGGCAGGGAGTCCGGGTACCAGTAGGAGGCGTACGGCTGGAGGGCGGCGGGCCTGGTCCTGGGGGAGGCCGTCGCGGGCGAGGAGGTCAGCGGCAGCAGGGTGGCGGCGCCGGCGAGCAGGACGGTGCGTCTGGTGGGTTTCACGAGCGGGTGCCTCCTTGGAGTCCTTGTGGGGCGGGGAGTACCTGATCGGGAGTGACGACCTCGGTGACGCCGCGCGCGGCCAGGTGGTCCTGGTCGTCGGCGCGGGTGTCGAGGACGGTGGTGGGGCGGGCGCCGTCGGCGGTGAGCTGGAAGAAGGCGTCGAAGACGGTGCCGCCGGGGGCGCAGGCCGAGCGCACGGCCGGGTCGGCGGGGACCACGAGTGCGGTGGTCCGGGGCGCGGGCGCGTACGTGTGCCGCTCACTCGCGGCCCGGGCCAGCACGCCGGCCGTGTCCTTCGGTTTCCGGTCGTTGGTCAACAGGCCCAGCCCGTATTCGAGTGCGGGGAAGTCGGCCAGTTCCCGGGAGACGTCGTGGGAGCACCACCAGGTGATGCCCCACAGGTCGGGGCAGTCCAGGGCATGGGTCACGGTCGCCTCGGTGAAGGCGGCGGCGTGCTCGGGCGGGACCAGGGGCGCCGGCGCGCCGACCTCCTGGAGCCAGACGGGGCGGTGCGGGTCGTCGGCCCAGGCCTTGCTCAGCTCGACGAGGTACGCGGCGTGGTGCTCGGCCGGCACGGAGGTGCGGCCGTGGCGCTGGGCGGTTCCGTTGAAGACCCAGGAGTGCACGGCGGTGACGGCGCCGTGCCGGGCCGCCTGGGCCGGCGTGAACGGCTGGTCGTCCTGGTACCAGGTGGCGTCGTACTCGGCGTGCAGGTGCAGCCGCCCCGGGGCGCCTTCCTCGCAGGCGGCGAGCATGCGGGTGAGCCAGGCGTCGATCTGCTCGGCCGTTGCCCGGTCGGGGTCGGGGTGCGGGCCCGCCGAGAACTGGTTGACCTCGTTACCGAGGGTCATGCCGACGAAGTTGGGGCGGTCTGCCAGCGCCGACGCCAGTGTGCGCAGGTAGGCGGCCTGGCCCTCGACGGCTTCCGGGTCGGTGAAGAGGTTGCGCCGGTGCCAGGTCCGGGTCCAGGCCGGCAGGAAGTCGAAGCTGCTCAAGTGGCCTTGCAGTCCGTCCACGTTGACGTCGAGGCCGCGTTCGGCTGCGGCGTCGACGAGCCGTACGAGATCCGATACGGCCCGCTCACGGATCAGGGTGCGGTTGGGCTGGAAGTACGGCCACAGCGGGAAGACCCGGATGTGGTCGAGGCCCAGCGCCGCGATGGAGTCGAGGTCGGCGCGTACGGAGTCGAGGTCGAAGTCGAGCCAGTGGTGGAACCACCCTTCGCTGGGGGTGTAGTTGACGCCGAAGCGCACGGCAGAAGGCATGCGGTGTCCTTGCTAGGCGGGGGGTTGGGGGTTCAGCCCTTCACCGCGCCCTCGCCGACGCCGCGGAAGAAGTACCGCTGGAGGCAGGCGAACAGGGCGATCAGCGGCGCCACGGCGATGATCGTGCCGGCGGCGACGAGGCGTTCGTCGTTGGCGAAGGTGCCGTGCAGATAGTTGAGTCCGATGGTCAGCGTGAACTTGGACGGGTCGCTCAGCACGATCAGCGGCCACAGGAAGTCGTCCCAGGCACCCATGAACGCGAAGATCGCGACGACGGCGACCGTCCCCTTCACGGACGGCAGCGCGATCCGCAGGAACCGCTGCCAGACGTTGGCCCCGTCGACATAGGCGGCCTCCTCGATCTCGTACGGCAGGTTGAGGAAGGCGTTACGCATGAGCAGCACGTTCAGGGCGCTGATGGAGCCGGGCAGCACGACGCCGACGAGGGTGTTGTTGAGGCCGAGTTCCCGCATGGTCGTGAACTGGGCGATGATGATGCCCTCCACGGGCACCAGCATGGCGAGGATGAAGGCGAGGGTGGCCGCGCGGCGGCCCCGGTAGCGCAGCCGCGCGAGGGCGTAGCCGGCGAGGGCCGCGCCGACGCAGTTGGTGACGACGTTGGCGGTGGCGACCTTCAGTGAGTTGAGGGCGTAGTCCCAGACGGGGATGGTGTCGGCGACGCGCTCGTAGTTGTGCAGCGTCGGCTCGCCCGGGAGGAACTTCGGCGGGGAGCTGAAGATGTCCTCGGTCGGCCCCTTGAGGGAGGTCGACAGCTGCCAGAGGAACGGGCCGACGGTCAGGGCGAGGACGGCGAGCAGCAGCAGGTAGCGCAGGGTGAGTTCCCACACCCGTACGCGGCGGCCGTTCTCGTCGGTGACGCGGGCTTCGCGGGCGGCGGCCGGGGGTCTGGACGCGGTGGGACGTACTTTCTCCAGCACGCTCATGACTCCTCCCTCCGGTCGGCGCGCAGCACGAGCAGCATCAGGGCGACGGTGACGACGAAGACGACGACGGAGATGGCCGAGGCGTAGCCGACGCGGCCGGTGAGGCCGGTGCCGGTGCGCTGGACGAGCATGACGAGGGTGGTGTCCTCGCCCGCCGGTCCGCCGCTCGGGCCGGCCATCAGATACACCTCGGAGAACACCTTGAAGGCGGCGACCGAGGACAGCGCCCCGACCAGGACCATGGTCGAGCGGACGGCGGGCACGGTGACGGTGACGAAGCGGCGGATCGCGCCGGCGCCGTCCACGGCGGCCGCCTCGTGCAGCTCGCGCGGCACGTTCGCCAGCGCCGCCAGATAAATGATCATGTAGTAGCCGAGGCCCTTCCAGACCGTCACGGCCATCGCGCTCAGCAGGAGCAGCCACTGGTCGCTGAGAAAGCCGACCCGGCCGACGCCGATCGCCTCCAGCAGCGAGTTCACCAGTCCGCGCTCGTCGAGCAGCCACACCCAGATCAGCCCGACGACCACGATCGAGGCGACGACCGGGGTGTAGAAGGCGGACCGGAAGAAGGTGATACCGGGGATGTTCTTCTGCACGAGCAGCGCGAGCAGCAGCGGCAGGACCACCAGCGCGGGTACGACTCCGAGGACGTACAGCGTGCTGTTGCGCAGGCCGATCCAGAACATCTCGTCGTTCAGGAGCTCACGGAAGTTCGCCAGGCCCACGAACTCGCCCGGGATCAGGGTACGGCGGTCGGTGAAGGCGTTGACCACCGTCGAGACGAACGGGTACAGGATGAAGGCGCCGATGATCAGCATCCCAGGGGCGGCGAACAGCCAGGGACTGGTGGGCAGTTGGCGCCGCACCCGCTGTTCGGGACGCCGTGTCCGGGAGACGGTCGAGGTGGCCATCGCCCGCTAACCCTGCTGCTGGAGAAGCCGGTTGCAGGCCTCGACAGCGTTGTCAAGAGCTTCCTTCGGGCTTTCCTTGCCCTGCAACGCCTTGGCGACCTCGTTGCGCAGTTCGGTCTTCATCTGCTCGCTGAACAGCACGGGCGTGTAGTTGACCGCGTTCTTCAGCGACTTGGCGGCGGCGACCCGCACCCGCGTCTCGTCTGTGCCGTCCTCCTTGGTGAAGTACGGGTCGTCGAGCGAGCCGGCGGTGCTGGGGAAGATGGCGACCTGCTTGGCGAACGACATCTGGTGCGCGGCGTCGGTGACGTAGTGCGCGAAGGCGACCGCGGCGGGGGTGCGCTTGGTCTGCGCGTTGACCATCACGCCCATCACGTACATGTTGACGTGGCCGGTGCTGGTGATCTGGTCGGTGATGCCGATGTTCTTGTACAGGTTCGGCGCCTGCTTCTTGAAGTTGCCGAGGTCGAGCGCGCTGCCGGGGTTCATGGCGACGGCGCCGGTGAGGAACTTCTTGCCGGACGACTCGGGAGTGGCCGTCAGGGCCTGCGGGTCGAGGGCCCTGGCGTCGTACAACTCCTTGTACTTGGTGAGGAGTTCGACTCCCTTGGCGTCGTTGAAGGTGAAGGCGTCGCCGTCCTTGTTCATGAGCTGGACGCCGTAGCGGCCGAAGTCCTCGATGGTGGGGACGTTGGCGAGGGTGGCGACCTTGCCGTCGGTCTTCTCCGCCATCCTCAGCGCGGCGGCGAAGACGTCGTCGTACGTCTTCGGCGGCTGCTCGGCGTCGAGGCCGGCCTCCTTGAACAGGGTCTTGTTGTAGAAGAGCGGGCCGGTGTTGAGGTACCAGGGGAAGGCGTACGTCCCCGTCATGCCCGGTATCCGATGGCTGGCCCAGGCGCCGGGCAGGTACTCCTTCTTGTACTGGGACGCCGCCTTGTCGAGGTCGAGCGCGAGGCCGGCCTCGGCGAGCGGGGCGACCAGGTCGGGCGAGACGTTGACGACGTCGGGGAGGGTGCCGCCGGCGGCGTCGGCGCTGATCTTGTCGGCGTAGCCCTCGGCGGGCTGGTCGATCCACTTGACGTCGGTGCCGGGGTGCTTCTTCTCGAAGTCGGCGATCAGGCCTTCGAAGTAGTCCTTGAAGTTGGCGCGGAGATTCCAGGTCTGGAAGGTGATGTCGCCCTCGACCTTGCCGGAGGCGTCGGCGGCGGCACCGTCGCCCCCTCCCGAGCCGCAGGAGCTCAGCGGCAGGACGACACAGACGGCGATTGCGGCAGCGAGGGCTCTACGGGAAACGGGCACCGTGAACCGTCCTCCTTTTATGGGCGGGTTGGTCGACGAGGCAGACCCTGCACGCCGTTCCACGAGCCCGTCAATGGCTGTCGCGCAGCTAATTTCATTAGTGACTAATGCGCATTAGGATCACCGAGCTGAACCGCATTAGTGCATACTGCTCCGGGAATGTGTCGCCCGAATGGGGAATCAGGGGAACCACCATGTCAGGCAAGCGGTCACCGGCCCGTAGGCCGACGATGAAGGACATAGCGCGGCACGCCGGCGTCTCGCAGAGCGCCGTCTCCTTCGCCCTGAACGGACGACCCGGCGTCTCGGAGGACACCCGTGACCGCGTGCGGCGGGTCGCCGAGGAGCTGGGCTGGCGGCCCAGCACGGCGGCGCGGGCCCTGTCCGGGGAGGGCGCCGCGACGGTCGGCTTCGTGCTGGCGCGGCCCGCGGACACGCTGGGTGTGGACTCGTTCTTCCTGCAACTCGTCTCCGGTATCCAGGAAGTGCTGGCGGAGCGCCATCTCGGGCTGCTGTTCCAGGTGGTGGAGGACGTCGCGGACGAGTGCGCCGTGTATCGGCGCTGGTGGGCCGAGCACCGCGTGGACGGCGTCCTCGTCGTCGACCCGCGCACGGACGATCCCCGCCCCGATCTCCTCGACGAACTCGGCCTGCCCGCCGTGGTGATCGGCGGCGCACCCGACGACCGGCACCCCGGCCTGTCGACCGTGTGGGCGGACGACGCGGGCGCGATGGCCTCGGTCGTGGACGGCCTCCACGCCCTCGGGCACCGGCGGATCGTGCACATCGCCGGACTGCCGGGGCTCGCGCACACGGAGCGCCGCATCCGCACCCTGCGTGCCGAGGCCGGGCGGCGCGGCCTGTCCGAGGTGAAGTCCGTGACCACCGACTACTCCGACGCCGAGGGCGCGGCGGTCACCCGCCGGGTGCTGGAGGGTCCCACTCCCCCGACCGCCCTGATCTACGACAACGACGTGATGGCCGTCGCCGGTGCCGCCGCGGCCGCCGAACTCGGCTTCTCGGTACCGGCCGACGTCTCGGTGGTGTCCTGGGAGGACTCGGCGCTGTGCCGCATGGTCAAGCCGTGGCTGTCGGCGCTGTCCCGGGACAGCGTGGAGTTCGGACGCACGGCGGCACGCGAACTGACCGCCCTGGTGGACGGGGGGTCGGCGCGGGCGGTCCGGGTGCCGGTGCCGCGGTTGGTGGAGCGGGGCAGTACGGGGGGGGCGCGGGGCGCCTGACCGCGGTCCCCGATCCCCGGCCTCACGCCACCGGTGTCGTACTGGCCCTGGCGGCGCAGCCCCTGGAGCCCCTCGTAAGCGGCTGTCACGATCTCAAGACCCCGGGTGTCCTCCGCGGGTTCGCGCATCTGGTGGGTCACGTACGCCACG
Organism: Streptomyces sp. NPDC028907; assembly: GCF_055564995.1. Classification (NCBI taxonomy): domain Bacteria; kingdom Bacillati; phylum Actinomycetota; class Actinomycetes; order Kitasatosporales; family Streptomycetaceae; genus Streptomyces; species Streptomyces sp. NPDC028907. The sequence continues at coordinate 80,283 of NZ_JBVHVE010000019.1, forward strand.
GCCATCCGGCTGTCGGGCTCGATCATCACCAGGGAACCGCCCCAGCCGCCCCAGCCGTACGTGTCGCCGAACAGGCCGTAGCCCAGGCCCCATCGCATCGGCATGCCCAGGACGCGGTCGTCGCCGTCGAACTGTTCCTCCCCGGCGCGGTCACAGCCCGCCCGCGACAGCAGGCGCACGCCGTTCACCTCTCCCCCGCAGGCCAGGAGCGACTGCACCAGCGCGACCGAGCGGGCGTTGCCGTAGCCGCTCGCGGCGGGGATCTGCGCGCGGCGCCAGGCCGGGCTGTTGCCGTCGCGGACACGCACGCCGTTGCCGGCCTCGGAGCCCGTCGGGTTGGCCGGCGCGCTCGCCGCGTAGTCCTCGTCCCGGCCCGCCGGCGGGATGGTGAGGGCGACCCGGTGGTCGTGTTCGGGCGGCAGACCGATGTGGAAGTCGGCGCCCAGCGGACCCGTCACCTCCGCGGCGAGGAACTCGCCCACCGTGCGGCCGGTGACCCGGCGCACGACCTCCCCGACCAGGAATCCCTGGGTGAGGGAGTGGTATCCGGCGGCCGTGCCCGGCTCCCAGCGAGGAGCGCGCGCGGCGAGCCGGGACGTGGCGGCCGACCAGTCGTGGAGCTCGTCGACCGTCCCGTCCCAGTCGGGCAGGCCGGCCGTGTGCGAGAGCAGGTGCCGTACGAGCACCTCGTCCTTGCCCGCCGCCGCGAACTGCGGCCAGTACCGGGCGACCGGCGCGTCCGGGTCGAGTTCGCCGCGGTCGACTAGGACCAGGGCGCACAGCGCCGTCATCGTCTTGGTCACAGACCAGACGTTGACGAGCGTGTCGCGCTCCCACGCGACGGTGCGGTCGGCGTCCGCGAACCCGCCCCAGACGTCCACCACCGGTTCGCCGTCCACGAAGACGGCGACGGAGCCGCCCGCGTCCCCCGCGTCCAGCATGTCGGCCAGCGCGTTCGGGACGGCGAGGAACAGGCGGTCGTAGGTGCCCTGGATGTCGGCCATGCGCCCCATCCAGCCGTGCGGCCCCGTGCCGGTCAACCGAATTTCAGACCTGTGACCGGTACAGCCCGAACTCCACGATCCGCGCCGCCGCCCGCGAACCGGTCACCCGCACCCGCCACCGCCGCGCCCGCACCGGTACCGCCAGCAGCAGGATCCGGCTCGCGCCGATCACCCCGGCCCGGGTCACCTCCGCCCAGCCCTCGTCCCGCTGGGCCTCCACGACGAAGCTCTCCACCTGCTGCCCGTACCGGATGTCCTCCGCGAGCCGGATCCGGTCCACTTCGCGCTCCCGGCCGAGGTCGACCGTGACCCGGCCCGGTGAGACGGTGGTCCGGGCGTCGCGCGCCAGGTCCTCTGGGAGCTCGCGGTCGACGCGCTCGCGGAACTCCCGCAGCCGCGCCACGTCGGCGGCGGGCAGCAGGCCGTCCGTGTCCGGCGGGATGTTCAGGAGCAGCACCGAGTTGCGGCCCACCGAGCGGAAGTAGATGTCCGTCAACTGCTCGACGCTCTTGGGCTGTTGGTCGGCGTGGTAGAACCAGCCGTCGCGGATCGACACGTCGCACTCGGCGGGCCACCACTGCAGGTGGTCCGCGATCGGCCGGGCCTTCACCAGGGCGGCGCGGCTGCCCATGTCGGGCGCGTCGTAGGACAGGGCGTAGTCCGTACGGCCGTAGTCCTTCTCCCGCACCGGTACGACGCTCCACTCGTCCTCCCGGGCCAGCCCGCCCTCGTTGCCGACCCAGCGGACGTCCGGGCCGGACACGGCGATCACGGCGTCGGGCGCGAGCGAGCGGACCAGGGCGTACCAGCTGTCCCAGTCGTACTTCTCGACCTTGTCCGGCGGGATGCGGCCCTGGGCGCCGTCGAACCAGACCTCGTCGATCGGGCCGTACTCGGTGAGGACCTCGTAGAGCTGGTTGAGCATGTGGGCGCCGTAGTCGGTGGCCGGGAGGGTGTACGACCGTGACGGCGTGCGGTCGTCGCCCGTGACCGGGGTGGGGACGGTGTGGTCGGTGCGGGCGCTGCCGTTGGCGTAGACGCCGTGGAGGTACTGGTTCTCGTCGGCGGGCGAGATGTAGACGCCGACCTTGATGCCGTGCCGGCGCATGGAGTCGGCGAAGGAGCGCAGCACGTCGCCCTGGCCGTCGCGCCAGGTGCTGGAGGCCACCGAGTGGCCGGTGTAGCGGGAGGGGTACAGCACGAAGCCGTCGTGATGCTTGACCGTGAGGATGGCGAGCCTGAAGCCGCCGTCACGCAGGGCGCGCGCCCACTGGTCGGTGTCGAGGCCGGTCGGCTGGAAGAGGTCCGGGTCCTCGTCGCCGGTGCCCCATTCGAGGCCGGTGAACGTGTTCACGCCGAAGTGCAGGAACGCGGTGCGTTCCAGGCGCTGCCAGGCGATCTGCCGTGCGGTGGGACGGACCTGGGAGGCCTTGCGGACCAGGTCGGCCTCGGTGTCGTCGGGGCTGACGGGGATGCGGTAGCTGTCCCCGGTTTCGGCTGCGGGTGCCGCGAGGGCGGGTCTGGTGGCGCCGGTCGCGGCGAGGACGGTGGCTGTCGCGACGAAGACGCGACGGGATACGGCCATGGCAGGCTCCTCAGGTCAGGTGCCATACGGCGGGCGGGTGCTGGTCCGGCGGGTACTGGACGAGCCGGCCGTCGTCCGTGACGCTCACTGTCATCCGGGTGATCGCGTTGACGAGCCGGTAGCCACCGGTCGTGGGCTCCAACTGCCAGCGCTGGAGGGTGTTCGCGGGATCGCAGGTCTGCGGCGCCGCCTCCACCCCGGGTTGCAGCGGCACGTTGAGCGTGAGCTTTCCGCCGCGCACCTCCAGGCAGCCGTCCGCCGTGCGCACGGTCGCGTAGCCGTCGGGCGTGCGCCGCAGCTCGGCGGTGAAGGACCGCCCGGACGTCCGGAAGGTGTACGACCCGTCCGCCACCGGTACGCGGGTCAGGTCCCGCCACCCGGGGGCGTGGCCCACGGCCGTGCCGCGCGCCGTGAACTCGGCGTAGGTGGCGTCCGGGTGGGGATCGCCCCAGGTCGCCTGGGCGATGTGCCGCAACGCCGGCCACAGGGCGACGGCGACCTCGTTCTCGGTCTCGCCCCGGCCGTTGTCGGGCCAGAGGCTGATCTTCGCGCCGGTGACGCCGTCGGCGGAGGCGAGCTTCTCGCCCTCGAAGCCGCGCGGGTCCCAGCTCTGGTCGTACAGCCCGTCGGTGTCGCTGTGGAAGCCGCCGCGGACCAGGTAGAGGGCGTACGCGGCGTTCATCACCGGGTAGCCCTGCGCGAGGAGCCGGCTGGGTTTCACCGCCACGTTCAGCCAGTGCTCGACCGTCGTGCCGGCGGTCACCGGGACGGTGTTGGCGCCGGTGAGTCCGTCGTTCCAGATGCGCAGTTTCCTGCCCTTGCCGGCCGCGTAGGTGTGGACACGGTTGACGAAGTCGATGAAGGCGTCCTGGGGTGTGGCGTCGGGGCCGTACCTGTCCTGGGCGTACTTCAGGATCTGCGGGTACTTGGCGAAGTCGGAGCCGAGCATGTACTCGTCGGCTCCCATGTGCCAGGAGGTGGCGGGGAAGACCTCGGCGTACTCGTCGATCAGGCTGGTGTAGTAGGCGAAGGCCTCCGGCCGGGTGATGTCGAGCCGCGAGGGCTGTCTGTCGCCGTCGGAGTCGGTCAGTTGGAGGTCCGGGCGGTTCTCGATCCATGGGTCCATGTGCCCCGGTGAGTTGATCTCGGGGATGATCTCGACGTGGTACCGCTTGCCGAGGGCGACCAGGCGGCGGATCTCGTCCTTGGTGTAGTAGCCCCAGGTGTTGGCCTCGGGGTGGGCCTCGCTCTTCACCTTCAGTTCGAGGAGCAGCTGGTTGAGTCTGTGGTACGCCATCTCCCGGACAAGGTTCTCCAGCCAGGGCAGGGAGACGTGGATGTAGCAGGCGCAGACACCGACACCCCGCTCCCTGTACCGCGGTACGTCGACCGTGCGGCCGGCGGGGACGCGGTCGCCCTGCGCGAGTAGCTGGAGGAGGGTGCGGGTGCCGTAGAAGGCGCCGGTCTCGGTCGCCGCGGTGATGGACAGCCGGTCGCCCGCGCGGAGTTCGTAGCCGTCCGTGCCGAGGGTGGTCCGGGAGGGCTGGACGTCGATGACGACGTCGCCGGGCCGCGCGCCGCCGTGCACCACGCGGGGCGTGCCGTGTCCCGCGTCGCGCAGATCGCCGGCGAGGGTGTCGGCGACGCGCCGTCCGCCGGCGTCGGCGGCCACGAGACGGGCGGAGCGACGGTAGGTGTAACTGCCGGATGCCGGGGTCCAGTCGGCCAGGGCCGGCACCGTCACCGGTGCTGCCGCCCGCGCCTGCTGTGCGACCGCGGGCAGCGGCGCCACGAGCAGCACTATCAGCGTCAGCACCGCCAGGACACCTGACGATCTCCAGCGTCTCCTCATGAGGCACCCCTATTCATCGGATGTCTGATGATTGGGCGGGCCCCAGGGGCTGTCAATGGGACGCGAAGTGGGCCAAGTTGACTCATTGATCGGATGATGCGCAGGTCAGCGAGGCGAAGCCGGGAAGGGGCGGCGTGAAAAGTCCAAGAAGAGCCGCCCGAATATCCAAGCGTGGCGGCTCTCGACGCCGGGCCCGCCGCGGGGCAGAGTTCTCCTACATACTCGCCAGTAAGCCCGAGGAGCAGCCGTGACCAGCTGGGTCGGCAGGACCGCCGCGGAGATCGCCGCCGCCGTACGCGAGAAGCGGGCCACGCCCCGTGAGGTGGTGGCCGAGCACCTGGCACGCATCGAGCGGCTCGACGGTCGCGTCGGCGCGTTCCGGGTGGTGCGGGCCGAGGCGGCGCTCGCCGAGGCCGACGAGGTGGCCTCGCGCGGCGACCTCGCCGAACTGCCGCTGGCGGGCGTGCCGGTGGCGATCAAGGACAACCTCGCGGTGCGCGGCGAGTCCAAGCGGATCGGCTCGGCGGCGACCCCGGACACCCTGGCCGACGACGACCATGTGACCGTGGCCCGGCTGCGGGCGGCCGGCGCGGTGGTCGTGGGCCTGACGAACGTGCCGGAGCTGTGCGTCTTCGGCACCACGGAGGGCGTGCACGGCACCGCCCGCAACCCGTGGGACACCTCCCGCACGGCGGGCGGCTCGTCCGGCGGCAGCGCGGCCGCGGTCGCGGCGGGCATGGTGCCGATCGCCCTCGGCAACGACGGCATGGGCTCGCTGCGCATCCCGGCCGCCAACTGCGGCCTGATCACCATCAAGCCCGGCTACGGCGTGGTCCCGGCCGGCGTCAGCGACGGCGACTGGTTCGGCATGTCGGAGAACGGCCCGCTGGCCACGACGGTCGAGGACACCCGCCTGATGCTGTCGGTCCTCGCCGGCACCGAGGTCGCACGGCCAAAGGCGCCCGGCACCCACAGGATCGCGGTGTCACTGCGCAGCCCGCTCGCCGGGGTCGCCATCAGCAAGCCGTACGCGAGCGCCGCCCGCGAGGCCGCCGGGCTGCTGATCAAGGCCGGTCACCAGGTGCGGCGCGCGGACCCGCCGTACCCGATGTCACTGGGCGTCACCTCGCTCACCCACTGGACGGCGGGCACGGCCGAGGACGTCAGGGGTCTCGACCTCCGGCAGCTCACCCGCCGGACCCGGGTCCACGCCACCGTCGGCAAGCGCTTCGTGAACCGGGTGCGGGGCGGGGACAGCCGGGAGCAGCTGCGCCGGCGTCTGGAGCCGTTCTTCGCCGAGTACGACGTGCTCCTCACCCCGGCCCTCGCCCGCCGCTCCCCCAGGTCCGAGCCCTGGCACGAGCGGGGCTGGCTGCGCAACGTCCTGGCCAACACCAACTACTCGCCGATGACTCCCCCGTGGAACCTCACCGGCTGGCCCGCGATGGCGATCCCCTTCGGCACGCTCCCCTCGGGCGCCCCCAGCGCCGTACAACTGGTGGGTCGTCCCGGCTCGGAGGCGGTCCTGCTGGGCCTGGCGGAGCAGATCGAGAAGCTGCGGCCGTGGCGGCGGACGGCTCCGCTGGACGAGGCCGTGTCGTCGTAGGGCTCGGACCGCGCTCGGCAGGTGTCGCGCCGCCGCGACCGCGGCCATCGTCCGCGGTCTCCGGTAGCAGGACCTGCGGTATTCGCCGCGGAAGCCGGCGGGGAACGGCGCTCGCCTGTGCTGCTCCCACTGAGAGGGCCCGTCAGCTCCCCTCGGCGAACGGCCCGTCCGCCGTGAACGCCAGCCGCGCGAACCGCTCTCCGATGCGGCGGTGGGTGGCGGCGTCCGGGTGGAGGCCGTCGGGCAGGGGAAGTTCGGCCGAGTCGGTCTCGCCGTAGAGGTCGCGGCCGTCGAGGTAGTGCAGGTTCGGGTCGTCGGCCGCCCGCTGCTTCACGATGCGGGAGAGCTCGTCCCGGATCACGCCCAGGGTCAGCTTGCCGCTCGCGCGTTCCGCCGGGTCGCCCATGGCGACGAAGCGCAGACGGCCGGCGCTCAGGCCGCTGAAGTCGGGAGCGCAGGGTCCGGGTGTGTCCTCGTGTATCGGGCACAGGATGGGCGACACGACGAGCAGGGGTGTCGTCGGGTGGCCCTCGCGGATGGTGTCGAGGAACCCGTGGACCGCGGGCCCGAAGGCGCGCAGCCGCATCAGGTCGGCGTTGACGACGTTGATGCCGATCTTGACGCTGATCAGGTCGGCGGGGGTGTCGCGCAGGGTGCGGGCGGTGAACGGGTCGAGCAGGGCGCTCCCGGCCAGGCCCAGGTTGATCAGCTCCACGCCGCCGAGCGAGGCGGCGAGCGCGGGCCAGATACCGGTGGGGCTCGCGGCGTCGGAACCGTGGCTGATCGAACTGCCGTGGTGCAGCCACACCCTGCGGCCCGGATCACGGGCGGGCTCGACGGGGGCGTCGGTGCGCAGGGCGATCAGTTCGGTGGTCTCGTTGTGCGGCAGCCAGATCTCGACGTCCTTGTCGCCCTCGGGCAGCCCGGTGAAGCGGACGGTGCCGGGCGGGCCGGCCTGTTGCTCGGCGGTTCCGGCTGTCATGTCGACGGTCAGCACGTTGCCGCCGGTCACGCTGCCCTGTCCCGCGGGGCGGCCGTCGACGATCAGGTCGTACCTGCCGTCCGGTCGGGGCGGCGCGCCGATATAGGCGCGCTTGGTGCGCAGCGCGTCCAGTTCGACGGCGGTGGCCCGGGTGCGGAACGCCAGCCGTACGCCGGAGGGCTGCGACTCGGCCATGGCCAGCTGTCCGTCGGTGTTCTGGGCCCGGGCCCGGGCGGGCAGCCGGTGCGGCAGCACACCGTGCTCGGTGTGCTCGATGTCGAGGGCGCCGCGCAGGAGTTCGGCGGTGACCGGCGTGGTGATCCAGTCGTGCCGCATGCCGTGCTCGGTGTCCATGTGTCCTCCGCCTGTCGTCAAGGGGTGGGCTCGGTGGGCCAGTTGCGCAGCAGGGCGTCGAGGGCGTCCAGGATCCGCGTCCAGGTCTCCTCGGAGTCGGGGGCGCTGTGGCTGAAGCCGCCCGCGACCTCCAGGCTGGCGTAGCCGTGGAAGACGCTGCCCAGCAGCCGCACGGCGTGGGTCGCGTCCGGCTCGGCAAGGTCGTAGCCGCGCAGGATCGCCCGGGTCATCTGCGCGTGCCGGACGCCCGCGCTCGCCGCCGCCGTCTCGGGGTCTAGCCGCATCCGCGCGGCGGCGGCCCGGCCGGGGTGCTCGCGGCCGTAGTCGCGGTAGACGTTCGCGAAGGCGACCAGGGCGTCCTTGCCGGCCCGGCCCGCGATGGCGTCGGCGGCCCGGTCGGCAAGCTCCTCCAACGCGAAGAGCGAGATCCGCGTCTTGAGGTCCTGGGAGTTCCGCACATGCGAGTACAGGCTGGCGACCTTGACATCGAACCGCCGGGCCAGTTCCGACGCGGTCACCGACTCGAAGCCGATCTCGTCGGCCAGCTCCGCACCCGCCCCCACCAGGCGTTCCGTGGTCAGCCCTACGCGTGCCACAACAGTCCTCCCGTTTGCCGTAAACGATTATGCATTTACCTAAAGTATTTAGGCAAACGAGGAGAATGTGAAGGCGGTCGACTAAAGTGCCCGGTACATGATGTGCAGGCCGACCCGCCCGTGCCGTGGGTGTTCGAACGCCTCCGGGACCGTGCCGAGAATCGTGAAGCCGAGGGAGGCCCACAGGCGCACGGCCGGGTTGGTCTCGACGACGGCGTTGAAGACCATGCCCCGATAGCCCTCGGCCTTGGCCACGACCAGCACATGCTCGGCGAGGGCACGGCCGATGCCGCGCCCGCCGTGATCGGGGTCGACCATGAAGCCGGCGTTGGCGATACCGGCGGCGGGGCCGCCGTAGTTGGCGGTGACATAGGCGGAGGCGACGACGACTCCGGCATCGTCCTCGACGACGTGGACACTCTTGGCCGGGTTCATCCACAGGGCCCGGGCGTCTTCCTCGGAGGTGTCCGGGGCCCACGCATAGGTCTCACCGGCGGCGACGATCCGGTGCCAGAAAGACCAAATCCGCGGCCAGTCGTCGGCCGCGGCTTCTCTGATCAGCATGGGCGTGAGTCTCGCACGCCCATGCGTCCGGCAATCGCGAAGGGCTCTGCCCCTCCGGTCGACCCGTCAGTCGACGCTGGGCAGGATGTGGGGCTCGGCGAGGTCGTCCTCGTAGCCCGCCAGGCGGATGGGGGCGGACCTGGCCCACACATCGAGACTGCCGATCTCCTTGGACCGGCGGCCGGCGCGCTCCGTGCGTTCCTTGGGGCGCTGTTCGCGATTCGTCTGCTCAGGTGTCACCGCGCACTCCTTCTGTGTCGGATCACCCTCGGGGCGAGGCCGGTCCAGTCTGCGGTCCGGTACTTGACGCCCGCTCGGGTCTTACTCAAAGTCGGCTCGGACGCGGTGGCGCCGGTGTACTGGTGTGAGAGCAGGCCGTTGTGCACCGGCTTGTCCCGGGACGGACCGTGGGTGTGGGTTGGGACCCTGTCATGCTGTCCGTCCGCTACAGACTAACCAAATGAGCGGGCGCCCGCTCGATGGGGCTGAAAACACAGGGTAACTATCCGGAGCCGACCGGATTTCACCTGCCCGTCATCTCCTGCTTTGCCGTGAATTACGGCATTTACCAGTCACTCGTTCGGCTCAACGGCACCGCGCCCCCGCGTCGGACCCCACCACGCCGCGCAGTTCAGGTCCCGTTGGCCGAATCGCAAGGCGGCCATGATCTGCTGACGGACGGCAACGGCCGGCCGGCGGGAGGACTGACGCATGGAGCTGCGCGGTGTCGAAGAGCTGATGGATCTGCTGTACGCCTGCCCGCACCAGCCCGCGCTGCGGACCGCCGCGCTGCTGCGCCGCAGCCGCCCCGCCGACAAGGAGCTCCAAGTGGCGGGCCTGGTCCACGACATCGGGTGGCTGCTGTGCCCCGGCGACGAGACCCGCCGTACCGAGCACGCGGCCGAAGCCGTACGGCAGCTGCTCGGCGAACGCGTCCACCGCCTCGTCGGCCGCCACGACCCCGGCACGGACGAAGACGCGCTGCGCCTGCACCTGGCGGTCGAGGAGAGCCGGGCCACCTGTTTCGACGCCGGGGTCCTGGAGGACTGGCGCACGGTCCTGGAGCTGGTGGCGGCACGGCACTCGCGTCTCGGGGCTGTTGACTGACGGCCCGTCATGAGACGGTACGGCGATGACGTCGTCGTACGCACTCCGGGGCAGGGCCGCCGTCGTCACGGGTGGTACCCGCGGCATCGGCAGGGCGGTCGCCGAGCGCCTGGCGCGGGCCGGTGCGCTCGTGTGCGTGACCGCGCGGGACGCCGACGAGGTGCGGCGGACGGCCGCCGAGCTGGGTGGCGTGGGAGCGGCCGGCAGCGTGGCCGACCCGGACCATCTGCGGGCGGTCGTGGACCTGACCCTGCGCGAGTTCGGCCGGCTCGACGTGCTCGTGAACAACGCGGCGACCAACCAGCCGTACGGCCCGCTCATGGACGTCGACCCACTCTCGTGGCGCGAGTCCTTCACCGTGAACGTCGAGGCCCCGCTCCGGCTCGTCCAGTGCGCCTGGCGCGCCTGGATGCGCGAACACGGCGGCGCCGTGATCAACATCTGCACGGAAGGCGCCACTCACGTCGGCCCCGGCATCGGCGCCTACGGCACCACCAAGGCGGCCCTGCTCCACCTGACCCAGCAACTGGCGGGCGAACTGGCGCCGACCGTGCGCGTCAACTCCGTCTCCCCCGGCCTCGTCCGCACCGAGATGGCCCGCTTCGTGTGGGAGCCGAACGAGAAGGAGACGGCCACCGCCCTCCCCCTGGGCCGGATCGGCGAGCCGGACGACATCGCCCGCGCCGTGGTCTGGCTGGCGTCGGACGAGGCGGAGTGGGTGACGGGAGCGGATCTGCTGGTCGACGGAGGAACGCGGGTACGCCCGGCCCACCCCAGCAGGGCCTACCACTTACCCGGCGCGTAATCCTTCAGGAAGACCCCGTACACGTCCTCGCCCGCCTCACCCCGCACGATCGGGTCGTACACCCGAGCCGCCCCGTCCACCAGATCGAGCGGCGCATGGAACCCCTCCTCGGCAAGCCGCAACTTGTCGAAGTGAGGACGCTCGTCGGTGATCCAGCCCGTGTCGACCGACGTCATCAGGATGCCGTCGCTCTGGAACATCTCCTGCGCACTGGTCCGCGTGACCATGTTCATCGCGGCCTTGGCGGCATTCGTGTTCGGATGCCCCGCACCCTTGTAGCCGCGCCCGAAGACACCCTCCATCGCGGAGACGTTCACGACGTACGCCCGCCCGCTCGCCGCCTTCTTCGCGGCGTCGGCCATCGCCGGCCGCAACTTGCTGATCAGGATGAACGGCGCGGTGTAGTTGCACAGCTGGGTCTCGAGGAGCTCCACCGGGGAGATCTGCTCGATCGTCTGCACCCAGGTGTTGCTGTCGACGACGTCGGGCACGAGCCCGCCCGCGTCGATCGCGGTGCCGTCGAGGTGCCGGGCGACGCTGGCGTTCCCCGCGACCAGGGCGAGGTCGGCGACCTTCTGGGCGTCGAGGCCGCTGGTGCCCAGCGGCAGCGCGGCGAGGCCGTCGACCGCGCCGGAGTTGAAGGCGCCGATGACGTGGTGGGCGGGGAGCTCACCGGCGGGCAGCGGGGCGCTCTCGCCGTCGACCAGGGCGGCGTAGGCGGAGGGCAGCCGGCGTACGGTCTGCGTCGCGTTGTTGACGAGGATGTCGAGGGGGCCGGCCTCGGTGACCTGGTCGGCGAGGGCGACGGCCTGGGCCGGGTCGCGCAGGTCGATGCCGACGACCTCCAGGCGGTGCATCCAGTCACCGGAGTCGTCCATCGCCTTGAAGCGGCGGATGGCGTCCTTCGGGAAGCGCGTGGTGATCGTCGTGTGCGCGCCGTCGCGCAGCAGCCTGAGCGCGATGTACATGCCGATCTTGGCGCGGCCGCCGGTCAGCAGGGCGCGCTTGCCCGTGAGGTCGGCGCCGGCGTCGCGCTTGGCGCGGTTCAGGGCGGCGCAGTCCGGACAGAGCTGGTGGTAGAAGTAGTCGACTTCCACGTACCGGGTCTTGCAGGTGTAGCAGGAGCGCGGGCGCTGGAGTATCCCCGCGATCTTGCCGACGTCGGTGGCCGACGACGGCAGGATGCCCTCGGTCTCGTCGTCGATGCGCTGCGCCGAGCCGGTCGCCGTGGCCTCCGTGACCGCCTTGTCGTGGGCGGTCTTGGCGGCCCGGCGCTCCTGGCGGCGGCGCTGCTTGACGGTGCGGTAGATACCCGCGGTGGCCCGGCGCACGGCGATCGCGTCGGGATGGTCGACCTCCAGCTTGTCGAGTTCGTCGAGCACGCTGAGGCAGACGGCGAGCCGCTCCGGGTCGATGCCGGGGCCGTACACGACCTCGTCACCGGACTCGCGCACGACCTCGTCCACGGTCGCCGAGCCTTCGTCTGTCACCGTCATCGCGCTGCCGTTTCCCTGATCACCCGAGCGGCGCTCCGACCGCGCCCGCTTTCGAACGGGGAATTGTACGGAGCGCCGGGTCACTCCTCCAAAATCCGGCGAACGGACCTGGGGAACCGGGGGCTCAGGGAGCGCAGGCGGCGATCAGTGACTCCACCTCCTCGGAGATCGCCCTGGCCAGCACGTCGAGATCCGGTACGGCCGCGGCGTCGGCGACGAGCCCGTAGTGGACGCGTCCCCGGTACGTCGAGATCGCGACGGCCAGGGACTGGCCGCGGGCCAGCGGGGCGAACGGGAAGACCTCGGTGACCTGGTGGCCGCCGAGCTTCAGGGCGACGCCGGGCAGCGGCACGCTGGTCACCAGGATGTCGAACCAGAGCCGGGCGGCCTGGCTGACCAGCGGTCCGCCGATGCGGTGGCCGAGCGCCGGGACGTGGTCGGCGAGCAGGGCGACGGCGCCCGCGCCCCGGTTGGGTCCGGCGTCCTTGTTGCGGTCCATGGCGGTGCGGACCGTGGCGAGGCGGCGCAGCGGGTCGGGGTCGTCGACCGGAAGCCGTATCAGGTAACCCGAGAGCCGGTTGCCCTGTGGGTGCGCGGTGCGGGGCCGGCGCTTGGAGACGGGGATCAGGGCGCGTGGCGCGACGCCCTCGCTGCCGTCGCCGCGCTCGTCGAGCCAGCGGCGCAGGGCGCCCGCGACGACGGCGATCAGGACGTCGTTGACGGTGCCGCCGACGGCCTTGCGGACCACGTGCACGTCGTCGATGTCCACGACGACCCCGGCGGTACGGCGGGTTCCGCTGGGTTCGGCGACCAGCGCGGCCGACGAACGCATGCCCAGCGTCGAGACGGCGACGGAGGCGCCGATGTCCAGGGCCCGGCCGACGTCCGACAGAGCGCCGCGCATCAGCCCCGGCAGCCTGCGCACATCCGGCAGACCACGGCCGCGGGGCTCCTCGGGGCGGGGTTTGCGGGCGGGCATGTCCATGGGGTCGAGGACGGCGGCGGCGAGGGTCAGCGCGCGCAGTCCGTCGGCGAGGGCGTGGTGGAACTTGAACAGCACGGCGAAGGACACGCCGTCCTCTCCCGGCAGCACATGCGCCTCCCACGGCGGCCGCCCGCGCTCCAGCGGGCGCTCCATGAGCCGACCCGCCACCGCCTGGAAGTCGGCGGTCGGGGCGTGCAGCCGGACGTGGTCGAGCGGATCGAAGTCCGGGGCGGGCTCCCGGGTGGCTCCGCCGAACGAGAACGGCTGCAGGAGGCCGGCCGGCTGCCAGGCGTCCCGGATGCGCATCCGCAGTCCCGGCACGGCGGCGGCACGGGCGGCGAGCAGGTCGGCCGCGTGGGCGCCGGCGGTGGGCGAGTGCGCCGCGAAGACGCCGAGCGCGCCCAGGTGCATGGGGTGTTCCGCGGACTCGATGTTCCAGAACGCCAGGTCGAGAGGTGCGAGCAGGTCAGAAGTCAATGGCTTGCCTCGCGTCGACGAAGGGTGGACCAGCAGTCAATCGCCCTCTGGCGATTACAGTCAAGTACGATCGGGCTACGCTCAGTTAACGGCAGATTAAGTCCCGCCCCCGGTGAAAGGGGCGGGACTCATGGTGCATATGAGGTCACTTCAGCACGGGTAGCGGCACCGGGCATCCCGACGGTGTCACCCGGGAGGCGTCACGGATGAGCGCCTCGTGAGCGGACCTGACCCGTTCCGCGTCAGGTTTGAGCACGGCGCGGTCGTAGGTCAGCAGTCCGTTCAGCTCACCCTCGACGTCCGTGATCTGGGTGTACACGGCACCGTTGCTGCCCCGGCAGACCAGGGCGCGCACCTCGTCGAGCTTGGTGAGGTAGTCGTCGGTGTAGGTCGCCGGGTCCACGTCGACGTACGACTGCTGCACCGGCCAGGCGTGTCCGGGCACCGCCAGGCCGAGGCCGCCGTACTCGCCGCTGACCAGCGCCCGTTCGCCGTCGGGCCGCGGCGGCAGGGCCGGGCTGGGGTAGCCGTGCTCGTCCATGATGTCGCCGGCGTCGCCGTCGGCCCCGAGGTTCAGCCCCGACTGGTTGTTGACCAGCCGGGTCGGGTCCCAGGCCTTCGCCTGCTCGGCGACGCGGCCGATGTCGTACTGGCCCCACCCCTCGTTGAAGGTGACCCACATGATCACCGACGGGCTGCCGATGTGCTCGTCGATCATCTGTTTCATCTCGCGCTCGTACTGCGCGCGGGCCTCGGCGCTCGGGTTCACCCCCGCGGTCATCGCGGGCATGTCCTGCCAGACCAGCAGGCCAAGCCGGTCGGCCCAGTAGAACCAGCGGTCCGGCTCGACCTTGATGTGCTTGCGCACCGAGTTGAAGCCCATTTCCTTGTGCGCCTTCAGGTCGTATGCGAGGGCCTCGTCGGTCGGCGCGGTGTGCAGGCCGTCGGGCCAGAAACCCTGGTCGAGGGTGGCCATCAGGAAGACCGGCGCCCCGTTGAGGACCGTGCGCGGCACGCCGTTCACCTTCTCGACGGCGATGGAGCGCATCCCGAAGTAGCTGCCGACGCGGTCGGCGCCGACGGTCACCTTGAGGTCGTACAGGAACGGGTCGTCGGGTGACCACAGGTGCGGGTCGCGGATGGTGAGCGTGAGCGGCTGTCCGGTGCGACCCCTCGCGGCGGCGACCTTGCGCCGTCCCTCGTACGCCGTCGCCGTGACCGGGAGGCCGTCGCGCACACCCTGAGCCTCTACGGTGAGCGTGCCGGCGTCGACGTCGGGAACGAGCTTGAGGCCGTCCACGTGGTCCGGGGCGACCGGCTCCAGCCACACCGTCTGCCAGATGCCGGAGGACGGCGTGTACCAGATGCCGCTCGGGTCCAGGCGCTGCTTGCCGAGGGGCGGGTTCTCGCCGTTCGCGGCGTCGGTCGGGTCGTACACGCCGACGATGAGCTCCTGGGTGCGGTCGGGCTTCAGGGCGTCGGTGATGTCGGCGGAGAACTTGTCGTAGCCGCCCGTGTGCTCGGTGACCTTGGTGCCGTTGACATACGCCTCGGTCCGCCAGTCGACACCGCCGAAGTTGAGCTTGAGGCGCTTGCCGGAGCCGATGCGCCAGTCGGGCGGGACGGTGAAGGTACGGCGGTACCACATGCGGTCCTCGTGGCGTTCGAGGCCGGAGAGCTGGGACTCGACCGGGTACGGGACGAGGATCCGCTCGGGCAGGTCCTTGCCGACCGGGGGCCGCTCCCCCGCCTCGGCCGCCGCGAACTGCCAGCGTCCGTTGAGGTTGCGCCAGGCGGGCCGCGTCAGCTGCGGTCGCGGGTATTCGGGATGGGCGTTGTCCGGGCCCACCTCGTCGGCCCACCTCGTGCGCAGCTGGTACGTCGAACGATTGGGGCCGCTGCTCAGGAAGCGCTTGACAACGTTGCCGTCCGCCGTGACCAGGCCGCCCTCACCGTCGTAGCGGATGTCGGCCGTGCCGCGTGCGGTGCCGGTCCTGTTGCCGACCACGGGTTCCTTCAGCGCGACCAGAAGGGCCTTGGGGTCGGCAGGGTCCGGCTCGGCGGCTCCGAGCGGCCAGGTGGCGCCGCCGATGACCGCTTCCAGGTGGTCGGTGAGGCCGGCCGGGGGCGCGGCGAGGTTCCGTGCGAAGTCGAGCTTGAGCGTACGACCGTCCGTGCGGACCGTGGCCGCGAGGGCCCCGTCGTAGTCGAAGCCGTCGGGGAGGCGGAACGCGGACTGCGGGACGGGCTCCTTGGCGCCGCCGGGCTCGCTCCAGCGCAGGTGGAGGTTGGAGCCGCCGTAGTGCTCGAAGTACTCGACCTTGATGTCGTAGGCCGTGCCGGCGGTCAACTCGACGGGCACCGCGGTCTGTTCGCGGTCCCAGTCGTCGACCCAGTGGTCGATGGCGAGCCGGCCGTCGATCCAGAGGCGGAAGCCGTTGTCGGCGGTGATCGAGAAGGTGTGGGGGCCGGTCTTCTCCGGCACGATCTTCCCGGTCCAGCGGACGCTGACGTCGTCCGAGCGTCCGGTGGTGAAGGCCAGGCGCGGCTCCAGGTTGTCGAAGTCGAGGCCGGGGTCGAAGGCGGTCGCCCTGAGTTCGTGGAAGTCGAAGGCGCCAGGGGCGGACTGGGTGTGGTACTCGCCCTTCAGACCGTGGATCTCCACGGGGTCGTCGGCCGCGGCCGGGGCGGGTGTCGCGGTCAGGCCCGCGAGGCCGAGGGCCCCGGCGAGCAGGAACACGAGTCGGTTTCTGAGGCGGCGTAAGCGCACAGAGCCTCCATAACAACGTTGTCATGGACAGTGGTTGGCATGACAGCACGGATCCCGCCGCGCGTCCAGGTACATGACAAGAGGGGATGGCCCGGGGGCGGCCAGGCCATCCAGCAGTACAGACCCCCGCCCCATCCGCGCCCACATCCGGCTGACCTCGACGAGCCGGGGCCGTCCCGCAGCGGCGAGTGCGCCCAGGCGGGTTCCGGAAGCGGCGAAGACCACGGGACCGTCCCAGCGGTCGGGCCCCGTGACGCTCTCCGGCTCGTCGGCGGCCACGAGTTCGTCGAGGCTGCGGCCCGTGAGAGTCCTCTCCCTCTCCCACTCGATCAGCGCCTGATCGGCGTCGAGGTTGCCGTACCCGACGACTCGAAGGCCCCGCCCGGCCCGCTACGGGACCCGCTGCCCCTTCCCCAGCGCGATCACGCTGCCCTTGGAGACGGTGTACAGCTCCGCGTCCCGCTCCGGGTTGACGCCGATCGTCGCGCCCGGAGGCACCTCGACGTTCTTGTCCAGCACGGCACCCCGCACCACCGCACCCCGCCCGATGCGTACGTTGTCGTGCAGCACCGCCCCCTGCACCACGGCCCCCGGGTCGACCACGACGCCCGGCGAGAGCACGGACCGCGTGACCTGGCCGCGTATGAGGCACCCGGCGCTGATGATGGACTCGCTCGCCATGCCGCCCGCGTTGAATCGGGCCGGCGAGAGCTGGCCCGAGTGGGTGTAGATGGGCCAGCTGCGGTTGTAGAGGTTGAAGGCAGGGCGCTCGGCGATCAGGTCCATGTGGGCGTCGTAGTACGCGTCCAGGGTTCCGACGTCCCGCCAGTAGCCCCGGTCGCGGTTGGTCTCGCCCGGGACGTGGTTGGCGCTGAAGTCGTACAGCTGGGCCTCGCCGCGGTCGGTGAGCTGAGGCAGGATCGAACCGCCCATGTCGTGCACGGAGTTCTCGTCCTCGGCGTCCCGCTGGAGGGCCTCGATGAGGGCCTTGGTGGTGAAGATGTAGTTGCCCATCGAGGCGAACACGCACTCCGGGTCGGCCGGGAGGCCCGGAGGGTCGGCGGGCTTCTCCAGGAAGCGCTCCACGGTCATGCCGTCCGAGCCGGGGCTGATCACGCCGAACGACGACGACTCGCCGCGCGGCACGCGGATGCCCGCCACCGTCACGCCCGCGCCGCTCTCGATGTGCTGGGCGAGCATCTGGCGCGGGTCCATGCGGTACACATGGTCGGCGCCGAACACCGCGACGTACTCGGGGCGTTCGTCGTAGACCAGGTTCAGCGACTGGAGGATCGCGTCGGCGCTGCCCAGGTACCAGCGCGGGCCGAGCCGCTGCTGGGCCGGGACCGGGGTGACGTAGTTGCCGAGCAGGCTGGACATGCGCCAGGTCGTGGTGATGTGCCGGTCCAGGGAGTGCGACTTGTACTGCGTGAGGACGCAGATGCGCAGGATGTCGGCGTTGACGAGGTTGGAGAGGACGAAGTCGACCAGGCGATACGTTCCTCCGAAGGTGACCGCGGGTTTCGCGCGGTCCGCGGTCAGGGGCATCAGGCGTTTGCCCTCTCCGCCCGCGAGTACGATTCCGAGCACCGAAGGTCCGCCACGACGCATGGCCGCTCCCCTCACCATGGTTGGTCCCAGCCTGCCCCTGAGCACCGCGCGCTAAGCCTGTTTGAGGATCTCCTCGTACAGCAGTGCCGTCCGACGCGCCACCGCGTCCCAGCCGAACTCGCCCACCGCGCGCTCCCGTCCGGCCTCGCCCATCCGGCGGGCCGTCTCCGGGTCGCCGATCACCGCGTCCAGAGCCCGCGCGAGGCCGGTCTCGAAGGTCTCTGCGTCGTCGTCCGGCGGGACGAGCAGGCCGGTCCTGCCGTTGTCGACGACCTCGGGGATGCCGCCGACCCGCGAGGCCACCACGGGAGTTCCGCAGGCCATCGCCTCCAGGTTGACGATGCCGAGGGGCTCGTACACCGAGGGGCAGACGAACACGGCCGCGTGGGTGAGGAGTTGGATCACCTCGGGGCGCGGCAGCATCTGCGGGATCCAGTGCACGCCCTCGCGGACCCGGCTCAGCTCCTGGTAGAGATCGCGGAACTCCTGGTCGATCTCGGGGGTGTCGGGGGCGCCGGCGCACAGCACGACCTGTGCGGCCGGGTCGATGTCCCGTACCGCGCGCAGCAGATGGGGCACGCCCTTCTGGCGGGTGATGCGGCCGACGAAGAGGACGTACGGGCGGTCGGCGTCGAGGCCGAAGCGCGCGAGGACGTCGGTGCGGTGGTCGGGCCGGTAGAGCGTGGTGTCGATGCCGTTGTGCACGACGTGGACGCGGCCCGGGTCGAGCGCCGGATAGCAGCCGAGGATGTCCTCGCGCATGGCGCCGGAGACGGCGATCACCGCGTCGGCGGACTCGATCGCGGTGCGCTCCGCCCAGCTGGACAGGGCGTACCCGCCGCCGAGTTGCTCGGCCTTCCAGGGCCGCAGGGGCTCCAGGGAGTGGGCGGTCAGCACGTGCGGGATGCCGTACTGGAGCTTGCCGAGGTGGCCGGCGAGGTTGGCGTACCAGGTGTGGGAGTGGACGAGTTCGCGGCCTTCGAGTCCGGCGGCCATGGCGAGGTCCACGGAGAAGGTGCGCAGCGCGTCGTTGGCGGTGTCGAGGGCGGACCAGGGGCGGTGGCGCTGCACGCCGACCCCGCGGCCCTCGCCCCAGCAGTGCACCTCCAGGTCGACGAGGTCCCTCAACTCCCGGGCGAGGAACTCGACATGGACGCCCGCGCCGCCGTACACGTCCGGCGGGTACTCCCGGGTCAGCAGTCCCACACGCACCCGGAACCCCCTGTTCTCAGCGGCTGGTTGCCCTTTCATGGTCACCCAGATGTGGCGCTTGGGGAAGAGCGCGGGGGTCGTGGGAAGCAACAGTCACCACACACGCCTCCGCCCGGCACGCGGTAGTAGAGGCAGCAGCTGCGGCGGCGGAAGGAGGTCCCGGTGCGGGTGCCGGTGTCGGCGAGGAGGGGGTGGGCGAAGAGCTCCGCGGTCAGCGCACGGACTCGGGCGGCGGCGTCCCTGCGGCCGTGGGCGCGCGCCCACTGGTCCAGTTGCCGGGCCGCGCCCGCGAGCGCCGAGCCCGCGTTGCCCCACAGCAGTCCGGTGGCGACGCGGTAGCGGGTGTGCAGGGCGGCGGCCAGGGGTTCCAGGTGGGCGTGCAGGACCGCGTCCGCGATGGTCGCCGGGTCGGCCGCGCCGGCCGGGAGCGGGCGTACCTCGGTGAGCCACAGGTCGTCCGGGGCGCTGCCCTCGGGGTCCCAGAGCAGCAGACGCGGGTCGAGGTCGGGGATGCGGCCGTAGAGGGCGGCGCAGCCGAGCGTCACCGACCACAGCCGCGCCGCGAGACCCTGCTGGGCGATGGAGGCGGCGATCCGCGACTCGGGGGCGCACAGGGCGTTCGTGACTTTCCGGACGCGGAGCCCCAGGGGACCTCCCTGAGGCTCCGACGGGGGTTCTCCGTAGGTCTCCGCCAGGGTCGGCAGTGGCCGAAGTGCTTCCCCTGCCGTGTGCAGTACGAAGAAGCCGTCGAGCGGCCGGAGCGCGGCGAGATCGGGGTCGAGGTCCACGAAGAGCAGTAGTACCAAGGCCTCTCAGGGCCGTCACCTCGGGGTTCCCGCAGAGATCACCCGCCTTGGGGATGAGACCGGAGCCGTAGTACTCCATCGGCAGTAGGACACAGTGAGTGCTCTGGTACGACGACGGGAAGAGCTTTTCGCGGCATCGTGTTGGTTATGAGAGCCGACCGTTCGCCGCGCCGGGGCCAGCGCCCCTGCCTCACGCAGAGGAGCAGCTCATGAGTGCCCTCGCGTTGTCCGTGCTGCTGTCGCTCGTCTCCGCCGTCGCGTACGCGGGCGGGGCGATCGTGCAGGAGCGTGTCGCGGTGTCCTCCCCGGGTCAGCAGTTCGCGCCGATGCGTCGGCCGGGCTGGTGGGCGGCGGTCGCGCTGAACGGCCTGGGCGGTCTGCTGCACGTGGTGGCGCTGGCTTTCGGTCCGCTGAGCCTGGTCCAGCCGCTGGGTGCCCTGACGATCGTGTTCGCGCTGCCGATGGCGGCGCTGTTCGTGGGCCGCAAGGCCGGGTCGACGGCCTGGCGCGGCGCGATCATGGCGACCGTGGGTCTCGCCGGGCTGCTGTCCCTGGTCGGCTCCTCCGAGTCGCAGTCACTGGCCACCGCCGAGCGGGTGGGCGTGGCCCTGGTGACCGGCGGCATCGTCGTGGCGCTGATGGTCGCGGGCCGGGCGGCCCACCGCCATCCGGCGGTGCGCAGCATGCTGCTCGCGACCGGGTCCGGCATAGCCTTCGGCATGTCCTCGGTGTTCACGAAGGTCGTCGCGGTGGACTGGAACGGTGGGGTGTCGATGGCCGACGTGCCCGCCCTGGCCACGATAGGAGTCTTCGCGACGGCCGGCATGCTGCTGTCCCAGGCCGCCTACCGGGGCGCGGGACTCGCGGCGCCGCTGGCCACGCTCACGGTCGTGAACCCGGTGGTCGCGGCCGCGGTCGGTATAACGATGTTCGGCGAGACCTTCCGGTACGGCACGACGGGCACCCTGCTCGCCCTGGGCTGCGGCGTGGTCGCGGCGGGTGGCCTGATTCTGCTGACGACGGAGCGGATCGCGCGTACGGAGGCCGAGGCCCAGGTGGCACTTCCCAGGACGGTGCACGCCGTGGAGGCCCTGGTCGAGCCCGCCTTCGTCGAGCCGGCTCTGGACACGGTGCCCGCCGCGGAGCTGCTCGGTGGCCTTCAGGAGCAGGCCGGGACGAGGGAGCCCGAGGACATCCTCGTACCGGACGGGATCGAGGGGATCCTCATTCCGGCGCAGGTCGCGCGGGAGCAGTACGAGGACGCCGAGCAACCCGTTCCCGACCTCCAGGAGTCCCCGAACCTCTACGGCCCCTTCTACGGCGGCCCGTACGTCCCGGTGATGCCGGTCGTCGACCGGCACCGGATGCGCGTCAAATCCTGACGCCGCCGGCCCGGAGGTAGGCCACCGGGTCGATGTCGGAACCGAAACCGGGCCCCGTCCGCACCTCGAAGTGCAGATGCGGGCCCGTGCTGTTCCCCGTGGACCCGGAGCGGCCGATGCGCTGGCCGGCGCCCACGGACTGCCCGTCCTTCACGGAGATGGCCGAGAGATGGGCGTACTGGCTGTAGCGTCCGTCGGCGTGCCGGATGACCACCTGGTAGCCGAAGGAGCCCTCCCACCCGGCGCTCACGACCCGCCCGGCGCCGACGGCCTTCACGGAGGTGCCGGTCGGCACGGCGAAGTCGACGCCCGTGTGGTAGCCCTTCGACCACAGGGCTCCGGCCTTGCGGTACGGCGTGCCGGTGGACGCGCTCACCGGGGAGACCAGCGAGCGGCCGCTCGCGGTGGCCTGTTCCTGCCGGTCGGAAGAGGTCTTCTCGGGGGTCGTCCTGGGCTTGGCCTCGGGTCGGGGCTCGGGCTTGGGGGCGGCCGTCGGACTTTCCGTCGTCGTGGCCGTCTTTCCGCGCAGCGCCAGCCGCTGCCCCGGCAGGATCAGGTCGGGGTCGGCGCCGACGGCCTTCCGGTTCGCGGCGTACAGGCTCCGCCAGCCACCCCGGACCTGCTGCGACTCGGCGATCCCGGACAGGGTGTCGCCGCGGACCACGGTGTACATCTCGGCGGTGCCCGCCCGTGACTGGGGCGTGGTCTGCGGCTGGACGTCCTGGACGGAGGTCCTCTGGCCGGAACGGCCGGTGTCGCGGGTACCGGCCGGGTGGATGCCGGGGGTGTCCCCGCCCCGGGTCAGCCCGGCCTTCACCGAGCACACCGGCCAGGCACCGGGGCCCTGGCCGTCCAGGACCTTCTCGGCCACGGCTATCTGCTGGTCCTTGGTGGCCAGATCCGCGCGCGCCGCGTAGCGCGGGCCGCCGTAGGCCTCCCAGGTCGACTGGGCGAACTGGAGTCCGCCGTAGTAGCCGTTGCCGGTGTTGACGTCCCAGCGGCTGGTCGACTCGCACGCGGCGACCTTGTTCCAGGTGCTCACGTCGGCCGCCTGCGCGGTACCGGTGCCGATGAAGGGAAGCGCCATCCCGGCGCCGCCCGCGGTGACGGTGAGCGAGGCGCGGTTGATCCTGTTCGGCTGGTACCGGCGGTGCCGACCGCGTACGGCCATGACGGAGCCCCCCATTGACATGCGTCAGGAGGGGCAAAAGTAAGCGCTGCGAACAGGCCATGACAAGACGGCAATTCAGCCGCCTGGTCACGCCAAGTGGCGCGGCACCGGCGCACGTTGCCCGCCATGCGGACAGCGCCCGGGACGGCGCCCGGGCGGCTGAGTGCGCCGGGGCCTTCCGTGCGTATCTGCCTGCGCGACACCGCGCCACCCGGATGTGCGGTCGGGATACCGGCACGTCAGGATGGACGATGGGGCAATACTGGCGGGCATGACCGGCACCGCTGATATATCGAGGTCACTAGGAGCCAACGCATGAGCACTTCGGCGCAGATCGGCGTCACGGGTCTCGCGGTCATGGGCCGCAATCTCGCCCGCAACTTCGCCCGCAACGGCTACACGGTCGCGGTCCACAACCGGACGCCGGCGCGTACGCGGGCGCTGGTGGAGGAGTTCGGGAGCGAGGGCGAGTTCATCGCGGCCGAGTCCGCCAAGGACTTCGTGGCGGCGCTGGAGCGCCCGCGGCGGCTGGTCATCATGGTCAAGGCGGGTGAGCCGACCGACGCGGTGATCCAGGAGTTCGCGCCGCTCCTCGAGCCCGGCGACATGATCATCGACGGTGGCAACGCGCACTTCGCCGACACCCGGCGCCGGGAGCGCGACCTGCGCGAACAGGGCATCCACTTCGTCGGCATGGGCGTCTCGGGCGGTGAGGAGGGCGCGCTGCACGGGCCGAGCATCATGCCTGGTGGCCCGAAGGAGTCGTACGACTCGCTCGGTCCGATGCTGGAGAAGATCTCCGCGAAGGCGGCCGACGGGGCGCCCTGTGTGACCCACGTCGGTCCGGACGGTGCCGGGCACTTCGTGAAGATGGTGCACAACGGCATCGAGTACGCCGACATGCAGCTCATCGGCGAGGCGTACCAGCTGCTGCGCGATGTCGCCGGGTACGAGCCCGCGCAGATCGCGGAGATCTTCCGGACCTGGAACCGGGGCCGGCTCGACTCCTACCTGATCGAGATCACCGCCGAGGTGCTGTCGCACGTGGACGCTGCGACGGGCAAGCCGTTCGTGGACGTGGTCGTCGACCAGGCGGAGCAGAAGGGCACGGGCCGCTGGACGGTCCAGATCGCCCTGGACCTGGGCGTGCCGGTGTCCGGCATCGCGGAGGCGGTCTTCGCCCGCTCCCTGTCCGGGCACGCGGCGCTGCGGGACGCCTCCCGCGGGCTGGCCGGGCCCAAGGCGTCGCCGCTGAGCGAGGCGGAGGCGGGGGCGTTCGCCGACCGCGTCGAGCAGGCGCTGTACGCGTCGAAGATCGTGTCGTACACGCAGGGCTTCCACGAGATCGACGCGGCGCGCGCGGAGTACGACTGGGACATCGACCTGGGCGCCGTCTCGGCCATCTGGCGCGGCGGCTGCATCATCCGGGCGGCGTTCCTGGACCGGATCCGCGCGGCGTACGACGCCCGCGCCGATCTGCCGAGCCTGCTGTCGGACGACACGTTCGCGCAGGAGATCGCGGCGGCGCAGGACGACTGGCGTGAGGTGATCATCGCGGCGACCCGGCAGGGTGTGCCGACGCCGGGCTTCGCGGCGGCCCTCGCCTACTACGACGCCCTGCGCGCCGAGCGGCTGCCCGCGGCGCTGACGCAGGGGCAGCGTGACTTCTTCGGCGCGCACACCTACCGGCGCACCGACCGGGACGGCTCGTTCCACACTCTGTGGGGTGGAGACCGGTCGGAGGTCGCCGGCTAGGACCTGTCGGGTCGTCATGTGACCGCCCCGTGCCCGGTCGTTGGTCCGGGCACGGGGCGGACGCGTGTCCGGACCTGGCGCAAGGGGCGTCGGCACGAGTTGTCGGCCGTCCCACTCGCCGACCGCGCCGGACACGTCGTGTCTCGCGTCGTGTGGTGGGCGGCGCTGCCGGTCCGCCCACCGCGTCCTGCGGGCGTCCGGCGCTCAGGTGAGCGGCGGGCCGGGCTCGGGGTTCGGTACCGGCTCGGGTCCCGGCGGGATCGGCGACGGGGAGGGTTCCGGGGGCGACGGCGGGGTCGGGGGCACCGGTGCGGGCGGGGTCGGGGGCACCGGTGCGGGCGGGGTCGGTTCCGGGCCGGGCAGGGGGCCTGGGGGCGGGGGCGGTCCGGGGGCGGGCGGCTCGGGGGTCGGTGCGGGCTCCGGGGGCGGGACCGGGTGCGGCTCCGGGCTCGACGGATCGGGGCCCGGTGTCGGTCCCGGATGGACCGGGTCCGTATACGGGTTGGTCATGGCGTCCTCCAGCCAGTCCGTGACATCGGCTCTGGACTACTCCCCCGCGTACCCGATGGCCGCTCCACCAGTCACTCACCCGCGTCAGTGCGGGCGCCCAAGTGGCCCGTCGAGGGCGGTCGGCGAAACCGCCCCTCGTGGGTGCCGCCCTTGATCAGAACCGCTCGGGGTGCTCCCGCAGCCAGTCCTTCGCCGCCTCCAGCAGGCCGGGGTCGGCCGCCGGGGCCTCGTCGGGGTGACGCTCGGCCCACTTCACGACGTACGGGCACAGCGGCGCGACGACGACTCCCTCGCGCGCCGCCATGCCATACAGCTCACGTGCCAGGGAGCCGGCGATGCCCTTCCCCTCGTGAGCCGGTTCCACGACGGTGTGGACGGGCACGAGGGCGCGTGCCGGGGCTTCGAGGACGAAGTACTCGATACGGCCGGTGACTTCGTCGCCCAGCAGGGCCTCCAGGCGGCCCGCCGCCCGTTCGTCGCGGATCTCGATGTCGCTCATGGCACGCTCCTGGTCCGGCTTCGGTGGGACGACGGGTGCGCTCAGGCCACCGGCACGGCCTGCGGGCTGCGCTCCTGGTCGGAGCCCGGCACCGGCTCGGACGGGTCGGCGCCCAGGGCCACGATCCGGTTGTCGCCGTCCACGTGCACGACCTTCGGCTCGAACGCCCGCGCCTCGGCGTCGTCCAACTGCGCGTAACTGATGATGATCACCAGGTCACCGGGGTGGACGAGATGGGCGGCGGCACCGTTGATCCCCACGACCCCCGAGCCGCGCTCGCCCTCGATGACGTATGTCTCCAGGCGGGCACCGTTGGTGATGTCGACGATGTGGACGAGCTCACCGGGCAGCAGGTCGGCGGCGTCGAGGAGGTCCGCGTCGATGGTCACCGAGCCCACGTAGTGCAGGTCGGCCTGGGTGACGGTGGCGCGGTGGATCTTGGACTTGAACAGAGTACGCAGCACTTTGGACTCCTGAAAAGACGGCTCCCTGCCTGCTTTGTGCAGGTCAAGGGCGGTCTTCACTCTACAGGGGCACGCGTCGAAGTCGACGATTGTGAGGAACATCGCTCTCGTTGGGGATAGGGCTCCCTGCCTGGGTTCCCGCGCCAACTAGGCTGTTGTGACGCCACCGACCAGGTGCCTGTTCGGACAGTCTTCTCAGGATGTTCGGGAACTGATGCTGACCAGATACTGACTCACCTGACGCCTCATCAGGTGCATGCGGGTCACAGGATGACTCGCTGCCCGGGAGCCCACACTGCAGCCCGAAAGATTCGCGAGGAGCTGACACAGCCGGCGTCAGGCGCACGGCCTTCGCGTCGTACCAGTAGATTTCAGGAATCCTCAGTTCTACGACCGAGAAGCCACCGACGCTCTCCCGACCAGTGAGCCGTCTCGTTCCGTTGCCACGACGGGGCCGACCGAATGCTGGTGGCCGCCGACAGGACGCGGGTGTGCTGGTCGAGTCTCGGTGGGGCAGGCAGAACCCCGACCCCACCCGGGTGTTGGTCAGACCTTGGCCTCAAGTACGCCCAACGCCGTATGGAGAACCGGCTCCACGCACAGGCGCGTCCCGTCCCGGTCGAACACCTGGAGAGCCTCCAGGCAGCCGACGGCCCCGCGCCTCCCCGGACGAGAGACCGGCCATCCCAGCCGCGGTGACGAGGCAGGCGTCGTCATGCCAGTCGGTACCGAGCTGCTCGACGACCCCGTCGTAGACGGCCTTGAGGATGTCGTTCTCCAGCAGCCCGACAGCGTCGACGAACTGGTCGGCGCCACTGCTCTGCTCCAGCCACGACGTCAGGTCCGCCAGCACCCGGTCCTGGTCCGGTCGGCGATCACGCAGCTGCAGCGCCTTGCCCAGCAGGTATGGCCGGCCACCGGTCGTCTCCGCCAGGCGCGCCAGCCGTTCATCCGTCTCGCACAGGCTGTGGTGCTGCGTCCAGGTCGCGCCTCCCTCGACTCGGGCCGGGCAGCGCTCCTGATCGACCGCGACACCTCGCATGGGCGAGAGGTCGATCATCAGCCGCCGATGCACACAGCTTTTCCAGCGATGTTGTGCCCGCCTCCTCGTACCGAGACCCGTAGGTCGTGCTCACGGGCAAAGCTGACGGCCCCGACGACGTCGGCCGCTCCGGAGCAGCGGGCGATCAGCGCGAGCCGGTGGTCGATCAGGCCGTTCCACACCGTCGGCTACCGAGCGCGTGGGTGCGGGACGGCCTTCCTGGCCCTGCACCCGACCGCAGGGGCCCATAAAACATCCTAAAATTGAACAAGTTATCCATGGATGATCGAGGGCAACGTGTCGGCCAACGGTGTGGCTTCGAGCTCGTACCCGTTCGGCGCCGCGAGTGTCGGCGAAGCGCCCGAGCGCGACGACGCGCTGGTCAGTGCCGTGGTCAGTGCCGTGGAGGTGACCGGAGCGCATGCCGGAAGCGTGTTCCTGGTCTCCGGCGACCATCGCTCGCTCGTAGTGGCCGCGTCGTGCGGGACGCCGCCCACCCAGGTCAGCGGATGGCGTCGGATCCCGGTGAACAGCGGTCTGCCGGTGGCGGCGGCGTACCGCTCCGGGCGCATGGTCCACCTGGCCGGCGCGGAGGAGACGATGCGGCGCTTCCCCCAGCTCGCGGTCGCTCTGCCCTACCCGTTCGGCTCTGCCTCGGTCCCCGTACGGGCGGGCGAGCGGACCTTCGGTGCCATGGCCGTGGTGTGGACGCCCAGGCCGGACGGGACAGGACTGTCCAGGGCGCAGCGCCGGCAGCTGCGCTCGGTCGTCAACCGACTGGGCACCACCCTCGCCGGACTGCGAGCCCTCGGCGCGCTCGGTGAGTACGACGAGCGGGCGGCTCCGATCGTGGTCCCGCTGCCCTCCGCACCGGTGATCCGGGTGGGCCTCTTCGACTGGAACCTCGACAGCGGAGCACTCACGGCCGACGACGAGCTGTGCGCGATCTTCGGAATCCCGCCCCGCGAGTTCGACGGACGGGCCGCCACCCTGGCGGACATGATCGAGCCCGCCGATCTGCCCGGCCTCCGGTCCGCCGCCCGTGCCGCGGTCGCGGAAGGCCACGTACTGGCGCATTGCCTGCACATCCGGGACGGCCGCGGGGGCCATCGCGCCGTCGAACTGTGGGGCCGGGTGCCCGAGAGCCCCGACGGCCCGGAAGCCTCGTCCCATCTGGTCGGCGCCGTACTCGACTCCGGAAGCGGCATGGCCGCCGTGGCAGCGATCGAGCGGCTCACGGACGGCTTCTTCGCACTCTCGCCCGACGGACGCCTCTCGTACGCCAACCACAGCCTGGAGAATCTGCTTCGGGTCCGCCAGGACGAACTGCTCGGCCGACGCCCCTGGGACGTCCTGCCCTGGCTGGCCGATCCCGTGTACGAGGACCGCTACCGGGCCGCCCTGGTCTCCCAGCAACCGGTCTCCTTCCTGGTCCGTCGCCCACCGGACGAATGGCTGGTCTTCTCCCTCCACCCGGGCGCGCAGGGCATGACGGGGTGGGCGGTACCCGTGCGGCAGCCCGTACCGGCCGGCACCGGTCCCGGGGCACCCGTCGCGGAAGGCGGGCCGCCCGCCTCCTTGCCGCCTCCGCCTGCGGCCCCGCGCGTGGGTTCCCTCTACCGGGTGCTCACGCTGGGCAGCGCGCTCACCGAGGCGGTCACCGCACACGAGGTGTTCGAGGCCGTCGCCGAGCAGCTGCTGCCCGCTTTCGGCGGCCAGAAGCTGGCGATCTCCGTGGTGGAGGAGCGGCGCCTGCACCTGCTCGCTCAGCGCGGCTACTCGAAGCGCTTTCTCGCCCGGTTCGAAGGCACTCCGCTGCATGCCCGGCTGCCCGTGACGGACGCGCTGACCTCCGGGGCCCCGCTGTTCATCGAGTCCCGTGAGGCGCTCCTCGAGACCTACCCCGGGACCACGGTCAGTCACTCCAACTCCTGGGCGTTCCTGCCCTTGATCGCCTCGAACCGCCCGGTCGGCGTCTGCATGCTCGCCTTCGACGACGTCCACCGATTTCCCGACGAGGAACGCGGAGTCCTCACCGCGCTGGGCGGCCTGATCGCCCAGGCCCTGGAACGCGCCAGGCTCTACGACGCCGAATTCGCCCTTGCCCGCGGCCTGCAGAGCGCGCTGCTTCCGCACCGGCTGCCCACGCTGCCGGGCCTCCGTGTCACCGGGCGCTATCTTCCGGGCACCAGGGGGATGGACATCGGCGGCGACTGGTACGACGTCATCCCCACCGGCGACGAGGTCGCGCTGATCGTCGGGGACGTCGAGGGGCACAACGTCGCCGCCGCGGCCGCCATGGGCCAGCTGCGCAGCGCGGTGCGGGCCTTCGTCACGGCCGGCCACCGCCCGAGCGACGTCGTCGCCGACACCAACCGGCTCCACATGGACCTCGACCCGGCGCTGCTCGCCAGCTGCTGCTTCGCCCGCTTCCATCCCCGCTCGGGGATGGTCCGCATCGTCCGTGCCGGCCACCTCCCGCCCTTGCTGCGCCTGCCCGACGGGCAGGCCGAAGTCCTGGATGTGCCCGGCGGCCCTCTGCTCGGCATCGACGCCGCGGCACGCTTCCCGGAGTCGGAGCTGCGCCTCGTACCCGGGTCGGTCCTGGCCCTGTACACGGACGGGCTGATCGAGAGGCGCCACTCGGACATCGGTTCCGACATCGACCGACTCCGGGCCTCGCTGGCGCACATGGGCGGGAGCCGACTGGAGGACCTGGCCGACGGGCTGCTGAGGGACGCCTGCCGGTCCTCCCCCGACAGGGCCGACGACATCGCACTCCTGCTCACCGAGTACGCCCCGTCGCAGACGGCCGCAAAGGGAGCCGCTTAGCCCCCGACGCCGCTGTCACTTACCCCAGATCTTCCGGTACGCCTCCTGGTAACCCGAGGGGTCCCAGGCTGTGGCACCGTCGCTGTTGCCGACCGTGGTGATGTGGACGGGGGCCACATATCCGCTGGCCGGACGACCGGAGAAGGCTCGGTTGAACTCGTCGACGATCTGCCAGCCCTGCTGGGACAGCGGCTCGGGCACGGTGGCCGACTGGTACTGCTCGCTGTTGATGCGCTGGAAGGCGGACGGGTCACCGTCGCCGGCGCCGATGTTGAACGGCGGACCGGACCCTTTCCTGCCAGCCGCACGGAATGCAGGGGCGGCATCGGCGAAGTAGAGGTCGTTGATGGCGACGGAGTACGTCCACCGGTCCTGGAAGCGGGAGAGAAGTGAGGAGACTTCCCGGGGCGTGCGGCTGCTCGCGTCCGGAATCGGGATGTTCTGGTACGCCAGCAGTTTCACGCCCGAGCAGGCGGCGAGTTCCTTCCGGATCAGCTCGGACTTGTTCTTGGCGAAGGGGATCGAGGCGTCGGTGAAGACCACGACTCCGGCGGTGCCGTTGGAGCGCGAAATGACCCATTGCGCGCTGACCCTGGCCACGTCCTCGACTTTGGTGGTGACGTTGGTGAAGAGTGCCGGCCGTCGGCTGGGGCCGGGGGCGGCGACCGCGTGCCAGCCGATGAGCGGGATGCGAGCCGCGCCCGCCCGCGCCACCTGCTGCGAGGTCGAGTTGGGGTCGAAGCCTCCGATGACGATGCCCGACGGCCTGAGCGCCACCGCATCGCTCATCGCCGCCTGGATGCCGGCGGGGGTACCGCCGCCGTCGATCACCCGGACGTTCCAGCCGATGACCCGCGCGGCTCTCCGCACGCCGTCGGCGACGCCCGCGACTCCGGGGTTGGTCATGGTCTGGGCGACGTAGACGATGGTCTTGGCTGCCACCGCCGTGGGGCCGCTGGTCGGTCCGTTCCAGGGGACGTCGGTCTGCTCCGCCCGAGTCACGGCGGCCCGGGCGCGGGCTTGGACGTCAGGGCAGCCGCTCGGGCCCGAGGTGGCGTCCCCCGGGCCGCTCGACGAGCCGCGTTCGCAACCGGCCAGGACGACTGCCGCGGCCAGCAGGGCGCCGGCGACGGACCGGGCCTTGAAACCGCCGGGCACGGCCTTGCGGTGGTAGTGCACGGAAGCTCCTCGCGGAGGGATGAACGGGAGGATGCGGGCCGGGCGCAGTGATGCCGGCCAGGGCGTGGGTCATGGAGTGCTGCCCGACGGGCCGTCCTCCTGCCTCGGGGATGACGGCGGCTCAGGGGTCCCGGCGGGCGAATCGCGGGCCGCGACGGCACCGGTGCGCAGCCGGCGGCGAGCGGCGTAACCGGCCAGGCCGACGGCGAGGAGCAGGGTGCCACCGTGGAACAACGGGATCGTCCAGAAGTCGGCGCCCATCTGCCCGATGCCGGTGAGGCCGACGGCGAGGACGGCGACGGCGACCACCGTGCCCATGGCGTTGGGGCGGCCGGGTTTGATCGCGGTGGAGCCGAGGAGGGCGCCGACGAAGGCGGGCAGCAGGTAGTCGAGGCCGACGCTCGGATTGCCGATCTGCTGCTGGGCCGCGAGCAGCACGCCGGCGAAGCCGACGATCAGCCCCGATGCGGCGAAGGCGTAGACGGTGTACTTGCGGATCGGGATGCCGACGAGGTCGGCGGCGCGCGGGTTGGCCCCGACGACGTACAGGTACCGGCCGAGCGGCAGCCGCTCGAGCACCAGCCAGAGGGCGGCCGCGAGCGCGAGCACGTAGAAGGCGGGGACCGGAAGGCCGAGGAACGTGGAGTTGTAGATGTCGGTGAAGGCGGCCGGGAGGCCCCCCGGGCCGGGAACGATCCGGCCGCCGTCGGTGATCCAGCCGGTCAGCGCGTACAGCATGCTGCCGGTCCCGAGCGTGGCGATGAACGAGTCGATCCGCCCGAACTCGACGATGACACCGTTGAGGACGCCCACGGCGCCCCCTCCGACGATCACCGCGAGGCAGGCGAGCGGCCAGGGCCACCCGCTGACCGCGACGAGTTGCATCACCATGACGTGCGCCAGGCCGAGGCCGTAGCCGATGGAGAGGTCGAACGCGCCGGTCACGATGGGGACCATGGCGGCGAGCGCGAGGATGGCCGGGATCGACTGGTTGGACAGGATCGAGTCGACGGTGTCCCGGGTGGGAAAGGTACGCGGCAGAGCGAGGGAGAAGATCAGGAAGAGCAGGGCGGTAAGGACCAGGAGGCCGTATGCGCCGATGAGGTGCCCGCCGGGTCGGCCCGGCCCGGCCAGTCGGCCGAGTCGGCTCAGCAGGCCCGGTCGACGTGGCTGCCTCCGGGGCGAGGACGGGGAGGGCGGGGCGGTCACGGGTTCGTCGCGGTTCCGGAGGGGGGCATGGCCGAGGCCGCCCGGGTGAGCCCCGCGACCGTGAGAGCCGGACCGCTCAGCTCGGCTGCCACGGTCCCGCGGACGAAGACCAGAGCACGTCGGCACACCCCCGCGACCTCCTCGAAGTCGGTGGAGATGAGGAGGACGGCGAGGCCCGCGGCCAGCGCCTCGTCGAGCAGGCGGTGGATCGCGGCCTTGGCACCGATGTCCACGCTCGCCGTCGGTTCCTCGAGGATCAGCAGGCGCAGCTCCACCCGGAGCCACCGGCCGATCATGACCTTCTGCTGGTTTCCGCCCGACAGGGTGGCGATGGGCGCCTCGCTGTCGCGGGGACGCACCGAGAACCGTTCGATCAGAGTGGTGGCCTCGCCGCGTTCGCTGCGGGGACTGATCCAGCGCGGCGCCGACCGGCCTCCCGCGCGGGGGTTGGCCAGGAGGTTCTCCCTTACGGTCAGCTCGTCGAGGCAGCCCTCACGCTGCCTGTCACCGGGCACGAAGGCGACACCGAGCCCGACGGCGTCGGCGACCGTGCGCGGACTGTACGGGCGGCCGCCGAGGACGGCGCGTCCGCCGAGAAGGGGCCGGCAACCCGCGAGGGCTCGCCCCAGGGCCATGTGTCCGGCGCCCGAGAGGCCGACCAGACCGAGGACTTCTCCGACCCTTAGCTCCAGGTCCACCGGTCCTGTACCGGCTGTCCGTACGCCGTCGAGGGTCAGGACGGCCGGGCCGCCGGCCGGGGCCGTGGCGGGGGTGAGGGTCCCCCCGCTCGCGCGAAGCCGAGAGTGGGGGAGGTCGGGCAGTTCCTCGCCGATGATGTCGTGCACCAGGCGGGCCGGGGTGCGGTCCGCCAGGGAGCCGTGGCTGACGAGGTGGCCGTCGCGCAGGACGGCGAAGGTGTCGGCGACCTCGTACACCTCGTCCAGGCGGTGGCTGACGTAGAGGATGCCGTGCCCCCGGTCGCGCAGGGCGTGCAGGACGCGGAACAGCCGGGCACAGTCGGCGGCCGGGAGGCGGGCGGTCGGTTCGTCGAGGACGATGAGCTGCGCCCGTGCCGCCAGGGCTCGTGCGATGGCGACCAGGGAGCGCTCGGCCGGGGGTAGGTGGGCGATCGGGGCGTCGGGATCGAGATGTCCGGCGACGATCGCCAGTGCCTCGGTGCACCGCTCTCGGGTCCGCCGCCAGGAGATCAGTCCGGCGCGGCGCGGATACCCGGTGCTCAGGGCGATGTTCTCGGCGACCGTCATCCATTCCACGAGGCCGAGGTCCTGGTGGATGAAGGACATGCTCCCGGAGGCGGCATGGCTGCCCAGCGGCTGCCCGGCCACGGTGATCTGCCCGGCGTCGGCGTGGTGGACGCCGGCGAGGACCTTGATGAGCGTGGACTTTCCGGCTCCGTTGGGACCGAGGAGGGCGAGGACGCTACCGGTGTGGACGTCGAGGTCGACCCCGGCCAGCGCGAGGGTCCCGCCGAACCGCTTGGAGAGCCCGCGGATACGGACCAGGGGCCCCGCCCCGATGGGTGGGACCGCCTGCGCAGAGGTGTCGTGAGCATCGTGCACGGACATCTCCGGGGGTCGGACTGGTGAGTTCTTCCCGACTTGCGTCAGTGAGCCTAGCCGGGAACATCACGGCATTTCAGGCATTTTGCTGCTCTCTGTGACTCCAACGGGCCAGTGGGCCACCCTGCTCTTCAGTCCCTCAGACGGCGTCGAGCCCGCATTCGGCCCAGATGACCTTGCCCTCCGGTGTGTAGCGCGTGCCCCAGCTCTCTGCCAGCTGGGCGACGAGGAACAGGCCGCGACCGCCCTCGTCGGTGGTGGCTGCCCTGCGCAGGTGTGGGGCGGTGTTGCTGGTGTCGGAGACCTCGCAGATCAGGGTGCGGTCGTGGAGCAGCCGTACCCGGATGGGCCCCGCGCCGTGGCGGATGGCGTTCGTGACCAGCTCACTGAGCATCAGTTCAGCGGTGAACGCGACCTCGTCGAGCCCCCAGTCGGCCAGTTGCCGGGTGGCGAAGGAGCGGACTTCGCTGACGAGGGCCGGATCCGCGGGCAGATCCCGGGTGGCGATCCGCCCCGGGTCCAGGGCATGGGTGCGGGCAACGAGCAGGGCTATGTCGTCGTAGGGGTGGGGCGGCGCCACGGTGTCGAGGACCGCCTGGCAGGTCTCGTCGGGTCCGCGCTCCGGGTGGGCCAGGACCTCGCGCAGCTGATCGAGGACCATGTCGACGTCGCGGTGCCGGTCCTCGATGAGTCCGTCGGTGTAGAGGACCAGCTGGCTGCCTTCGGGGAGGTGGATCTCGGCGGCTTCGAAGGGCAGACCTCCGAGGCCGAGCGGGGGCCCGGCGGGCAGGTCGGGGAACGACACCGTGCCGTCGGGGCGGACCAGAGCGGGCGGGGGGTGGCCGGCGCGGGCCATGGTGCACTGCTGCGAGGTCGGGTCGTAGATCGCGTACAGACAGGTCCCGCCGATGATGCCGGCGCCCTCGGCGGCGGGCTCCTCCCGGTCCAGGCGTCCGACGAGGTTGTCGAGGTGGGTGAGGACCTCGTCGGGGGGAAAGTCGAGCTCGGCGAAGCTGCGTGCGGCGGTTCGCACCCGGCCCATGGTGGCGGCGGACAACAAACCGTGGCCGACGACGTCACCGACGAAGAGGCCGACGCGGGTGCCGGACAGGGGGATGACGTCGTACCAGTCTCCCCCGACGTCGGATTCGGCGGGCAGGTAACGGTGGGCGACCTCGACGGCGTCCTGGTCGGGCTGTCCGTGCGGCAGCAGGCTGCGCTGCAGGGCCAGGACCATGGTGCGTTCGCGCGTGTAGCGGCGGGCGTTGTCGATGGACAGCGCGGCGCGGGTGGCGAGCTCCTGCGCCAGCGAGCGGTCGTCGTCTCCGAAGGGGGCGGGATCCTCCGCCCGATAGAAACCGGCGACCCCCAGCACGACGCCGCGGGCGACCAGGGGCACCGCGATGAGGGAGTGGACGTGGCTCAGCAGTTGTTCGGAGTGCTCGGGGTCCTGTGCGAGCCACCCAGCGGCGGCCTGCAGGTCCGGTTCCAGCACTGCCTGCCCACTCATCAGACACCGCGTCTGCGGCGCCGTCGGGCGGTAGTCGATGCGCTTGCCCACCGGGCTGAAGGGACAGCCGTCGCGAATGCCGTGAACCACCGCACGGCGCAGGTCACTGCGTGGATCGGCGGACTCCTCACCGCGCAGTACGGCCTCGGGCAGGTCGATGGTGACGAAGTCGGCCAGTCGCGGCACCGCAGTCTCGGCGAGTTCCCGGGCCGTGCGGCGCACGTCCAGGGTGGTGCCGATGTGGACGCTGGCCTCGGACAGCAACTCCAGGCGGCGCCGCGCGGCCAGGGCGTACGTCCCCACGTGCGGCTCCCCCACCATCACGAGTCCCCTGGCGGAGGGCGGGGAGTCGGGCCGATCGTCCGTCACGCCGTCGGTGTCGGCGGTAGTGCGGCCCTCGCCGGCCACGGCGGGCCGGCCGGGTGCCGTCTCGGGAGGATCCTGCCCGGACGGTGGGATGAGGGAGAGATGCCCGGATGCCACGGTGATGGGAACGGCCCCGGAGAGCGGGAGGACAGAGGCGACGGCAGGTTCGGCGGGGAAGCCCAGCGGCTCGTCGACCTGGTGCGGGATGGCGCGAGGCGCGCGAAGTGCGGGGCCGGGGAGAACGGCCTCGACGGCGATGCCCTCCACTCCGGAGACACTCGTCATCAGGCGGCTCACGAGCGTGACCCGTCGGCCGTCGGGCAGGGGCACGTCGACGGCGGCCCGCTGTGCGCGGGAGATCAACTCGGCGGCCTTCTCCATGAGGATCGCCCGGTCGCGGGGGTGTAGCTCCAGGGCCAGTTCCTCCACCCCGATGCGATGCTGAAGGCTTGCAGCGGCCTCGGCTCCGGTGGCCCGGTAGGCCCGAAGCAGAGCGCGCTCACGTGCGGAACTCTGCCCCAGCAGCCGCCGCTCGATAGCCTCGGCCGCCTTGCGTATCACGGCGTCCAGCGCCGGATTATCGGCGCTGCGGGGATAGCCGAAGCACAGAGCGCCCTCGATGCGGCCACTGAGGGGGTCGCGGAGGGGAAGCGCGCGGCAGGCGCTGCCTTGGGAACGCTCGGCGAAGTGCTCAGCACCATAGACCCGGATGAGCTGCCGCTCCGCCAGGGCAAGACCGATGCCGTTGGTACCGGCGACCTGCTCGGCGAACACGAACCCCGGGACGCTCTGGATGGCCGGCAGAGTTCTGGCCAGCGACGCCTCTCCGAAACGGCGCAGGAGCACCGTCCCGCTCGCATCGGCGACGGAGATGTTCATCGCGCTGCCGGCGAATGTGGACTGCAGGCGGTCGAGCACCGGCACGGCTGCGTGGACCATCCGTCCGTCCGGATCGAAATCCGCCCGGTAGGGAAGGTCGGTCTGGTCCGGCGACAGCCCCAGGGTCCGGCAGCGCTGCCAGGAATTCAGGATCGAGGTTCGCACACCCGCCCCGACCGGATCACCCTGCAGAAACCGCTCGCGGAAACGGGCGGGCCCCGTGCCGCCTGTCGCACGCCTCGCCGGTATCGGTTCGCCGCCGGACCGATCCACGCTTCGTCTCACGCCTTCGACAATCCACTCTTCGGAAATATCTGGCATTGACGAGGATACGGGCATTAGCGGCACCAGGACACTAGTCATGATTCGCAAGGTTCCTCACGCACGGTAACCGGACCGGCTCTGTCACAGGACCGCGACCGGGTTGACGGGCGAGCCCGTCCCTCCCGGTACGTTCAGCGGCGCCACGACGAGCAGGAACTCATTCCGCCCCGCCTCGGCAGTGGCGGCGGAGAGCTCCTCCAGGTCCAGGTTGTCCAGCAGCGGCACCCCCATCGCGGCCAAGGCCAGGGCGTGGACCGGCGAGTGCACACCGTCCACGGGCGAGGGTCGTACATCACTGTCGCCGTCTCCGCCGAGCAGCGCGATGCCACGCTCGGCCAGCAGCGGCACGGCGTCCACGTGAAATCCCGCGCTCGCCGTGTCGGGGTCCCAGGCACCGAGCTCCTCGCGGCGGCGGACGTGCCCGGAGCGCAGCAGTACTGCGTCGCCCTCGCCGATCGTCACATCGAGCGCCTTCTCCGCAGCAACGATGTCCTTGGCGTGCACCGCTTGCCCCGGCTCCAGCCAGGGGATCCCGAGCACGGCGGGGAGGTCGAGGAGCACGCCTCTCGTGACGAGGGGCCCGAGCGTCGACACCGCACCGAAGCGGGCGCCTGCGGCACCGACGACCTCGTGTGCCGTGCGCCCGTCGTAGAGCTGCCCCCGGTAGGCGATGTGACACAGCGCGTCGAGATGCGTGATGCCCTTGCCGTGGTAGTCGGCGGCGATGAAGTCCTTGTGGGTGGAGGGTTCCGGCGCCCCCACGTCACCGAGGTCGGTCATGTGGTGCAGGGCGGGCTTGCGGTTGCCGGGACCGGGTCGGGTGTTCCAGGGCAGCGCCAGCGGGACGACGATCCCTGACCGCACGCCGGCCCCGGCCTCCCGCACAAGGTCCGCGGTGACACGGTTCCAGGCGCCACGGTCGGCCGGGGACCAGCGACCCCATGCGCGAACCGCGTCGAAGAGCGCGTCGAACTCCCGGCGGGAGACGGCCGGCCCGTTGTCGGCACCGGTCGGCTTGGGGTTCGGGGCATCGAAGCTCATCTGCATTCACCGCTCCCAGCCTCGGAACGGCGCCGACGGCAGGGCGTCACCGGGCGCGACACAGATTGGGCCTCCGGGGGCGTGCACCCGGCTGACGTCGTGGCCTCGACGCCGTGACACGGAAAAGCTTCTTCCTCGTGATCAGAAAACCAGCTTCGCACATTCAGGGAGGGTGGTCTTGGGGCGGCTCTGAAAGTGCATCCAGGAAGTCATACCCGCGTTCAATTGAGCCGAGGCCGTCACTCAAACCTCGACGCGGCCGTAGCGTGCCGGAGTAGCCGGAAGAGCCTGACATCAGAGGCATCGACCACGCGCAGGCAGGTCACTTCCGTCAAAAACCTCTGACCATGGCTCGGCACCCCCGGATATGCGCGGCCGCCCCGGCGCTCGCGACTTGGGCTTCTTCTGGTCGCCACCTGCGCACATGCCCGGAAAGCCACCACCCGGGAACTGACGGCCCATCACGAAAGTCAGCAACGCCAGGACGCCACTGCGTCCGATGCTGACCATTTGCTGACCTCAACTCGGCTATCACGCCTCTGACCTGCAGAGATGACCAAGCGTTAGATCTTGGACTTGAACAGAGTACGCAGCACTTTGGACTCCTGAAAAGACGGCTCCCTGCCTGCTTTGTGCAGGTCAAGGGCGTTCCTCACTGTACCGCGGCACGCGCCGAAGTCGACGGCTGTGAGGAACATCGCTCCGGTCCTGTGAGAAGGGTCCCTGCCTGCGCCCGCAGGACGATCTGCCGGTGACCGTCTCCAGCCAGCCGCGCACCAGGTCCGAGGGCGTCGGCTCGGGCAGCAGCTCCGGCAGCCGGGCGGTGTAGCCGGTGCCACCGTCGCGGACGGTCCTGCCGAGGAACGCCACCGAGCGGGGCTGGACTCCGAGGTGGTCGAGCGCGACCGCGGCGCACACGGCTCCGTCAGCGGACAAAGCGGTACGGCGTGGGCCCTGGGCGCCGATGCCGTAGCGCAGGAGCATGGCGACGTCGGCCCGCACCGACTCCTCGCCGGTCTTGCGCGGCTTCATCGGTACCTCCGTTGCGTCGTCTCCGTCATCGCACGGTGACCGTGAAGATGAAGTACGCCGGGTCGTTGCCGGGGCTGCCCGTCGCGGTGCGGGCGTCGCCGTCGGGGCAGACGCCCAGCACGCAGTAGCTCATTCTGATCTTCGTGGTGCCCGCGGCAACGGCCTCAAAGGTGAAGGTCTGCGTACCGTCCCCACCCCCGACGGCACCGCCGTCGTCCTCGAAGTCGTCCTCCCTGCCGCCCTCCTGGCGCACTGTGGCACGGTCGGGACCGGGGCGCGCGATGCTCCAGTCCTGGCCCATCGAGGGGTTGGCCGGGAGCGTCAGCTCGAACACGTCGCCCGTGTCCACCTCGATGGACCGGTCTTCGGCCCCGAACGTCTCCGGGCCGAAGAAGCCGCACCCTGACAGCATCACGACCGTCAGCGGCACGGTCAGGGCGGTGGACAGGCGGTGGCTGCGTTTCACGGGGATCGGCGCGGATGGAGGCGTGCTCGGCGCCCTGGTGGTTCGCCCTGGGCACCCGCACCCGGTGGGCCAGTTGGCGCCGGGCGCTCTCCGGGACCTCTGCCGCTGCCTGCCGGTCACCGGCGAAGTCGCGTGCCCGTGCACGGTCATGTCCGACCCCCGCTTTTATGATCTTGAGGGCGCAATGTAGCAGGGGACCGTGGCACGAACGCGGCACGGGGCGCTCCGAGTGTTCGCCTCCCTGCCTGGTCGCCAGATCAAGGGCCCTGTGTGCACGGGCGCGCCCAGAGTACTGACCGGGGTCCCGGCGGCCTGCCGGGACCCCGGTCGCGTCGGTCACCGCACGGCGGTCGGCCTGCGTGACAGCCTCGTCGCCTTGTCGAGGTCGGTCAGCGGGCGCAGCCGGTAGGTGTAGGAGTAGTCGCGGTTCGGGAACAGCTTGTACTCGTCGTGGGTGTGGGCGCCCCAGCTGTTGTCGCCGCCCACTCCCATCTGCCGGTGGCTGAGCCGTAGGACGACCTC
The DNA here is from genome assembly GCF_055564995.1 of Streptomyces sp. NPDC028907. Classification (NCBI taxonomy): domain Bacteria; kingdom Bacillati; phylum Actinomycetota; class Actinomycetes; order Kitasatosporales; family Streptomycetaceae; genus Streptomyces; species Streptomyces sp. NPDC028907. The sequence continues at coordinate 119,858 of NZ_JBVHVE010000019.1, forward strand.
GTCGCGCGGCGTCAGCTGGTAGTCGTGCCGCGCGCCCACCGACAGGTCCTCCGGCGTGAAGTGCGACGCACTGACCTCCAGGAAGGGCTCACCCGAGACCAACAGCCCACGGCCGTCGCGGCCGGTCAGGGCCACCCATCGGACGTCGGTCCTGTTGCCGTTCTCCTGGGGGCGGATGTGGGGCTCCCACTGCCCGGAGACGGTCCCGGAGTAGCGGCCCACGTCGGTGCCGTTGTTGCGGTCCCAGTGGTTCTCCTCGGGGCCGCGCCCGTAGTAGTGCAGCCGCTCCAGGCGGCCGGGCAGGAAGAGGAGGGTGCCGACCTCGGGGATGTAGGGCAGCGAGGCCGCGCCCGGATGCAGTGTGTTGTCGACCCTGATCTCACCGTTGCCGAAGACCGTGTAGGTGGTGGTGTACGTCGACTCCGTGGTCGTCGGCAGTGTGCCGCTGACCTTGATCTCGACTGCCCTGTCCCGCAGGCCGCGCACCCCGACGCCGCTGACCTTGCGTTCCGCGCCGGCGTCACGCCAGGTCTGGTTGCGGACGTGCTGGCCGTTGCCCTTGTCGTTGTCCGTCGGCGCCCGCCAGAAGTTCGGTGCGGGACCGGAGGCGATCAGCTGAGCGCCGCGGACCCGGTACGACGTGATGACGCCGCTCTTTTTGTCGACGGCGACGGAGAAGCCCTCTCCCCGGACCGTGACCGCCTCGTCCCCGTCCTCGTAGGTGAGCGCCGGGACCCCGTCCAGCGGCAGCGGCGTCACCGCCGGGCTGCCCGCGTCGACGGCGAGTTGCTGTTTGGCCACCTCGAAGCCGGCCTTCGCCCATTTCGTCGTCTCCTTCGTGGTGAAGGAGAGTTCCAGGAAGTACTCGGTGCCCGGCTCCGGATTGCCCGGCACCTTGAAGGGCACGGTGACGTCCTTGCCGGACAGCGGCGCGACGTCCAGCTGGGCGCGGTTCAGCTTCCCGCGCTGCACCACCCGGCCGTCGGCGAGGAGCGCCCAACGGCCGTCGAACTCACGGAGGTTGGTGAACAGGTTCTCGTTGGTGAGTGTGACGGCCGCGCCGGGGGCGAGCCGGTCGCCGGTCGCCGGGGCGGCGTTGATCGCCTGGTAGATGCGTTTGACCTCGGCTGCTTTGCCGGTGTGCCGGCGGTCGGCCGTGACGATGCCGTCCGCGACGAAGTTGAAGTCGTTGGGGTTGTCGCCCCAGTCGCCGCCGTACGCGAAGAACGTCTTCGCCTTCGGCCGCTTCTCGGTGACCGCGACCGTCGCCGCGTCGAACCAGAAGCGCACTGCGTCGTCACCGGGACGACGGCTGTCGGAGGACAGCTCGGCGGCGCTCAGGGCGCGGGCGTAGACGCGGGCGCGCCGAACAGTGCCGCTGAACTCCCGGCTGGGGTTGTCCATGTCGGTGGCGAGCGCGAGGGAGGCGGTGTTCTTGGCGGGCTTCTGGGTGGTGGTGCGGGTCGCCTTCACCGCTCCGTCGACGTAGAGGGTGAGTGTGCCCGCGTCCGCGTCGAACACGCCCGCGACGTGATGCTCGGTGCCGGTCCAGTCGTCGGGCAGCGGCCAACTCGCCGTGACCCACTGGCCGCCGCCGTAGATGAAGAACTCGAGCTTGTTGTCGGACTGCTTCAGGGCGTACTGGGTGTCGCCCTTGGCGATGATCGGCTGGTGGTAGCCGAGGATCCTGGGGGTGATCCACGCCTCCAGCGTGAGGGAACCGGTGAGGTCGAGGCTCGGGTCGCGGGCGAAGACCGTGCCGCCCGACACGCCTTCGGCACGGTCGAAGGTGCCGCTCGGCGCGAGGATCTCGCCGCGCAGGGAACCCGGGCCGGCCTCGGTGAACTGCTGGCGCACCGGGGTGGGCCAGCTCAGCGACTGGTCGACGAAGTCCCAGATCCAGCCGCCCTGGAGGACGGGATAGCGGCGGATCAGGTCCCAGTACTTCTTGAAGTTGCCGTTGGAGTTCCCCATCGCGTGGGAGTACTCGATCATGACGTACGGCCGGGTGTCGGCGGTGTCCTTCGCCCGGGACTCGACGCGCGAGGGACTGTCGTACATCTCCGAGCGGATGTCGCTGATCGTCGGCCGGTCGTCGCCCTCGTACTGGACGACGCGCGTGGTGTCGTACGACTTGATCCAGTCGCGCATCGCGACGAAGGTGCTGCCGCCGCCGGCCTCGTTGCCGAGCGACCAGATGACCACGCAGGCATGGTTCTTGTCGCGGTGGACCATGTTCTGGGCACGGGCCACGCATGCCTTGGACCAGTCGGCGTGGTTGCCCGGGTACTCGCCGCGAATGCCGTGGGTCTCCAGGTTGGTCTCGTCGACCAGGTAGAGGCCGTACTCGTCGGCGAGTTCGTACCACAGCGGGTTGTTCGGGTAGTGCGAGGTGCGGACGCTGTTGATGTTCATCCGCTTGATGACCTCGATGTCCTCGACCATGTCCGCGCGGGTGAGCGCCATGCCGCGGTCGGGGTGCATCTCGTGCCGGTTGGTGCCCCGGAAGGAGACGGGTTTGCCGTTGATGCGCATCAGGCCGTCCCTGAGCGCGAACTCGCGCAGACCGACGCGGTGGGACAGCGTCTCGATCAGCCTTCCGGCCGGATCACGCAGTCGCAGGACGGCCGTGTAGAGACAGGGGTGCTCGGCCGACCAGAGTTTCGGAGCGGGGACGTCCTTCTCCGCCCGCACGGTCACGTCCTCGCCGACGGCGCCCACGTCGACACGCTGTTGGAGAGGACGGGACCAGACCGGGTGCCCCGCCGCGTCATACAGCTGCGTCTCGACGGTGTACCGCCCGGCGCCGTCATCCGCGTAGGCACGCACGCTCGCGGTCACCGACAGGGCGGCCGCCTTGTACCCGTCGCTCAGGGGCGTGTCGAGCTTGAAGTCTCGCAAGTGCACGACCGGGGTGGAGTACAGGTAGACCGAGCGGAAGATGCCGCTCAGCCGGATCATGTCCTGGTCCTCCAGCCAGTCGCCGTCGGAGTAGCGGTACACCTCGACCGCGATCTGGTTGGTGCCGGGCCTGAGGTGCTTGGTGATGTCGTACTCGGCGGGGGTGAAGGAGTCTTCCTTGTAGCCCACCAACTCGCCGTTGATCCACACGTAGTGGGCGGACTTGACGCCCTCGAAGTGCAGGAAGGTGCGCCGCCCCGACCAGTCCTTCGGGACCGTGAAGGTGCGCCTGTACTGGCCGACGGGGTTGTAGCGGGTGGGCGCGGCGGGCGGCTGCGGGTCCTCGCCGAGGCCGTTGGGGCCCCAGTAGGGGTACGTGATGTTGACGTAGATCGGGAAGTCGTAGCCGTGCAACTGCCATACCGAGGGGACCGGGATGGTGTCCCAGTCGCGGTCGTCGACGTCGGTGCGGTAGAAGTCGGCGTCGCGGTCGTCGGGCCGGTCCGCGTAGGCGAACTTCCACTTGCCGTCGAGGCTCAGGCGGTACGGCGAGCGGGTGCGGTCGGCGGCCAGGGCCTGTCTGACGTCCGCGTAGGGCATCAGCGTGGTGTGCGGCGGCTCGGCGCCGACCTCGAACAGGTCGATGTGCCCGTTCCACTCCGGGGAGTCGGCCGCTTTGCCGGCCCCGTCGGCCGCCTGCACCGCCGCGGCGGACGATCCGGACAGGGCGAGCGCGCCGAGGACGGCGGCCCCGCCCTCCAGGAGACGGCGCCGGCTGACGGGCACACCGTGGGGGTGGGACGCGTGGCCGACAGGAGACTCGGGAGCGTGCGGCATGACGTGGCCTTCCTCGGGACGGCAGAGCGCGAGCACTGTGTGGCTTGAGGGAACGTCAGATCCTGTGCGGTGCTGTTGGGAAACCGGACGCACACTAGGATGTGAACACACGCGAAGCAATGATGCTGTCGATGTTTGTGTGTTCCTGACGGGTCCTGCCGTCGACGTTGGCCGAATCCCGGCCGTCCCCCGCCCGCGGCTCGCTACGCGGCCTCCCCTGCCGAGGCGACCTCTGCCGCGACTTCGGCCGCGACCTCCGCCCTCCCGCCGGGCCCCTGCTCGAACTGCGTCCGGTACAGCTCCGCATAGCGTCCCCCGGCCGCCAGCAGCGCGTCGTGCGTACCGCGTTCGACGATCCGGCCGGCCTCGACGACCAGGATCAGGTCCGCCGACCGCACGGTGGACAGCCGGTGGGCGATCACGACCGCGGTCCTGCCCCGAAGCGCCTCGGTGAGGGCCTCCTGGACGGCGGCCTCCGAGGTGTTGTCGAGGTGGGCGGTGGCCTCGTCGAGGATGACGACGCGTTGGCGGGCCAGCAGCAGCCGCGCGATGGTCATGCGCTGGCGTTCGCCGCCGGAGAGCCGGTAGCCGCGCTCGCCGACCACGGTGTCCAGGCCGTCGGGCAGGGACCGGACGAGATCGTCGAGTCGGGAGCGGCCCAGGGCGTCCCAGAGTTCGGTGTCGGTGGCGGTGGGGCGGGCCAGCAGCAGGTTGGCGCGGACGGTGTCGTGGAAGAGGTGGCCGTCCTGGGTGACCATGCCGAGGGTGGAGCGCAGGGACTCGGCGCTCAGGTCGCGCACGTCCACGCCGCCGACGCGCACGGCGCCCTCGTCGACGTCGTAGAGACGCGGCAGCAGCTGGGCGACGGTCGACTTGCCGGCGCCGGAGGAGCCGACCAGGGCGACGGTCTGTCCGGGTTCGGCGCGGAAGGAGATGCCGTGCAACACCTCGGCGCCGCCGCGGGTGTCGAGGGTCGCCACCTCCTCCAGGGAGGCGAGGGAGACCTTGTCGGCGGACGGGTAGCCGAAGCGGACGTCGTCGAACTCCACCGACACCGGGCCGTCCGGGACCTTCCTCGCGTCCGGTTTCTCCTCGATCAGCGGCTTGAGGTCGAGCACCTCGAAGACCCGCTCGAAGCTGACCAGGGCGCTCATGACCTCGACGCGGGCGCCGGCCAGCGCGGTCAGCGGCGCGTACATCCGGGTCAGCAGCAGGGCCAGCGAGACGACGGCACCCGGCTCCAGCGTGCCGCGCAGGGCGAACCAGCCGCCGAGGCCGTAGACGAGGGCGAGGGCCAGGGCGGACACCAGGGTGAGCGCGGTGATGAACACCGACTGGGCGGTGGCCGTCCGGACGCCGATCTCCGCCACCCGCCCGGCCCGGCTCGCGAACTCCTCCGACTCCTCCTGCGGGCGTCCGAAGAGCTTGACGAGTGTGGCGCCGGGGGCCGAGAAGCGCTCGGTCATGCGGGTGCCCATCGCCGCGTTGAGGGTGGCCGCCTCCCGCTGCATCCCGGCCATGCGGTGGCCCATGCGCCGGGCCGGGAACACGAACACCGGCAGCAGGACGAGGGCGAGCAGGGTGATCTGCCAGGACAGGGTGAGCATGACGGCGACCGTGAGCAGCAGGGTGACGAGGTTGCTGACCACGCCGGACAAGGTGTTGCTGAAGGCGCGCTGGGCGCCGATCACGTCGTTGTTGAGTCGGGAGACGAGCGCTCCCGTACGAGTACGTGTGAAGAACGCGACCGGCATGCGCTGCACATGATCGAACACAGCCGTCCGCAGATCGAGGATCAGTCCCTCGCCGAGGGTGGCCGACAGCCGCCGGGCGAGGATCCCGAGGGCTGCCTCGACGAGCGCGATAAGGGCGATCAGCAAGGCCAGGCGGACGACGGTGCCCTCGTCGTCACCCGTCACGATCGCGTCGACGACATGACCGGCGAGTACCGGGGTCGCGACGGCGAGCAGGGCGGTCATCATCCCGAGCACGACGAAGAGCGCGATCCTGCGGCGGTGCGGGCGGGCGAACGCGCCGATGCGGCGCAGCGTGGCGCGGGCGAACGGACGCCGCTCCCGCTGGGCGTTCATGACGCTGTACAGCTGTGTCCAGGCTGTGGTCTCCATGCTCATGGAGAGGACCGTAGAACCTCAAGCGACGTTGAGGTCAATTCTTTTCCTGTCGCGGCAGGCCGGCCCTGCCGTATGGGCGGCTTCGCGACGATCGGCAGCCGTCCGCAGCCGGTCCGTAAGGCGCCGTCCCCGCGGCCGCAACCCGCCGTTGGCGCGGCGTGGAGAACCTCTCCGGATGTGACAGCCGTACGACTCCCCGCGGGACGCCTGGTCAGGCGGCTCCCGCTGCGCCGGATACTGTGCCTGCTCCCGCTCGTCCTCGTCGTCGTGGTCGCGGTGCGGAACCGGGCCGTGCTCGCCGAGGGCATCGGCCATCTGGCGACGGCCAAGTGGCCCTGGCTCCTCGCGGCGGCCTGTGTCACCTGTCTGACCTGGGTGGCTGCGGCGGTGACCCGGCAGGGTGCCGTGGTCGACCCGCTGCCCCCACTGCGGCTGCTCGTCACGCAGTTCGCGGCGGGCTCGGCCAACCATCTGCTGCCCACCGGGCTCGGTGCGAGCGCGGTCAATCTGCGTTTCATGACGGTGTGCGGGCTGCCGCTCGCCCGTTCCTCGGCGGCGCTGGCGCTGTATCTGCTCGCGGAGAGCGTGGCCCGGGTCGGCCTGCTGGCCGCGCTGCTCATCGCCTTCCCGCACGCCCTGCGGCTCGGGCCGCTTCTTCCGGACGGCGCCTGGGGTCCGCTGCTGCTGATCATCGGGGCGGCGGCGCTCGTGGTCGTGGCCGTCTTCGTGCTCGTACGCCGGCTGCGCACCGCCGTGCTGTCGTTCCTGCGGACCGCGCTGGGCGAGGCGCGCTCGGTCCACACCCGGCCCTCACGGGCGCTGGCGTTGTGGGGCGGCTCCCTGGCCTTTCCGGCGCTGCAGGCGGCCGGGCTGGTCCTGGTCGGCCTCGCGCTGGGGCTGGACGTGCCGCCGGCCCACATGGCGCTCGCGTACCTCGCGGCGACCGTCGCCGTCGCCCTCGTGCCCACGCCGGGCGGGATCGGCTCGGTGGAGGCGGCGCTGATCCTGGCGCTGGTGGCGGCGGGCGGCCCGGTGGCGGTGGCGACGGCGGTGGTGCTGGCGTACCGGATCATCACGGTGTGGCTGCCGCTGCTGCCGGGGGCGTTGACGCTGGGTGCGCTGGTGCGGTGGAAGGTGATCTGAATGGACGGTTCGGGTGGACGGTGAATTGAGCGGCCGGTTCGGGTGGACGATGAACTGAGCGGCCGGTTGCGGTGGAAGGTCATGTGACCGGCCAGTAACGTGCGGGGTCCGACCCACCGAAAGGGGCCCGCCATGCCGGTCCGTGTCGAGCGCCAGGGACACGTCAGTACCGTCGTCCTCTCCCGGCCCGAGGTCCGTAACGCGGTCGACGGCCCCACCGCCGCCGAACTCGTCGCCGCCTTCCGCCAGTTCGAGGCCGACGACGAGGCACGGGTGGCGGTGCTGTGGGGTGAGGGCGGCACGTTCTGCGCCGGAGCCGACCTCAAGGCGCTGGGCACCGAGCGGGGCAACCGGGTCACCGAGGAGGGTGACGGGCCGATGGGGCCGACCCGGATGCGGCTGTCGAAGCCGGTGATCGCGGCGGTCGCCGGGCATGCCGTGGCCGGTGGCCTGGAGCTGGCCCTGTGGTGCGACCTGCGGGTCGCCGAGGAGGACGCCGTCTTCGGGGTGTTCTGCCGCCGCTGGGGCGTGCCCCTGATCGACGGCGGCACGGTACGGCTGCCCCGGCTGATCGGCACGAGCCGCGCGCTGGACATGATCCTGACGGGCCGGGCGGTACCCGCGAGCGAGGCCTACGACATCGGGCTCGCCAACCGCGTGGTGCCGAGCGGACGCGCCCGCGCCGAGGCGGAGGAGCTGGCCGCCGAGATCGCGCGGTTCCCGCAGGCGTGTCTGCGCGCCGACCGCGCCTCGGTGCTCGACCAGGAAGGGCTGGACGAGGCGGCCGCGATGCGGGGTGAACTCCGGCACGGCAGGGGTGTGCTGACGGAGAGCATGGAGGGCGCGGCGCGCTTCGCCTCCGGCGCGGGGCGGCACGGGTCGTTCACCGACATGTGACAACGCGCCCTCGAAGCCACCGCCGGTTCCGGGGAGAATGCCCGAAAGCGACCTATGCGGCCGTCCGCCCGACGATCCTGGCACGAACACGTGTACCCGATACGGCAGGATGAGCCCTCGCGCCGGTCTCGGGGGATGGGGTGGCCGGTGCGACGGCACATCGCGGAATCGAGCAGGTGACAACGTGACGAGACTTCACATCCGGCCGTCGGCGAAGGGGTTCGCCGCAGCCTTTGTTTCCGGAGGTGGCCGGTGAACCGGGCGCTCACCGTGGACGACCTGGTCGTCGCCGGGATCGCGGTGGCCGCGGGGCTGCTCGCCGCCTTCCTGCTGCGGATGCTGCTGCGCTGGCTGGGCAAGCACGCCGACCGCACCCGCTGGAGCGGCGACGACCTGATCGTGGACACCCTGCGGACCGTGGCGCCGTGGGCGGCCTTCCTCGGCGGCGCGGCCTCCGCGGGGGCGGCGCTTCCGCTGACCCGGACGGTCCAGCACAACGTCAACCAGATCCTGACCGTGCTGCTCATCTTCGTCGTGACGCTGGCGGTGGCCCGCGGGATCGCCGGGCTGATGCGGACGGTCACCCAGTCCCGGCCCGGTGTCGCCGGGTCGGCCACGATCTTCGTCAACATCACCCGGATCCTGATCCTGGCCATCGGCTTCCTGGTGGTGCTCCAGACGCTGGGCATCTCGATAGCGCCGCTGCTCACCGCCCTGGGCGTCGGCGGTCTGGCGGTCGCGCTCGCCCTGCAGGACACGCTCGCCAACCTCTTCGCGGGCATCCACATCCTCGCCTCCAAGACCGTCCAGCCCGGCGACTACATCCGGCTGAGCAGCGGCGAGGAGGGCTATGTCGAGGACATCAACTGGCGACAGACGACGGTCCGCAACCTGTCGAACAACCTGGTCGTGATCCCCAACGGGGAGCTCGCGAAGACGAACATGACCAACTTCATGCGCCCCGAGCAGCAGTTGACGATCCTGGTCCAGGTCGGCGTCGCCTACGACAGCGACCTGGACCATGTCGAGCTGGTGACGAACGAGGTCATCGGCCAGGTGATGGCCGAGGTCGAGGGAGCGGTGCCGGACCACGAGCCGATCATCCGCTTCCACACCTTCGGCGACTCCCGGATCGGTTTCACGGTGATCCTGGGCGTCGGCGAGTTCAGCGACCAGTACCGGATCAAGCACGAGTTCATCAAGCGCCTGCACCGGCGCTACCGCAAGGAGGGCATCCGCATCCCGGCGCCGGCGCGCACGGTGGCGATCCAGCAGGGCACGCTGGCGATCCCGCAGCAGCGCGGCCCCGAGGAGGCGGACGAGATGCCTCCCGTCCGCCTCGACTGACGTGCCCGAACGTGCCTACAGGGTGGCCGAGTTCTCGTGGTGGCGGCTGCCCTCGCGGCTGTGCGGCGCGGCGAGCGACGGGTTCACCGGGGTGACCGTCCAGTCCGGGTGCCCCGGCATCCGCGGCGTCTTCGTGCCGTACAGCCAGTCCCGCAGGAATCCGGTCAGATCCCGGCCGGAGACCTCGGAGGCGACGGCAGTGAAGTCGTCCGTCGACGCCGAGGAGTTGCGGTACCGGTCGAGGAAGGCCCGCTCAAGAGCGTTGAAGGCCTGCTCGCCGACGAGGTTGCGCAGCGCGTACAGGACCAGGACGCCGCCCAGGTAGCGCTGGCTGTCGAAGAGGTTGACCGCGTTGGGCGCCGCGACCGGCCCCGAGTCGTGGCGCCACTGGTCGCCCTTCGCGTAGGTGTCCTTCATCCGGGCTTCCATGGTGGTCATGCCCAGGGAGTCCGGCCAGCCCCGCTCGTAGCGGTACAGCAGCCCGTAGAAGTCGGCGTGGCCCTCGTTGATCCACAGGTCGGCCCAGGTGGCGGGGCTGACACTGTTGCCGAAGTAGGAGTGGACCAGCTCGTGCATCATGTGCGAGCCGATCTTCGACTCCTCCTGGAGCAGGTAGTTCGGCTTGTAGATGGTGAGGGTCTGGGTCTCCAGGCCGGTGAAGTCGAAGGCGTTCGGGGCGTCGGAGTTGCAGGGCAGCAGGCCGTACGTCTCGAAGGGGTAGGCCCCGAGCCGCGCCTCCAGCCACGCGACCAGGTTCGGCGTCAGCGCGAGCGCCGGTTCCAGTGCCTCGGCGCGCGCGACCGGGACGACGTCGCGCAGCGGGAGGCCGTGCGGGCCCTGCCGGTCCTTGATCACGTAGTCGCCGACCGTGATCTGCACCAGCTCGGTGGCCATGGGCTCGCGGGAGCGGTACGTGTACGCGGTGCGGCCGCCGGAGAGGCTCTCGGTGCGTTCGAGCAGGCCGGTGGCCACGCCGCTGAGGCCGCCGGGGACGGTTATGCGGAACGTGAAGTCGGCCTTGTCGGAGGGGTGGTCGTTGCACGGGAAGACGGTGTGGGCCAAGTTCGGCTGGCAGCAGACCGCGAACCCGTCCAGCGTGTCGACCCAGCCGGTGAGCGGCTGCGGAATACGGCGCGGGTCCGCCGAGTACTCGACGCACACGGTCACCCAGGACTTGTTCGGCAGCGTCCGTGCAGGCGTGATGCGCACCTTCTCGGCCACCTGCTCGTACGTCGCCGTGCGGCCGCCGACGCGTACGGAGCGGATGTCGAGGCCGAGGGAGTCGAGGGAGAGGCGGGACAGCGCCTGGGTGGTGCGGATCTTCAGGGTCGCGGTGGCGTCGACCAGCCGCGTCGTGGCGTCGTAGGAGAAGTCGAGGTGGTAGGCGGTGACGCGGTAGCCGTCGTTGCCGAGGGCCGGGTAGACGGGGTCGCCGAGGGTCTCGGGGCCCGGAGTGCCGTGGGTCCTGGCGGCCGACGTCCCCGTGCTCGTCGGTGCCGCGAGGGCGGAGGGGGCGGCGGTGAGGGCCGCTGCCGTGCCGATCAGGGCGGCCGCGGGGGCCGTCACTCTGCTGCGATATCTCATGGTCCGCTTTCGCTGGGGCGGCCGGATGGTCAGGCCCGGCCACCGGATCGGTGATCTCCCTTCATGACTCTGGGACCGTCCGATCCGGTTGCACGGAGGTGACTCCTCCGTTTGCGTGGATCCGCTATCCCGGCCGACTTCCCGCACCCGTGTGCGGACCCCTGTCGAGCCGAGGTCGATCACGAGATATCTTGATGTCGAGCAATGTTGCAGACGTGGAGCGGAGCACCCGGTGACTGACTCGACCATCATCTATACGCACACTGACGAGGCCCCGGCCCTGGCGACGTATTCCTTCCTGCCGGTGGTCCAGGCGTACGCCTCGCAGGCGGGTGTCACCGTGGAGACGCGTGACATCTCGCTGGCCGGCCGCATCATCGCGGTGTTCCCGGAGTACCTGGCCGAGGACCAGCGCATCCCGGACGCCCTCGCCGAGCTCGGTGAGCTCGCGAAGACGCCCGAGGCCAACATCATCAAGCTGCCGAACATCTCGGCGTCGATCCCGCAGCTCAAGGCGGCCATCGCCGAGCTCCAGGGCCAGGGCTACGCGCTGCCGAACTACCCGGACGACCCGAAGACCGACGAGGAGCGGGAGATCCAGGCCCGCTACGACAAGGTCAAGGGCTCCGCGGTGAACCCGGTCCTGCGTGAGGGCAACTCCGACCGGCGCGCCCCCGCCTCGGTCAAGAACTACGCCAAGACCCACCCGCACCGCATGGGCGCCTGGACCTCCGAGTCCAAGACCAACGTGGCGACCATGGGCCAGAACGACTTCCGCTCCACCGAGAAGTCCGCCGTGATCTCCGAGGCCGGCGCGCTGAGGATCGAGCACGTCGCCGAGGACGGCACCACCACCGTCCTGCGCGAGTCCGTACCGGTTCGCGCCGGTGAGGTCGTCGACGCCTCCGTCATGCGCGTCGCCGCGCTGCGCGAGTTCCTGACGGCGCAGATCGCCCGGGCCAAGGCCGAGGGCGTGCTGTTCTCCGTGCACCTCAAGGCCACGATGATGAAGGTCTCCGACCCGATCGTCTTCGGTCACGTCGTGCGCGCCTTCTTCCCGAAGACCTTCGAGAAGTACGGCCAGGCACTCGCGGCCGCCGGTCTCTCCCCGAACGACGGTCTGGGCGGCATCCTCAAGGGCCTGGACGCGCTGCCGAACGGCCGCGAGATCAAGGCGTCCTTCGAGGCGGAGCTCGCCGAGGGCCCGGAGCTGGCCATGGTCGACTCCGACCGGGGCATCACCAACCTGCACGTGCCGTCCGACGTGATCGTGGACGCCTCGATGCCGGCCATGATCCGCACCTCCGGCCACATGTGGGGCCCCGACGGCCAGGAGGCCGACACCCTCGCGGTGCTGCCGGACTCCTCCTACGCGGGCGTCTACCAGGCCGTGATCGAGGACTGCCGTGCCAACGGCGCCTACGACCCGTCGACGATGGGCTCGGTCCCGAACGTCGGCCTGATGGCGCAGAAGGCCGAGGAGTACGGCTCCCACGACAAGACCTTCGAGATCAAGGCGGCCGGTACGGTCCGTCTGGTCGACCAGGCCGGGAACGTCGTCATCGAGCAGCCGGTCGCCGAGGGCGACATCTTCCGTGCCTGCCAGACCAAGGACGCGCCGATCAAGGACTGGGTGAAGCTGGCCGTCACCCGCGCCCGCGCCACCGGCGACCCGGCCGTCTTCTGGCTGGACGAGACCCGCGCGCACGACGCCAACCTGATCGCCAAGGTCAACGCGTACCTGCCGGAGCACGACACCGAGGGCCTGGACATCCGCATCCTCGCCCCGGTCGACGCCACCAAGCTGTCGGTGGAGCGCATCCGCCGTGGCGAGAACACCATCTCGGTCACGGGTAACGTCCTGCGCGACTACCTCACCGACCTCTTCCCGATCCTGGAGCTGGGCACCAGCGCCAAGATGCTTTCGGTCGTCCCCCTGATGGCGGGCGGCGGCCTGTTCGAGACGGGCGCCGGCGGCAGCGCGCCGAAGCACGTCCAGCAGCTGGTCAAGGAGAACTACCTGCGCTGGGACTCCCTCGGTGAGTTCTTCGCCCTGGTGCCGTCCCTGGAGCAGTACGCGACCGCCACCGGCAACACCCGTGCGAAGGTCCTCGCCGACACCCTCGACCGCGCCACGGCGACCTTCCTCAACGAGGACAAGTCCCCGACCCGTCGCGTGGGCGGCATCGACAACCGCGGCAGCCACTTCTACCTGTCCCTGTACTGGGCGCAGGAGCTGGCCGCGCAGACCGACGACGCGGACCTGGCGAAGGCCTTCGCCCCGCTCGCCGAGACGCTCGCGGCCAACGAGCAGAAGATCGTCGACGAGCTGAACGCCGTCCAGGGCAAGCCGGCCGAGATCGGCGGCTACTACCAGCCCGACCCGGCCAAGGCCGCCGCGATCATGCGCCCGTCCGCCGCCTGGAACGAGGCGCTCGCGTCCCTGAGCTGACGCACCCCGCCCCTGGACTCCGCCCCGGCAGACACCTCGTCCGCCGGGGCGGAGCCGTGCTCCGGCGGAGGGCCACGGCGCTCACCAGTCCCGGGTGGCGATCAGCTCCTCAGCGTCCACGTCCGCGAAGCCGTAGGCATGGGCCACGAACCAGAACTCCTCGCCTATCTCCTCACGGGCGACAGTCTCCAGCTCGCTGTCGGCGGCCCAGAACTCCTCCTGAAGGTCGTTGAACTCCTCGGTGGCCGCCTGTGTGAGTGCGTACAGCGCGGCCAGGTCGGCGGGCCGCTCGGTCTCGATGCGCTCGCACAGCCGCAGCAGGATCTCCCTGCCCCGGTCCACCAGGTGGTCGGGGTAGTAGTCGTCCTTGTACAGCATGCGCAGGAAAGAGTGCGCGCTCACCTGCTCGTTGCCGATGTTCATGCTGTGATGGTGCACCACGCCACTGACAACGCCCCGGGAGCAGCCGAAATGACCTCCGCCGTGCCGTCGTTCGAGTTGCTCCCCGGTGCCGGGGATTCGCCGGTGATCCTCCATGTGCCGCACTCGGCGCGGGAGATACCGCCCGAGGTGCGCGCGGGGATCGTGCTGGACGACGCCGCGCTGGAGCGGGAGCTGGACCACATCGTCGACGCGCACACCGCGGAGCTGGCGGCCGAGGCGGGCAAGGCGGCGCGGGTCACCCCGTGGCGGTTCGTGAACCGGCTGTCCCGGCTGGTCGTCGACCCGGAGCGGTTCCCGGACGAGCGGGAGGAGATGCTGGCCGTGGGCATGGGCGCCGTCTACACCCGGACCACGCACAAGGAGCCGCTGCGGCCCGCCGACGCCGACCCCGCCCCGCTCGTCGAGCGGTACTTCCGGCCGTACGCGCGGGCCATGACGGACGCCGTGACCGATCGTCTCGCCGGTACCGGCCGGGCCGTGATCATCGACGTCCACTCCTACCCGACCGCCCCGCTCCCCTACGAACTGCACGGCGCGGGCCCACGGCCCGCGGTCTGCCTGGGGACCGACTCCTTCCACACCCCGCCCGCCCTGCTCGCCGCCGCCCGGGAGGCGTTCGCCGAGTGCGGGGAGACGGGGCGCGACAGCCCGTTCAGCGGTACGTACGTCCCGCTGGAGTTCTACGGCAAGGAGCCCCGCGTCAACGCCCTGATGGTCGAGATCCGCCGGGACAGGTACATGGCGGAGCCGGGTGGTCCGGTCGGTTCCGGACTCACCCGGCTCGCGCGGGCGTTGGCGGCGCTGGTGGACGCCGTCTCCCCCTGACCCGAGGGTTCAGGCCCGCAGCCACTCCGTGACGACGACCTCGCCGCCGGTGCGCAGCCGCAGGGCGAACGGGCCGCCAGGCGGTACGTCGCTGGTGAAGCGGCCCATGTCGTCGGCGACGACCGGAACGGCCGTCTGCGGGCCGCCCAGCACCTCGATCCGGGCCTGCTGCGGCGGCAGCACCTGGCCCATCAGGCCCTGCGCGGTCACTTCCACGTCGACGGTCACCTCGCCCGCGCGGAAGGTCAGCATCCGCGGCACGTCCGTGGCCCCCCTGACCGGAATGGCGTCCACCACCGAGTCGAAGGTCAGCTCGGCGATCCGGGCGTCCAGGTCGTGCAGTGCGAAGGCCTCGACGGCGAGCTGCCGCAGCTGGGCCGGTACGGGGTCCAGGATGGTGGCGGCCTGGCGGAGTTCCTCCTCCAGCAGTTCCACGTCGAACCCGTCGTCGCCGAAGGGCTCCTCGCCCGTCACCTCGTCGTGCATGTCGTCGTTCACAGCGCTCCCCGTGCGTCGAGTCGGGCCCGAAGGCGGCGCAGGCAGCGCTGGCGCAGTGGCCCGATGCTGCCCACGGCGATGCCCAGTGCGGCGGACACCTCCTGGTAGCTGGGCGGCGGCGAGGCCATCAGGACGCGCAGCAACTGGCGGCAGCGCTCCCCGAGTTCCTCGAACTCCTGCCACATCCAGCGAATGCGCTCGGACTCGGCGGCGGCCTCCTCGGAGTCCAGGACCGACTGTTCGGGCGTACGGTCCTCACTGACCCGGTCCAGCAGCTGCGGATCGCTGGTCACGGTCAGCCGCCGCAGGCTCTTGAGCACCTTCAGGCACTCGTGCCGTGCGGTGCTGGCGAGCCATGAGCCGGCCTTCTCGGGTTCGCGGATCCGCCCGAGGTGCTGGGCGAAGCGGAACCACACGGTCTGGTACACCTCATGGGCGTCGGCGTCCCCCAGCCGGTGGGCGCGCACGACAGACCACACCAGTGGGCTCAGCCCTTCCACGAGCGCCTTCCAGGCCGCCGCGTCACCGTCGACGGCGGACTGGACCAACGCACCGACATCTGCACGGTCCACAGTCCCACCCCTCGTGTACGGCAAGTCATCGTACGCCGCGGAGGGGACGGTTCCGACCCTCATGAGCGAGGAGCCGGCGGTGTGACGGAGACAGGGTGCCAGGTCGGGGGGCGAAGAGCCGGTACATGCGCCCCCCGCACCTCCGCGTACGCCGAGTTCGCGGCGAGCATCTTGTACCGGGCGACCCGCGGGTCGCGCTCGGACTGCGCGCTCATGTGGGCGGCGATCATGCCGGCGACGAGGGGCGTGGCGAACGAGGTGCCGCTCCACTGCGCGTAGCCCTCGAACATCACCTGGTCGGGCTCCGCGGCACCACCCGACTCGCTCAACACGCCGGTGTGGCGCGGGGAGAGGCAGGTGCAGGCGTAGCCGAAGCCGTAGCGGCAGGCGTCGTAGGTGGAGTGCTGGTACACGTACGGCACGGGTCCGTCGAAGCCGGTGAGGGCGCTGGTGAGGCGCTCGCCGGGGGCGTACACCTTCACCCAGCCGCCATGGTTGCTGAAGCAGGCGCCGAACTCGCCGTCGCCGCGCAGCGCTCCGACCGACAGCACGACGTCCTGGAAGTCGGGCAGGTCGGCGTAGGCGGCCGGCCAGAACGGCGTGGCGCTGCCGTTGTTGCCGGCCGCCGCGACGAGCAGGGTGCGCTGGTCGCGCAGTTCCCGCATGAAGGCCTCGACGCCGAGGAGGCCGTCGGTGCGGCCGTTGGAGGTGCCGGCGGAGAGGCTGAGGATGTCGGGCCAGCCGCCCGCGTCGACGGCCTCGAAGAGCTTCTCGCCGAACTCGGACTCCAGGATGGCGCCCGCGTCCTGCAGGGTGTTGCGGACCGTGATGTCGGTGTTGGGCGCGACGGCGGCGACAAGCCCGGCGATGAAGGTGCCGTGGCCGACGTACTGACGGAGCACGCCTTGGTCGTCGCACTCCTGGACCTGGAAGTCGCCCTCGGTGTGGGCGAACAGCGGGAAGGAGCGGTAGTCGTGCGTGAGGCCGGTGTCGATGACGAGGACGCCGACGGCGCTGTCCGGGGCGTGGGCGCCCTCGGCGGCCGTGGGGTTGGTGCCGTCGGCGAGCGCGGCGGGCGCGGGTTCGTCGCCGGGACAGGAGTTGACGCCTCCCGTGATCCCCACGAGGTGGTTGCGGCTGACCAGCCGCCGTCCGGCCCGGCCCTCGGTCTCCCGCAGGGCGCGCAGGGCGTGCGCGACCGTGGGGTCGCCGCTGCGGTCGCCGGTGCCGGGGTCGCCGACCTGGATCCGGGTGATGCCCGAGCGGTTGGTCTGCGGGCCCGCGCGACGCACATGGTCCTGGACCAGGTCGGGGTCGGCGGTGAAGTGCGCCCGGACGGTGTCCTCCACGACACGGGCGTCCTCGCCGTCGCGGACCAGCACGTAGCCCTTCTCGTAGATGAACTCGGCGGAGTCGTCCGGTCCCATCGCGAGGGGGACGTCGGGCATGGTGCGCTGGATCTGCTCGAACTGCTCGTGGAATCGCTGTGGTGCCATGGCGGGTCCTCCCCCTGAGGCGGCGTTCGTCAGTCAGATCCGTGCGGTCGCCGATTGATACAGCGCCAAACCGGTGTGGCACGGTTCCGGTGCAACTACCATCCGTGGAGTGACAGCGGGAAGCGACTCGGTTCTCGAACTGCTGCCGATGGTGTTCGCCGCCCCGAACGACGCGCTGGCGAGGGCGGAAGAGGTGCTCGACGCCGATCCGTCGCCGTTGCACGCCTCCGTCGCCCACCAGGTGATCGGCATCTGGCAGCGGGACTGGGGCGACATGCGCATCGCCCTGAATCACCTGCGGCGTGCCCGGGATCTCGCGGCACGCGCGGAGTCGGCCGACCGGGAGGCGGACGTCCTGGCCGCGCTCGGCGTCGCGCTGGTGCACGCGGGCCGCACCCAGCAGGGGCTGGCCGCGCTGGAGCGCGGGGTCGAGCGGGGCAGCGGGCACACCCGCGCGCGCGTGTTGTTCCGCCGGGCCTACGCGCGCTGGGTGCTCGGCCAGCACCGGGAGGCGCTGGAGGACGTGCGCCGGGCGATACCCGTGCTGCGGCAGATGGACGACGTGATCTGGACGGCGCGGGCGCTGACGCTGCGCGCGACCGTGCACCTGGCGCTCGGTGCGGTGGACCGGGCGGACGCCGACTTCACCTCGGCGGAGGCGCTGTGGGACACCACGGGCCAGGAGCACGACAAGGCCGACGCGGTGGAGAGCCGGGGGCTCGCCGCTTTCCGGTCGGGCGACATCCCGGCGGCGCTGCGGCTGCTGGACGAGGCGGAGGAGCGGTACGCGAAGCTCGGCACGCCTACGTTCATGCTGAACATCCGCCGCTGCGAGGTGCTGATGGCCGCGGGGCTGGCGCCGGAGGCGTTGGCCGAGGCCGACGCGGCGATCGGGGTGCTCGACGGCATCGGCGGTCAGTCCACCCGCAAGGCCGAGCTGCTGCTGGCCGCCGCGCGTGCCGCCCGGCTGGCGGGGGACGCGCACACCGCCATCGCCCGTGCCGACATGGCCGTACGGCTGTTCGCCGGGCAGCGGCGCAGCTGGTGGGAGACGCATGCCCGGCTGGTGCTGATCGAGGCGCGGGTGGCGGCGGGGCGCAGTTCGGGGCGGCTGGTGGCCGACACGGCGGCCGTCGCGGAGCGGCTGGCCTCCTTCGGCGCGCCGGCCGCGCCGGAGGCCTCGCTGCTCGCGGGCCGGATGGCGCTCGCCCTGGGCTGGCGGGCCGACGCCGAGCGGCATCTGCGCGACGCCGCCCGCAGCAGACGCAGCGGGCCGCCGCTGGCGCGGATGACGGGCTGGGCGGCGCAGGCGCTGCGGGCGCGGGCGGCCGGGTCGGGGCGCGGTGTCCTGGAGGCCTGCCGGCGCGGCCTGGACGTGCTCGACGCGCACCGGATGACGCTGGGCGCCTCGGAGCTGCGGGCGCGCGCGACCGCGCAGGGCGCCGAGCTCGCCGCGCTGGCCCAGCAGGCCAGCCTCGACTCCGGCAGTCCGCGCCGGCTGCTGGTGTGGAGCGAGCGCTGGCGGGCCACCGCGCTGTCGACACCGCCGACCCGCCCGCCGGCCGACCCCGAGCTCCAGAGCGACCTGACGGCGTTCCGGGAGATCGCGGCGCGCGCCGAGGAGGCCCGCAGCGAGGACCGGCCGATTCCGGCGCTGGAGCGTGAACAGCGGCGCCTGGAGCGGGAGATACGCTCCCGGACCCTGCACCTGCGCGGGGACACGCCCGGCGACGGCTACCGCTTCGACCCGGGCCGGCTGCTGGAGCGGCTGGACGAGGACGACGTGCGTCTGGTCGAACTGGCGGTGCTGGACGGGCGGGTGCAGGTGCTGCTGTGCGGGCAGGGGCGGGTGCGTCGGTACGAGGCCGGGTTGCTGGCCGACGCGGAGACCGAGGCCGAGCATGTCCAGGCCGGGCTGCGGCGGCTGGCCCACCCCGGTGCGGAGGGGCGGCTCGCGGTGGTGGAGGCCGCGGGGCGGTGCCTGGAGAAGCTGCTGCTCGGCCCGGCCGCGGCCCATCTGGGCGACGGCCCGGTCGTCGTCGTGCCGCCGGCCCGGCTGCACCGGGTGCCGTGGGCGTTGCTGCCGTCGCTGCGGGAGCGGGTGCTCAGCGTGTCGCCGTCGGCGAGCAGTTGGCTGCGTGCCCGGGAGACCGAGGCGCCGGCGGGCGGTCGCCAGGTGCTGGTGCGGGGGCCGGGCCTGGCGACGGGCGGGGCGGAGGTGCCGCATCTGGCCGGGCGGTACGGCGGTGCCGTCGTCCTGGAGCACGCCGACGCGCGCGTGCCGCGTGTGCTGGAGGAGCTGGACGGTGCCGCGCTGGCCCACATCGCCGCGCACGGCACGTTCCGGGCGGACAGTCCCTTGTTCTCGTCGCTGCGGATGGCGGACGGGCCGATCGTCGTGCACGACTTCGAGCGCCTTGACCGCAGCCCGTACCGGATCATCCTGTCCTGCTGCGACACCGCACGGTTCGCCTCCGTCGGCGCCGACGAACTGCTCGGCCTGGTCACCGCCCTGCTGCCGCTCGGCACGGCGGGGGTGGTGGCGTGCACGGCGCCGGTCAACGACGCCGCGGTGGTGCCGCTGATGCTCGCCCTGCACAAGGGGCTGAGCGAGGGGCTGTCCCTGGCGGAGGCACTGCGCGACGCGCGGGCGGCGCTGCCGGGCGACGCGCTGCACCAGGCGACGGGGTGGGCGTTCTCGGCGTTCGGCGCGGCCTGAGGCTTCGGTGGGACGTTCGAGTCCCTTACGCCGGCTGCGTGTCCGGCAGCGCCACCAGCCACGGCAGGGCGCCGCGGTCACTCGCGCCGAGGCGCGCGTAGGCGCTGTACAGGTGGTTGCCGACGGTGCGCACGGACAGGGTGAGCCGCTCGGCGATCTGCCGGTTGCTCAGGCCCGTGGCCGCCAGGTCGACGATCTGCCGTTGCCGGGCGGTCAGTTCGCCGAGGACGAGCCCGGAGAGCGCGGGGGTGCGGGCGCCCTGGCAGCGGCGGGCCAGGGTGACGGCACGCGTGCGTGAGGTGCGCGCGGCACTGGGGTCGCGGTGGGCCCGTACGGCCTGGGCGTGCGCCTCGGCGGCGAACAGCAGGAAGCCGCGCTCCTCCAGTTCGCCGGCCACCCGGTCCAGCGCGGGGCCGTCGGCGCGGTCGAGCGCGTCGGCGTGCGCGGCGAAGACACCGGTCAGCCGGCCCGCGGCGCGCTCGGGGACTCCGAGGCGGACGGCGTCGTACGCGTCGTCGGTGAGGGCCTCGTCGTCCCCGTCGGCGTCGCCGCGGGCCGTTGCCGGCCGGGTGACCGCCCCACCCCCGTGGGAGCGGCCACCCAGGATCGTGAGCGCGGTCGGCGTGTCGCCCAACTGCGCTGCGGTGAGGGTGAGTTCGAGGCGGCAGGACGAATCGTCACGGTGCTCCCGCAGCCCCTCCCGCGCCCATGCGGCCGCTTCCCGCAGCTCCCCGCGCAGCCGCGCGAACCGGGCGCGTACGGCCGCGTATCCGGCCGGCACCGGTGCGCCCTCTCCGACCAGCCACTCCCCCACGGGCGTCGGCATGGCCCGTACGTCCGCCTCCTCGATGCGGCGGGTCAGCTCGGCCCGCTCGGCGTCGAGGGCGGGTGTCCACCGGTCCGGCGTACGGGACAGCCGCCTCGCCCGCAGCCGGCCGGCCGCGGCCCGCAGCACCGGGCCGTGCAGGGGGTGGGCGAGGCGGACGGCGCCCTGGTCGTCGACGTGGACCAGGGAGCCGGCCTCCAGGTGCTCCAGGGCGCGAAGGGGGAGTTCGTCCAGGTGCAGGGGGAACGGCTCGGCGAAGGCGAGGCGTTCGAGGGTCTCGCGCTCGTCGGGGCTGCCGCGGTCGAGGACGTGTGCGGTGCGCTCACGTACGGCCGCGGTGACCGGCACGGGACCGCGCCACGCCCACTCGTCCGAGTCCGGGACGCGGGTGAGGAGCCCGCGCTCGCGTGCCCCGGTCACCAGGTCGCGCAGCAGCCGCAGGTCGCCGCGGCACAGGCGGTGCAGCCGGTTCACGGTGAGCGGCTCCAGGGTGCCGCCGCCGGTTCCGCCGGCCAGCAGCAGGCCGGTCTCCTCGCGGGGCAGGGGCTCCAGGGTGAGACGGGGCAGGAGGTCGCCGGTCCACAGGCGGGAGATCGCGCCCGGGACCGGGGCGCCGTCGGTGGTGACGACCAGGAGGCGGGTGCGTCCGTGCACCGCCAGCTGGTGGACCAGGGCGGCGGAGGCGTCGTCGAGCAGATGCGCGTCGTCGACCAGGAGCAGCCGTACCCCGGACAGGTGCTGGAAGGCGCCGGGCAGGGAGGCCGACTCGGGGACGAGGTGCGCGAACGCGGCGAAGCGGATGCCCCGGGTCTCCGGGGTGCCGACCACTCGGGCCGAGTCGCCGCCGCGGACGGCCTCGGCGACGAGCCGGGTCTTCCCGCAGCCCGCCGGCCCGGTGATCACGATGCCGTTGCGACCGGCGGTCAGGGACCCGCGGACCAGGTCGAGTTCGTCCGCCCGGCCGGTGAAGGGCCAGGGCGTGTCCAGGGTCTTCGCGTCCCGTTCGAAAATCGTCACGGGAGTATGAGCGCGGTGACTCACCCTTGATACAGGGGTACTTGAGTAGCCCTCGACTCAGGCGCCCCGGGCGGGGCGACGGCACCCTGTTCGCATGACCGCACGGTACTGCTCCCTCGCGCAGCAGTCGGTCCCCGCGTTCGCGCCGGGACTGGCCGCCGAGAGGCTGCGTGCGCTCATCGGCGGAAGCCGGATGTGGGTCAACGGCACGGTGCTGCACTACTACTTCTTCGACCGGGACGGCGACGGGTCCGTGATCCCCGACCCGGGGACCGGCCGGAGCGGGCATGTCCCGTGGGCCGGCGGCAAGGAGCAGCGGGACGTCGTGCGCGAGTGCTTCGAGGAGTGGCAGGGCCTCGGCATCGGACTGTCGTTCGTGGAGGTGGGCGACCGGTCGGAGGCCGAGCTGCGCATCGGGTTCCAGCTGGGCGACGGCTCCTGGTCGCACATCGGCAAGGACGCCCTCGGGGTCGGTCTCAACGAGCGCACCATGAATTTCGGCTGGGATCTGACCGTGCCCGGGGAGCGCGGCACGGCCCTGCACGAGATCGGGCACGCGCTCGGCATGCTGCACGAGCACCAGAGTCCGTTCGCCGGCATCCACTGGGACGACGAGGCCGTGTACACCGATCTGGCGGGCCCGCCGAACTACTGGAGCCGGGACAGGACGTTCTTCAACATCCTGCGCAAGCTCGACCCCAACGAGGTCAACGGTTCCGTCTGGGACCCGCACTCGATCATGGAGTACCCGTTCTCGGCCGGGCTGATCCTGGAGCCGGAGCAGTTCCGCGCGGGCCTGAACCCGCCCGGCGTGCTGTCCAAGGCCGACAAGGAGTTCGTCCTGCGCTGGTACCCGCCGGCCGAGGCGACGGGTCCGTGTGAGCTGGTGCCGTTCCGTTCGGTGCCGCTGCGGCTCGGCCCGGCTCAGCAGGCCGACTTCGTCGTCGAGCCGCCTGAGACCCGCACGTACACGCTGGGCACCTTCGGCGACAGCGACACCGTCGTGGTGGTCTTCGAGGAACGGGACGGCGAACCCCGCTACGTGACCGCCGAGGACGACGGCGGCACCCCGCACAACGCGACCGTCCGCGCCCGTCTCGTCAAGGGCCGCCGGTATTTCGTCCGAGTGCGTCTCTATGCCAACTGGGGATCGGGGGAGACAGCGGTCATGTGCTGGTGACGGCACGGATCCGCTGACGCGCACGGACGCTGTTGTCCATGGTCCGGCGCCGGGGGAAACGCCGGCGTACGCCGCCTTCGGGGGAGGGCGACGTACGCCGGCCGTTCCATGTCCACACACCCGCTCGGGGGTGGACGGCGGGGATCTCTTCGTACAATTTGAACCCGAACGACACCGCTGTCCGACTCGCCCGCGGCGAAGGAGTGTGCCATGCCCGGCCAACGATCGATCACCGAAGCCGAGAAGCTGGCCGAGGCCAGGCTCGGCGGCATTCGGCTGCACCGGGAGCAGATGGCCGTCGTCGCCAACATCTACCGCGCGGCCTCGACGGTCCGGCAGCACCTGGAGAACTCGGTGCTGCGCGGGGCCGATCTGACCTGGACGGCGTTCGTGGTGCTGTGGGTGGTGTGGGTGTGGGGCGAGTCGGAGACCCGGCATGTCGCGGAGGAGGCCGGGATCTCCAAGGGGACGCTGACCGGGGTGGCGCGGACCTTGGAGGGACGGGGGCTGGTGCAGCGGGCCGGGCATCCGAGCGACGGCAGGCTGGTGCTGCTCAGCCTGACCGAGGAGGGTGAGGCGTTGATGCGGCGCCTGTTCCCGGCCTTCAACGAGGAGGAGGCGTTCGTCGCCGGGCAGCTGAGCGACGAGGAGTGCCGCAGCGTCGCGGAGGGGCTGCGCAAGGTGGTGCTCCAGGTCGAGGAGCAGGGCGAGGAGCGCCGCCTCGCCCTGCTCGACGGCGCCGAACCGGCACCGCGGCGCAGCGGGCGCCGGCCGCGGGCCTGAGCGGCGCCCGGCTCAGGGGCGTTCGCGTACGGCCGCCCGCACCAGGGCGTCGAAGAGACCCTGATGCGCCGGGTCCCGGTGGGCCGTGTCCTCGGGATGCCACTGGACCGCGGTGAACCACCCTTTCGCGCCCGGGAGTTCGAGTCCTTCCACGGTCCCGTCGGCGGCGCCCGCGGTCACCGTGAGCCCTTCGCCCAGGCGGTCCACGCGCTGGTGGTGGTAGCAGGAGGCCTCCGCCTTCTCGGCGCCGGTGGCCTGTTCCAGCAGGGTGCCGGGCCGGATCGACACGGGGTGCACGACGTGGCGGTGTTCGCGGTCGGGACCGCCCATGTCCTGCTCCAGCGTGCCGCCGAGGGCGACGTTCACGACCTGCATGCCGCGGCAGATCGCGAGCAGGGGGATGCCCAGGTCGAGGGTCCGCCGGGCGACTTCGAGGTCGAAGGTGTCCTGGAGGTCGTCGACGTCGTAGACGCTGCCGTGGATGTCGGTGGCGCCGTAGAGGTGCGGGGCGAGGTCGCCGCCGCCGGGGAGGAGGACGCCGTCGAAGCGGGCGAGCCGGTCCCCCACATCGGCGTCCGCGGGGTCGGCCGGGTGGAGGGTCGCCGGTTCGCCGCCCGCTCGCCACACGGCCTCGATGAGGGCGCGGGCGTTGACTTCGGCGGCGTACCGGAGTGCGGAGGTGGTGGCGGAGAAGCGGGCGGGGACGGCGATCAGGGGGCGGGTCACAGCTGGATCCAGGTGGTCTTGAGTTCGGTGTACTTCTCCAGGGCGTGCGCGGACTTGTCGCGGCCGTTGCCGGACTGCTTCATGCCGCCGAAGGGGACGGTCAGGTCGCCCTCCTCGTAGCAGTTGACCCAGACCGTGCCGGCCTTCAACGCGCGGGAGACCCGGTGGGCGGTGGACAGGTCGGAGGTCCACAGGCCGGCGGCGAGCCCGTACTCGGTGGCGTTGGCCAGCCGTACGGCCTCGTCCAGGTCGTCGAAGGTGAGGACGGACAGGACGGGGCCGAAGATCTCCTCGCGGGCCAGCCGCATGCCGGGGCCCACGTGGTCGAAGACGGTCGGCTCCAGGAAGCTGCCGCCGGTGTCGGTGAGGGCACGGGAGCCGCCGGTGAGCAGGCGGGCGCCCTCGGCCAGGCCCGCCGCGACGTGGTCCTGCACGCGCTCCAGGTGTGCCTCGCCGACCAGGGCGCCCATCTCGGTGGCCGGGTCGAGGGGGTCACCGACGCGCAGCTCCCGGGCTCGGCGGACGACGGCCTCGGTGACCCGGTCGGCGATCGAGGTGTGCACGAGGAGCCGTGAGGGCGCGGTGCACATCTCGCCCTGGTTGAAGAAGATGCCCCAGGCGGCGGTGGCGGCGGCCCGGTCCAGGTCCGGGGCGTCCGGCAGGACGATGTTCGGCGACTTGCCGCCGAGTTCCAGCCACACGCGCTTGAGGTTGGAGTCGGCCGCGTAGTGCAGGAAGTGACGGCCGACGGCGGTGGACCCGGTGAACGCCAGGACGTCGACGTCGGGGTGGAGTCCGAGGGCGCGTCCCGCGACGGGGCCGTGGCCGTTCACCACGTTGAGCACGCCGGGCGGCAGCCCCGCCTCGGTCGCCAGCCGGCCCAGTAGCAGGGCCGACAGCGGGGAGTTCTCGGACGGCTTCAGGACGACCGTGCAGCCCGCGGCCAGCGCCGGGGCGACCTTCCAGCTCGCCAGCGTCAGCGGGAAGTTCCACGGCACGACGGCACCCACGACGCCCGCCGGTTCCCGGGTGACCAGCGCCAGGGCGTCCGGCGCGGTGTGCGGGGACTCGTCGGTGAGCTTGTCGGCAAGTTGGCCGTACCAGCGGAAGGTGGTGATGGCGGCGCGCAGTTCGATGTCGTACGCGTCCGTTATGGGTTTGCCCATCTCCAGGCTGACGGTCAGCGCCAGTTCGGCGCGCCGCTCTTCGAGCAGGTCGGCGAGGCGCAGCAGAATCCGTCCGCGTTCGGCGGGCGCGAGGCGTGGCCAGGGTCCGGTGTCGAAGGCCCGGCGGGCCGCCGCGACGGCCGCGTCCACCTCGGCGGCACCCCCGTCGGCGACCTGCGCCAGCACCTGGCCGTCCCGGGGCGAGACGGCCGCGAAGTGCCCTCCCGCGCCCGGCTCGTCGGCGCCGTCGATGTGATGGGCGCCGGACAGTTCCAGGGACTTGGCGCGACGCAGCCACTCCTCGTGGGCGACGTCCAGCATGCGGGACCTCCAGATGGCGTTGGATCAAGCAGCAGAGTCAGCGGTCGGGCAGTCGTCCGGTCGGCGAGGACCGACCGGACGACCGGGGGTGCTCCAGGAAGGGGCGGGCCTACGAACGGCCCGAGCGCGTCAGCCGGCCCGCGACGACGCCCAGGACCAGGACGGCCGGGACCGTCAGTTGCAGCCATACGGCGGTGGACCGCTCGCCGCCGATGAGGGTCGTGAAGTTCTCGACGATCAGCCAGATGGCACCGGCGATCCCCAGCGCCCCCAGCACGGGGGCGATCAGCGTGTTCCACGGCCGGGTGTCGAGGCGCTCGCGCCGGAAGAAGACGACGACGGAGGCCGAGGTCAGGAAGTACAGGAGCATGATCGCCAGCACGGCGACGCCGCTCCCCCACGAGAACAGGGTCACCACGGGGTCCTTGCCGGCCAGCGCGAACGGGATCACCAGCAGCGCGGCGATCGTGGTCTGCACGAAGCCCGCGACACCGGGCGAGTGCCTGCGGTTGACCGCCGACAGCCGGCGCGGCAGGAGCCCCTCGCGGCTGAGCGAGAACAGGTAGCGGTTGGCCGAGTTGTGGAAGGCGAGGATGCCGGCGAAGAGCGAGGTGGCGAGCAGGATCGGCAGCACGTCGTTGACCCAGGTGCCGAACTGGGCGGCGATCGGCGCGAACACGAACGCCGTCGAGTCGCCGCCCTCCAGTGCCTGTCCCGCGGCCGCGGCCGCCTTCGAGGCGCCGTAGGAGGAGATCAGCATCCAGGAGGCGAAGGCGAAGAAGCCGGTGACGAGGGCGACGGCCAGATAGGTGGCCCGGGGCACCGTTCTGCGGGGCTCGCGTGCCTCCTCGCCGTAGATCGCGGTGGCCTCGAAGCCGATCATGGAGGCCACGGCGAACATCAGCGCCACGCCCGGAGCCCCGTCGAGGGCCGCACCCGGCGAGAACGTGTCCGCGAGGCCGAGCCCCTCGGGCCCGCCGCCCTTGACGAGGTTCACGACGGCGAAGGCGGCCAGGATGCTGAACTCGGCCAGCACGAACACGGCCAGCACCTTGGCGCCCATCTCGATGCCGAGGGCACCCAGCCCCTGCACGATCGCCATCGTGACCAGGGCACACGCCAACCAGGGCACGTCCGCTCCGGTGTGGTGCGCCAGCAGCCCGCTCACGGTGGCCCCGTACAGGCCGTACATGGCGGCCTGGATCGCGCAGTAGGCGAAGAGGGCGATGCCCGCGCTGCCGTTGCCGAGGTTCCGGCCGAGCCCTTTGCCGATGTACCGGTAGAAGGCCCCGGCGTCCACCACATGCCGGCCCATGGCGACGAAGCCGACCGAGAACAGCAGGATGATCAGGCCGGCCGCGAGATAGGCGGCGGGGGCGCCGGCGCCGTTGCCGATGGCCACGGCGATCGGCACGGCACCCGCGACGCCGGTCAGCGGCGCCTGGGCGGAGAGGACGAAGAAGAGGATGCCCAGCACGCCGAGCGAGTTGGGCTTGAGCTTGCCTGCGGTGGAGGGGTCGGGCGCGGTCTGGTTCCGGACCGCCGTCTGACTGTCCACTCGGATCACCTGCCTGGAGAAGAGGACTTCGTTTCAGGCCAAACGAGTTGCCTCATGGTGGGCTGGAACTATCCGTTTGGCAAGGGGTGCGGCGAAGAATTGGCACGACGGTGAACCGGGGGCGGCGAAGCATGGGTACGGCAACGAAAAGGGACCCCGGGCCAGACGTGCCCAGGGTCCCGAAAAGGGCAGGTCAGCCGTCGCTCTCCGGTACGTCGAGCACGTCGTCGCCCTCGGCCGCGTCGGCCGCCAGCAGCCGGAGCAGGCCCCGCAGCTCCTCGATCGCGGCGTCGGTGGTCCCGGGCTCACCGAAGACGAGCTGGTGCAGCACGAGCCCGTCGAGGGCGGCGAAGACCAGCCGGGTCAGCGGACGGCCGGCGCCGGCGGGCAGCATGCGGGACAGCTCGCGCTCGGTGGCGGCGAAGTAGTCGTCGTACAGGGCACGGATCTGCGGCAGCAGCTCGGGGCGGCGCCGGGCCTCCAGCAGCAGCTCGTACTGGAAGGCCTGGATGTCCGGACCGGCCGTGACCATGTCGGAGACGCCGACCGAGAAGTCGGCGATCTTGCCGGTGCCCGGTTCGAGCGCGCTGGTGCTGACCGAGGAGCGGATCGCGTGCGCGAGGGCCTCCTCGATCAGCGCGTCGCGCGAGCCGAAGTGGTGGACGACCAGCCCGTGCGTGGTGCCCGCCTCCTGCGCGACCGCCCGGTAGGTGAGCTTGCGCAGCCCGCCTCGCGCCACGACCCGCACGGCGGCGTTCAGCAGGGCCTCACGGCCCTCGCCGTAGTTCATGCGCCGGCGCGGCTTGCGGCCCTCGGGGTCATCGGCGGGTGCGGTCATGTTCGCGACCTTACCCGCCGGGTCGGACACCGCCGTACGGCTGGTCGACGCCGTACGCACGGTCAACGCCGGGGCGGGCGGACGCCGCGGAACTCCCAGTCGCCGCCGAGGGCGGTGGACAGGACTTCCTCGGATTCGGTGGGCTGGGCGCCGATGTCGGTGCGGATCGGGGTGGGGCCGGTGACGATGTGATTGGTGAGCCGGCCGAGGCCCTCGACCTCGACCTCCACGACGTCGCCGGGCTGGACGGGCCGGGAGTTGGCGGGCGTCCCGGACAGCAGCACGTCGCCCGGGTACAGGGTGATGGTGCGGGCGATGTCGGCGACGAGGTAGTGCATGTCCCACTTCATCTCGTCGGTGGAACCGTCCTGGACGACCTCGCCGTTGACGTACGTCCGCAGCCGCTTGCCATGGAAGTCCCAGTCGGTGACCAGGCCGGGGCCGAGGGGACAGAGGGTGTCGGAGCCCTTCACGCGGAGCATGGAGCCGGCGTCGGTGTCGCGGAAGTCGTGCAGGCCGTAGTCGTTGGCGATCGTGTAGCCGGCGATGTGGTCGCCCGCTTCGGCCGGGGAGATGTTGCGGGCGGTCCTGCCGATGACGATGGCGACCTCGCCCTCGTAGTTGAGCCATTTGCAGCCCTCGGGGCGGACGACGGCGCCCTTGTGGGAGTTGAGGGAGGAGGTCGGCTTGTGGAAGTAGGTCGGGGTGTCCGGGAGCTCGATCCGGAACTCGTCGACGCGGCTGCGGTGGTTGAGGTGGACGGCGATCACCTTGGAGGGGACGACCGGGGTCAGGTGCTGGGCGTCGTCGGTCTTGACGCGGCGGCCGTCCCCTGCGACGAGTTCGTCGCCGTCGGCGGTGACCTGGACGGCGGCGCCGTCGAGCAGGATGCGGCGGTACTCGGAGAATGCAGCCATGTCTCAGACCTCCTGGGGGCGGCTGTGCGGGGTGGCCTTATACGACGGTGCGGACTGGCCGGTGCCGGTCCAGCCGTCGGCGGGCCGGTCGAACCAGAGGTGGACCTGACCGGTGCCGATGGAGTTCTCGTACTCCCCGTACTGGCGGGCCTTGGCGACGCAGGCCTGCTCGCCGAGGGCGCCGGCCATCATCAGGTAGTGGAAGAACTTCGCCTCGGGCTTGTACGTCCAGAACTCGTCCATGGTGTCGAGGACCCTGTCGTGACGGCCCTCCTTGAACCATCGGATGCGCTCCTCGTCGGCGGCGCGGGCTTGCGGTGTGAAGATGTGCGCCGGGTCGCTGGCCTCGTGGTCGCGCAGCTCGCGCAGCGGCCAGAAGGTGTGCGACAGGGCCCCCGAGGCGATGAGCAGCACGCGTCGCCCCGGCGTGGCGGCGATTCCGTCGGCCAGAGCCCGCCCCAGCCGCAGATGGTCCTCCATGTCGCCGGTCTGGCAGACGCCGATGGTGATCCACCGCTTGTCCGGCAGCTCTTCGCCGAGGTACTTCCAGAGGTTGATGGTGGCGTAGTAGATCGGCAGGTGGTCGTCGTCGATCGCGGTGATCCAGGTGCCGTGCTTGTCCGCGAACTTCTCGATGTTGCGGGCGAGTTCGGGGTCGCCGGGGAAGTCGTACGGCATCCGGCACATGCCGCGCGGCAGCTCCTCGGAGGTGAACAGCCCTGCCCGGCGTGTCTGGGCGGTGACGACGAACTCGACGGTGGTGGCCCAGTGGGAGTCCAGGACGACGACGGTGTCGTAGTCGTCCCGTTCGAAGACGTCCGCACGGAGTTGCCGGAGCCCGGTGACGAGGGTGATCTCCTTGCCCTCGTTGAGCTCCAGCCGGTCGGCCTCCGGCAGCACGATGGTGGGGACATGGGCGAGCAGCCCGGCCCCGACGATCTCACCCATGGCTGTGGTTCCATCCCTTCGGAGCGGTGACGGTGTTCTTCAGGTCGCAGTAGAAGTCGAAGCTCCAGGTGCCGCCCTCACGCCCGACGCCGGACTGCCGCGACCCGCCGAAGGGGGCCTGGAGGTCGCGGACGAAGAAGCAGTTGACCCAGACAGTCCCGGCTACGAGTTGCTGGGTCACGCGTTCGGCGCGCCCGGTGTCGCCGGTGGCGAGGGTCGCGGCGAGGCCGAAGCGGGTGTCGTTGGCGAGGCGTACGGCCTCGTCCTCGTCGGCGAAGGTCTGCAGGGTCAGGACCGGTCCGAAGACCTCCTCCTGGACGATCTCGCAGTCCTGGGCGACGTCGGTGAGCAGGGTCGGCGCGTAGTACTGGCCGTCGTTGCGGTGGCCGCCGAGGACCGCACGGGCCCCGCCCTCGATCGCCCGCCGCACGAAGCCGTCGATCTTCTCCAGCTGGCGGGGGTGGATGTTCGGCCCGATGTCGGTGGCCGCCTCCCGCGGGTCGCCCTGCGTCAGCGCCGCCGCCCTCTCCTCGAACCGGCGCGTGAACTCCTCGGCGATCGACTCCTCCACGAGGATGCGCGTCGCGGCCAGGCAGACCTGCCCGGCGTTGTCGTACTGCTCCACGGCGAGGTCGACGGCCAGGTCGAGGTCGGCGTCGGCGAACACCAACAGCGGTGACTTTCCGCCGAGTTCGAGACTGAGCGGTGTCAGGTTCGCGGCGGCGGACGCGGCGATGCGGCGAGCGGTCGGCACCGAGCCGGTGAAGCTGATCCGGCGTACGTCCGGGTGGGAGGTGAGCGCGTCACCGATCTCGGAACCGTAGCCCTGCACGACGTTCAGCACACCGGCGGGCAGACCGGCCTCGGCGGCGATGTCGGCGAGCAGCGAGGCGGTGAGCGGGCTCCACTCGGCGGGCTTGAGGACCACCGTGTTGCCGGCCGCGAGGGCCGGCGCGACCTTCCACGTGGCCAGCATCAACGGGGCGTTCCACGGCGTGATCAGCACACAAGGGCCGGCCGGGTCCCAGCTGACGTGGTTGTTGTGCCCACGCGTCTCGAAATCCTCGTGCTCCAGCTGCAGCAGCCAGTCCGCGAAGAACCGGAAATTGTGCGCGACACGGGGCATCACTCCGCGCCGGTGCGAACGCAGCAGAGCACCGTTGTCGGTGGTCTCGACGATCGCGAGCTCATCGATCCGCTTCTCCACCCCGTCCGCGATGGCGTGCAGGATCCGGGCGCGTTCGGCGCGGGGGGTGGCGGCCCAGGAGGGGAAGGCGTCGCGGGCGGCGGCGACGGCGGCGTCGGCTTCGGCGGGCCCACCACGGGCGATCTCGCCGAGGGTGCTCCCGTCGATGGGAGAGCTGTCGGTGAAGGTGTCACCGGAGGCGACCCGTTCGCCACCGATCCAGTGCCGGGTGTCGACGGAGACACCGGCGACGAGAACTCTGTCGAGCATGGGAAAGGGCTCCATTCAGAAGAAGGGGACTGCAGTTCCTCAGGGGCGCGGGGCTGTATCGATGTGCGGCTCCGCCGCGTGGGCGCGACAGGCCACGACAAACCCGCAGCCCGCCACCGGCACTACTCGGCAACCACCTCCGACGTCCCGACCTCCAGCAGCCGCCCCCCATCCCAAACCACCCCGACCTGCCGGAAATACGCGGCGATCGGCTCACGAACCTCCAGCCGGGCAAGCTCCTCCGTAGGTGCCTCGAACAGCTCCAACTCCGCCTCCCCGACCCATGGTTGACCACCCTCGAAAGAAGCCGCCCCGGTCTCGATCAGCTCATCGAGAGCCAGCCCCTTGCCCTTCTCGATCGAGGGCAGCCACCGGTGATGAGCCATCGGATGCCCGTTGACGAACCCGTTCGTCTCCGACGGCTCCCGCAGGGTCACCACGGCCTGGGCCAACCGCCGATCCGCGGCAGCCAACGTCGCCCCGAACCGAGCCCCCGCCTCGACCCGCGGAGCGGGCCCGTACGGATGGGGCCGCGTCTGGTGAATGGACCCCAGCTTCTTCGGATACCCCTGGTGCAGCCCTCGCGCGATGGCGAAGTCCTTGTCGACCCAGATGTACACGCACCGCGAGTACGTCCGCCCACGGAACTTGCACCGGACGACCGCGAACGCCTCCTTGTACTGCGCCAGCACAGGGTCGAGCAGCTCCGCCCCGGACCCGGAGCAGGACTGCCAGTCGGCCCAGATCAGCGCGACGGCACCGGGGTCCTCGTCGGCCAACTCCAGTGGTTCCGGCAGGAGTTCACGCACGCGCGCCGGATCGGTCCGGTACTCGATCGTCAGCAGGTCACCGGAGTAGCGCCACGGTGGCGGCGGAATCAGCGACGACGCGCCACTGGCCGTCTTGGGATGGAAGTAGCCACGGACTGAAGACATGACGAAGTTCCTTACGCGGTGAGGGCGGGCTGCTTCAGCAACTGGGCGCGACAACGGGCAGCCCCCATGGCGGCGCTGTGGCCACCGAGCGCCACGACACCGACGAGCCGCCCGTCGGTGTGGTAGCCGACGAGCACGTCTCCGTCCGGATCTCCGTCCAGCACCCGGACGTCACCGAGGCCGAGGACGGGCGCCCCGAAGGACTGCAACCGAAAGTCGTGCTGGTCGCTCCAGAAGGTGGGCAACGGGGCGAAGGGCGCCAAGTCGACCTGGACACCCGTCAGTTCGGCGGCCAGGGCCCGCGCCGCGTGCTTCGCGGTGTCGGTCGGGATCGACCAGTGCTCGACACGGCGCGGCACGCCGTCGTAGCGGGCGTTGGGGAAGCGGGCGACGTCACCGACGGCGACCACCTCGGGCCGGCCGCCGACGCGGAGGTGCTCGCAGGTGAGGACACCGTCGGTGAGGTCGAGGCCGTTGCCGTCGAGCCACTCGACGTTGGCGAGCGAGCCGACCGACTCGACCACCACGTCGGCGGGCAGCGCGCTGCCGTCGCCGAGGACGACCCCGGTCACCCGGTCGTCGCCCTCGAAGCCGGCGACCCCGGCGCCCAGCCGGAAGCGCACGCCGCGTTCCTCGTGCCGCTTGAGCAGCGCGTGGGCGAGCAGTTCGCCGAGCGGGCCGACCATGGGCAGGGGCAGCGGGTCCACGACGGTCACCTCGGACACGCCCAGACCGACAGCCGTGGCGGCGACCTCGCAGCCGATGAAGCCGGCGCCGACCACGACGACGCGCACGCCCGGCCGGGTCAGTTCGTCCCGCAGCCCCTGGGCGTCGGCCAGGGTGCGGACCGTGTGACGTCCGGTGCGCGGGCCGGGGCAGGTCAGCCGCCGGGGGCGCATTCCGGTGGCGACGACCAGTCCGTCGTACGACAGCGCCTCGCCGGAGTCCAGCTCGACGGTCCGCTCGGCCAGCCGCGCCGCGACGGCCTTCGTGCCCAGCCGCCACTCCACGTCGACGGCGGCCGCCTTCGGGGTGAAGGCCAGCGACTCGAAGGGCGCCTTGCCGGCGAGGACCTCCTTGGAGAGCGGCGGCCGGTTGTACGGCATGTGCGGCTCGTCGCCGACGACCGTGATCGCGCCGGTCCAGCCGGCCGCGCGCAGTTGTTCCGCGGCGCGCAGGCCGCCCATGGAGGCGCCGGCGACGACGATGCGTCCGGTCATGGGCTCAGTCCTCGATCCGGATGGCCTGGAGCGGGCAGACGTCGGCGGCCTCCTCGACGTCGTCGCGCAGGGTGTCGTCGGGGTCGGCGACGAACACGAGGTGTCCGTCGCCGTCCATCGAGAAGACGTCGGGGGCCGCGAAGACGCACTGTCCGTGGTCCTGGCACTTGTTCATGTCGACGACGACCTTCATGGCCGGTCCTCCTGAAAGTGAGGGGCGTCGGAGCGGGAAGCGAAGAGGGTGGACGGGGCCCGGCCGGCCTGCCGGCCGGGCCCCTGGGCCAAAGGGGCGCGAGATCCGCGCCGCGTGATCGCACCGCGGGATCCGGACACCCCCTACTCGTTTGGCTTCAAACAACATAGGAAGCAGTCGGACCCTGGTCAATACCTGTCCAGGTGGATAAATTTTTGCGACCGCCCTCTTGCGGGACGGTGGAGCCTGTCCATACCGTTCGGGTTCAAACGACGACCCCGGGGTGCCTCCCTCACGCCGCCCCTGTGCTCAGGTCGTCCTCACGCCACCCATCCCATCCGCCCTCCGCCCGAGGAGACATCGGTGAGCGCTCACGACATCCCAGACATCCGCCGGCATCTGGAGCGGCTCACCGCCGAGGGTGTGGACGTGGTCCGGGTCATGTATCCCGACCTCATCGGCACCGACCGCGCCCGTGACGTCCTGGTGGAACATCTGCCGGCCGCGTGCGAGCACGGTCTGGCCTTCTGCCGGGCCGTCTACCACACCAGCCCGCAGGGCGACGTGGTCCCGGTCGCGGGCGGTCTGGACGCCGGCCTGCCGGACGTGACCGTACGCCCCGACCTGTCCACCCTGGCCGTGCTGCCCTGGGAGCCCGGCGTCGCCTCCTGTCTCGGCGAGGTCACCGACCCGGCGACCGGCGCCCCCGCCCCGGAGTCACCGCGCGACCTGCTGCGCGCGGTGCTGGCCCGCTGCGCCGAGCAGGGCCTCGCTCCGGTCGTGGGACCGGAGCTGGAGTACTTCCTGCTGGACCCCGCTCCCGGCACCCCCACCGGCTGGCGCCGCGCCCCGGAGGTCACCGGCGCCGTCTACACGGCCGGGCTGCGCGCCGACCCCGACAACCACCTGCTGCGCACCCTGCGGCAGCTGCGCGATCTGGACATCGGCGTGATCACCGGCAACCACGAGTTCGACGGCGGCCAGTACGAGATCAACCTGACCCATTCCGACGCCCTGGACGCGGCCGACCGCTCCTTCCGCTTCAAGGCCGCGGTGAAGGAGCTGGCCCGCAAGGAGGGCAGGACCGCCACCTTCATGGCCAAGCCGTTCGGGGACGCGGGCGGCTCCGGTTTCCATCTCCACCTGTCCTGCGAGAGCTCCGGCGAAGGGGGTGACCGTAACGCCTTCGACGACCCCGGGGGCGCGTACGGTCTCTCGGCCACCGCCCGGCACGCCGTCGCCGGCATCCTCGCCCACGCGCCCGCGCTCGCCGCGCTGGCCAACCCGACCGTCAACTCGTACAAACGCTTCGGCCCCGACACCCTCGCGCCCTGGCTGATCGACTGGGGGCTGGACAACCGCAGCGCCATGGTCCGCGTCCCGCCGGAGCGCGGCTCGGGTGCCCGCGTCGAACTCCGCCTCGGGGACGCCAGCGCCAACCCCTACCTCCTCGTCGCCGGCACGATCGCCGCGGCACTGCTCGGGATCCGGGCCGGCGAGGAGCCGCCCGCCCCGCTGGAGGGCTACGGCTACGACACCGCCAGGTCGGGCCTGCTGCCCACGACCCTGTCCGCCGCGCTGGACGCCCTGGAGGCGGACACCGCCCTGACCGAACTGCTCGGCAAGGGCTTCACCTCATCCTTCCTGACCTACAAGCGCAACGAGGTCGAACGCTTCCAACGGCATGTCACCGACTGGGAGTTCACCGAGTACGCCTACCACCTGTGACCCCCTGGAGCCATCGATGACCGCCGCCCACGAGCCGATGCCGCTCGCCGACGTGAACCTCGCCGACCTCGACAACTTCACCGACGGTGTCACCCCCTGGCGCATGTTCCACACCCTGCGCCACGAGGACCCCGTGCACTGGCAACCCGAGGACGCGCCCAACTCCGGCTTCTGGGCGGTGACCCGGCACGCGGACATCGCCCGTGTCGACCGCGACCCGGAGACCTTCACCTCCACGAAGTTCGTGAACCTGGAGGAGGTCGACGAGGACCAGATCAAGAAACGCG
Source organism: Streptomyces sp. NPDC028907 (assembly GCF_055564995.1). NCBI lineage: Bacteria > Bacillati > Actinomycetota > Actinomycetes > Kitasatosporales > Streptomycetaceae > Streptomyces > Streptomyces sp. NPDC028907. The sequence continues at coordinate 155,804 of NZ_JBVHVE010000019.1, forward strand.
CCTCCATCCTGGAGATGGACGGCGTCCGCCACCGCGCGCTGCGCAGCGTCATCCAGCGGCAGTTCGGCGCGAGCGTCATCAACAGCTACGCCGACTTCCTGCGCGGCCTGACCGCCACCACGCTGGACGCGGCCCTCGCCAAGGGCACCTTCGACTTCGTCGCCGACGTCTCCGCGGACTTCCCGATCAACGTCCTGGCCCGGCTGCTCGATGTGCCGCCGGAGGACAACCAGCGGCTCATCGACTGGGGCAACCGCATCATCGGCAACACCGACCCCGACTACGCGGACGTGCTGCTGCACAGCGCGGAGAGCGAGAAGTACCGCGATCTGCCGTTCCGTTCCCCCGCCTCCGTCGAGGTCTTCGAGTACGGCCGGGAGCTGGCCCGGCAGCGGCGCGGCGGTGACGGCACGGACCTGGTGTCGAAGCTGGTCAACACGGTTCCGCGCGATGGTGTCCCGCTCTCCGCGCAGGACTTCGACAACTACTTCCTGCTGCTGGTGGTGGCCGGCAACGAGACCACCCGGCACACCATCTCCCACTCCATGCTGGCCCTCCTCCAGCACCCCGAGCAGCTGGCCCGTCTCCAGGAGGACCCCTCCCTCATCCCGGCGGCGGTCGAGGAGTTCCTGCGCTGGGCCTCCCCCGTCTACCACTTCCGCCGCACCGCCACCCGGGACGTCGAACTCGGCGGCAAGCAGGTCAAGGAGGGCGACAAGGTCGTCATGTGGTTCGCCTCCGGCAACCGTGACGAGGACGTCTTCGGCAACCCGTACGACTTCGACGTCGCCCGCACCGACAACGACCATGTCACCTTCGGCAAGGGCAGCCCGCACCTGTGCCTGGGCAACCTGCTCGCCCGCACCGAGATCCGCATCATGTTCGAGGAGCTGATCCCGCGCCTGGCCCATATCCGGCTGGCCGGGGACGTACCGCGCGTGCGGTCCAACTTCGTCAACGGCATCAAGAAGCTGCCGGTGGAGGTGAAGCTCGCCTGACCGGCAAGGTGTGGTGGAAGGTGTCACGGGGGTCCTACTTCGCCTTGCCCCCGCTGGAGCCGACGGTAGTCGCCCCGCGCGGAAATTCGGGTGCCCGGGCACGGTGGTCGGCAGTACTGTCCCGGCGTGATCGATGACGACGGCTACACGGATGACGACGGCTATTTCGGCGAGAGCATCGCGGCCGGCTACGACGGCGACACGGCGGACATGTCACACCCCGACGCCGTGGACCCGGCGGTCGACCTGCTGGCCGACCTCGCCGGCGACGGCGCGGCGCTCGAATTCGGGGTCGGTACCGGCCGGATCGCGCTGCCGCTGGCCGGCCGGGGCGTGCCGGTGCAGGGCATCGACCTGTCCCGGGCGATGGTGAAACGACTGCGCGAGAAGCCCGGCGGCGATGCCGTCGGGGTCACGATCGGGGACTTCGCGACGACACGGGTGACGGGCGAGTTCGCGCTGGCCTACCTGGTGTTCAACACGATCAACAACCTGACGACCCAGGACGCCCAGGTCGACTGCTTCCGCAACGCCGCCGCCCATCTGCGGCCCGGCGGCTGCTTCGTGGTCGAGGTGGGGGTGCCCGAACTGCGTCGGCTGCCGCCCGGACAGAGCGCCGTACCGTTCCACATCAGCGACACACGCTGGGCGTTCGACACCTACGACCCCGCGACCCAGGCGATGAGCTCCAACTACGTCACCATCGTCGACGGGCGCGCCAAGCACTCCTCGATCCCGTTCCGGTACGTGTGGCCGGCCGAGCTGGACCTGATGGCCCGGCTGGCCGGCCTACGGCTGCGCGACCGGTGGGAGAACTGGACGCGTGAGCCGTTCACCGGCGAGAGCCGGGGGCACGTGTCGGTCTGGGAGAAGCCGTCCGGCTGAGGTTTTCCGGCACCGCGGCACCGACCGCCTCCTGGCCGGGGCAAGACGCCGGTCAGGGATTCGTCCACGCCTCGGGGTCGTCCGCGAGGCTCAGCACCTCGGCGGGCAGCTTGGCCGCGGCCACGTGCGCCAGGGTGACCTCGCCGAGGATCTTGCGGACGTTGGCGCGTACGGCGATCCACAACGGCAGCAGGGATTGCGCGGGGCCGATGTAGGAGAGGTCGGGCGGGCGTACGCCGCGCACCGAGACGAGGGGGCCGTCCGCCACCCGGATCACGTCCGCGATGGGGATCGAGTCGGCCGGGCGGGCGAGCCGGTAGCCGCCCTTGCCGCCGCGCTGGCTGACCACGAGGCCGCCGCGCCGCAGGTCGCCGAGGATGCCCTCCAGGAACTTGTGCGGGATGCCCTGTGCCTCTGCGATCGCTTCGGCCTTGACTGAGGTGTCCTCCCCTGCCGCGGCGAGTTCCAACGCCGCCCGCACCGCATAGTCCGCCCTCGCCGAGATCCGCATGCTGAGATTATCCATCACCGCCGCGTCGGTCCCGACCGGCCGGTCCCCACTCAGGCGGGGAGGCTGAACGGAGGGTGCGCGCCGTTGAGGAAGTAGTCGCCGACCTCGCGCAGCCGGTGGGCGACCGGTTCGCGCAAGGTGTGGGTGCGGGTGTCGCGCCAGAAGCGGTCCAGGCCGTGCCGGGCAAAGGCGGCGGATTCGCCGAGGGCGTCCAGGGCGCGGGTGGTGATGTCCTGCGCGGCCCGGGCGGCGGCGGCCTCGGCCGCACTGGCGAGGACGGCGATCCGCGCGCACTCCTCGTCGTCGAGGTCCTCGCCCCGCGCGAGGCCCCGGGTCAGGGCCGCCACAGCCTGGTCGGCGAGGGCGGACGCGGCATGTGCGGTGACGGCGAGTTCGCCGTACGAGGCCAGCGCGTACGGATCCTGCGGCGCGTGCCCCTGCGACGGCTGCGGGGAGAACGACTCCCACGACGGCTTCACCTTCACCGTCCGTCCGTGCTCGCGGACTTCGCCGAGCAGGCCCTCGGCGACGCCGAGACAGAACTGGGCGGAGACGATTCGTGCGGTCGGCGCGGCGAGGCCGGCGAAGGGCGACAGGGCGCCGTCGTCGGCGGAGAGGGAGCCGAGCACGTCGTCGTGCGTGACCGGCACGGCGTCGAAGCCCACGCCGCCGGCGGCCGCCAGTCGCCGCCCGAAGGTGTCACCGCCGCCGCCGTTGACCAGGCCCGGGTGGGCGGGGTCGACAAGGACGGCGAGGGGCTCGCCGGTGCCGGGCACGGCGGCGCGGACCAGGAGGCGGTCGGCGACGCCGACTCCGGAGCCGTAGCGCTGATGGCCGTCCAGCAGATAGCCGCCCGCCGTGGGGGTCAGCGTGAGCGGCGGTTCCCACGAGGCGATGCCGCCGCCCCAGTACCACTGCCCCGCCGCGAAGGCCCGTTCGACGCGTGCGGCGCGGCCTGGTCCGGCGAAGAACCGGGCGCAGTAGGACAGGAAGTAGTGCCCGCCCAGCAGATGGCCGACGGCCCCGTCGGCGGCCGCGACGGTCCGTACGACGGCGTAGGCCGTGCGCCAGTCCGCGCCCCCGCCGCCGTGTTCGGCCGGTACGAGCAGGGTCAGCAGTCTCGCTTCACGCAGTCGGGCGACCTCGTCGAGCGGCGGCTTGCCGGCCCCTTCGCGCTCGACCGCGTCCGTGGCCAGGTCGTCGGCCAGTTCACGCGCGATGTGCCGCCAGTCGTCCGGCCCCGCCTCCCATGAGGTCGCGTCCGCCGACGACACGGCCGCGGCCCGCTCGGGGTCGCCGAACGGAGCGGCCGGGGCCGAGGGAGCGATCGTCATGGCGTCATCCTCACTCGCTCCACCGACAGGGGTCAACACTTCCCTAGTAATTCGATAGGAAATCTAGGAAATGCGCGGGGCCTGGCCGATTCCCGCCCCCGACCGGCCGATTCAGAGGGATGGCCGAGTCCAGTATGTGAACAACCTCTTGGGGCGGAGGCAGCCTTCTGCCACGATCCCTATCAACCAGGTAGGAAAACTAGGAATCCATGGAGGGGTGGGGCTGCCATGCGAACGCACCGGCGCACATACCCATCACCCTTCCTGCTGACCTCGCGCCGTCACATCGACTTCGGGCGTACGTCCAGCGCCATCTGTCGACCCGTCTGACCCGCCCGGACCGCACCCTCCGCACCGCCGCGCTCCGCGCCGTACCGCTGCGCTCTCCCGATACGGCCCCGACCGCCGCATTCCTTCCTGATCACTCATCCCTGAGAGGACACCTCCGTGTCTGCCGCAAGACCTCTGTCCGCCCTGCGCGCCCTCGCCGTGACAGCGGCGCTTCCCCTGCTGCTGACCGCCTGCGGCTACGGCACCGAGTCCACCGACGACGGCAAGCAGGCCGAGGTCGCGGCGGACGCCAAGAAGCTCTCCGCCGACGAGGTGAGGATCGGCTACTTCCCCAACCTCACGCACGCCACCGCACTGGTGGGTGTCCAGGAGGGCCTGTTCCAGAAGGAGCTCGGCGGCACCACGATCAAGCCCTCGACGTTCAACGCGGGGCCGTCGGAGATCGAGGCGCTGAACTCCAAGTCCATCGACATCGGCTGGATCGGCCCCTCCCCCGCCATCAACGGCTACACCAAGGCGGACGGCAGCAATCTGCGCATCATCTCGGGTTCGGCCTCAGGCGGCGTGAAGCTCGTCGTCAACCCCGACAAGATCAAGTCCTTGAAGGACGTCAAGGGCAAGAGGATCGCCACGCCACAGCTCGGCAACACCCAGGACGTGGCGCTGCTCAACTGGATCTCCGAGCAGGGCTGGAAGGTCGACGCGCAGAGCGGCAAGGGCGACGTCTCGGTCATCCGCACCGACAACAAGATCACCCCGGATGCCTACAAGTCCGGCTCGATCGACGGCGCGTGGGTGCCCGAACCGACCGCGTCCAAGCTGGTCGCCGAGGGCGCCAAGGTGCTCCTGGACGAGTCCGACCTGTGGCCCGACAAGAAGTTCGTGATCACGAACATCATCGTGCGGCAGGACTTCCTCAAGGAACACCCGGACGTAGTCGAGGCCGTGCTGCGCGGTTCGGTGAAGACCAACGCGTGGATCAACGCCAACCCGGACAAGGCCGAGGCATCCGCCAACAAGGCCCTGGAGCAGCTCTCCGGCAAGGCGCTGCCCGCCGAGGTCATCGACCCGGCCTGGAAGTCGATCACCTTCCTGGACGACCCGCTGGCCGCGACCCTCGACACCGAGGCGGATCACGCGGTCCAGGCCGGCCTGCTGGAGAAGCCCGACCTCAAGGGCATCTACGACCTCGCGCCGCTCAACAAGGTCCTCAAGGCCGAGGGCAGGGACGAGGTCGACGACGCCGGTCTCGGCGTCAAGTAGCGCCCCCCGCCGACACCGACACCCACCCCGCACCCGACGTTCCCCAGGAGGTGACGACCATGGCCACTCCGACGGCCACGACCGCAGAGGTCGCCAAGGACGCCACGACGGCGACGTATGCCGCCCGGATGGAGCATGTCTCGAAGTCCTTCGCCGGCCCCGCCGGGCAGCAGCTCGTCCTGGACGACATCACGCTCGATGTCGCGCCCGGTGAGTTCGTCACCCTCCTCGGGGCCTCCGGCTGCGGCAAGTCGACGCTGCTGAACCTGGTCGCCGGGCTGGACAGGCCCAGCGCGGGCAGCATCACGACCGACGGCCGGCCGGCGCTGATGTTCCAGGAGCACGCCCTGTTCCCGTGGCTGACGGCGGGCAAGAACATCGAACTCGCCCTCAAGCTCAGGGGCGTACCCAAGGCCGGGCGGCGCGAGCGGGCCGAGGAACTCCTCGAACTGGTCCGGCT